>NZ_JBHRWL010000003.1:133633-491417 GCF_042647945.1 Streptomyces lusitanus
CGTGTGATCGAGGCCGCGACCGTGATTCAACGGGCCGGCTGGCAGCGTGATCAGTAGCCCGCGGTGAGCGCGCCGTCGATCGCCAGGGCGGCACCGCTGATGAACCGGCTCTCGTCGCTCAGCAGGAAGGCGGTGAAGGCGGCGATCTCGCTGACGTCGGCCGAGCGACCCGTCGGCTGCCGGCTGAGGATGCTGTTCGCGGCCTCCGGGTCGCTCGCCGTGAAGCCCTGCCAGAGCAGCGTGTTGACCAGGCCCGTGAGGAGGGCGTTGACCCTGACACCGTCCTTCGCCGCGTCCAGCGCCGTCGAACGGGTCAGACCGACGACACCGTGCTTGGCGGCCGAGTAGGCGACGGCCGACGGGTCACCCGCCGCACCCACCACGGAGGCGTTGTTGACGATGGAGCCTCCGCCACTGGCGATGATGGCCGGAATCTCGTGCTTGAGGCTGTAGAAGACACTCGTCAGGTTCAGGGAGATCACACTCTCCCAGAAGGGGGCGTCCATCTCACGGATCGATCCCTGACTGTTTCCCCCGCCGGCATTGTTGAACGCGCCGTGCAGGGCGCCGAATTCGCTGACGGTGAAGTCCACCAGGCGCGCGACGTCCTCCTCACGCGTCACATCCGTGGGAACGAAGACGGCCTTGCCGCCGTCGGCCGAAGTCTCCGCCGCGACCGCCTCACCGCGCGCCTTGTCCCGCGCCCCGATGACCACGGTCGCCCCCTCGCCGGCGAGTCGCCTCACCGCAGCCTCACCCATTCCGGAGGTACCCCCGGTGACAATGACGATCTTTGACTGCAGGCGGCTGGACATACGTGCTCCCTTTCTGCCCGGGGTGACACAGCCACGACTCCGGGGATGTTCGACATTGACGGGCAAGCGCCCTGAGCAGGCCGGAGGCTCCTCTCCGGGACCTGCCTCTTCACCGTACAGTATCAGGAATGAATGGTCGGTAAAGAAAATTCCCATCCTGCTGCGCCCACGCGCAGGGTGTTGCGAGCAGGCGGACAGGGTTACGGAACGTGCAGTCAAGAAAGGCCGAGAGGTGAGACCCACCCCGTCCCTAGCTGTCGGCGTCCGCGGTGATCAGCTCCGCCAGCTCGCTCGCCATGGAGAGAAACGGCGAGTGGCCGGAAGGCAGGCGGTACACGCGGTCGGCGCGGCTCCCCATCGACTCCTGGTAGGCCGGCGGGAGCATCTCGTCGTGCTCGCACACGATGTAGCGGGAGGGCACCGTCTTCCATGCCGCCGCGGTGAGCGGTTCGCTGAACGACCGTACGCTCTGGGGAGTCAGCCGCCGCACAGCCCGGTCGGCCTCCTCCGCGGCGATGTCGTTGAACAGCGCCTTCGCCGCGTCGTCGGGAACCGGCGAGGTTCCCGTGTCGCCGCTCGGCAGCTCTCCTCCGCTCTCGCCGACCAAGGAAGCGCCCGCCTCCAGCTGGAAGCCGGCGAGATAGAGGATGCGTGACACCTGGGAAGCCGCAGCGGCGGCTTCTGTGACCGGCACGCCCCCGTACGAGTGCGCGAGGACGGTCACCGGCCCGTCCACGTCTGCCAGTTGGGCGCGAATGGCACGCGCGTCGTCGTACATCCCCGCTGTCTCGTTGCTGCCCGTCGACGCACTCGGCAGGTCGACGGTGAGAGTGCGCCATCCCCGGGCGGTGAGCTCCGGAACGAGCTTGTACCAGCACCAGGCGCCATGCCAGGCACCGTGGACAAGCAGGATGGTGGGTTCGCCCTGTACTGCGTTGGTCATGAATCGGCCTTTGAAACAGGAACAACCGAGGTCTCCCCCGGCAAGGAATCGAAGCCGTACGCGGACTGCGGTCCTGCGCAGCGGCCCGCCACAGGGGCGTGACCACGACCGGCTCCCCACCGACCCTAGGAAGGCGTCACCCGGCGGACCATGCTTGATCGTCCACCACCCTTGTCCGACCGTCCAAGCGTCCAAGGGCCCGGCGCGAACGAGCTCACGGCACCGAGGGCACCCACCCGTCGGCCCGCGGAAGGCGTCAGGCGGTCGTGCCCGTGAGGAACGCGGTGAGTATGCGGCGCAGGCGGGGCTCCACCTCGACCACGGCGTGACCGAGCCGGGGGTCGGTGACGTACAGCTCGCGGATGCGGGGGCCGGGGCTTGCCATCTGCCACAGGGCGCCCGCCATGCCGGTTGCGGTGGAGATCAGGTCGACGGCTTGCTGTTCGTCGAGGCCGAGGAGGCGGTCGACCTCGGCGCCGATGAGGGCGACTTCGTGGAGGGTGACGAGCTTGAAGTCGCGTACGGCTTCGAGTGAGACGTTGCGTTCGAGGTTGAGCGGGGCCTGGGCGAGAAGGTCGCAGAAGACGGGGCGTGCGGCCAGGGTCGTGGCGAAGGCGTCTGCGACAGCGGCGGGGTCGGCCGCGTCTCGCGCCCGCAGGAGGGTGCGGAGCGCGGTGGACCACTCGCGCCAGCCCTGCGCGGTGAGTTCGAGAAAGATCTGTTCCCTGGTCTCGAAGTAGCGCAGCAGCGCCGACTTGTGCATCCCCACCTGGGCGGCGATGTCGGTGAGGGTGACGTCGCGGATGCCGCGTTCCCGTCCGAGTGTGCGGGCCGCCTCCAGGATCGCTGCTTCGCGTACTTGCTTGGCTTCCGCGCTGCGGGCCCGCTGGAAGGAGGCTGGCTGTGTCATAGGGCCATCATAGGAACACATAACGCAACGCTGTTGCTTTATTTGGAGAACGGTGTTTCCCTAACTGTATGAGTGAAAGTGCAGACAATGAGCGCGGCGCGCAGCAGCGGGTCTGGTTCGTCACCGGCTCCTCCCGCGGGCTCGGGCGCGCCCTGATCACCGCCGTCCTCGACGCGGGTGACATCGTCGTGGCCACCGCCCGCCGCCCCGAGCCGCTCGCCGAAGAGCTGAAGGAGTACGGGGAGCGGGTCCTCGCCCTGCCGCTGGACGTCACCGGCGCGGATGCGGCCCGCACGGCCGTCGACGCCGCGGTCGACCGGTTCGGGCGCCTCGACGTCGTCGTGAACAACGCCGGGTACGCGAACGTGTCGCCGGTCGAGACCGCGGACGACGAGGACTTCCGCGCCCAGTTCGAGACCAACTTCTGGGGTGTGTACCACGTGACCAGGGCGGCGCTGCCGGTGCTGCGCCGGCAGGGCGCGGGGACCGTGGTGCAGATCTCCTCCGTCGGCGGGCGGGTCGGCGGCTCCCCGGGCATCGCCTCGTACCAGGCGGCGAAGTTCGCCGTCGACGGGTTCACCCGGTCGCTGGCGGCGGAGACTGCGCCGCTCGGGGTGCAGTTCATGGTCGTCGAGCCGAGCGGCTTCGCCACCGACTGGGCCGGCTCCTCCATGACCGTCCACCCCGTCCCCGACGCCTACGACGCCACCGTGGGCGCCATGAACCGCCGGGTGCGGCAGGGCACCGCCGGCAGCGCGGGCGATCCGGAGCGTGCCGCGGAGATCATCGTGCGCACGGTGCGGCGCGGCGAGGTCCCGAGTCATCTGCTGCTCGGCGTGAACGCCGTGACCCTCGCGCTCGACTACTCCCGCCGCCAGCTGGACGAGGCGGGCGCCTGGGAGGCGGTGAGCCGTTCGGCCGACTTCGCCGAGCCCTACCCCGTCGAGCTGCCGCCGCCGACGGAGCAGTGAACCTCCCTGCGGCTGATCGGCCACAGCCGCCAACTCCCTGACCACACGTCCTGGTTGGACCGGGCGCGGCGTGTCGTCATTTCTGCGGGCTTGATGCAACCCTTCTGGATGTCGACGTCGTCTCAGGGGTGTCAGGGGGGCGGATGAGAGTACGGACCGGGGTGGCGCCGGGCCGGCCGGGTTTCCGTAGCGGACAGAGGGCAGCACGGTGAGCCCCGTGCTGGACACGGCCCTCGTACCGCCCGGGGACCGGGAGGAAGTGGTCCGGAACGCGGTGTGGGAGTCCGTGGTGGCGGTCGACATCGACCACGGGCCGCCCGCCGAGGAGATGTCCGTACGCATCGGGCTGGGCACCGTCGGCCCGATGCGGATCTGTTCGGCGCGGGCGACCGCGGTCACCATCCACCGCACGGCCGGGCTCGCTCGCCGCGACGACGAGGAGCCGGCCGTCTTCCTCGGACTTCAGGTCTCGGGCGCCAGTCTGGTGGCGCAGAGGGGCCGCGAATGCGTACTGCGGCCGGGCGAGTTCGCCGTCTACGAGTCGATCGCTCCGTACACCCTCCTCTTCGACGAGGGGGTGGACCACCACTTCCTGCGCTTCCCCCGCTCGGCGCTCGCGCTGCCCGACCGGCTGCTGCGGGACACCGGCACGGTCGCCCTGGGGCCCGGCAATCCCGTCGCGCGTATCGCCTTCGACTACTTCTCCCGGCTCGCGACGGACGACGCGCTCCATCAGGGCGCGCGCGCCGAGGCCGTCGTGACGCCGAGCGTCGAACTGCTGCGGGCCGTCCTGACCTCCCAGCAGGGTGCGACGGACCGGGCGCGGGAGCCGATGGAGGCGACACTGAGCCTGCGGATCACCCGGTACATCCGCGAGCACCTGGCGGACCGCGACCTGTCGCCGGCCCGCATCGCCGACGCCCACGGCATCTCCGTACGACACCTCTACGCCGTGCTCGCCCGGTCCGGCATCAGCCTCGGCGACCACATCCGCGCACTGCGCCTCGCGGAGTGCCGAAGGGAACTCGCCGGGCCGTACGGCAGGTCGCGGACCATCGCCGCCACAGGCCGGCGGTGGGGTTTCGTGGACGCGACCCACTTCAGCAAGGTGTTCAGGCGCGCGTACGGGATGTCACCCCGCGACTGGCGTGACCTGCACCATCCGCGCTGAACACGCGAGTGGCGTCAGGGTCACGCCAGGGGGTTCACGGGCCGGTCAGTTCCTCACGGCGCCCACGGCTTGAGCATGTCCTTCACCGTGTCCGTCAGCGCCCACTGCAGCAGGGGGCCGTAGCTGATCCGGCCCACGCCGAGGCGACGGAAGCGGTCGAGGTCGTGTTTGACGGGGTGGGCCGTGGAGTTGACGGGTACGGTGACCGCGCCGGTCACCGCGGCGAGCAGCTCGTCGTCGTCCTGGATGCCCACGGGGTAGACGCTGTCGGCGCCGGCCTCCACCAGGGCACGCAGCCGCCCGATCGCCTCGTCGAGGACGGCGGAGGCGTCCCGCGCGTGCATGAAGAGGTCGGTGCGCCCGTTGACCCAGACCGGGACCCCCGCGTCGTCGGCCGCCGCGCGCAGGCCGGCGACGTAACTCGCGTGCTCCTGGGTGCCGCGTACGCGGCCGCCCTCGGAGTGGACGGTGTCCTCGACGTTGAGACCGACGCCGCCGACCTCGATCAGCCCGGCGATGAGATCCGCCGGCTTCTGCCCGTAACCGGCCTCCAGGTCCACGGACACCGGGACGTCGACCGCCGCGACGATCGGCCTGACGGCGGCGAGCACCTCCTCGAAGGTCTGCCCCTCCTGGTCGCCGGCCCCACGGGAGTCGGCGAGGGGGTGGCTGCCGATCGTGAGGGCGAGGAACCCGGCGTCGACGGCTGTCCGTGCGGACCAGACGTCCCAGACGGTCGGCAGTACGAGCGGCTTGTGCTGGGCGTGCAGCTGCGCGAGGCGTTGAGCGCGCTCAACGGTGGTGTGAGAAGCCATGCTTGGGACGCTACCCCGTGAATACCGTTCGGGTGCGGCTTCCAGGCCGTCGCCGGGTCGCCGGGTCGCCGGACGGCATGTGCCGGCATGATGACGCTCATGACCTTGCACGCCCTGTACCGAAAGGCCGATGCCGCGTAGACGGCCCGGCGCGCTGCGCGCCGAACGGTCTCCCCGTGTCCCGTGGAGCGTTCCCCCACCCCGGATCCACGGCCTCTCGTCGCGCACCAGTGTGGCGATAGACCGGGTGGAGAGACTCTCGGACGACTATGACCTCTACCCCGGCGCCACCGACCGCGCGCTGCGGCGATACGCGGCGTTCCTGCGACCTCCGGGCCGACGGCCCCTGTATCCGCAGGAGACGGGATGTTCATGCCGCGGCTGTTCCTTCGAGGACGTCCGGCACGCCCGCGATGTGCTCGAGGACGTCTTGCGGCGGTTGCCGCCCCGGCCGCTGGCCGAGCTCAGGGACCGGGTGCGGGCCCTGGACGCCAGGTATGCCGAACGCACGCTGCCGGATCGGTTCGCGGCTCATCGCCCGTGGTGTCCCGACCGCTGGTGGTGGCGCCGCCTGGCCGACGGTCCGGAAGGCCGGTGAGGTGTTCTGCCGTGGTCAGGGATGAGTGGTCCGTGGCGGTTCCCAGACCGAGCAGTCATGGGCGAAGAGCACGCGTCGCGGGTCGAGATCCGCGAGTCGGTCCAGCCAGTGCCGGTACGGCGGAAGGGGCTGTTCCACGCCGTCGAGTGCCGCGCGGCGGGCCAGTTGGTCGGACGCGAACTGGGAAGCGACGTCGTGCGCCTGGCCGGCGAGGACCACCGTGCCGTCGTTCTGCCGGAGGACCAGCGACTGGTGTCCCCGCGTGTGCCCAGGCGTCGGAATGATCCGGACTCCCGGCCAGATCTCGGTCTCGCCGACGGCGACTTCGTAGGTCGCGCCGGGGAAGTCGACCAGTTCGTCGAAGGTGTGGTCACCCGCGCGGGCGGCCGCCAGTTCGGCCTCCTGGACGTAGACGGGCCTGCCGCCCAGGAGGGGGTTGCCGCCGCAGTGGTCGAAGTGCAGATGGCAGTTCACCACCACGGAGATGTCGTCGAGGCCGACCCCGGCCGCCGACAGTGCCTCCTGCAACGCGCGGCGGCGTGGCCGGTAGTGGGCCTCGGTCTCGGGGTCCGCGTCGCCGATGCCGGTGTCGAAGAGGATCAGCCCGTTGTCGTGTCGTACGAGGTAGGCGAGGACGGGCTCGACTCGTGGCTGTGAGCTGCCCGTTTCCGACGCCGGCCGGATGAAGTACCCGAGATCGAGTCGACGTACCGTCATGTTTCCCATGCCGTCACATCGTGGCAGCTCACCGTCTGCCGTCCAGTCGGTCTGCCGACAGCAGAAGGGCCGGGGAGCCGGCGCGGGAGTCACACCCCGGGGTGGGGTGCCGTGAGGTAGTGCTGCACGGTCGGCGCCAGCCAGGCCGTGATCTCGTCCGGGTGCAGGTGCGCGGCGGGCGGGAAGCGCAGGACGTAGCGGGTGAGGGCGAGGCCCAGGAGCTGCGAGGACACCAGTGCGGCGCGTGCCGGTGCCTGTTCGGGGTCGGGGCACACCCGGCGGGCCAGCGGGAGCAGCTGGTCGCTGAAGATGCCGCGCATGCGCTCGGCGCCGGCGTCGTTGGTCACGCCGACCCTCAGGAGTGCGGTGAGGACCTCGTTCTCCTCCCACTGGGTCAGGAAGTGCGTCACCAGGGCGCGGCCGGCCTCGTCACGGGTCAGTGAGGCCGGGTCCGGCAGCTTCAGGTCGATGGCGACGGCCGCCGCGAACAGGCCCTCCTTGTTGCCGTAGTAGCGCATGACCATGGAGGGGTCGATCTTCGCCTGGTGGGCGATGGCGCGGATGGTGGCGCGGTCGTAGCCGTCGGCGGCGAACCGCTCACGGGCCGCCTCCAGGATGGCCCGGCGGGTGGCGTCGGAGCGGCGGGCGGGGGCGGAGCCGCGGGCGGGGGCGGCGGACGTGCTCTCGTTCATGCCAACGATCGTATGCCTACATACGTAGGCCAACAAGTGTTGACGCGCACGCCGGCGCCCGCCTACAGTTGCCAACAGACGTTGACCAACAACTGTTGGCCTACAATCGTTGGCGACTGGGAGGTCACCATGAGCGGCACCAGCACCAGCACCGGCACCGGCACCGGCACCGGCAAGGGCACCGAGCGTTCGGCGCACCCCGTGATCGTCGTCGGCGCCGGCCCCGCCGGCCTGCTCCTGGCGGGCGACCTCGCCGAGGCCGGCGTCCCCGTCACCCTGCTGGAGAAGCGCCCGCACAAGATCAGCAACCTCTCCCGGGCGTTCGGCGTGCACGCCCGCACGCTGGAGCAGCTCGACGCCCGCGGCCTCGCCGACGACCTGCTCGCCACCGGCAGCACCATCACCCGGCTGCGGCTCTTCCGCCGCCTCTCCCTCGACCTCACCACGCTGCCCTCCCGCTTCCCGTTCCTGCTGATCACCCCCCAGTACGAGGTCGAGCGCCTGCTGGAGCGGCGGGCCCGGCGGCTCGGTGTCCGGTTCCAGTACGAGACCGAGCTCCTCGCGCTGCGCCAGGACGCCGACGGTGTCGACATCGACGTCCGCACCGGGGACGGAACGACCGCCACGCACCGCGCCGCGTACGTCGTCGGCACCGACGGCCACCGCAGCGCCGTGCGTGAGGCGATCGGCCAGCCCTTCCCCGGCGTCTCCGTCATCACCTCCCTCTTCCTCGCGGACGTCCGCCTCGCCGAGAAGCCCGAGAGCGTCCTCACCGTCGACGGCGCCGGCGACGTGTTCGCGATGATCGCCTCGTTCGGCGACGGCTGGTACCGCGTCATGGGCTGGAACCGCCGCAACGAGGTCCCCGACGACCACCCCCTCGACCTCGACGAGGTCAAGGACGTCACCCGCCGTGCCCTGGGCACCGACTACGGCATGCACGACGCCCGCTGGCTCTCCCGCTTCCACAGCGACGAACGCCAGGCTCCCGAGTACCGGGTCGGGAGGGTGTTCCTCGCCGGCGACGCCGCGCACGTCCACTCCCCGGCCGGCGGGCAGGGCATGAACACCGGCCTGCAGGACGCGGCCAACCTTGGCTGGAAGCTCGCCGCCGTCGTCACGGGGCAGGCCCCCGACAGCCTCCTGGACACCTACCAGGGCGAACGCCACCCGGTCGGCAAGGCGGTCCTGCGCAGCAGCGGCGGTCTCGTCCGGCTGGCCCGCGCGCAGAGCCCGGCGCTGCGGGCCGTCCGCGCCGTCGTCTCGGCCCTCGTCAACGCCGCCGCCCCCGCCCGCACCAAGGCCCTGGCCCAGATCACCGGGATCGGCTACCGCTACCCCGCCCCGCGCGGCGCCCACCGCCTCGTCGGCACCCGGGTTCCGGACGTCGCCCTCCGGAGCGGCACCCGCCTGTACGAGGCGCTGCGCGGCGGCCGTTTCGTCCTCGTCACCCCGCCCACCGTGCGGCTCCCCCACAGCGCCACCGCCACCACGGACGGCGACCGCGGCTCGCTGCCGGTCGTCGAGCACTGGGCCGGCGACCGGCGTACCGCCGTGCTGGTCCGGCCCGACGGATACGTGGCCTGGGCGGCGGACGACGCCGACACCGCGGCCGTCGAGGCCGCCGTGACCGCGCGGTTCACCACCGCCGACTGACCTTCGAGGCCCCGCCCGGCGCGTACGCCCCCCCCTACGACCGCCGGCGCGGGGCACACGTCTGCCGGCGGGCGCGACGTGGTGTCCCGGTCCGCGGCCGACGGCATCGTGCCGGGCGACGCCACGTGCGTGTGTCTGTCACTTGTGCGCGTAGGTGAGGCAGTCCACCTGCTCGTGCTCGAAGCCGACGGTGATGGCCGGGGCGTGGCACTCGAGTCCGCTGTTGTGCCGGCAGTCGGCCATCTTGCAGGCGCCGACCCTGCCGGTGGTCGACGGCTCACCGCCCTCGAGATCGGCGCCCAGATACGTGTCGCAGACGGGACTGTCGAGGTCCCCCACGGTGATCGCCGCGGCATGGCACGCGTGGTCGTGGTTGTAGGCGCAGCCCTCGGCCGCGCATTCGCTGATGACGGGCAGTTGCATGACGGGGGTGGCTGCCATGGCGGATCGCCCCTCTCGTGAGCTCGTGCGGAGCATGCGGCGCGAGCTCCGTCCGGACCGGCCGCTCGCGGAACGCTCCTTCCTGTCTTCCACTGTCCGCGACGGCAAGGGGCGGCGCACGTCCGCAGGGCGAACCGGCCGGGGGAAGCGCGGGCTACTCGCCGTTCCCGTGCGTGCTCAGGCGTGACAGCAGCGGCAGCGCCGCCTCGAGCGTCTTGCGCTCCTCCGGGCTGAGGACGGCGTTGATCGCGCTGCCGAGCCGGTCGGCGCGACGTCGGCGTTCCTCGGCCAGACGGTCACGTCCGGCCGGCGTGAGGGTGAGGAGCAGCTTGCGCCCGTCGTCGGGGTGTGCCTCGGCGCGCACCAGGCCCTGCGCCAGGAGCCCTTTGACCGTCTTGGCGGCCGACTGGTGACTGACCCCCCGCTGCTGTGCGATCTCGGCGGTGGTCAGCGGGCCGCCGCGGTCCAGGTAGCCAAGGACGGCGGCCTCGCCGGGCGGCATCGTGTCGGCGCTGCGCACCGTGCGCACGAGCCGTCCGACGGTCAGGCGGAGTTCCTCGGCCAGCTGTCTGTCATCCATGACCACCACTTTACCTGATTTCATCACCCTAGTTGTACAGTTAGGTTGTAGATCTTCAACCCTCGGCCCGGAAAGGCCCCCCTGTGAAGCTCACCAAGCACGCCCATGCCTGCGTCACGCTCGAGAAGGACGGCACCCGTCTGGTCATCGACCCCGGCACCCTCACCCCGGACGCGGCCGAAGCCGTCGCCCGGGCCGACGCCGTACTGATCACCCACGAGCACTTCGACCACTTCGACGAACGGCTCGTCGACGCCGCTCTGGAGGACCGGCCCGCGCTGCGGGTGTACGGCACTGCCGCTGTCGCGGCCGCCCTCGGCAGCCATGACGGCCGCGTGCACGCCGTCGCCGCGGGCGACACCTTCGACGTCGGGTCCGTCGCCGTCAGCGTGCACGGCCACCGGCACGCGCTGATCCACCCCGACATCCCGTGCCCCGACAACGTCGGCTACCTCCTCGACGAGGGAACCGTCCACCATCCCGGCGACGCCTACTGCGTGCCCGAGGCCCCCGTGCGCACCCTGCTGCTGCCCACCAGCGGACCTTGGACGAAGCTCGGGGAAGCCGCCGACTACGTCCGCGCCGTGAAGCCCGAGCGGGTCATCCAGATCCACGAACTCATGCTCAGCGACCTCGGCCGGCAGTCCGCCGCCGGCCTGCTCGGCGAGCAGGGCCTGACCGGCATCCCGCTCGAGTCCCTCGAGCCCGGCACCAGCGTCCAGGTGTAGGCCCCGTCCTAGTCGGCGCCGGGGTCGACCTCGGGGTGCGTGAACCGCACGGGCTTGCCCAGTGACCGGGCGTAGGCGATCTCGGCCCGGGTGCTGTCCCCGATGTAGTCGCCGACCACGAGCACCTCGTCGGCGAGCCGGATCTTCGCCCGGTGCAGATCGTCCAGTCGGGACTTCAGCGCCTCGGCCTCGCCGGGATCGGACCAGAGGACGTGGGGCGACTTCAGGTCGCAGCCCGGCTTGACGACGATGTTGCCCTTCACCGGCTCCCGCAGATCGGCCTCGGCCATCTCGCTCATGAACCGGGTGGAGCCGCAGATCACGACGATACGCGGGAGGCGCAGCCGCTCCTTGGCCTCGACGAGGCACTCCGCGGGGGTGAGTGGATCTCCGGGGGTGAGCGGCTGCGACACGGGTTCTCCTGGCATGGTCCGCGTGGTCCGAAGGGGTGCCTGAGGAGACTAGCCGTCCGGCGGACCGTGCGGCCGGACGGCGGCGACCCGGACGGGTATCGCGCACGGCGAAAACCCGGTGCGCCGACCGGCGTCCGAGTACGTTCAGAACCCATGCGTCGTCACGCTGGTGTGGAGGACACAGTGCTGGAGGATGCGACCGCCGTCGTCACGGGCGGGTCCCGGGGTATCGGTCGGGCGATCGTCGAGCGGTTGTGCCGGGACGGGGCGTCCGTGGTGTTCACCTACGTCAAGGACGAAGGCGCCGCGCAGGCCGTCGTCCGTGCCGTGGAGGCCGACGGCGGCACGGTCAAGGCGATGCGTGTCGACCTCGGCGAAGAGGGTGGGCCCGAGCGGTTGATGGAAGCCGCGGAGGCTCATCTCGGCGGTCTGAGCATCCTCGTGAACAACGCCGCGATGTCCTTCACCCCGACCCCGCTCGCCTCGACCGACGTCGACGTCTTCGACACGGTCATGGCGGTCAACACCCGCTCGGTCTTCCTCACGATGCGCCATGCGGCCCGGACGATGCGCGACGGCGGCCGGATCGTGAACATCTCCACCCTCAACACGGTGCGGCCCGCCCCCGGCATCGCCCCCTACGCCGCCAGCAAGGGCGCGGTCGAGCAGCTGACCGCCGTCGCGGCGAGGGAACTCGGGCCCCGAGGGATCACCGTCAACACCGTCTCCCCCGGCGCGACCGACACCGAGCTGCTGCGGACGACCAACCCCCCGCAGGCGCTCGACGCGGTCGCCGGCATGACGCCGCTCGGCCGGCTGGGGCAGCCGTCCGACGTGGCCGACGTCGTCGCCTTCCTCGTGGGACCGGACGGCCGGTGGATCACCGGTCAGAATCTGCGGGCGACCGGCGGACTGGGCTGAGCGTCCGAACGTAAGAGATCCGGGGTCGGCGACCGGAGAACAGACGGACGCCGCCGGGAGGTCTCAGCCGTCGTCCTCGGCGTCGAGGGACTGAAGGCCCTGCTCCCAGCGGCGTCGACGGACGTCCTCCGGCTCTTCCCACCACGGGGTGCCCCGCTCGCCGAGCGCGACCTTGGCCCGGTGCACGCGGGACCGTGCCGCGCGCTCGGCCTGCTCGTCGCCCGCGGTCGTCGCGGAGCGCACCGCGCGGCGTGCCGACATGAGATGGCGTCGCAGGCGTGCGGCGGTCTCCTCGGGGATGGACGGGTCGGTCGCCCGCCATTTCCTGCCCCGGACGACGATGTGGTGTCCGTCGGGAGTGCGCTCCGGCGACTGGTCGGCGTTCACCTCGACGAGGTGCCCCGTGCGGCTCGGCCCGAACCTGGCACGACCCGGACGTCAGTCCGTCGCGGTCAGGACCAGCTTGCCGCGCGTGTGGCCGGCTTCGCCGTGGGTGTGCGCCGCGGCGGCGTCGGCGAGGGGGAAGGTCCTCTCCACCTCGACGCTCACCTCGCCCGCGTCGATCAGGTCGGCGATCCGGGTCAGCGCGGGGCCGTCCGGCTCGACGAGGAACCCGGTGGTCCGTACGCCCGCCGCCTCGGCGGCCGCCGCCAGGTCCGGGGAGACGCCGCCGGGGACGGCGATCAGCAGCCCGCCCGGGGACAGGGTCTTCAGGGCGCGGGTGCTGGTCCGGTCGTGCGCGTCGCCGACCAGGTCCACGACCACGTCGACGCCGGCCGCGGCCTCCTCGAAGGGGGTGGTGGTGTAGTCGATCGTCTCGTCGGCGCCGAGGTCCTTGAGCCACGGGTGGCGGGCGGCGCTCGCCGTGGCGATCACGTGTGCGCCCAGGTGGCGGGCGAACTGGACGGCGAGGTGGCCCACGCCTCCGGCGGCTGCCGTGATCAGGACGCGCTGCCCCGCCTGCACGTGGGCGGTGTCCACGAGGATCTGCCAGGCGGTGAGCGCCGCCAGGGGCACGGCGGCCGCGTGCACGTGGTCCACGGTGGCCGGCTTGCGGGCCCACTGGCGGGCCGGTGCGGTGACGTATTCGGCGTAGGCGCCGCCGGCGCGCGGGAACCACGGCATGCCGTACACCTCGTCGCCCGGCCGGAGTGTGGTGACGCCGAAGCCGGCCTGCTCGACGACGCCGGAGACGTCCCAGCCGAGGGTCAGCGGGAAGGTCTGGAGGCCCGCCATGCCCTGACCCGCGCGGGTCTTCCAGTCCACCGGGTTGACGCCGGCGGCGTGCACGCGCACCAGCACCTCGGTCGGCAGGGGTTCGGGGCGGGCCACGTCCTCGGGGGTGAGGACCTCCGGGCCGCCGAACTCCCTGATCGTGACGGCGCGCATGGTGTGGCCGCTCATCGTTTCTCGCTCCTGTGTGTCGTACGGATCCATGACCGGGGCGTTCCCCGCTCCATCGCCGGGATGTCCCCGGCGAGAACCAGCCTGCCGTGCCGGTGCCGGCGTGCGTGAGTGGCCTGCGGGACACCTGTCGTACTATTCCGGCCATGACGCATCGGGTTGCCGTTCTCGCCCTCGACGGGGTCCTGCCGCTGGACCTGGGCATCCCCGCCCGCGTGTTCAACGAGGCCCGGGGTCCGGACGGCAGCCGTCTGTACTCGGTCAGGACCTGCTCCCTCGGCGGGCGGCCGGTCCGTACGCACGAGGACTTCCGGATCGTCGTGGAGCACGACGAGTCGCTGCTGGAGACCGCGGACACGGTGGTGATCGCCACCCAGGAGCCGACCCCCGACCTGCTCGCGACGGGGACGCTGCCCGAGGACGTCACCGCGGTGCTGAAGTCGATCGGGCCCCGGACGCGCATCGTGAGTCTGTGCACCTCGGCCTTCCTGCTCGCGGCGGCCGGGCTGCTGGACGGGATGCGGGCGACCACGCACTGGACCTTGTGCGAGGCCTTCACGCAGCTCTTCCCCGGGATCGAGGTCGATCCGAACGTGCTGTTCGTCGACAACGGCCGCATCCTCACGTCCGCCGGCGGCGCGGCGGGCATCGACCTGTGCCTGCACCTGGTCCGGCTGGACCACGGGGCGAGTGTCGCGGCGGCGGCAGCGCGGAGGTGCGTGGCGGCGCCGTGGCGTGAAGGCGGGCAGGCGCAGTTCATCGAGCACGTGGTGCCCCAGGACGCCGACCGGTCCACCTCGGAGACCCGGCAGTGGGCACTGCAACGGCTGGCCGAGCCGCTCACCCTCGAGGACATGGCGCGGCACGCGCACATGAGCGTGCGCACGTTCACGCGCCGTTTCCGGCAGGAGACCGGGCTCAGCCCGCTGAAGTGGCTGGCCCAGCGCCGGCTCGCCCACGCACGGCATCTGCTGGAGTCCACCGCCCTGCCCGTCGCCCGCATCGCCGCCGCCTGCGGCTTCGGCGACCCGGTCGCGCTGCGCCGGCAGTTCCACACGTACGTGGGCCTGTCACCGGCGGCGTACCGGCGCGCGCACAGCGCGCCGGGGGTGGGGGAGGCTGCTGCGGCGGCGGTTGTGCGGTGACCTGCACAGCCCGCGTCCGTATCACTGCTCGGGCTCCCTCCGGCTGAGCCTCGTTTCCGGATCAGCGACGCGCATCCCCGCCCCCGCAGCGGGCACCCGGGCCGGGAACTCACTGGTCAGGGGCTGGAAAGGGCGTACGCGATGGATGAGCACGAGCGGGGCGCCGAGTTGCGTCGCGTCGCCCGCGAGCGGTTCGGGTGGAGTGACCTGGGCGCGGAGCAGGCCGAGGCGATGCAGGCGCTGCTGGACGGTGGTGACGTGCTGGTCGTGATGCCCACGGGCTCGGGGAAGTCGGCGATCTACCAGGTGCCGACCGTGCTGCTGGGCGGCCCCGCCGTCGTCGTGTCGCCGCTGATCGCCCTGCAACGGGATCAGGTCACGGGGTTGCGGGACAGTGAGGCTCCGGACGCCGTGGCCGTGAACTCCGCCCAGTCGCGGTCGGTGACCGACGAGGGCTGGCAGGCGGTCGAGGACGGGGACGCCGAGTACCTGTTCCTCTCCCCCGAGCAGCTGGCCAAGAGGGACGTGCTGGAGCGGCTGCGTGAGCTGCGGCCGTCGCTGTTCGTCGTCGACGAGGCCCACTGCGTCTCCGCGTGGGGGCACGACTTCCGTCCGGACTACCTCACCCTCGGTGAGGCCGCCGAGCGGCTGGGCCGGCCGCCCGTGCTCGCGCTGACGGCGACCGCGGCGGCCCCCGTACGGGAGGACATCGTCGAGCACCTGCACATGCGCGATCCCCGGCTCGTGACGACGGGCACGGACCGGCCCGCCATCCGGCTGACCGTGCGCACGTACACCGACGACCCGTCCAAGCGTGAGGCCGTGTCCCGCTGGACGGCCGAGGCGCCCACCCCGGGCATCCTCTACACCGCCACCCGCAAGGACGCCGAGGCGTATGCGGAGCGTCTCCGGGAGGACGGGGTGGACGCCGAGGCGTACCACGCGGGTCTGAAGGCGGCCGAGCGCCGGCGCATCCAGGACGGTTTCATGGCCGGCGCCCCCGCCGTGGTCGTCGCCACCTCGGCGTTCGGGATGGGCATCGACAAGCCCGACGTACGGTTCGTCGCGCACGCGTCCGTGCCCGAGTCGCTCGACTCGTACTACCAGGAGGTCGGGCGGGCCGGGCGGGACGGGGAGGCGGCCGACGCCGTGCTGTTCTACCGGCCCGAGGATCTGGGGTTGCAGAAGTTCCTGACCTCCCGGTCGCTGGACACGGAGGCGCTGCGGCGCGTCATGAGCGTGCTGCTCGACCAGGACGCCCCGCAGAGCCGCAGCCGTACGGCGGAGCTGTGCGGACTGTCGCGCCGGAAGGCCGGCGATCTGCTGAACCTGCTGGAGGAGGCGGGCGCCGTCGCGGTCGAGGGGAGGCGCCGTGCGGTGCGGGCCGTGGCAGGGCGGTCGGCGGAGGACGCCGCGGAGGCGGCGGCGGAGGTGTTCGAGCGGCGGCGCCGTATCGACCGCTCGCGCATCGAGATGATGCGCGGCTACGCGGAGACGCCGGGCTGCCGACGCCAGTACCTGCTCGGCTACTTCGGTGAGCAGCTCGACACCCCGTGCGGCCACTGCGACGGGTGTGAGCGTCTGGACAACGAGCCCGCGGCGTCGGACCCCGTGCGGCCTGCCGACGCCGCTCCCCCGGCCGGGGAGGCAGGGCCGTACGAGCCGAACGAGCGGGTGCGGCACGCGGATTGGGGTGCGGGCACGGTGATGCGCCGGGAGGACGACCGGGTCGTCGTGCTGTTCGAGCAGGTCGGGTACAAGACGCTGTCGCTGTCGGCCGTGGAGGAGGGTGACCTGCTGACCGGGGCCTGAGAGACGGTGGGTCCGGTTCAGGGACGCGGCCGGACGCGCACCCAGCGGGGGCGTGCGTCGCTGCCGCGGCGCCCGGCCACCGACGCGCAGCGGGGGCACACCCGTTGCACCTTGTCGGCCGCGCCGCCCGACTCGGGGAACGTGTCGGGCCAGCTGACGTGCGAGAAGCGGGCGAGGCGCGACCGGCTGAGGGACAGGCCGCACACGGTCTCGCTGCGGCCGGGCTCCCAGGCGTGCACCTCCCCGGCGGGCAGCCTGCGGCGGCCGTCGTCCTCGTCGGTCCACTGACCGGAGGCGGCGACGGCGTACCGCTTGCCGCGCCTCATGGCCTGCGCCCGGTCCGGGTGAGGCCGCTCCCACTGCTCCCGGTCACTTCGGCACCGTCCCCTGCCGTCGGAGGCTCGTCCTGTGCGGTGGGCGGCGCCGCTGTGACAGCGGGGGCCGCCGCCCGTGGACCCGCGTCGGACGGGTGCCGGCGGCGTCCCATTCCCGGTGCGTCACTCGCAGCCGGTGCCGTCACCGTCGCGGTCGAGGTGGCCGCCGTAGCCGGGGTCTCCGACGTGGACGGGTGCCGCGCCTGCGGCTCGGGCGGCGTCGCAGTTCTCGAAGTAGACGCTGCCGCCGCCTCCCCCGCCGCCGCTGTAGTCCTCCTCGACGGGTTCCTCGGTCACCGTCTTGGTCACCTTCACCTTGACCGTCTTCGTCTCCGTCACCGTGACGGTCGGCGCGGGTTCCGGATCGGCGGTGGGTGTGGCGGTCACCGTTGCGGTCGTGGTCACCGTCGGCTGGGGCTTGGCCGCCAGCGGCTTCGCATCATCCTTCGCGCTGCTGTCCTCGGCGCCCGCTCCGATGCCGATGAAGAAGGCGAGGCCGAGCGCCGGCAGCACGTACCGCTTACGCGCCCACTTCGGCGCGGTGCGGCCTGCCGGTGTGTACGGATTGGTCATGGCGCCCCCCCCGGGTGCTGGTTGAAGCACGAACTGTAGCGGTTGTGTGAAGAAAATATGAACTCCGGGGCGCAGCCCTCGCCGTCGGAGCGGGGCTGCCTCTCGCGCGTGCATATCGACTGGCGTTGAGGGGCGGCTCTGCCGGATGATCACGGCGTGACGAGTCCTGCTGTCTTCCGGGACCCGACCAACTGGGGCGACGGCTACTACGAGCTGGGCATCGAGGTCGGGTCGACCGATGATGCCCAGATCCAAGCCGTCCTGAGCGCACTGTGGTCGGCCGCGGACGTCCAGGGGTGCTTCGGGCGGAGAGACCGTGAACCCGAGGAGCAGGATCCCGTGCCGTGCACGGTCGGCTCACTGACCGAGTTCGGTCACCTCCATGGCCAGGTCCGGCTGCCGACGGGCCGGCTGACCGTTTGTGGCTGTTTGGCGATCCGGGGCGACGACGGAAGCAGTGACTGGCTGGACTTCTACGTCCCCCTCGGCGCCCTGAGCAAGGCGGGCCTCGCCTACTGGGACGGTCGACCGTCCTTCAGGTCCGACGTGATGGACGACTGGCTGGCCGGCATCGGGGCCGAAACCTTCAAGCGCGTCCCCTTCAGCCTGGGGGTCGTCGGCTTCGAAGTCTCCGGCTGCGCCGACGCGTCGACGCTGGCGGGGAAGATGCCGCAGACGCGGGACATCGGATACCTGCTTCCCCAAGGTGACGACGTGCGCTACGGCGCCGCCAACACGTAGATGCATGGCCCCCCAGGGATTCAGCGCGGTACGTCGTACGTGAGGTGGGTCGCCGTCGTCGTGCGGGTCACGCTTCGCTGCGTGAGTGTGCGGGGGATCCCGCCGGAGAAGAGGGGGGTGCCCGCGCCCAGCACGACGGGGGCGAGGTGCAGGGTCAGTGCGTCGACCAGGCCGGCGTCGAGGGCCGAGCTGATCGTGACGCCACCGCCCATGACGTACACGTCGAGGTCCTTGCCGCTGCGCGCCGACGCCGCCTCCGCGCGTTCGCGTGCGGCGGAGACGGCGTCGTGCACACCGGTGGTGACGAACGTCCAGTCGAGGTCGGACGTGCGTACGGACGCGGGCGGCTCGCTCGTCACGACGACGAACGCGGGCTTGCCGACCTCCCCGGCGCCGTAGCCGGACTCGTCGTTCCAGCCCTTGGGGCCGTCGACGATGTCGAAGAGGCGCCGGCCCAGGACGACCGCGCCGGAGCGTTCGGTGCTCTCGCGTACGATCCGGCGGTCCTCGGGGTCGTCGGAGAACGCCCAGGTGTGCAGGCCCTCCCCGCCGGTGCCGAGGCCGTTGTCCAGGCCGGGGTCGGGGCCGGTCACGTAGCCGTCGAGGGAAATCGAGATGTCAGCGATGATGCGGGTCATGTCAGTGGAGACCCGGTTCGTCCTCGGAAGTCATCGGCGACCCGGTTGACGGGAGCGTGTGGGTGATGTCGCGTGGGACCGCTGCATCACCCACGTAGGTTCATGCCCGCGGGATCAACTGCGCCTGGACCAGTGGGCCGTACCGTTCCACCGTCTCCTCGACAGGGGTCGACCGCACGTCCGTTCCGCGGGCGATGCCGAACATCACGCCCAGCCCGAGGAGCGCGGCCAGCGCCAGTTCCGCGCGCAGGCCCGCGTCGGGGCCGGGGAGGCGGGCGGCGAGCCGCGTGGTGACCTGGGCGCGGAAGTTGGCGCGCAGGATGTCGCCGTGGTCGCCCTGGAGCGGTGCGAAGGCGATCCGCAGCAGCGGGTCGGAGCCGTGCTCGCGCTGGCTGACCAGGACGTGCCGGACCATGTGCCGGCCCAAATCCTCCAGCGGCGCGTCGAGGAGGGCCTCGGCGTCCTCCTCGAAGGACATCACACGGGCGAAGACGGCGTCCTTGTTGCCGAAGTACTTCAGGATCAGCGGCGGGCTGACCCCGGCGCGCTCGGCGACCGCCTTGAGGGTGATGTCGGCGTGCGCCTGGCGGGCGAGGAAGTGGCGGGCGGCCCGCAGGATGGCCGCCTTGGTCGCCTCGGCGTCCCGTCGTGCGGGACGGGGCGCCTCGCCGGGCGGCGGGTTCTCGGTGCTCACGCGTCCTCCATGGCGGTGCCGTCGGCGACGGACCGGACGCCTTCCGTGCGGGTGGGCTCGTTCTCGGGGGCCGGGTCGCCGGGTATCAGCAGGGCCACGACGCTGCCCGCGAGGGCGACGGTGGCGGCGACGGAGAAGGCCACGAGGTAGCCGTGGAGGGTCGGCAGCGGGAGCCCGCCGACGAGGCTGGTGTGGTGCACCAGGACGGCGGCGACGGCGGCGCTGGAGACGGCCTGTCCGACGGTGCGCATCAGGACGTTGACGCCGTTGGCGGAGGCGGTCTGCGTGGCGGGGACGGCGCGCAGGATCAGGGCGGGGAGCGCCGAGTAGGCGAGGGTGGTGCCGATGGACACGACCGTGGCGCCGACCATGATCATGACCAGGGAGCGGCTGTCGGCGATGCGCACGCCGTAGCCGGCGGCGATGACGGCGGCGCCCAGGGCGAGGGTGATCCTCGGTCCGCGCGCGGCCGAGATGCGGGCGGAGACCGGGGACAGCAGCAGCATGACGACGCCGCTCGGCAGCAGCACCAGGCCGGTCTGGACGATGGACAGGCCGAGCCCGTAGCCGCTGGCCTCAGGGGCCTGCACGAGCTGCGCGGTGACGAGGGTGTTGGCGTAGAAGGCGAAGCCGGTCAGGAGGGCGGCCACGTGGGAGAGGCCGACGCGGGGCCGGGAGACCAGCCGCAGGTCCACCAGCGGGCGCTTGGCGCCCAGTTGATGGCGCCACCAGAGGGCGAGGACGAGGACGGCTCCGGCGAGGAGGCCGAGGATCGGGGCGCTCCCCCAGCCCCACTCGCCGCCCTGGGACACGGCGAGGAGCAGGCAGACCAGGCCGGCGGCCAGCCCGAGGGCGCCGGTGACGTCGAAGCGGCCGCTCTCGCGCACCGGTGACTCGGGCACGGCCCAGCGGATCAGCAGGACGCCGGCGGTGCCGAGGCCGGCGGTGACCCAGAACATGGCGTGCCAGTTCGCGTACTGGATGATCAGGGCCGCGGCGGGCAGGCCGAGGGCGGCGCCGATGCCGACGGTGGAGCTCATCAGCGCGATGGCGCCGTTACGGCGTTCCGGGGGGAGCTCGTCGCGCAGGATGCTGATCGACAGGGGTACGACGGAGACGGCGGCGCCCTGGAGCGCGCGTGCGGTGATCAGCAGCGCGATGTCGGCGGTGAGGGCGCAGATCACCGAGCCGGCGGTCATGAGGGCGAGGGACAGCAGCAGCACACGGCGTTTGCCGTACATGTCGCCGGCGCGGCCCAGCACGGGGGTGAGGACGGCGCCGGCGAGCAGGGACGCGGTCACCATCCAGGAGACGGTGGACGCCGAGGCGCCGGTCAGACGCGGCAGGTCGGGAAGCAACGGCACGACGACGGTCTGCATGACCGCCATGAGGATGCCGCAGTAGGTCAGGACCGGGATGGTGAGCCGGGCCCGGAGGCCGGTGCTGTCGCGGGGCGGACGGGATGTCGGGGCGGGCGACGCCATGGGCTCTCCAGCGGCAGACCTGGACGGTGATTTTCTTGGTGAATGACGATTCACCTTAGCAGTGAATCGCCATTCACCTCGTCGGGAGCGGCGCCGTCGGGACGCCGCGCGGCGGAGCCCGGGCGGCCTCCGGCCCACGCGGGCATGCCCCGGCTGGAAGGTACGGGCGACGGGAACCGGCCGCCTTCGAAGCCGGGCAGCGGGCCGCGGTCGCAGACGGGAGCGCCGCCGGACCGCTCGCCATGCCGTGATCAATGGCGTGAATTCATCTACCAGCTGTCCCGGCGGGGCGCGAAGGATACGCATGTCCGGGCCGCCACCGCGGCCCGGCGCGTTCGAGTCCGTGCACCCCAACACCCAAGGGAGAAGCATGCGTACCGAGATCGTTCTGTCCCAGGACGCCCCCGAGCTGGACCTCGACCTGGACCTCCGTGTCTCCGACCTTCCGGAGCAGACCGAGTCCTTCGGGCAGGGCACCTACACCTCGCCGAGCAGCTACGCGATCGGCACGCGCTGTCCCATCTGCTGCTGACGGGCTGATGCCCCTCAGGGGCTCTTCCGGGCGGGGCGGTGCTGGGACCGCCCCGCTCTTCCGTACGACGGTACGACGGTACGACGGCGGCGAGGAGAGCACACACGTGGCGGCGGAGTCCGTACCCCATCAGGCGTTGGCAGCATTCGACGTACGGGAGCCCGTGCTCGTCCGTATGGCGAGCCGGCCGCGCGGCACCGCCCTCGCGGGCGTCGATGCCACCGATCCGGTGCCCGGAGCACGGCGACTGGCCGCCGATCCCCTGCTCGGTCAGGCGGTCCGGGTGGCCAGCGGTACCCTGGCGCACAGTCTGGACCGTCTGACCAGCGACGAGGGCGTGGCCGCGCTGGGCCGGAAGCGGACGTTGAGCGCCGCGCGCACCCTGACGCGGTACGCCCGCCGGGCCGCCGCGCGTCCGACGCCGTTCGGTCTGTTCGCGGGTGTGGGCAGGGCCCGTTTCGGTTCCGCGGCGAAGGCGGAGCCGGGGACCGGTGAGGTCGCGGTCCGGCTCGACGGGGCGTGGCTGCGGCGCCGGGTGTCGGCCTGGCTCGCCGAGCCCTCCGTACGCCGGCGCGTGGACGTGGTCCTCAACGACCTGTGCGTCCTGCGGGACGGGCGGCTGTACCTGCGTACCGGCGGGCAGGAGCAGTCGGTGCGGGACAACGCGCTGGTCGGCGCGGTCCGCGAGCGGGCCCGGAGCCTGGTGGCGTACGGCGAACTGCTCGACTCGCTCACCGGGCGTTTCCCGTCGCTGGATGCCGGGCAGCTCGACCGCCGGCTCGCCGAGCTCGTCCGGCACGGCTTTCTGCTCACCTCGATCACCCCGCACCGCATCGACGCCGCGCTGCTGGACGGCATCGAGGCGGTGCTCGACGAAGCGCTGCCCGACGACGCGCGGGCGCTGCGGGACATCCGGGCGGCCTGTGCGCGGCATCAGCAGGACGCCCCGGGCCTGGGCGGCGACTCCTGGCGTCAACTGCTGGACGAGATACAGCGGCTGGACGTTCCCGGCACGGGCGACGACACGTACGCCAGACCGCCTGTGCACGTGGACCTCCACATCCCCGGCGAGTTCGTCGTCCCGGACGCGGTCGGTGAGGAGGTGCGCCGGTACGCGGGTGCGATCTGGGCGATCACCCCGGAGTGGACGACGCTCGCGTACATGCGTGACTACCGCGACCGTTTCATCGAGCGGTACGGCACCGCCTGCGCCGTGCCGCTCGGCGAGCTGGCCGACCCGCACCGCGGCCTCGGTCTGCCTCCCGAGTACGGCGCGGAGCCGGCGTACGCGCGCAGCGGGCCCGGCGACGAGGCGGACGCCCCGCGTCGTGCGCTGGTCGGGGAGTTGATCCAGGAGGCCGTCCTGTCCGGCGGCGACCTGGTGCTGACCGACGAGGTCGTAGGGCGTCTGGCCGGTGCCGCCCGGCACGATCCGGAGGCCGCGCCGCCGCGCGGTCTCGAACTCTGCTTCCAGGTGCTCGCCGAGAGCATCGGCGCCCTGGACCGCGGCGACTTCCGCCTGCTCGGCAGCCCGCACATCGGCGCCTGGGCGGCCGGCGCCACCGCGGGCCGCTTCGCGGAGGCCGCCGGCCTGACCGCCGAGCTGACCCGGCTGGCCGCCGGGACATCCGGATCTTCCGACGGCGAAGTGCTGGCGGCGCAGGTGGAGTTGCTGCCCCGGGAGCCGCGCGGACTCAACATCGTGCAGGTGCCGCGGCTGCTGCCGTACCGGATTCCCGTCGGCGTGCCCGACGACCGGGACGACCCCCGCTGTCTGGACTGGCGCTCGCTGCTCGTCGCCGCCGGTTCGGACGGCCTGCGACTGCTGCACCCGGAGAGCGGACGCCCGGTCCGGCCGGTGCTGCCGCACATGCTGGCCCTGGACGCGCAGGCTCCGCCGGTGGCCCGGTTCCTGATGGATCTGGCGACGGCGCGACCGCGGGTGTGGTCCGGCTGGGACTGGGCCGGGCACGACAGCCTGCCGTATCTGCCGCGTGTGCGGTACGGCCGGGTGGTGGCGATGCCGAAGCGGTGGCTGCCGGGGCGCCGGCTGCGGGACGCGGCACGTGCCAAGGGCGCCGAGGCGTGGGAGCAGGGCCTCGACGCATGGCGGCGGCGTCTCGCCGTGCCGGACCGGCTTCAGATCGCGCGCAACGACCAGATGTACCCCGTCGATCTGCGCGACCACTGGGACCGTGATCTCCTGCGCGCCGAACTGACCGCTCCACAACCTCGGTTCGTCCTCTACGAGGACATGACGGCCGATGGTGCGGGGCTCGGCTGGAACGGCGGTCACAGCACGGAGATCGTGGTGCCCCTCACCGGGGCGCGGCCCTCCGGCGGTGCGGCGCAGACGACGGGCGGGGAGCGGGCGCGGTCCGCGCCTCCGGTCAGGCGGGCTCCCACCCGGTTCCATCTGCCGGGCGAGGACTGGCTGTTCGTCAAGTGGTACGCGGAGCCGTCGGCCCACGAAGCCCTGCTCGCGGATCATCTTCCCGCCGTGCTCGCCGAGATCGAGGACGACGTCGACCGTTGGTTCTTCGTGCGGTACCAGGATCCCGAGCCGCATCTGCGGCTGCGTTTCCACGGTGCCGGCGAGGCCTTGAACGGCCGGGTGCTGCCCGCGCTCAGCCGTGCGTCGCGCGGGCTCGTCGAGAGCGGGGCCCTGCGTTCGATGACTGTGGACACCTACCGGCCCGAGAGCGACCGGTACGGAGGGGAGGCCCTTCAGGAGGCCGCCGAGCGTCTCTTCCGCACGGACAGTCTGTCGGCGATCGTGCAGGTGCGTGCCGCGCGGGCCGCGGGGCGGGCTCTCCCCGCGGACGTGCTCGCCGGGCTCGGACACGCGGTGCTTCTGGAGTCGCTCGGGGACTGGGACTGGTGCGGCTGGGTCGACCGGATGTTCACCAAGACCGAGGAGCACGAGGTCTACCAGCGGCACCGTGCCCTCGCCGACCGGCTGATCACGCCGGGGAGCGTGGTCGCGGCGGCTGCGGAAGCGCTACGGGCGCCCGCGCTCGGTGCACTGTGGTCCGAGTCGCCCGAGCCGCGTGCGTACGGCCGGCTGCTCCTGTCGGCAGCGGAGGCCGACCGCGACGAGGCGCTGTTGTCGCTGCTGCACATGCGGCACAACCGCGGGTTCGGCATCGACCGGTCGGCGGAGGCGCGGGGATACGCGGTGCTGCGGGGCGCGGTACGCAGTCATCTCGGGCGGCGGCGGCACGGCGGCGCGGACGCGGACGGCAACGGGAGCGGTCGATGAGCGGTGCGACGGACGTGGCCGGGAGCGGTGGCACTCGGGGGACGGCGAGCCGCAGCACCGCCCAGGGGCTGAGGGAGCGAGCCGGTGCCGTGTCCGCCGAGATCCTGGACCGGCTGTCAGACCCGGCCGCCACGACGGCGGCCACGCGCATCCCGGCCGAGGCCGCGGACGACGGGCGCGCGGAGCCGGTCTGGGCCGAGCTGACGCTGGGCAGCGGCAGTCCCGGACTGGCGCTCGCTTTCGCGGGGGTCGCCCGGGACGCGGCGCGGCAGGTCCCGCGCGCTCACGCGTACCTGACGACGGGCACACGTGCCGTCTCGGGCGGGGCCGCCGCCGCGAGCGGGATCTTCAAAGGGCCCGGTGCGCTGGCGTTCGCCGTGCTGGTCGCCCACCGCACCACCGGCGGATACGTCTCCGCGCTGGAGCGGTTCGACGCCTACCAGCGCGATCTCGTACGGACCGTTCTGCCGCCGGTCGAGGACCGGCCGTTGCCGACCATCGGGCACTACGAGGTGGTCCGTGGACTGACCGGAGTAGGCCGCTATCTGCTGGCCCGGGCGGAGACCTGCGAGGAGGCGCTGACGGCGGTTCTCCACCACCTCGTGCGTCTGTCGCTGGGCACCGTGCGGCATCAGGGCGCACAGGTGCCGCGCTGGTGGGCTCTGGACGCGCCCCGGATCGGTGCGGAGCGGGCGTTCCCCGGGGGTCATCTCAACCTCGGCCTGTCGCACGGCGTCGCCGGGCCTCTCGCGCTGCTGGCCCTGGCGTGGGAGCGCGGCGTGCGGGTGCCGGGGCAGCAGAACGCGATGGAGGCGACGGCCGACCTGCTGCGGACCTGGGCGGTGGCGGACCGGCACGGCGTCTTCTGGCCCGGCTACCTGTCCTTCGCCGAATGGCAGCGCGGATCCGCCGCCTACGACGGAGCCGCGAAGTGGCCGGCCTGGTGCTACGGGGCTCCCGGGGTGTCCCGCGCGCTGCAACTGGCCGGGCGGGCTCTCGGCCGGACGGACTTCTCGGACCTCGCCCGCGCCTCGGTGGACCGGCTGCTCGCCCTCCCCCGGGCGGACTGGGGAATCAACGACCATGCGCTGTGCCACGGTTGGGCCGGGGCACTGCACCAGCTCGGCCGGCTCAACGAGGAGTGGCGGGATCCGCGGCTGAGCGGGCTGCGGGACGACATCGCCGCCGAACTCCTGTCCGCCTTCGACCCGACGCTGCCGTTCGGACTGCGGTTCACGATGACGAAGGTGCCGTTCGCTTCCGACGTGTCCGGCTACCTGGACGGCGCCGCCGGTGTCGCGCTCGCGCTGGACTCGTACGCGGTGGACGGCACACCGGCCGACTGGGACATGCCGCTGTTGCTGGCGTGACGGGGTGCTGAGGGGGGGTGACGCGCGCCGGGAAAACGGCGTGCGCCGGGGGCGTTCGTGACGGGATACTCGCGCCCATGACGGGCCCGATCACACGCATCAATCCGCCTCAGCTGCACGCGACGCCGGGGTACCACCACATCACCGTCGTGGAGGCGGGGCGGACGGCCTACCTGGCGGGGCAGGTGCCGCTCGACCCGGCCGGGGAGCTCGTCGGACCGGGTGATCTGGACGCCCAGATCGACCAGGTCGCGGCCAACGCCCTCGCGGCCCTGAACGCGGTGGGCGCCGGACCGGAACATGTCGTCCGATCGGTGATCTACGTGGTCTGCGCCGGTGAGCCGGTCCTCGGCGCCGCCTGGCGAAGCCTGAACTCGTCGGTCATCGGACCGGCGTTCACCACCGCGAGCACGCTGTTGGGGGTCACCCAGCTGGGTTTCTCCGGGCAGTTGGTCGAGGTCGACCTGACAGCGGCGCTGCCCGGCTGACCTCAGCGGCGCGGCCGGCCGGGGCGCCACACGTACCGGACGTCCGGCTCCCGTTCCTCGTTGTACCGGCCGTCGGTCCACTCCTCCGCGACGAAACCATGTCGCTCGTAGAAGCGACGCGCCGCTTCGTTGACCTGGAACGTCCACAGCGTCAGCCCTGACGGGCTCCGCTCCTTCGCCAGGTCCACGAGGCGTCCGCCGATGCCTCTGCCGTGCCAGGCGGGGTCGATGTAGAGCTGGTCCAGGTCCTCGCCGTCCAGCACCATCATGGCGACGACCGTCTCGTCCACCGTCGCCACCCAGGTCTCCCGGGCGGGTACGACCACCTCGCGGATCCAGGCCCGCACCTCGTCGTCCGTGTGCGCCCGGCGCACGCCCGGCAGCGCCGCCGTGAAGGAGCGCAGCCACACCTCGGCGACGGCGGCGGCATCGGGGCCGGCCGCACGGCGGACGACAACGTCGTTGGTCTGCACGTCGGTCTTCACGGCCACGCATGCTCGCAGACCCCCGGGTCCGGACGCACCCGAGTTCTCCACGCCCCCCGTGTGCTGACGGTGGCGGTGCCCGTCGTCGCCGGGAGGCGCCGGGCGCCGCCCCTATGTGCGGTCGGCGCGCGCCGCCCGGCCGCGGCTGCCGGTCGGCGCGGCGGCAAAAGGCGTTCAAGGCGGCTGCCGGGAGATGCAGCAGACCGTTCAGGGGACCTGGGGAACCGGGGAATCCCGGGGAGTCAGCACCTGCTGGAGCAGCGTGCCGTACCGCGACACCAGTTCCGTGCGGTCCATGCGGAGCAGGCCCTGGTCCCCGGCCACCCACAGGGCGTAGAGGAGCCCTCCCGCCACGGCGGCCGCCGTCCGCGCGCGGCGGTCGGCGTCCGGGCCGGTCAGCCGGCGGCGCAGGGGCTCGACGAAGAGGTGCTCGTGCGTGTCCCTCAGCCGGTCGCGGATGTGCGGTTCGTTGCTGCCGTGAACCAGCGCGAGGAAGACGCCGCGTGCCGAGCCGCCGAGGTCGAGGAGGAGTTCGGCGAGGCGTTCGCCCAGGCGCTCCAGCGGTACGTCGAGCAGCGGTCCGACGTCGAGCGTCAGGTGCATCGTCTCCAGGAACAGCAGTTCCTTGCTCTTGAAATGACGGATCACCAGGGCGGGGTCCGTGCCGGCCTCGGCGGCGATCCGGCGGACGGTGGTCCGTGAATAGCCCCTGGTCCGGAACAGTTGGGCGGCGGCCGAGTGGATGGACTCGCGGGTCGACACGCGGGAGCCGGTCTGCAGCATGCGGGTCAGGATAGGCGGCGGTGCGCTTCGCGACTGCGCGTTCACACGTTCACAGCGGCCGGACGCGGATTGCGTGTGCGTTTCGAGAAGTTCGGTCAACAATGTTGACTCCCGATCGGGGCGGCTGCACATTACTTGACGGTAGAACCAGCCGGTAACCGCTCGGTCAGGCGCCCTTCCCCGCACCCGCAGCCCCGCACCCGCAGCCCCGCCCTCCCTCCGGAAAGGGATCACATGCAGAAGCATGTCTCGCGCCGTACCGCCATGCGCCGCAATGTCATGGCCGCATCATGCGCGCTGGCCGGTGTGCTCGCCCTGAGCGTCACCGCAGGCGGCACGGCCCAGGCGTCGTCGTCCGACCCACTCCGGTACGTCGCCCTCGGTGACAGCTACAGCGCCGGCTCCGGCGTCCTGCCCGTGGACACGAGTAACCTGCTGTGCCTGCGCTCCACGGCGAACTACCCGCACGTGATCGCGGACCGGACGGGCGCCCGCCTCAAGGACGTGACCTGCGGCGCCGCCGAGACCAAGGACTTCACCTCGTCGCAGTACCTGGGCGTCCCGCCGCAGGTGAACGCGCTCGGCGCGGACACCGACCTGGTGACGCTGACGATCGGCGGCAACGACAACGGCACCTTCATCAACGCCATCACAGCCTGCGGCAGCGCGGGGCTGCTCACCGCGGGCAAGGGCAGCCCGTGCAAGGACCTGTACGGCACGACCTTCACCGACCAGATCGAGAAGAACACGTACCCGGCGCTGAAGAGCGCTCTGCGGGCCGTACGCGCCAAGGCGCCCAACGCCCGGGTGGCGGTCCTGGGTTACCCCTGGATCACCCCGGAGAAGGCCGACCCGTCGTGCTACCTGAAGCTGCCGATCGCCGCCGGTGACGTGCCGTACCTGCGTGACGTGCAGACCCACCTGAACGCGGCGGTCGAGCGCGCCAGCGAGGAGACGGGCGCGGTCTTCGTCGACTTCTCCCGCGTCTCCGACGGCCACGACGCGTGCACGCCCCTCGGCACGCGCTGGATCGAGCCCCTGCTGTTCGGCACGAGCCTGGTGCCCGTCCACCCGAACGCCCTGGGTGAGCGGCGGATGGCCGAGCACACGATGGAGGTTCTGGGCCTGGGATGAGGCCGGCCGTGCCGTCACACGGGGAACGTCACGCCCGTGAGTTCCTCGGAGACGGTCCACAGGCGCTGCTGGACGGCTCGGTCGTGGGAGTCGCGGCTGGACTGCACCAGCTGCGGGTGGCCGCGGACCTCCTGGAAGCCGCCGGGGCCGTAGTACTGGCCGCCGCGCACGTCGGCATCGGTGGCGGCGCGCACCGTGGGCAGGGCGCCCATCGCGGCGTTCTGTGTGATCAGCGGGGCGAGCCAGGTGATCGGCAGGCGGAACGCGGCGGGCGAGTTGCGGAGCAGCTCGGTGTTGGAGACGCCGGGGTGCGCGGCCACCGCGACCGTGGTGCCGTGCCGCGCGAGCCGGCGCTGGAGTTCGTACGTGAACATCAGGTTGGCCAGCTTCGACTGGCCGTACGCGGCGACGCGGCTGTACGAGCGCTCCCAGTGCAGGTCGTCGAAGTGGATGGCGGCGCGAATGCGGTGGCCGGCGCTGCTGACCGTGACGACGCGGGAGCCGGGGACGCCGAGGAGCCGGTCGAGCAGCAGGCCGGTGAGGGCGAAGTGGCCCAGGTGGTTCGTGCCGAACTGCAGCTCGAAGCTGTCGGCGGTGGTCCGCTTCGGCGGGTACATCACGCCCGCGTTGTTGATCAGCAGGTCGATGCGCGGGTGCAGGGATCGCAGCTCGGCCGCCGCCGACCGGATCGAGGTGAGGGAGGCCAGGTCGAGGGCCTGGACGCCGACGTCGCCGTTGATGCGGGCGGCGGCCTGCTTGCCCTTCTCGACGTCCCGGACGGCCAGGACCACCGTGGCGCCCCGCTCGGCGAGCATCCGCGCCGTCTCGAAGCCCAGCCCGGTGTTGGCGCCGGTCACGATCGCCACCCGGCCGTGTTGGCCGGGGATGTTCCGCTCGTCCCACTTCTCACTCATGACGCACCCCTGAAGCTTTAAGGAACCGCTGGTCTGTTAGCAACGAACGTAAGAGACCGACGGTACAATGTCAAGAGACCGATGGTCTGTAAGCTAGACTGCGGGCATGACCTTCAAGCGGGCGCGAAGCGAGGAGCAGCGGGCGATACGCCGCCGGGCGATCCTGGACACGGCGGCCGCGATGCTCGACGAGATGCCGGTGGCCGAGGTCAGCCTCAACGAGCTCAGCCGGCGCGTGGGCCTGGCCAAGTCCAACGTCCTGCGCTACTTCGAGTCGCGCGAGGCGGTGCTGCTGGAACTGCTCGACGACTTCCTGGGCAGCTGGCTGGAGGTCTTGGCGGACGAGCTCGCCCAGGAGATCGACGCGGGAGCGGGACCGGAGGTGCGGGCACGCCAGGCGGCCGAGGTGATCAGCCGGTCGCTCGCGGAGCGCACGGTGCTGTGCGACCTGTTCGGCGCGCAGGGCGGCGTTCTCGAACGCAACGTCTCGGTCGAGGTCGTCAAGCGGCACAAGCGGGCGTCCATCGCGAGGCTCGCGACCATGGCCGAGCTGCTGCGCGGCCACGTGCCCGAGATCGGTGACGCCGCGGAGAACTTCTGCCTGATGGCCCTGGCCGTGGCGGGCGCCCTCGACACGTACGTCCCGCCGCCGCCCAGTGTGCTCGCCGCCTACGCGGAGGAGCCCGAACTGAGCGTGTTGCACATGGAGTTGCCGGACGCGCTACGGCTCGCCGTGACGTCGCTGCTGCTGGGAGTGCTCCCCCGCGACTGACCAACGCCTGCGGCGGCGGACGGAGTTCACTCCCGTCCGCCGCCGTCCAGCCGCCCAGCCGCCCAGCCGCCCAGCCGTCCAGGTTCCGTTACGCGACTGCCGTGCCCTCGAGTTCGACCATCTGGCCCGGGATTGCCAGGCGGGTCACGCCGAGCATGGTCGTGGTCGGCGCGACGCCGGCCGCGCCGAGACGGCCCGCCAGGACACCGTAGTGCCGGAACAGCAGGTCGACGTCGGTCGTGTAGACGTTCAGCCGGACGAGGTTCGCCAGCGACATGCCCGCCTCGGCGAGCACCGCCTCGACGTTGTCGACGCTGAGCGCCAGTTGGGCCGCCATGTCGCCGTCGTGCCGGGGTTTGCCGTCCTCGCTCATCGCGGTCTGGCCGGAGAGGTAGAGGGTGCGGGAGTGCCCGGAGACGAGCTCCCCCTGGGTGAAGCCCATGTCGACCGACCACGACACCGGGTTGACCGCTTCACGTTCCATCACCGCATCTGCTCCGTCCGTCCACGTGTGGGCTGGCACTGCTCCGACGTCGTGCGGTGAAGCCTCGCAGGGAAACATGACATCTCCGGTCACGTATTTCGTTAAGGTCCCTTCCATGCGAGCCGACCGCCTGGTGTCCCTCGTGCTCCTGCTCCGCCAACGGGGCCGGATGACAGCGGAGGCACTCGCCCGCGAGCTGGAGGTGTCCACCCGGACGGTGCTGCGGGACATGGAGGCACTGTCCGCGGCGGGCGTCCCGGTCTACGCGGAGCGCGGCCGGCACGGCGGCTTCGCGTTGCTTCCGGACTTCCGGACCGCGCTCACCGGTCTGACCCACGACGAGGCGCTCGCCCTGCTCGTCGCCGGATCGCGGCGCGGAGCGCAGCTGCTCGGTCTGGGGTCGGCGCTCGCCTCGGCCGTGCTGAAGGTGGTCGACGCGCTGCCCGACGGCTTGCGGGAGACCGCCGCGGGTGCGGCGCAGCGGCTGCTGGTCGACCCGGAGACGGATCTGCTGGCCCGGGCGGTGGCCCGTGACGAGGTGCCCGACGCGGTGGCCACGCAGGTGCGACGGGCGGTGTTCGGCGGGCACCGGCTGCGCATCCACTACGCGGCGGTGAACCAGCCCCCGAAGTGGCGCACCGTGGACCCGATCGGGCTGGTCACCGTCAAGGACCAGGCTTATCTGCTGGCCAAGCGCGGCACGGAGGACCGGACGTACCGGTTGTCGCGGGTGCTGGCGGCCGAGGAGCTCGACGAACCGGCACGGCGCCCGGACTCCGTCGATCTGGACCGTGCCTGGCGGGAGCGTGAGGTGCGGTTCCGTACGGGCGGTGACACGACGGAGGTGCTGGTGCGCGTGGATCCGGCGCGCCGGGACCGGTTGATCGCCACGGCTCTGGTGGTGAGCGAGGAGGGGACCGACGCGGACGGCCGGCTGCGGCTGACCGTGGTGTTCCAGGACCCGCGGCACGCGGAGTGGGCGCTGTGGGAGAGCGCCCCTGGTGCGGAGGTGCTGGAGCCGGAGTGGTTGCGGGCGGGGCTGGTCGAGCGGGCGAGGGCGGTGGCGGCGCTGTACGAACGCCGGTGACGGGGGCCGGAGTTCAACGCACGTGTCGGACGCGTCCCGTACGGGCCTGGGCGCGCTGAAACCCGCTGTCGCGGGGACGCCGCTCTATGTCAAGATCCCCGCATGTCAGTGCGCTTTCCGAAACCTCTGCGTCCCGGTGACCGTGTCGGTGTGACCGCTCCGTCGAGCGGAGTGCCGGAAGCGATGCGCGGACGGCTCGACGTCGCCCTTTCCGACATCCGGGCACGGGGGTACGAGGTCGTCGTCGGAGCGTGCATGGACGGTTCCGGGCACGTCAGCGCCCCGGCCGCCGAGCGTGCGGACGAGCTGATGTCGATGCTCACCGATCCCGCCGTCAAAGCGATCGTGCCGCCGTGGGGCGGGGAGACCGCGATCGACCTGATCCCGCTGCTCGACTGGGACCGGCTGCGTGACGCCGAACCGACGTGGGTCGTCGGCTTCTCCGACATGTCGACCCTGATGACCCCCCTCACGCTGCTCACCGGCATGGCGACCCTGCACGGCAACAACCTCATGGACACGCCCTACCGCGTGCCGGACGGGCTGCTGTCCTGGCTGGACGTCGTGGCCGCGCCACCCGGCCACCGCTTCGCGCAGACCCCGCCCGGACGCCACCGGACCGTGGGCTTCGACGACTACGTCCTCCACCCCGACGTACGCGACTACACGCTCGACGCGCGGGGCGGCTGGACGCGGCTGGACGGCGACGGCGACGTGGTGGCCGAGGGCCGACTGATCGGCGGCTGCGTCGACGTGCTGTGCAACCTGGCCGGGACGCGGTATCTCGACGTCCCCGCCTTCGCCCGCGAAAGGTCCCCCGAGGGACTCCTCGTGTACGTGGAGGTCTGCGAGAGCGACGCGTTCACCACCTGTCGCCAGCTGCACGGCATGCGGCTCGCCGGCTTCTTCGACGGCGCGAACGCGATCCTCGTCGGCCGGACCGCCGCACCGGACCGCCCGTCCCTCAGCCAGAACGAAGCGGTCCTCGACGCCCTCGGCTCCCTGAACGTCCCGATCATCGCCGACGTCGAGTGCGGGCACGTCCCGCCGTACATGCCGATCGTCAACGGAGCGTACGGGCGTGTGGTGCACACGGCGAGCCGGAGCGAGCTGACGCAGACACTGCGGTGACGGGTCCACCGCGTGACGGGGAGGCGGGCGTGAAGCATCCTGACATGTCCCGCGACGCCCGCCTGACCGCCCACGGCACCGTCTCCACCTGGCTGGCCCTGTGCGGTGACCGCAGGCTGCGTGAACTCGTGGACGCCGGCACGCCGGTCGGTTCCGGCATCGGCGGGCGGACCGTACTGCTGGACGTCGCCGGGACTCCGGTGTTCGTCAAGCAGGTGCGACTGACCGATCTCGAGCGGCGACCGGACAACTTGCACTCCACGGCGAACCTGTTCGATCTCCCGCTCTTCTGCCACTACGGAGTCGGCACGATCGGCGGCCCTGGCTTCGGCGCGTGGCGGGAGCTGGCCGCGCATCACATGACGACCAACTGGGTCATCGCGGGCGACTACGAGGGCTTTCCGCTGATGTACCACTGGCGTGTGCTGCCGGACGACGGCGGCCACCCTCTGCCGGACGAACTGGCCGACGTCGAACGCGCCGTCGCCTACTGGGGAGGCGCGGCCGAAGTACGCGAGCGCATCGCGGGTCTGGAGCAGTCCTCGGCCAGTCTGTTCCTGTTCATGGAGTACATCCCGCAGAACCTGCACGACTGGCTGAGTGAGCGGATGAGCCACGGTGTGGAGACCGCCGAACGGGCGTGTGCGCTGGTGGACGGTGAGTTGAGGGCCGGGATCTCGTTCATGAACGCGGGCGGCCTGCTGCATTTCGACACGCACTTCCAGAACATCCTCACCGACGGCCGGCGGCTCTTCTTCACCGACTTCGGCCTCGCGCTCTCCTCGCGCTTCGAACTCGCGGCGGACGAAGCTGACTTCGTCGAGCAGCACCGCACGTACGACCCGTGTTACGCCGTCACGCATCTCGTGAACTGGCTGGCCGTGGCTCTGCTCGGACACGGGCCGGAGGAGCGTAGAGCGTTCGTGCGGGCGTGCGCGGAGGGGGTGCGCCCCCGGGGGATGCCGGCTGGAATCGCCGGTCTCGTTGCCCGGTACGCACCGGTCGCGGACGTGATGGGGGACTTCCACCGAGAGTTCCGAGAGGAGAGCCGGGCGGTTGCTTACCCGTCGGAGGCGCTCCGGCGGGTCGGATCGCCGCTGCTTCTCGCCCTCAACGCCCGGTGAGCGACTGCCACTCCTCGTCGCTCAGGCTCAGCAGGCGTTCCGTCTCCCGTGGGGGCGGTAGGGGGCCGTGGTCGGCGGTCACCTGGAGGGCCGAGACCGCCGTGATGTGGCCCAGGCGCAGGGCGCGGGTGAGGGTTTGGCCGCGCAGGACGCCCGTCAGGAAGCCCGCCGCGAAGGCGTCCCCCGCTCCCACCGGTTCCACCACCCGTGTCCGCAGCGCGGGGACGGTGGCCGGGCCCTCGGGTGTGAAGGCCGTCGCCGTCCGGGATCCGTCCTTGACGACGACGATCCCCGGACCGGGCAGCAGATGCCGTACGTCGTCGGCGGTGAGGTCGCTTCCCCACAGTCCCTGTGCCTCGTCCAGACCGACGAAGACGATGTCCGCCTTGTTCGCCAGTCGCCGGAGGACCGGTGCGGCGACGTCGGCGGGCCACAGGGCGGCGCGGTGGTTCACGTCGAAGCTGACGGCGTACGGGCGTTGAGCGGCCGGCGGCTCCAGGGCGCGGTCCATGAGGGCTCGGCAGGATGTCGAGAGGGCGGGGGTGATGCCGGAGAAGTGGAGCAGGCGGGCCGTCGTCACCGGTTCCCGGTTCAGTAGGTCCGGGCCCAGGGCTGAGGCCGCCGAGCCGGAACGGTGGTAGTGGACGCGGGTGCCCTCGGGGCCCGGGTTCTTCACCATCAGCCCGGTGGGGCGGTGCGGGTCGGTCCGTACGTACGACACGTCGACGCCCGCCGACGACACCGCGGCCAGGACGCGTCGGCCCAGGGGGTCGTCGCCGACCGCCGAGAGCCAGGCGGCGGGGATGCCGTGGTCGGCCAGGTACATGGCGACGTTGGACTCCGCGCCGGCCACGGCGAGCCGCAGGTGTTCGGCGCGTTCCAGCGGCTCCGGTGGGTCAGGGGTCAGGGCGGCCATCGTCTCGCCGACGCAGACCACCTGGCCTTCGGCGGGGATGAGGACGGTGTTCACAGCGGCTCCGGGAGGGAGAACTCAGGCCGGTACGGGGCGGCCGGCAGTCCGGGTACGGCGACGTGCGTGCTGAAGAGCGCGCCGTCGTCCGGGCCCGGGTCCTTCAGGCCGAGGCGTGCCGACGTGATGTGCAGGGTGTGGCCCTGGAGGCACACCCCGGCCGGCCGGCGGGCCGGCAGGCGCACCGTCCGGTCGAGGCGGCCGTCGGGGAGGTGACGGCGGACCGTGCCGGTGCCCCAGACCGCGATCCACACCGCACCCTCGACGTCGACCGTCATGCCGTCCGGGCTGCCGTCCTCGACGCGTACGAACTCCTCGGGGCTGCCGAGCGCGCCCGTCGCCGGGTCGACGGGGTACCGGCGGACGAGGCCCCGGGCGCTGTCGGCCAGATACATCCGCCGGCCGTCCGGGGTGAAGGCCGGGCCGTTGGGGATCGTGATGCCGTCCAGCACGCGGTGGACCGTGCCGTCGTGGTCGACGCGGTACAGGGAGCCCGCGCCCTCCTTGGCGTCGTAGGACATGCTGCCCGCCCAGAAGCGGCCGGCCGGGTCGGCCGTGGCGTCGTTCATGCGCATGCCCTGCCCCTCCGGTCGTGCCAGCCAGTGCGGTGTGCCGTCCGGGGTGAGCAGGCAGATGCCGGTGTCCGCCGCGGCGATCCAGTGGCCGGGGTGGCCGGCCACCGGTGCCACCGCGCCCAGCACGCACGGCAGTTGGGCCAGTGTGCGGAGAGGCGCCGCCGGGTCGTCGGGAGCGGCCAGCAAGCGGCCTGCCAGGAGGTCGACCAGCACGAGGCGGCCGTCGGCGTCGCGGATGCCTTCGCCCAGTTCGAGGCGGTCGGGGCGGCTGGCGCGCAGTTCATCGGTCACCTGGTCGCCTCCGCCACTGCTGCCATGAACGTACGGGCGCGGGCACGCAGGGCGGCGAGGCTTCCACCGTCGGCCGCGTCGCCGGTCAACGGGGAGCCCACGCCCACCGCCGTCGCACCCGCTGCCAGATAGGCGCGGGCGGCTTCCTCGTCGACGCCTCCGACCGGGACGAGCGTCTCGTGCGGGAAGGGGCCGCGCAGTGCCTTGACGTACGCCGGTCCCCCGGCCTGCGCCGCGGGGAAGATCTTCAGCGCCGTCGCGCCCAGCGAGCGGGCGGTGACCATCTCCGTCGGCGTGAACACCCCTGCGAGCACCGGGAGTTGCACGTCGCGGGCCGCGCTCACCGACTCGCCGAGCGCGGGGGTGACGAGGAAGTCGGCTCCCGCGTCACGCGCCGCGCGGGCGTCGTCGGCGGTGAGGACGGTGCCGGCGCCCAGCGGGCGGGCGTCGCCCAACACGGCGCGGGCCCGGGCGATCACCGTCAAAGCGCCGGCCCCGGTGAGGGACACCTCGATCAGTTCGACGCCCTCCTCCGCCAGCGTCAGCACGGTGTTCAGCGACGCGTCGGCGTCGCCTCCGCGCACGATGGCGACCAGGCGGTGGGTGGCCAGCGCGGCCTTGAGATCCACCACGGATTCCCTTCCTTACGGACTCAGGTACGGACAACGACGGTCGTGGGGCGAAGCTCACACCCGGGTGTCCCTCAAGGGCAGCCGCAGTCCGCGGTCACGGTGAGCCGCCACGCCACCTCCCCGGAGGCCGGTACGCATGCCGCGTCTCCCTCCACCGCCTCCGCCACGTCGAAGACCCGTCCCAGCATCGGTTCGACACCCGTGCTGCGGTACGGCCTTTCCTCCGGCCAGCCACCGAGGTTCCGCCACAACGCGACCGAGACCGGCCGGCCCTCGGCCTGGAGGGACAGGGACAGCCGGTCCTCCGAGCCGTCGTGAACGCACACCCGGTCGGTCGCCACGATCGCGCCCGCCGCCGTCCCGTCGTCCGGACCGAACCGGTCCAGACGCAGCCCGTACGGGGCAGGCCACTCCCCCTCCAGCCACGGTGCGCCGGCGGGCCACGGCTCCGACACCAGCGGCGCCGCCTCCGGGTACAGGCGGGTCGGTGCCCCCGGTGCCGCGCACAGCACCGCCCGGTCCGACAGGGCGAGCAGCGCGTGTGCCGCCCACACGAACCGGAACCCGGGGTCGGCGGTGAGCGTGTAGTCGGCCTCCGCACGTGCGCCCGCACACCGGATGCGCCTGGTGAGGCTGAAGCGCTCGCAGTCGACCCGGTCGCTCTCCCCCTCCCGGTACCAGCGGCGCGCCCACGCGTCCCCGTGGTCGGGGGTGCCTCGCACCGTGGGGACGCACTCCTCCAGGCCGCCCGCGTCGACGAAGGCGTCCCCCGGTGCGACGGCCTCCCGCCCCGACGCCTCCCCGCGCCAGAGCCATTCGCGGTCACCGGCCCGCAGGGACGTCCAGCGTCCCCCGTGCTCCAGGTCGGTGGTGATCCGCAGCGGCGCCATGCTCACCACTCCGCGAAGGAGCCGTCGGCGTGCCGCCACACGGGGTTGCGCCAGGCGTGTCCGGCGCGGTCGGCGGCGCGCACGGCGGTCTCGTCCACGGTGATGCCGAGGCCGGGGCGGTCGCCGCGTACGGCATGCCCGGCGACGAAGCGGAACGGCTCGGGGTCGACGACGTAGGACAGCAGGTCGGCGTCCTTGTTGTAGTGGATCCCGCGGCTCTGCTCCTGGATCAGGAAGTTCGGTGTGGCGAACGCGATCTGCAGGCTGGCGGCGAGGGCGATCGGGCCGAGCGGGCAGTGCGGGGCGAGCAGGGCGCCGTAGGTCTCGGCGAGGGAGGCGATGCGGTGCACCTCGGAGATGCCGCCCGCGTGGGAGAGGTCGGGCTGGACGACGGCGACGCCGGCGTTCAGCACGGGCAGGAACTCCCCGCGTGAGTAGAGGCGTTCGCCGGTGGCGAGGGGGACGGGGCTCGCGGTGACCAGGCCGGGCAGCAGGTGGCTCTGCTCGGGGACGACGGGTTCCTCGACGAACAGCGGGTGCAGGGGCGCGAGTTCGGTCAGGACGCGGCGGGCGGTGGCCGCGGTGAAGCGGCCGTGGAAGTCGACGGCGACGTCCCGGTCGGGGCCCAGGACGTCGCGGGCCGCGGCGACCCGGGCGATCACGGCGGCGGTCTCGGCGGGGGTGGAGAGCGGGGAGGTGGCGCCGGCGGCGTTCATCTTGACCGCCGTGAAACCGGCCTCGACCTGGGCGGTGATCTGCTCGCGCAGCCCGGCCGGTTCGTCGCCGCCGACCCACGCGTAGACGCGGACGGTGTCGCGTACGGGGCCGCCGAGCAGGGCGTGCACGGGGGCGCCGTAGGCCTGTCCCGCGATGTCCCACAGGGCCTGGTCGAGTCCGGCGACGGCGCTGGAGAGGACGGGTCCGCCGCGGTAGAAGCCGCCCTTGGTGAGCACCTGCCAGTGGTCCTGGATGCGCAGCGGGTCCTGGCCGATGAGGTGCTCGGACAGCACGTCGACGGCGCTGCGCACCACCTCGGCGCGGCCCTCGACGACGGGCTCGCCCCAGCCGACGAGTCCGTCGTCGGTCTCCACGCGGCAGAACAGCCAGCGCGGCGGGACCAGGAACGTTTCTATGCGGGCGATCTTCACTGCGGGCCGGGGCCTTCCGTCTCGTCGTCGCCGTCGATCCGTTCCAGGTCGCGGCCGGCCTGGTCGAGCAGGGCCCGCATGGCGGTCTCGGCGGCGTCGGGGTCCTGCTCGCGCACCGCGTCGAGGACGGCCCGGTGGGCGGGGACAGGGTTCTCGCTGTGCGGGGAGCTGTGCACGATGCGGTCGCGGTGGGCGAGGCCCGACTCGATGACCATTTCCATGCGTTCGAGCAGTTCGTTGTGGGTGGCCTTCAGCAGGGCCCGGTGGAAGGCGAGGTCGGCGGCGACGGCGTGGCCGGCGTCGCTGTCGTCCTCGCCCATCGCCCGGATGGCGTCGTCGAGGGCGGCGAGGTCGTCGGGGGTGCGGCGCGCGGCGGCGAGCCGGACGGCGGCCGGTTCGATGATGGCGCGCACCTCGGCGAGGTTGCGCAGCAGCGCGCGGTCGGCCTCCGTGGTGCGTCCGCCCTCGAACTGCCAGCGCAGCACGTCGGCGTCGAGCAGGTTCCAGTCGCCGCGCGCCCGGACGAAGGTGCCGCGCTTCTGGCGTGCGTCGACCATGCCCTTGGCGGCGAGGACCTTCAGCGATTCGCGCAGGGCCGTGAGGCTCACGTCGAGTTCGCTCTGGAGGGCCACCAGGTCGAGCGTGGCGCCTTCGGGGATCTCCCCACCCAGGATGCGGCGGGCCAGGGCTTCCACGGTCTGGCCGTGCACACCGCGACGGGCGTAGGGCGTCATGTCGGAGAGCCTTTCTGCTGCGGGGTACGGTCGGTGGTCGTCATGCGGAGTCCTTGACGACGCTCCAGCCGCCGTCCACCAGCAGGTGCGAGCCGGTGACGAAGGACGCGTCGTCGCTGCCCAGGAAGGCTATGGCGGCGGCCACCTCACCGGGGGTTCCGAAGCGCCGGGCCGCGGTGCCGGCGACGCTGCGCGCGCGTTCGTCGGCGGGCACCCTGTCCCAGGCCGCCGTGAGGATGGGGCCCGGCACGACGGCGTTGACGCGGATCTCCGGTCCGTACTCCACGGCGAGCTGCCCGCACAGGGAGAGCAGGGCGCCCTTGGAGGCGGCGTAGGCGGGGTGGCCCGGGATGCCGGCGTGGGCGTGGACGGAGGAGGTCAGCACGACCGCGCCGTGCCGTGCCCGCAGGTCGTCGAGGAGGGCGCGGAAGCCGAGGAAGCTGCCGGTGACGTTGACGGAGAGCTGCCGCTGCCAGGAGGCGAGGGACAGTTCGTGGGCGGGGGCGACCTCCACCGTGTAGGCGTTGCCGACGAGCAGGTCCACCGGGCCGAAGGTGTGCGCGGCGGCCACCACGCGGTCCCAGTCCGCCTCGGCGGACACGTCGGCGCGGACGAACACGGCCCGGCCGCCCGCGCCGGTGATGCGGGCGGCGACGGCCTCGCCGGCCGTGTCGGCGACGTCGGCGAGCACGACGGCGGCTCCTTCCTGCGCCAGGCGCTCGGCCGTGGCGGCTCCGATGCCGGAGGCGGCTCCGGTGACCACGGCGGTTCGGCCGTGGTAGCGGTCGCCGTGGCGTCGTGCTGGCTGGTCCATCGCGGGGTCCGGCTCCTTCGGTGCAGCAGGGTGATGGCGGGGGTGGTGACGGGCAGGGGGACGGCGCGGGGCTACTGCCGTACGAGCTCCACCAGTTCGGCGTCGTGGCGGACGGTCCACGCGAACGGCAGACCGTAGTGCAGCAGATGGGCTCCGCCGTACGTGACGCCGGTGTGCGTGTCGTGGTAGCGGGCGGCGGGGTCGAGGCCGCGCAGCCGCAGCCGGGCCGGGCGGCCGGGGACGAGCGGGGCGCCGTCGAGCCGTCCGGTGCTGAAGGCGGCGACCACGGTGCGGGTCCCGTCCGGGGCGTCGTACTGCACGCCGCAGGTGGGGTCGTCGGGCGTGGCGAGGAGGTGCGCCTCGCCGTGGTGGATGACGTCCCGTACCTGCTTGTAGCGGGCGATCCACCGGGCCGCCTCGGCGTGTCGCTCCGGGCTCCAGGTGCGCAGGTCGGCGCCGATGCCGAGCACGCCGCACATCGCGGTGACGAAGCGGAAGGCGAGGCTGCGCGGGCGCGGGTCGAACAGACCGGGCGCGTCGGTGACCCAGGAGCTCATCACGTGCGCGGCGTGCGCGTGCAGGAAGCCGTACTGGATGCGCAGCCGGTCCAGCGGGGCGGTGTTGTCGCTGGGCCAGACGACGTCGGTGCGGGCGAGGGTGGCGTGGTCGACGCGTCCGCCGCCGCCCGCGCAGCCCTCGACGGTGACGTGCGGGTGGGCGGTGCGCAGGTGGTCGAGGACGCGGAGGTAGCCGGTGACGTGGGCGGCGTCCAGGTCGAGGCGATCGGCGGGCCCCGCTCCGGGCCGGCCGCGTTCGGTGGGCGGGCGGTTCATGTCCCACTTGAGGTAGCTGATGTCGTAGGCGGTGAGCAGGCGGTCGAGGGTGCCGGTGACGAAGTCCTGGACGTCCTCGCGGCCGAGGTCGAGGAGGAGCTGGTTGCGGACCAGGCGGGCGGGCCGGTCCTCGATCCGGTAGACCCACTCGGGGTGTTCGGTGTGCAGGCGGCTGCCCGGGCTGACCGCCTCGGGCTCCACCCACAGGCCGAAGTCGAGGCCGAGCGCGCGGACGTCGGCGACGAAGCGGTCGAAGCCGTCGGGGAAGGCCGTCGGGTCCGGGTACCAGTCGCCGAGGCCTCCGGTGTCGTCGGTGCGGCAGGTGAACCAGCCGTCGTCGACGACGAACAGCTCGGCGCCGATGCCGGCGGCCGCCTTCGCCAGGTCCAGCTGGCCGGCGGCGTCGACGTCGAAGCCGGTGGCCTCCCAGGAGTTGTAGAGCACCTTGCGGGGGCGGTGGAGGCGCTCACCGCTGAGCCGGCGTTCGTAGCGGTGCTGGACGCGGGCCAGTCCGTCGAGTCCGTCAGGGCTGAACGCGCAGGCCAGCCGGGGCGTGGTGAGGGTGTCGCCGGGGGCGAGGAGCACCGCGCCCTCGTGCGGGACGCGTCCGGCGCGGACGCGTACGGCTCCGCCCGGTTCGGCCTCGGCGGTGATGTGCCAGTTGCCGGGCCACTCCAGGGCGACGCCGTAGGCGGGCGCGGGTCCGTCGTGCGGCGCGGTGCGGTCCTGCACGGCGAGCCAGGGGGCGTAGGCGTGTCCGGGCACGCCCTGGACGCTGCCGATGGTGAAGGTGCCGCGGGTCAGGTCGAGTTGCGTGCGCTGGAACTCCTGCGCCCACTGTCCCGCGAGGTACGTCAGCCGTACGCCGTCGGCCGCGGGAAGGTTGACGGCGGCCGAGTCGAACCGCTCCAGGCGCAGCGGCTCGTCGCCGGTGCAGGTGTGCTGCGTCCAGCGCAGGACGACGTCGGTGCCGGGGACGGTGGCGTAGCACAGGACGGTCCGCAGCCCGAGGACGGCGTCGGTGAAGGCCAGCCGCAGCCAGCCCTCGCCCTCCTCGGCGCCGGCGAACTCCCACCACACCCCGCGGTCGCCGCCGGGGCGGGAGGCGACCAGGTCGGCGCCGGTGAAGGGGCGGAGTCCTGACGGCAGGTACTCGGCGGGGGCGGCGTCGGCGGGGGTGAGGAAGTGGGTGCGCCGGGACCAGTCGTAGGCGGACGGGCCGTCCTCACAGCCGTGCGGCCCCCAGGCGTCGAGTTCGGCCCAGGGTCCGTCCGGGGAGAGCCGGACGGTGTAGCTCGTGGTGTCGGTGCGCAAGGTCCAGCGCCGGTACGTCACTTGACCGCTCCCAGGTTGAGGCCGGCCACGAAGTGCCGCTGGAAGCGCAGGAACACGGCGACGGTCGGCGCGGCGGCGATGACGGAGCCCGCGGCGATGACGTTCCACATGGAGACGTACTGGCCCTGGAGTCCGATGAGGGCGGCGGTGACGGGCATCTTGGTGTCGCTGCGCAGCACGGTGATGGCCCACAGCAGGTCGTTGAAGATCCAGGTGAAGGACAGGGCGCTCAGCGCGGCCAGCGCGGGCCGGGTGAGCGGGAGGACGATCCGCCAGAAGATCTGCCAGGGTCCCGCGCCGTCGACGACGGCCGCCTGCTGGATCTCGGCGGGGATGGCGCGCATGAAGCCGTGCAGGACGAAGACGTAGAAGCCGACGCCGAAGCCGATCTGCACGCCGATCAGGGCGGGCAAGGTGTCGTACACACCCATGAGTTCGCTCAGCTTGGACACCGGGATGAGCAGAATCTGCGGCGGCAGCAGGTTGCCGCCGAGCATCAGCAGCAACAGGGTTCGGCGGAAGGGCAGTTCGTAGCGGCTGAGGGCGAAGGCGGCCATGGCGGCGAGGGCCAGGGTGAGCAGCACGGCGGGGACGGTGACCAGCAGGCTGTTGATCAGCGCGCGCTGCTGGCCGCCGTCGACCCAGGCCTGGCGGAAGTTGTCGAGGGTGAAGGAGTGCGGCCAACTGCCCAGGCCGTTGGCGGCGATGTCGTCGAAGGAGCGCAGGCTGGTCACCAGGACCAGGGCGATGGGCAGCAGCCACAGCAGCGCGAGGGTGCCGGCGCCGAGGTGGAAGCCGGCGGTGGCGGCGCGGCGGCGGCGTACGGCCGCGGAGGTGGTCGTCATCAGTCGGCCTCCCGGAAGGCGCGGACGAGGTAGGAGGCGATGACGCCGAAGGCGAGCACGAAGATGACGACGGCGAGGGCGGAGCCGTAGCCGAGGCGCAGGGACTGGAAGGCGGTGGAGTACATGTAGGTGCTCAGCAGCTCGGACGAGTGGTAGGGGCCGCCGCGGGTCAGCGACCACACGACGTCGAAGGAGCGCAGCGAGTCGATGACGATGACGGACAGGACGACGGCGTTGACGCTGCGCAGCTGGGGCAGGGTGATGTGCCGGAGGCGCTGCCAGGCGCCGGCGCCGTCGACCTTGGCCGCCTCGTACAGGGCGGGGTCGATGCCCTTGAGGCCGGCCAGGTACAGCACCATGACGTAGCCGATCTGCCGCCAGAGGGCGGGCACGATGACCGCGTAGAGGGCGGTGTCCTGGTCGGCGAGCCAGGCGTGCCGCAGACTTTCGAGTCCTACGGATGCGAGGACCTGGTTGAGGACGCCGTCGGGCTGGTAGATCGCCTGCCAGACGAGGGCGGTGGCGACGAGGGAGAAGACGACGGGCAGGAACAGGGCGGCCCGGTAGAAGCCGACGCCGCGGCGTTCCTGCTGGAGCAGCAGCGCGGTGGCGAGGCCCAGGAGTGCGGAAAGGCCGCCGAACAGGACCAGCCAGAGCACGGTGTGCCAGGTGGCGCTGCGGAAGGTGTCGTCGCCGGCCATCTCCCGGAAGTTGTCCAGGCCGACGAAGGTGGGCGCGGACACGCCGTCCCAGTCGGTGAGGGCGAGGTAGAAGCCCTGGAGTGCGGGCCAGAACACCCACAGGGCCTCGGCGAGCAGCGGGATCAGGACGAAGGCGAGCACCAGCGGGGGTGTGCGGCGGGCGGCTCCCCGGCGCCGCCTGCCGGTGGGCGGGGCGGGGGCCGGGGAGGTGCTCTTGGTCGGGGTCAGCACGGCCACGTCAGGCGTTCCAGATCTTCTCGGCGTCGCGCTGCCAGGTGGTGAGGATCGAGCTTATGGTCTTGGGTTCGGCGATGAAGCGGGTGAGCGCGTTGTCGGCGGTGGGCTGGAGGGCGTCGCTGGAGTCGCGGTTGAAGAACTGGGTGATCTCGGCGGCCTCCTCGATGTGCTTGCGGCCCTTGAGGACGAGCGGGGTGCCGGCGTCCTTGGCGTCGGGGTGGCAGGGCAGGACGGTGCCGGAGGAGCCCTTGATGTAGATCTCCTGGGCCTCGGCGGTGCCGAGGAAGCGCATCAGGTCGATCACCTCGTCGCGGCGGCCGGTGCGGGCGCCGGCGAAGTAGCCGTCGGTGGGAGCCTCTTCGGCGAGCGGGACCTTCGGGTCGATGACGGGGAAGCGGAAGAAGTCGATGTCGTCCAGGGCGTCCTTGGGGGCGGCGTCGGCGAAGAAGGTGCCGATCAGCATCATGGCGCTGCGGCCGTTGAGCATGGAGGTGGAGGCGTCCTGGAAGGCGACGGCGGTGCCGTCCGGGTCGAAGTACGGCAGCACCTCCCGCCAGCGGTCGAAGACCCTGCGCACCTCGGGGTCGTCGAAGCGGTGCCGGCCGGCGAGGAGGTCGCGGTGGTACGTGGCGCCGTTGACGCGGATGTTCAGGTAGTCGAACCAGGCGGAGGCGACCCAGGCGGTGTTGCCGCCCGCGCCGAGTCCGATGGGGGTGATGCCCTTGCTCTTGAGCGTGTCGCACAGGTCGAGGAACTCGTCCCAGCTCTTGGGCTCGCTGACGCCCCACTTCGCGAAGTTCGACTTCCGGTAGAACATGCCCCACCAGTAGTAGGTGGTGGGTACGAACACCTTTCTGCCGGAGCCGGCGGTGCACAGGGTGTTCAGCGCCTTGGAGTAGCCGCGCAGTTCGGGTGAGGACCAGACCTCGCCGAGGTCGAGCAGCAGGTCCTTGCGGGCGTAGGCGTCGGCGACGGACCCCGGGTACCAGGTGTAGACGTCCGGCGGGTTGGCGGAGGTGAGGTACGTCGGCAGCTGGGTGCGGAAGGTCTCGGCCGCGACCGTGTTGAGCCGGACCTCGCCGGCGCCCTTCTCGCCGTAGGCGGCGACGAGGTCCTCCATCGCGGCCTTGGCCTGCGGGGCCGACAGGTTGGACTGGAGGGTCACCGCGCCCCCGGAGGAGCTCTTGCCGGAGGAGCCGGAGGTGACGCAGCCGCTGAGCAGGGCCGCCGTGCCGGCGGCGCCGAGCCCGGCGAGGAACCGTCGTCGGCTGGGCTGGTGGTGGGTCATGAGCACTCCCTGGGGATCCGCGCGGCGGGACCGGCTCCGGTGGGGGGCGGGGCGCTGGTCGCGGCGCTTACAGGTTCGCGTGGCGGGGGCGCCACGTCAAGGATAATTACTAATTAATCGACAGCCGCCCGGCGGGGCGGGCGGGTGCGGGTGCGGAGGCGGATGCGACCGACGGCCGGCACGCGGGGTCGGGGCGGGGTGTGGACACGGGGGCGGACCCGCCGAAGTCCGGGCGGGGCGCCGGTGTCACGGCGAAGACTGTGGCGGCGGTCGCAGCCGCTGTCAAGGATTATTACTAATTAATGCGTGAACGGGCTACCCACGATGCGACCCGCACCGCGGCGGCAACTCTTAATTTAGGAATTATTGTTGACGCGGGTGGGAGGTGACTGGAGGATCCCTGGCAACATCCCGCAGGCGCACGTCCGTTGACGGACCATGACGCGACCCCTGAGCCGGGCGCACGCCTGATCGGACAGCGAAGGATCCGATGTGAAACGACAACTCACCGTCCTGCTGGCCTTCCTGACGGCACTCCTGGTCGTGCAGGCGCCCGCCCAGGCCGCCCCTCCGGACGCCGGCGGCGAGGGCACACCGCCGGTGCTGAGCCCGACGCCGTACATGGGCTGGAACACCTACTACGCGCTGGGCGGCGACCCGACCGACGCGGAGATCAGGTCGATCGCCGACTTCCTGGTCAGCAGCGGTCTGCGCGACGCCGGTTACGCCTACGTGTGGATCGACGGCAACTGGGCGGCGCCGACGCCGCGCAGCGAGGCCGGCGACCTGGTCCCCAACCCCGGCCAGTTCCCTCACGGGCTCGCGCCGCTCGTCGACTACATCCACTCCAAGGGCCTCAAGGCCGGCATCTACACCGACGCCGGTCCCTACATCCCCGGCAAGTGCGGGCTCGGCAGCGGCGGTCACTACCAGCGGGACGCCGACCAGTTCGCCGCCTGGGAGTTCGACGCGGTGAAGGTGGACTACCTCTGCGGGATCGCCGCCGGCCTCGACCCGAAGACGGTCTACACCGAGTTCGCGCGGGCGCTGCGGAACAACTCCAGCGGCCGGCCCATGATCTTCAACCTCTGCAACCCGGTGACCTCCCCCGACTGGGGCGACTACCCGGAGGAGCAGCAGTCGACGTACTCCTGGTCCTACGCACCGGGGATCGCGCAGTCCTGGCGGACCTACACGGACGTCGGGTTCGTGGGCGCGATCAAGTTCAAGGACGTGCTGCGCAACTACGACGCGAACGCGCGGCACCCCGAGGTGGCCGGGCCGGGACGCTTCAACGACCCCGACTACCTCGGACCCGAACTGGGCATGTCGGACGAGGAGTTCCGTACGCAGATGACGCTCTGGTCGGTGGCGGCGGCGCCGCTGGTCATCGGCAGCGACGTCCGGAAGCTCAGCGCGACCTCGCTCGGCATCCTGGCCGACCGCGACGTCCTCGCGATCGACCAGGACAGGGCCGCCGTCCAGGCCGTGCGGGTGGGCCCCGCCGGGACGACGGAGACATGGGTGAAGCGCCTCGCCGACGGCGACCGCGCGGTGGTGCTGCTCAACCGGGGCGACAGTCCGGCGACGCTGACGACGACGGCCCGGGCGGTCGGTCTGACCGGCGGCCGTTTCACGCTGAAGGACGCGTGGACGGACCGGGTCACGGAGAGCGCGGGGACCATCAGCGCGGCGGTGCCGGCTCATGGTGCCGCTCTGTTCCGGGTCGGACGGGCGTCGGGGAAGCCGGGCGCGCCGCATGTGGTCGCCGGTCTTCCTCAGGTGACGGCCGTCGGCGGTGACGCGGTGCCGGCGGGGGTCGCTCCGGTGGCGGCGGGAGGTGACCGGGCCCGGGTCGAGGTCGCGGTGCGCAACGACGGTGCTCGGCCGGTCGGCGCACCGCGGGTGCGGCTGACGGCGCCGGAGGGATGGACGCTGCGGGCCGCCGGCGCGTCGCCGCGACTGCTGCCGCCAGGGCACACGGCGGCCTTCGCCTTCACGGTGACGTTGCCGGGCGGTGCGGCGCCGGGTGACGCAGCGCTGACCGCGAAGACTTCGTACGAGGTGCCGGGCCGGGGGCGCCTCGGGCTGACGACGACAGCGGCGCTGAGGGTGGCGCCGGCGGCGCCGGACGGTGCCGACGTCGCGCTGTCGCACCACGAGTGGATCAGCGCCACCAGCGGATGGATGAGCCCGACGGTCGACCGGAGCGTGGGCGGCGGGTCGCCCATCAGCCTGCTCGGTCAGGTGCACGGGACGGGTCTCGGAGTCGCCTCGCCGTCCACCGTCCGCTACTACCTGGGCGACCGGTGCACCCGGCTGCGGACCACCGTCGGCATCGACGACGCCGTCCGCAACGTCGGCCCGGAGGGCGGCACGTCGACGTTCCAGATCATCGGGGACGGGCGGGTGCTGTTCGACAGCGGGGTGGTGACCCGGGACGCGGTCCGCGAGGCGGACGTCGACGTGACCGGCGTCCGGGTGCTCGACCTGGTGGTCGGCGACGCCGGTGACGGGGGGTACAACGACCGCGCCGACTGGGCGGGTCTGACCGCGGCCTGCTGAACGGCCGCGACACGCACGTCGTCGAGCAGCGACTGCACCTCGGTGACACGCCTGATGGGCGGCCGGGGTGCAGCCGCGTGTCGCGTCGAGGTCCTGGAACGCCCCCCCGCTTGAACTCGTCCAGGTCCTCCGCGGGAATGCACAGTTCTCGGATCGTCCGTCCGCCCGGATGGCCGCTGATGCGGTGGGTCGGTCTGCGCACCATAGCGGTGGTGTGGGCGGGCAGCCATGTGGTTTCCCTCCAGCGCGCGGCCCGACAGCCGCGCCGTACACTTCCGCACCATGGCCAGTGATCTTGGGTTCACCTGTACCGGATGCGGGGCCCGGCACCCCGAATTGCCGATGAACTACTCCGCCGACGCACCGGCCGTGTGGGACGCGGGCCTGGCCGACGCCGACGACTGTCTGCTCTCCTCGGACCAGTGCGTGGTCAGGGCCGAGCACTACTTCGTCAAGGGGCTCGTCGAGGTACCCGTTCTCGGTACCGACGACGTCTTCTCCTGGGGTGTCTGGGTGTCGCTCAGCCGGGCCAACTTCGCCCGCGCCGCGGAACTGTGGGACCAACCCGGCCGTGAGGCCGAGGAGCCCTACTTCGGGTGGCTGACGACCGAGCTGATGGTCTATCCGCAGACGACCCTCAACCTCAAAACGCTCGTGCACACCCGCCCGGTCGGCGAGCGTCCGTACGTCGAGCTCGAGCCGACCGATCACCCCCTCGCCGTCGAGCAGCGCACCGGGATCACCGTGGACCGGGTACGGGAGATCGCCGCGGGCATGCTGCACCCTCATGACGATCACGTATGAGTGGCGGGGCCAGGTCGACAACGACGCCCTGAACGCCTTGCACGCGGAAGGGTTCGGGGGGCCGGCCGGGCGGACGGACTGGCGAGGCAGGCTGGAGCGGCACAGCCTCGGGTGGGTGTGCGCCCGGGACGGCGCGGAGTTGGTCGGGTTCGTCAATGTCGCCTGGGACGGCGGGGTCCACGCCTTCGTGTTGGACACCGTTGTGGCACAGCGGTGCCGTGGCCACGGCGTAGGAACCGCCCTCGTCCGTGCCGCCGCCGAGGGGAGCCGCGCGGCGGGCTGTCAGTGGCTGCACGTCGACTTCGAGGCGCACCTGCGCGCGTTCTACTTCAATGCCTGTGGGTTCAGGGCAACGGCTGCCGGACTCATCGCGCTGTGACCAGTCCCGGCAGCCGTCCCCCGTCGCCCACTACGGGCGGCCGGTACGCGATGCGGACGGCGACGTGACCGGCGTCCGGGTGCTCGACCTGGTCGTCGGGGACGGCGAATACAACGACCGCGCCGACTGGGCGGACCTGACCGCGACCTGCTGGACGGACGCGTCCGTCTCCGCGCGTCACGCCGTCGTCCTGGAACGCCGCGTGCAAGACCTCGCTTGATCAGCGACAAACTCACGGACACACTGCTCCCCATGAGACACGTCCGGGAACCGGCGACGCCTGACGGCCTGCCCTTCTTCCGCTATCACCCGGACCCTGTGGCCACCGGATCCGTCCGCGCGTCCGACGACAGGTGCGCGTGCTGCGAGCGCGGCAGGGGCTGGATCTATACGGCCACCTTCTACACGGCGCACGACGTCGATGGACCGTTGTGCCCGTGGTGCATCGCGGACGGAAGCGCGGCCGAACGTTTCGAGGGTGACTTCACCGACTCCTACGGGCTCGACGGCGTCAGCGAGGACGTCCTGCACGAGGTCACCCGACGCACACCCGGCTTCTCCGCCTGGCAGGATCCGCACTGGCTGGTCCACTGCCAGGACGCGGCGGCCTTCGTCGGCGAGGTCGGGTATGCCGAGCTGGCGGAACACCCGGAAGCGCTGGAGCAGTTGAGGTCGGAGATGCGTCTCATGGGCCTGTACGACGAGGAGCAGATCGAACGCTTCCTGACCCACCTGGGCGGCGGTGCGACCGCCTTGCTCTTTCGCTGCACGGTCTGCGGTGCGCATCTCGCATACGTGGACGCCAGTTAGTGGTCGTCCCTTGCAAGCCCTCGCAAGCGAGAGGTCGGCTCCGGGTCACGTTCGGCGGCGTCTGCGGCGCAGGGCCAAGGGCACGTAGACCATGAGGCTCACCGCAGGAAAGGTGCCCACGAGGACGACGGCCATGACGTTCCCCGACATGCCGTCCAGGACGTCCGTGTTGAGGCCCAGGATGAGGAACACCGCGATCACGGGCCACACGGCGCAGCCTCCCACGGCGATGGAGAGAAGGCCCAACTGTTCGGCCGCCCTTTCGGACTTGGCCGTGACCGCGTCCAGCTTCGTGGTGACCTCCGGGAGCTGCGCCCAGTCCTCTCCGCGCCGCCGGGTCCACATGTCGCGCAGTACCCGCAGCTCCTCGTCGAGGGAGTCCACGGCCCACTCGCTGAGGTGGGGCAGCGCGAGTCGGCGTCCGTCACGGTCGTAGAGCACCATCACGCTCTTGGGCAGGTTGTGCTGATCCGCCCCCGGATTGCGTTCGTTGCGGATTTCCTGCACGTCCTCCCAGGCCACGCGCCTGGTCGTGAACGCCGTCCGGATCAGGATGTGGTCCTCGTAGAGGATCGTCGCCGCCCGGCGGTACGCGGCGGCCACCCAGACGGCCAGGAGGACGATCACCGCGATCACGAGGATCGTGGCCCACAGGGGAACTTCCTCGTCGAACACGAAGGGCAGCGCCGCGGCTGTCAGCCCGGCGCCCGCCGGAATGAGGAACCCGGCCGAGAAACCCCTCGTGACGTCGTACCGCCGCAGGTACGGGTCATCGCTCATCGACTGCTCCCACCCCTTCGTCGCCGCGTGTGATCGCCTTCGTCGACAGAGACGGGCGATGTGACGTCCGCGAGACGCTCAGCTTAGGGGCAGGACAGGGGGCCTCCAACGGCTTCGGCGTGGGGTTCGAGGCGCTCCTGCGCGCGTTCTATTTCGGCGACGGCGCGTGTGGAGTCGAACGGAGACGGCTGCCGGGATGATCGCGTGGTGATCAGATCCGGCAGCCGTCGCCCGTCGTCCACTACAGGCGGCCGGTGTCCCGGCTGCCGTCCGCGTGCGGGTGTTCCGTGCGGTCCGGGATCGTCTCGCCCTGGATGATCCGCGGAGGCGTGTCCGTCGTCTGCCGCTGCTCCGCCTCCTTCATGGCGCGCGCCTCGGCCTTGAGGATGCGGGCCGACTTGCCCGCGTTGCGCGCCAGTTCGGGGCCCTTTCTGGCCAGGACGATCACGACGACGACGATGAGGATGATGGCCAGTTCGCTCAGTCCGAACATGGTCTTCCGCTCCCTCTGTCTCTCCGGGTCAGACGTTCACGCCGAAGTCGGCGGCGATGCCGGCCAGGCCGGAGGCGTAACCCTGCCCGACGGCGCGGAACTTCCACTCGGCGCCGTGCCGGTAGAGCTCGCCGAAGACCATCGCGGTCTCGGTGGACGCGTCCTCGGAGAGGTCGTAGCGGGCGAGCTCCGCGCCGCCGTTCTGGTTGACGATGCGGATGAACGCGTTGCGGACCTGGCCGAAGCTCTGGCCGCGGTTCTCCGCGTCGTGGATGGAGACGGGGAACACGATCCGGTCGATCTCGGCGGGCACGGCCGCGAGGTTCACCTTGACGCTCTCGTCGTCGCCCTCGCCCTCGCCGGTGAGGTTGTCGCCGGTGTGCTCCACCGAACCGTCGGGGCTGCGCAGGTTGTTGTAGAAGACGAAGTGCTGGTCCGACAGCACCTTGCCGGAGGCGTCGAGGAGCAGGGCGGACGCGTCGAGGTCGTAGTCGGTGCCGGTGGTCGTACGGACGTCCCAGCCGAGGCCGACCAGGACGGCGGTCAGACCCGGCGCCTCCTTGCTGAGCGAGACGTTGCCGCCCTTGGACAGGGAAACTCCCACGGTGTGCTCCTTCTTGGCCGGTGCGGTCGGACCCGCGGCTCGGTTCCGGAGCTACGAATCTACATCACTGTAGAGATCGCGGGGCAGGGCATGGGACCGTACTTCACGTACGCCGGTCACGTGCGCCGGTCACGTGCGCCGGTCGCCCGACCCGCACCTGGCGCGCCGCAGGCGGGCCCGCGGGCGTCTATACGATGTCCGCGCGGGAAACGCACGGCGGCAGGAGGGAGACAGGACGTGGGCGAGCAGCGGCAGCGTCCCCGGCGGCGGGGGCAGGGCGAGCTGGAGGCGCTGGTCCTGTCGGCGCTCAAGGAGGCCGACGGCCCGGCCACCGCCGGCTGGGTGCAGGAGCGTCTGGGCGGCGATCTCGCGTACACGACCGTGATCACCATCCTGACCCGGCTGCTGGCCAAGGGCGCCGTCACGCGGGAGCGGTCGGGGCGGTCGTTCGCCTGGACGTGCGCGCTGGACCAGGCGGGGCTGGCCGCCCGGCGGATGCGCAAGGTGCTGGACTCCGAGAGCGACCGTGAGGCCGTGCTGGCCAGTTTCGTGACCGGCCTGGGGCCGGACGACGAGCGGCTGCTGCGGGAGCTGCTGCGTCCGTCGGGGCCCGACGGGGAAGACTGAGGCCTCATGGGGGTCTTCGTCTTCCTGCCGCTGGTGCTGCCGCTGACGGCATGGCCGATCGCGCGCCTGGCCGAGCAGCATCTGCATCCGCGGACCGCGACGCGACTGCTGACCTGGGTGGCCGCGGTGATGGCGGCGTGCAGCACGCTCTGTCTCGCCCTGGTGATGGTGGTCGGCACCGCCCAGCTGCCCGGCAATCCGCTGCCCGACGGCTGGTCGGACCCGGAGGTGCGGGCGGCGGTGCCGTACGACGAGGTGGTGGGCAAGGCGGCGATTCCCGCGCTGTTCGCCGTTCTGGCCGTGTGCGGCCGGACGTGGTGGCGGCACGCGCGGGTGCGCCGCCGGGCCCATCGGGCGCTGGCGGGGCTGCGGGACACGGAGGTGGCCGTCCTGCCGGACGGCGCCCCGTACGCGTACGCGCTGCCGGGCGGCGGCCGGCGGGACCGTGTGGTGGTCACCACGGCCCTGCTGGAGTGTCTGGAACCGGCCGAGCGGCGGGCACTGTTCGCGCATGAGCGGGCGCACCTGTCCGCCCGTCACCATCGCTTCCTGCTCGCGGTGCGCCTGGCCGCGCAGGCCAACCCGTTCCTGCGTCCGCTGCGCACGGCGGTGTCGTTCACGACGGAACGGTGGGCGGACGAGGACGCGGCGCGGACGGTCGGCAGCCGTCGTGCCGTGGCCAGGGCGATCGGCAAGGCGGCGCTGGTGTCCCGGGCCGCCCCGGCCGCCGCGCCGGCGGGTCTGGCCGGTCTGGCCGCGGCGGGCCCGGTGCCGCGCCGGGTGGCCGCGCTGCTCGCGCCCGCGCCGGCGGTGCGCTCGTGGCCCTCGCTCTTCACGGCGGTGGGTGTCGCGGCGTGGGGTGCGGCCACGGGGGCCGCCGTGTCGGCGATGTCGTCCGCGAACTCGGCGGTGACGATGGTCCTCATCCTGCACGCCGCCACACCGTTGTGACCGTAGGCGCGTGAGATGCGTGGAGGGCCGGCACCGTGCGGGTGCCGGCCCTCCGTGCGTCGTACGGTCGGTCAGAGGTCGAACTCGTGGGGCGGCAGGTCCAGCGCGTAGCACGCCTCGCGGACCACGGCCCGCTCGTCCGCGTCGAAGTCGCCGTCCGCGCCGCCGATGACGATGCCGATCTGGATCACGGCCCGTGCCTCGGCGGGCTTCTTCTTCGCCTTGGCGATCTCCTGGAGGACGCTCACCTTGCCGAAGCCGAAGTCGGTGGTGAGCTTGTTCAGGTTGTCCTCGAAGCGGCGGCGCAGGTCGTCGGCGGGGAAGTTACGCAGCACCTCGTTGGTGGCGATGAGCTGGGCGACGCGCTGACGCTCGGCGGGGTCGACGGTGCCGTCGGCGGCGGCGACGAGCGCGCACATCGCCATGCTCGCGTCCCGGAAGGCGCCGCTCCTCAGGTCGTTCTTCTTCGCCATGAGCTGGGTCTGCATCGAGGATGCGGACTCCTTGAGGCGGTCCCACAGGGCCATGAGAGCTCCGTACGTGTCGGGCGGGAGCCCGGACGGAAGGGGGTCGTCCGGGCTCCCATTACTTCTACAACACTGTAGAAGTTACCAGGAGTGGACGGCTGATGCGATCAACCGCGCCTCCCGGCGGACCGTCCTCAGTCCTCGCCCCCCTCCTCCTCACCCTCGAAGAAGTCACCGACCTCGTCGACGACTTCGGCCGCGACCATGCCGCCGACGACACCGACGGCCAGCCCCGCCGCGCCCGCCGCGACGGCGGTACCCACACCCGGACCGCTTCCGCGCTCGCCTTCGTGGCCGTGGTGGTCGTGGTGCTCCTGGACCGCGTACGGGGCGCCGTGACCGTGGACGCCGTGATGTCCGTACGCCGCCCGGTGTTCGGTCAACTGACGTACCCAGGCGTCCACTTCCGCGTTCCAGTCGCGCGAGTCGTGGTGGCCGACGGTGAAGCGGGTCAACGCGTCGTGGCCGCCGGAGAAGAGGCCGCCGCGCTTGTCGGCCTCCAGGACCACCTCGATGCCGGCCGGGCCGGCCAGGAAGGTCACCTCGATCTCGTTGACCTGGTGGGCGTACCGGGGCGCCGGGGTGAGCTCGATCTCCTGATAGAACGGCAGTCGCTGGCCGGTGCCGGCGATGTGGCCGTACTCGAGGTCCGCGGACCTGAAGCCGAACCCGAGCTGCCCGAACGCCTCGAGGACGGCCTCCTGGACGGGCAGCGGGGCGATGCTCAGCGGGTCCAGGTCGCCCTTGTCCCGGGCACCGGCCACCGCGAGTTCGGTGCGCACGCCGAGAACGATGCCGAGCGGCTGGCCGTGCAGTTCGGTGACCGGCGTCTCCCACGGCAGCGTCACCGAGAAGGGGACACTGTGCCGCTGCCCCGCGGCGAGGCGGAAACCGCCGCCGACGGTGACCCGTTCGAAGGCGACGACGCCCTCGCTCTCACCCTCGGCGTGCTCGGCCTCGACCCGGGCCACCAACTCCAGGGTGAGGTGCTCGATCTCGAAGTCGGTCTGCCCGCCCTCGAGATGGACCCGGCCGGTCAGTGCGCCACCGGGCCGGGCCGGTCCCGGGTCGAGGACCGTGTCGACCGTGGGGCCGCCCACCCCGAGAGATCCGAGCAGTCGTTTGAACACCATGGTGGCGTCCACTCCTTTGTGCGTGCGTGCGTAAGTCCGGCCCGTCGTCGGCAGGCCGTTTCTACAGACGCGTAGAAGCATAAGACGCGGCCGCCCCGTGTCCCGCGTGATCAGGAAGGGCTCGCCGGAAACGGCCGAAAACACCCAGGCGAACGGCGCGGGAGGATCGAGCAAGAGACGAGGAGGATCGTTGTTTCCCGTCGGCCGGCCGCGCGGTTGCCTGGAGGTGTCACTTTCCGCACGGAGCCCGCGTGCTCCGAGGCCTCAGGGAGGCACATCATGAAGGTTGCCGTCGTCACCGGCGCAAGCTCGGGCATCGGGCGCAGTGCGGCCGTGGAGATCGCACGGCGGGGGTCGGGCACCATCCTGACCTGGAGTTCCAACGAACAGGGCGCCAAGGAGACCGTCCGGGAGATCGAACGGCTGGGCGGCACCGCCGTGGCGCTGCCGCTGGACATCGCCGACACGGCCGGCTTTCCGGCCTTCCGCGAGGACGTGGCCGGTGCGCTGCGCGAGACGTTCGGGCGGGACTCGTTCGACCAGCTGGTCAACAACGCGGGGTTCGCCGGGTCGGCGCTGATCGAGGACACCACCGAGCAGGCGTTCGACCGGCTGACCGCGGGGCTGTTCAAGGGCCCGTTCTTCCTCACGCAGACCCTGCTGCCGCTGCTCGCCGACGGCGCCGCGATCGTCAACGTGACCAGCAACTCGGCCCTCCCCCACGTGACCGAGCCGGGGTACTCCGTCTACGCCTCCCTCAAGGGCGCCATGATCGTCCTCACCCGGTACATGGCCAAGGAGTTCAGCGCCCGCGGCATCCGCGTCAACGCCGTCGCCCCCGGCGCCACCCGCACCCGTTTCGGCGACGACGCCTTCGCCCGGCACCCCGAGATCGTCCCGGAGCTGGCACGGCAGTTCGCATTCGGGCGGATCGGCGAGCCCGACGACATCGGCCTGGCCGTCGCGGCGCTGGTGTCCGAGGAGGGGCGCTGGATCACCGGCCAGAACATCGAGGTGTCGGGCGGCCACCACCTCTGACCCGGCCCGCACGAGGGTCCCGCACAGGGCCCCCGCCGGGTGCGCGTCGCGGGGCGGGCATACTCGTACGCCCACGTACGCGAAGGAGTTCACCGCAGTGACGAGCGACAGCCGGGTCGGACCGCCCCTTTTCGGCAGCGAGCGCGAGACGCTGCGCGCCTTCCTCGACTACCACCGGGCGACCCTCGCCATGAAGTGCGAGGGGCTCGGCGACGAGGAGCTGCGGCAGCGGTCGATGCCGCCGTCCACGCTGTCGCTGCTCGGGCTGGTGCGGCACATGGCCGAGGTGGAACGCGCCTGGTTCCGCCGGGTGTTCCAGGACAACGACGCGCCCATGGTCTGGTCGGACACGGTCGACTTCCAGGCCGCGTACGACGCCGACGCGTCGACCCGGCGGGAGGCGTTCACGGCATGGGAGGCGGAGGTGGAGAACTCGCGCCGGATCGAGCGGGAGGCGCCCTCCCTCGACCAGGCCGGGCACCAGCCGAGGTGGGGCGAGGACGTGTCGCTGCGGATGGTGATGCTGCACGTCCTGCTGGAGTACGCCCGTCACAACGGGCACGCCGACTTCCTGCGCGAGGGCGTCGACGGGACCGTGGGCGCCTGACGACAACCGGGGCCCGTCACGACCGTGGGCGCCTGACGGGGCGGGGCCCGTAGCGCCGCCACGGTCAGCCGGGCTGCGGGGCGTCCTCGTCCACGCCCCGGTCCGCCTCCTTCTCCGCCCCATTCTCCGCGCCCTCCCCCGCCCTCCGCGAGCGCCGCGCGACGCTGATCGCGGCCAGCACCATGCCGACCGCCACGATCGCGAGGCCCCGCAGCCACACCGCCGCCTCGATCTGCGTGGCGAGCAGCACGCAGGACGCGATGCCCAGCACCGGCAGGACGACCGGCGTGCGGAAGTGGTCGGCCTCCCCCGGGTCGCGCCGCAGCACCAGCACCGCGGTGTTGACCATGAGGAAGACGACGAGCAGCAGCAGGACCAGGGTGGACGCGAGGGTGGCGACACTGCCGGTGAGGGCGAGGAGCATCGCCAGACCGGTGGTGACCGCGATGGCGGCCCACGGGGTGCGGCGGCCCGGCAGGACCTTGGTCAGCGTGCCCGGCAGCAGCCCGTCCTTCGCCATGCCGTAGGCGAGGCGGGAGGACATGATGCCGGTCAGCAGGGCGCCGTTGGCCACGGCGACGAGCGCGATCGCGCTGAACAGCCTGGGCGGCACGCCGCCCGCCTCCTTCACGACCTCCAGCAGCGGCCCGCTGGACCCGGCCAGTCGGTCGGTCGGCACGGCGGCGGACGCGGCCAGGCCGACCAGCACGTACACGGCGCCGGCGGTGGCCAGCGCGCCGAACAGGGCGCGCGGGTAGGAGCGGCGCGGGTCGCGGGTCTCCTCGGCGACGTTCACCGAGGTCTCGAACCCGACGAACGAGTAGTACGCCAGCACGGAGCCGCTCAGCACGGCGGCCGCCGCGCCCTTCTCCGGCGTGCCGAGCTCGGTGAGGCGTCCCAGGTCGCCGTCGCCGCGCAGCAGCAGCCACGCGCCGAGCACGACGACGACGGCCAGGCCGCCCACCTCGACGACGGTGGCGACGACGTTGGCGCGGGTGGACTCCTTGATGCCGCGCGCGTTGACCAGCGCCAGCAGGCCCAGGAAGACCACGGCGACCAGCCCCACCGGCAGGGTGACGAAGGCCGACAGGTAGTCGCCGCCGAAGCCGCGGGCGAGGGCCGCCACCGAGACGATGCCGGCGGCGAGCATGCAGAAGCCCGCGACGAACCCGGCGAACGGCCCGAAGGCGCGCGTCGCGTAGTGGGAGGCGCCGCCGGCCCGCGGATACTTCGTCGCCAGCTCGGCGTACGAGGCGGCGGTCAGCAGCGCCAGCAGCAGGGCGACGACGAGCGGCACCCACACCGCTCCCCCGGCGTCGGCGGCGACCTGTCCGACCAGGACGTACACGCCGGCGCCGAGCACGTCGCCCAGGATGAAGAAGTACAGCAGCGGGGTCGTCAGCGCGCGCTCGAGAGCCGTCGGCTCCTGTCCCGTTCCCTGCGCGCCCGCCCGCGTCCCTGACCTGTCACCGACTCGTCTCGCCATACGGCACCGTGTCCCCCGTACCGCAGAAAACACGCCCGCCGGTGTGAGGGCGCGGGGATGGACCGCGTCACACCGGGCACGGGACGCGGACGGCGGGTGCGCGCTAGGGTGCCGGGGTCACCCGGTACCCCCGTGAGGAGCCGCGCACATGGTCGGTCGTCCGAGCACGCGTTGACGTCGTAGACCCGCTGGTCCGTCATCGCGTGCTGCCTCTGTTGTCGCGGCACGGCGAGTTCCTTTCTCCCCCGTACCACCGGCGCCCCCTGGTGTGCCCCGGTGGCGGGGTCCGTCCGCGCTGCCGCAGGGGTGTCCGTGCCGCCGTTCCGTTCCCGTACCTCGTCCGTTCCCTCCTCTTCCCCGGCCGGTTTGTGGCGTGACCGCTCCTTCCGCCGGCTGTGGGCGGGGCAGACCGCCTCGCAGTTCGGTGAGCACACGGCCGTGGTGGTGCTGCCGCTCGTCGCGGTGGTGACGCTGGGCGCCGAGGCCGGTCAGCTGGGGGTGCTGCGGGCCGTGTCCCAGGCGCCCGTGCTGCTGCTCGCGCTGTTCGTGGGCGCGTGGGTGGACCGGTGGCGGACGCGCACGGTGATGGCCGCGGCCGACGCGGGCCGTGCCGTCGTCCTGGGTGCGGTGTCCGTGGCCGCCGTCACCGGCCGGCTGAATCCGGCGTCGCTCGCGGTCGCGGCCGTCGCGGTGGGGACGCTGTCCGTGTTCTTCGACGTGGCGTACCAGGCGTCCGCGGTGCGGCTGGTGGCGCGCGAGGAGCTGGTACGGGCGAACAGCGCGCTGGAGGGCAGCCGTTCCGCCGCGCAGACCGGAGGTCCCGCTCTGGGCGGGGGGCTGGTGTCGCTGCTGTCGGCGCCGGTCGCGGCGGCGTGCGGTGCGGTGTTCTTCGCGGTGTCGTTCCTGTCGGTCCGGCGGATCCGGCGCGCCGAGTCCGTTCCGGGGACTGCCCCGGGAGGCTCCGGCGTGTGGTCGCGGATGCGGGACGGGTGGCGTTTCGTCGTGGGGGACGCGGTGCTGCGGGCGGTGTGCCTGGCGTCGGCCGCGTTCCAGTGCGCGTTCTCGGCCGCGACGACCGTGTACCTGCTGTTCCTGCCGCGGGACCTGGCGCTGCCCGGCGCCGCCGTCGGCGTGGTGCTGGCGGCGGTCGGGCCGGGCGCGCTGCTGGGCTCCGTGCTGGCGGCCCGGCTGCCCCGGCGGTTCGGGTACGGGCGGGTGCTGGTCGCGGCCGCCGCCGTGGGCGACGGTGTGTGGCTGTGCCTGCCGGCGCTGCGCGGCGCGCCCTCGGTCACCGTGCCGGTGCTGTGCGGGGTGGGGCTGGTGTTCGGGGCGGGGGGTCAGCTGGTGAACGTCATGGTCATGGCCGTACGGCAGACGGTGACGCCCGACGGGATGCAGGCGCGGGTGGCCGCGACGATCACGTTCGTGGGGATGGGGACGTCCCCGCTCGGCGCGCTGCTCGGCGGGCTGCTCGCGGAGACATGGGGGACGCGCGCGGCCCTTACGGTGACGGCCGCGGGGATGCTGGTGTCGCCGGCGGTGATGGCGGTGTCGCCGCTCGGCCGGCTGGGGCGGACGCTGCCTCCGGGGTGCGGCGGCTCAGGCGGCGTCGAGTGAGACGGGCGCCGGCAGGGCGCGGGCGGAGGGCCGGGGCGGGCGGGGGTAGTCCAGTTCGGCCCAGACGACCTTGCCGCCGGGGACCGGGCGGGCGCCCCACCGGCGGGAGAGTTTCGCGACGAGGTAGAGGCCCCGGCCGCCCTCGTCCGTGGTGAGCGCGAGGCGCGGGTGCGGGGTGAGGGTCCGCCCGCCGTCGCCCACCTCGACGGTCAGCGTCTTGTCGCGCAGCAGCCGCAGGCCGACGGGCCCGCCGCCGTGCCGGACGGCGTTGGTGACGAGTTCGCTGACGATCAGTTCCGTGGCGTCCACGAGTCCGTCGAGGCCCCACTCCGTCAGCCGGCGGGCCGCGAGGGCGCGGGCGGTGCGGACGGCCCTCGGGTCGCCGTCCAGGGTCCAGGAGGCTTCCGTGTCCGGTCCGAGCGCGTGGGTGCGGGCGAGGAGGAGGGTGACGTCGTCGCACGGCTCGCCGCCGGCCAGGGTGCGGGTGGCCGCGTCGCACAGCTCCTCCAGGGAGGGGCCCGGCCCGGTGAGGGCGGTGGCGAGCCGGCGCATGCCCTCGTCCAGGTCGTGCGCGCGGGTGTCGATCAGCCCGTCGGTGTAGAGGGCGAGGACGCCGTGCTCGGGCAGTTCCACCTCCACGGCCTCGTAGGGGTCGCCCAGGCCGACGCCGAGGGGGGCGCCCGTGGGGAGGTCCAGGTAGCGGACGCGGCCCTCGGGGTCGACGACCGCGGGCGGGGGGTGTCCTGCGGACGCCAGGGCGCAGCGGCGGGTGGCGGGGTCGTAGACGGCGTAGAGGCAGGTGGCGCCGGCCACCGCGGGAACCTGTTCCGGTGCGTCGCAGTCCTCCTCGCCGAGGCGCTGGACGGTGTCGTCGAGGTGCGCCAGGAGGTCGTCGGGCGGGAGTTCCAGCCCGGCGAGGGTGCGGACGGCGGTGCGGAGGCGGCCCATGGTCGCGGCGGCGTGCAGGCCGTGTCCGACCACGTCGCCGACGACGAGCGCCACGCGCGCGCCGGACAGCGGGATGACGTCGAACCAGTCACCCCCGACGGAGTGGTCGACGTCCGCGGGCAGGTAGCGGGAGGCCACGTCGACGGCCGTGCCGCCTTCCGGGCGGCGGGGCAGCAGGGTGCGCTGGAGGGCGAGTGCGGCGTTGTGCTTGCGCGTGTACTGGCGGGCGTTGTCGAGCGACTGGGCGGCGCGGCCGACGAGGTGTTCGGCGAGGAGCAGGTCGGTGTCGTCGAACGGCTCGGACTCGTGGGTGCGGACGAACAGCGCCACGCCGAGCAGGGCGCGCCGTGCCCGGATGGGTACGGCCATGATCGAGTGCATGCCGTGTTCGCGCACCCTGCGTGCCAGCGCGGGCACCGTGCCGACCCACGGCTCGGGGGCGTCGTCGTGGATCTGCTCCAGCCGGGCCCGCCCGGCGCGCAGGACTCCGGCCAGGGGTGAGACCGGCGGCACCTGTACCAACTCGCCGCGCATCCAGGGGGATTCGGGCACGCCCCGGTGGACGGAGGCGAGTCCGGCGCGCCGCAGGCCGGGCAGTGTGCTGCCGGCCGCGCCGACGCGGACCGGCGGTCCCTGGCCGAACGACACCGACTGTTCCAGGTCGACGGCGACGTAGTCGGCGAGCAACGGCACGGCGGCGTCGGCCAGTTCCTGGCTGGCCTGCATCACGTCGAGGGTGCTGCCGAGGCGCGTGCCGGCCCGGTCGAGCACGGCGAGCCGCTCACGGGCGCGCCGCTGCCGTACGACGTCCACGCTGATCGCGCACACGCCCAGGGCGTGGCCGTCGGCGTCCTGGAGGCACTGGAACGCGACGGCGCAGGCGTGTTCGCGGTCCGTGCCGATGGGCAGTCCGGTCCGGTACTCGTGGACCTCGGTGGTGGTGCTGTGCAGCGCCTGCCGCATCACGGCTTCGAGCACGTCGGCCTCGGGCCCCGGCCGGGTGTCGCTCACCCGCTGCCCGAGCCGCTCGCCGGCCGGGACGCCGTCATGGTGCTCCGCCGTGTCGTTCACCCATGCGCAGCGCAGGTCCGGGTCGCGGACGACGACCCCGACGGGTTCGCCGTCGGGCGGTGCGGCCGCGTCCACCAGGGACACCAGGCGGCGTACGGCTCCGTGCGGGCCGCGCAGACGGGAGACGCGGAGGGTGACGTCGAGGAGGCGTCCGTCGCGGTGACGGATCCTGGCCGGGCCGGGCCGGCCGTCGCGGGCGGGCAGCCGGTCGGCGACGCCGGGCAGGAGGCGGGCGGCGGTGCGGCCCACCGCCTCGCCCGGCGCGTGTCCGGTGAGCCGGCGGGCCGCCAGGGTCCACGCGGTCACCGTCCCGTCGTCGTCGAGTACGACGAGCGCGGTGTCGGAGAGATCGGCGCCGCTCATCGGCTGGTCCAGAGTCACCATGGTGGGTCCGGCTTCGGTCGTGGTGGATCGGTTCCCGCCCCTCGTCAGTACGTGACCGGACGGGACGTCTGCGCGTGACAGGCCCCGCCGGGGCGCGCGAGTCAGTAGGGTCCGGTCAAGGCTCAGCGAGGAGGGCGCCGTGCGGCTGCGGGATGTGGTGGCGGACGACGTGGACGCGTACGTCCGGATGCGGTGCGACCCGGTGATGATGGCCGGACTGGGCGGTCCGCTGCCCCGGGAGGGCATGGCGGACAAGGTGCGCCGGGACGCCCGGGACGCGGCGGCCGACGTCGCGTGGATCAAGATGATCGTGCCCGACCCGGCCGCCCCCGAGGTGGTGGCCGGTTCGGTGACCGTCTGGTCGCACGACTCGGGGGACGGGCCGATCGCGGAGATCGGCTGGATGGTCCTCCCGGAGTTCCAGGGCCGCGGCCTGGGCAAGCGCGCGACCCGCGTACTGCTGGAGCGGGCCCGTGACGAGGACCGCTGGGGTGTCGTGCACGCGTTCCCGGCCACGGGCAACGGCGCCTCGAACGGCATCTGCCGCTCCCTCGGCTTCCGCTTCGTCGCGGAGCGGGAGGTCGTGTTCGCGGGCCGGGTCCTGCGGTCCAACCACTGGGCGATCGACCCGCGCAGCGACCTCACGCCGGGGTGACCGGCCGGCGGCCCCTGAGCGCCGCACGGGAAATCGGGAGTACTCAGACCGGCGGGACGGGGCATGCGGTAGTCGCCGAGTCCGCTCAACGTAAGGAGTCAGTCCCATGCCGGAGACGTCGGACGTCGTCGAGCTCATCCTCCAGGACCACCGCCGCATGGAGGAGCTGTTCCGCCGGATGCGCAGTGTCGAGGACGACCGGGGCGCCGCGCTGCGCGAGTTCTCGGACCTGCTCGTCGCGCACGCGCTGGCCGAGGAGTCCAAGGTCTACCCCGCGCTGAAGCGGTACAAGAACATCGAGGACGACGAGGTAGAGCACGGCGAGGAGGAGCACGAGGAGGGCAACGAGGCCCTGCTGGCCCTGCTCGAGGTGGAGGAGATCGGCGGCGACAAGTGGGACGAGAAGCTGGAGGAGCTCGTCGAGGCGGTCACGCACCACGCCGACGAGGAGGAGCGCACGATCCTCAACGGGGCCCGGGAGAACGTGGCGATGGAGCGCCGTGAGGAGCTGGGCAAGGCGTTCTGGGAGGAGCGGGGGCGACAGCTCGCGTCCGGCTGCGGTGCGGTGGACAACGTCCGCAAGATCGTCGAGTCCTGACGCCACCCGTCCGGCTCCGTACGGCCGTACGCCGCACGAAAGGCCGGCCCACCCCCGTGCGGGGAGGGCCGGCCTTCGTCACGTCCCGGGCCGGGCCCGGTGTCAGTGGCCGGTGGCCGGGTCCTCCGGGCGGATACGGCCGTGCCAGCCGCCCTCGCCGCCGCCGTTCTCGACGTACTCCTTGAAGCGGTGCAGGTCCCCCTTGACGCGGCGGTCGATCACGCCGAGGGCGTCCGCGCCCTTCTCGGCCATGCCGGTCGGCTCGACGTCCATGGTGAGTTCCACGCGGGTGTGCGTGTCGTCCAGCGGCTCGAACCGCACCGACCCGCGCTGCCGCGTCTCGCCCCCGACGGTCCGCCAGGTGACCCGGTCGTCGACGAGCTGGTCCACGATCTCGGTGTCGAACTCGCGCTTCACTCCGGCGATCTTGGTGGTCCAGTGGTTGTGCCGGTCGTCGAGCTGGGTCACCTCCTCGACGCCCTCCATGAAGCGCGGGAAGTCCTCGAACTGCGTCCACTGGTCGTAGGCCCGGCGGACGGGGACGTCCACGTCGACCGTTTCCTTGACCGTGCTCATGGATCCTCCTGGGTTCTGTGCGCGAAAGGCCGGCGTGCCGGGCACGCGGGCCTCCTGTACGGGTCGTCGCGGCGACGGGTACCCGGAAGACCGCGCCTGAACAGTCCGAGTTGAAGCCGGCTCACTCTCCGGGGAGGCCGTCCAGTACGTCGGCGGCCAGCCGGTCGGCGGCGTCGAGCGCGGCCGTGACACGGTCCGGGGCGGCGTCGAGCGTGCCGAAGAGGGCCTGGGCGCGTGCGGTGAAGCCGGCGGGGGCGCCGGGGAGGGCGCCTGCCGAGCGGACCGCGTCCTTCTCGTTGAGCACCCAGGCGCCGGCGTCGGCGTGCAGGGCGTGCACGAGGAGCCCGACCGCGCGGTGGAGGCAGCCGGCGACGTGGAAGGCGTCGCCGCGCGGGACGCCCTTGCGGGCGACGGCCAGGATGAACGGCGCCTCCCAACGCGCCTGCCCCACCAGAGTGTTCCGCAGCGGGCGGGGGTATCCGGAGCGGATCTCCTCGCGCAGTGCGGTCAGCTCGCCGGTGGGGTCGGTGAGGACCCGGGCGAGGGCCACTTCACCGGCGTACGTGTGGGAGGAGAAGCCGTAGGGGTGGCCGGCCTGGATGCCGGTCTCGACGTGTCCGTCCCGGCACTGCTGCCAGACGCGGCGGACGCGGTCGAGGTCGCGGTAGATCCAGTCGACGGGGGTGCCGTCGACGGTCAGCCAGGCGCCGCCGTCCACCCAGGGCCCCCAGCCGCCCGGCTCGGTCACCTCCACCGCGTCCCCGGACAGCTCGGCGGCCAGCCGGCGCAGGGCCGCCGTGTCGAGCGGGGCCCGGTAGTACAGGCCCAGGTCGACGTCCGAGTCGGGGCGGTGCGTGCCGCGGGCGCGGCTGCCGCCGAGGGCGACCACGACGACCCCGTCGACCTGCTGAAGGCGGTGTGCGATGCGGGTGATCTCGTCCATCGGGTCGAGTGTGCCGAAGGGGGCGCGGTGCCGCGACCGCGTTTTCCGTTCGGGCACGGCCGTCAGTGACCCCGAGGGTCCCCCGCGGCTGTCAGCGACCCCACGTGCCGGCCACCTCGGCGGCGACGCGGAGGGCCTGCTCGTACCCGGCCCGTGCCGCGGCCGGTCCGCGCGCCGTGTCGGCCATGTTGCGGCCCATCGCGCGGCGGGCGTCCTCGTCCGGGCTCAGCAGGACGACACGCGCACCGTCCTCGGTCAGCCGCGCGGCCTGGTCGGCGGCGCTCGGGTGCGGACCCACCGCCTTCGGGATCGGCACAATGGCCAGGACCCGCCGACTGCCGTGCGCGAGCTGGAGATTGGCGGTGGAGCGGCTGCCCCCGTCCATCCAGCGGCGGCCCGCCGCGGTGACCGGAGGCCAGACGACGGGGACGGCGCAACTGGCCGCGACCGCTTCGAGCAGCTTCACCCCGGAACGCGCGTCGAACGCCTCCACCTTCCCGGTCCGGGCGTCGACGGCCGTGATGCGCAGCTCTCGCTCCGGCCAGTCGCGCGCCTCGCCGAGGAGCCGGCCGACCGTGTCGACCACGTCCGACTCGGGCCCGGTGCGGGCGCGCAGCGCCGTCCGGCCCAGCCGGGCGACCGAGCGCTCGGGGTCACGGGAGCCGAGGGCCGCCCAGAGGAAGCGTGCCGTCTGGCGGGCGGTCACCGGCAGGCGGACGGCGTCGGCGCCGGACAGCTGACGCTCGTACAGTTCCGCGGCCGGGGTGCCGGAGCGCAGCCGTGCGCCGAAGACGGCGCCGGCGGAGGTGCCGATCAGGACGTCGGCGGCGTCGAGGGCGGTGCCCGCCTCGGTGAGGCCGGCGAGCATCCCCGTCAGCCAGGCACCGCCCACCGGCCCGCCGCCGCCCAGCACGAGTGTCCTGTCCGGCATGGCTCGTCCTCTCCCCCGCTCACGGCGGAACACAAACGGGGAGTTCTCCCCACTTCACCGGGACAGCCTACCCCCGAAACGGGGAACACTCCCCATTACCCCCGCGAGGCTGTCGTCACTCGCAGAACGCCGTGTCGACGGCGTCCATCACCGCCAGCGCCGTCTTCTCCTCGTCGCCGCCGAACGTCCCCGGCAGCGCGGTCACCGCCAGACCGACCGAGCGGCCGTCGTCCGTGGCGCCGCCGCGGGTCTCGTAGCCGTCGATGTCGCCGCCGTGCCCCCAGTACACGCCACCGCAGCTCAACGGGACGCTGACGATGCCCAGTCCGTAGCGCCAGCCCGGCAGCACCGGGGCGTCGACCGTCCTGCGCATCTCCGCCAGCTGCTCGGGCGGCAGGAGCTCGCCGTCGAGCAGGGCGCGGGTGAAGCGGGCCAGGTCGCTCGGGGTGGAGATCAGCTGCCCGGCCGCGCCGCCCCAGGAGGGGTCCATCTCGGTCGCGTCGACCACCCGGTCGTCGTCGAGGCGCGCGAGGGCGTAGCCGTGCGGGTGCGGCCCGCGGATGCCGCGGTCGCCCGGCTGGGGCCAATACGTGTGACGCAGACGGGCCTTGTCGATGACGCGTTCGGTGATCTCCTCCTGCACGGGGCGCCCGGTCACCCGCTCGACGATCAGTCCGGCGAGCAGGTAATTGGTGTTGCTGTACTCCCACTTGGCGCCGGGCGCGAACTCCGCCGGGTGGGCCAGGGCCGCGGCGAGCAGGTCGTGCGGGTGGAAGAAGCGGTTCTGGACCTTCTCGAAGTGCTCCAGCCCTATGTGCTCGGTGTAGTTGGGCAGCCCGCTGGTGTGCTGGAGCAGGTGCCGGACGGTGATCCTGTTCGCGTCGATGCCCTCGCCCCGCACCAGTCCGGGGAGGTAGCGCTCGACGGGCGCGTCCAGTTGGACCCTGCCCTCGGCGACCAGTTGCAGCACCACGACGGCGGTGAAGGTCTTGGTGTTGCTGCCCGCCCGGACCTGCCCGTCGTGCGGGACCGGCACCTTGCGGCCGAGCCGCGAGGAGCCGGAGACCAGCGAGGCGGTGCGGCCGTCCTCGCTGGTCCAGGCGAGCGCCGCCGGGAACTTCTCCTCCGTGACGAGCCGGTCGAGGCTCCGCTGGAGGGGCGAGCGCGCGGGCGGGTCCGCCTCGGCCGCCCCCGTGACCGTGGTGCTCAGCAGGCCTGCGGCCGCGACGACGAGCAGACATCCGCGCAGGACGGACTTGTTGTTCTTCAACACCGGCATTCCTTCTCCGTGGACCAAGCGGATCATGTGGATCAGCACGAAGAACGATGCCGGTGCCGGCACCGGTGAGTCAGTCGGGCCGGCCCCCGAGTCGAGGTACCCCCAGCGCTACCGTCACGCACGCGATCCGCTCGCCGCCCGGCGCGACGCCTCGGGGCGCGAGGTCAGTCGAGCGGGGGTTCGGCCAGGGGTTCCCGCACGCCCGTCTCCAGGCGGTAGTGGACGGTGACGTCGTGGTAGTCCACGTCCGGCTCGACCGTGTCCGGGAGGTGCGTGCGCTCGCCCGTGCCCGGGAAGCGGACGGCGGTGCGGGGTGCGGCGGTGAAGCGGAGGCGGTCGGCGTGGACCGTCGCGCGGAAGGCGATGTCCTGCGGATCGTCGCTGCGGGCGTCACGTGTTCACGGCGGTTCCCCGGGTTCCTCGGCGGGCGCGCGCCGGCGGGCCGGCCTCGGGGGCAGCTTGCCGTCCTCGCCGCGCACCCGGCGCTGCCGGGTGGCGCCCTCGGCCGCCGTGCGCTTCTTGGCGGCCGACCTGGTCGCCTTGCGGGCGGGCGCCGTCGCGCGTCCCGCCGTGTCCGTGACCTGCTGTCCGGCCGTCCCGGCGACGGTCTCCCCCGCGCCGGCCACGGTCTCCCCCGCTCCCTCGACGACCTGCCCCGCCTCCGCGCCGACGCCCTCGACGGTGCGTGCCACTCCCCCGCCCGCCTCCTCCACGGCCGCTCCCGCACCGCGTCCGACGTCCCCCGCGACCGCGCCGACCCCGCCGCCGACGTCCTGGACGGCCTCCCCGGCGCCCGCGCCGACGTCCTGCACGGCCCCTCCGGCCCCGGCGCCGACGTCCCGTACGGCGCCCCCGGCGCCGGCGCCCACATCACGCACCGCGCCTCCGGCGCCGCGGCCGACCTCCTCGACAGCTCCTCCGGCGCCCCGGCCCACGTCCCGCACCGCGCCGCCCGCACCCGCCCCGACGTCCTGGACGGCCTGTCCCGCGCCAGCGCCGACCGCGCCCACGGCCTCACGGGCTCCGCCGCCGACGTCCCGCACGGCGGCGCTCACGCCCCGGGCCAGTTCGGTGAGGATCTCCGGGTTGCGGTCCACGGTGGTGAGCACCCGGTTGACGATCACAGCCACGTTGTCGAGGCGCACCTTGAGCTGCGCCTGGGCCTCCACCCCGGAGATGCCCAGGTGCACCCGGCCGAGGGAGACGTCCGCGCCGACGCTGAGCTTCAGCAGGTCGAGCACCTCGGCCTGGAGCGACACATGGGCGCGGAGGTCCTCGACGTCCAGGTCGATCTCGTCGACCTTGAGCAGCGGGACGTCCAGGAAGACGTCCGTGTCGGTGGGGGTGGCCGGGGGCCGGGGGACGGCCTCCGCGTCACCCGCCTCGTACGCCTCCTCGATCTCGGCCGCGTCGGTGGTCTCGGGGCCGTCGTTCGCGGTGTCGTAGGCCTCGGTGTCGTAATCCTCGGTGTCGTCGGCGTTGTCGCCCATCACCGCACCTCCCGGGTCGCCTGCCCCCTGCTTCCCATCCTGCGGTGCGCGGCGCGCCGCCGCACGGTCAGCCGGGGACCTCGGCAGGGGCGGGCCGGGGCGCGTGCTCCAGGCGGACGATCACGCTCTTGGAGGCGGGCTGGTTGCTGCCGTCGGCGACGCTGTCGAGAGGCACGAGGACGTTGGTCTCCGGGTAGTAGGCCGCCGCCGTCCCGGCCTTCGTGGGGTACGCGACGATCGTGAAGCCGTCGGCGCGGCGCTCCGAGCCGTCCTTCCACACCCCGACCAGGTCGACGCGGTCCCCGTCGGCGAGGCCCAGCTCGGTGAGGTCGTCGGGGTTGACGAGGACGACGCGCCTGCTGCCGTGGATGCCCCGGTAGCGGTCGTTGTCCGTATAGGGCACGGTGTTCCACTGGTCGTGGGAGCGCAGCGTCTGCAGCAGCAGGTGGCCGTCGGGGACGCTGGGCGCCTCGTGCTCGTTGCGGGTGAACCGGGCCTTGGCGGTCTCGGTGTGGAACACGCCCTCGTTGACGGCGTTGGGCAGCCGGATGCCGCCGGGGCGCACCACGCGCCGGTTGAAGTCGTGCAGCCCCGGCACGATGCGGGAGATGCGGTCGCGGATCTCGCCGTAGTCCGACTCGAACACGCCCCAGGGGATGTCGGGGCCGCGTCCCGCGAGGGTGCGGTGGGCGAGGCGGCAGAGGATGGCGACCTCGCTGAGCAGCACCGTGGAGGCCGGCTTGAGGCGTCCGCGTGAGGTGTGCACCTCGCTCATGGAGTTCTCCACGGTGACGAACTGCTCGCCGCCGGACTGCACGTCCCGTTCGGTGCGGCCGAGGGTCGGCAGGATCAGCGCGGTGCGGCCGCAGACGGTGTGCGTCCGGTTCAGCTTGGTGGAGATGTGCGCGGTGAGCCGGCAGGCGCGCATGGCCTCCTCGGTGACCATGCTGTCGGGCGCGGCGCGGACGAAGTTGCCGGCGAGGGAGAGGAAGAACTTCACGCGGCCCTCGAGCATCGCGCGGATCGCGTTCACCGAGTCGAGGCCGTGGTGGCGCGGCGGGTCGAAGCCGAACTCCTTCTGCAGGGAGTCCAGGAAGGAGTCCGGCATCTTCTCCCAGATGCCCATGGTCCGGTCGCCCTGCACGTTGCTGTGTCCGCGCACGGGGCAGGCTCCGGCACCGGCCCGGCCCAGATTGCCGCGCAGCATGAGGAAGTTGACGAACTCGCGGATGGTGGGCACGGCGTGCTTGTGCTGGGTGATGCCCATCGCCCAGCAGACGATGACGCGTTCGGAGCGCAGCACCTCGTCGCGGACCTGCTCGATCTCCTGGCGGGTGAGTCCGGTCGCGGCGGTGATGTCGTCCCAGTCGACGGAGCGGATGTGCCGGGCGAACGCCTCGAAGCCGTCGGTGTTCTCGCGGATGAAGTCGTGGTCGAGGACGGTGCCGGGGCGGGCGTCCTCGGCCTCCAGGAGCAGCCGGTTGAGGCCCTGGAACAGGGCGAGGTCGCCGCCGACGCGGATGTGCAGGAAGCGGTCGGCGATCGGCGTGCCGCGCCCGATGACGCCGCGCGCCTTCTGGGGGTTCTTGAACCGCAGCAGCCCGGCCTCGGGCAGCGGGTTGACCGCGACGATGCGGGCGCCGTTGCGCTTGGCCTCCTCCAGCGCGGAGAGCTGGCGGGGGTGGTTGGAACCGGGGTTCTGTCCCACGACGAAGATCAGGTCGGCGTGGTGCATGTCCTCCAGGCTGACCGTGCCCTTGCCGGTGCCGAGGGTCTCGTGCAGGGCGTGGCCGCTCGACTCGTGGCACAGGTTGCTGCAGTCGGGCAGATTGTTGGTGCCGAAGGCGCGGGCGAACAGCTGGAGGACGAAGGCGGCCTCGTTGCCGGCGCGGCCGGAGGTGTAGAAGACGGCCTCGTCGGGCGAGTCCAGGAGGTTGAGTTCCTGGGCGAGCAGTCCGAGGGCGTCGTGCCAGCTGATCGGCTCGTAGTGGTCGGAGTCGGGCCGCTTGACCATCGGTTCGGTGAGCCGGCCCTGGTCGTTGAGCCACTTGTCGGAGCGGCGGGCGAGCTCGGACACCGGGTGCTCGCGGAAGAAGTCGCGGCCGATGCGCCGGGTGGTCGCCTCGTCGTTGATGTGCTTGGCGCCGTTCTCGCAGTACTCGTTGCGGTGCCGTTGTCCGGGGGCCGGGTCCGCCCAGGCGCAGCCGGGGCAGTCGATGCCGCCGACCTGGTTCATCGTCAGCAGCGTCTGCCCGGTGCGCACGGGGGTGGTCCGGTCGAGGGAGTACTCCAGCGCGTGCAGCACCGCGGGCGCTCCCGTGGCCCACTTCTTGGGCGGTGTCACGGTGAGCCGTTCCTGGGAACCGTCGTCGGGCCGCTCGGGCATGGACTCTCCTTCACCGGACACGCGGACGCCCCCCAGTCTCACGCTCCCGGTGGGGGGCGGCCACATGATCTTCCGCCGATGGGGTGGCCCCGGCCGCCATGCGGCCAGGAGGAAGCGCGAGGCCCGGGTTCCCGCTCCGCGGCCGGGGGAACATCACGATCTCCGCTCGTGTTGTCGGCCGTATGACAACCACCGCTTCACGGCCCGAGGTGCTGCGCTACACCGCCTTCTCAAGCGACCCCGCGGGCGGGAATCCCGCCGGTGTGGTGCTGGACGCCCGTGCGCTGGACGACGGGGAGATGCTGGCCGTCGCCGCCGAACTCGGATACTCGGAGTCCGCCTTCCTGACCGGCCCGCCGGAGGGACTGGACGGTGCTGAGGGACGGGACGGCCCTGGGGGACTGGACAGCCCTGAGGGACGGACGTACCGCATCCGCTACTTCAGTCCGAAGGCCGAGGTGCCGTTCTGCGGGCACGCGACCGTGGCGGCGGCCGTGGCGCTCGCCGAGCGGCTGGGCCCGGGTCCGCTGCTCTTCGCGACGCAGGCCGGCCCGGTGCCGGTGGACGTGACGGCGGAGGACGACGGCACGCTGCGGGCCACGCTCACCAGCGTCGAGCCGTACGTCGAGGAGGTCGCCGCCGCCGATCTGGCGGAGGCGCTGGCCGCCCTGGACTGGCCGGCCGCCGGCCTCGACCCGGCTTTCCCGCCGCGCATCGCCTACGCGGGCGCCCGCCATCTGGTGCTGGCGGCGGCGACCCGCGCCCGACTGGCCGAACTGGCCTACGACTTCGCGCGTCTCGAGGCGCTGATGCACCGCCTGGACCTGACCACCGTGCAGCTGGTGTGGCGGGAGTCGCCGACGCTGTTCCATGTGCGGGACCCGTTCCCCGTCGGCGGTGTCGTCGAGGATCCGGCGACCGGGGCGGCGGCCGCGGCGTTCGGCGGGTACGCCCGTGAGCTGGGCCTGGTTCCCGAGGACGCCGTCCTCACGCTGCGTCAGGGCGAGGACCTGGGGCGTCCCGGCGAGCTCACGGTGACGCTGCGGGCGGGCGACCCCCGGGTGCGGGTCGGCGGGGCGGGCGTGCGCATCGGGTGACGGTGCGGGGAGCGGCCGCGCGGGGACGCGTGGTAGCGGTGCGGCTCGCGGGGCACACTGAGGAGAAACCCGAACGACAGGTGGGGCCATGCCGTCAGCAGCCGCGCAGTCCGTCGAAGAGGCGATCGAGGTCGCCGTTCCCGTGCACACCGCCTACAACCAGTGGACCCAGTTCAAGACCTTCCCGCGCTTCATGCGCTGGGTGAGGGGCGTCGAGCAGCTCCGCCCGAACCTCACCCGGTGGGAGATCGGCACCGGCTGGGCGACCTGGACGTTCCTGGCGGAGGTCGTCGAACAGCGTCCCGACGAGCTGATCGCGTGGCAGGGTCTCGGCCGCTGGGCCGGGCACCGGGGCGAGGTGCGGTTCCGCGCCCTCGCCCCGGACCGTACGGAGATCGTGGTGAGCCTGCGGTCCGTGGCCCGGCCCTCCCGGCGGCACCTGGCGCACCGGACGCCGCTGACACCGCGGCTGGTGCGCTCCGAGCTGGCCCGCTTCCGGCAGTTCATCGAAGGGGTGGGCCAGGAGTGCGGCGCCTGGCGCGGCGTCATCCGCAACGGGCAGGTGCGGCCCCAGGAGGAGAAGCCGGCGAGGAGCCGGGTGGCGGGCTGGCCGGTCGGCTGACCCGCGGGCGCGGGGGTCCGTACCGCGAAAAGGGCCGCGTGGGGCTGCGCGGTCCGCTCCGTCCGGGGAACCCGGCGCTCGGAACCGACCCGAGGAGCCAGCATGAGCACCCCCTACGACAGGCGCCGGGACACGAACGCGCGCGGAGGACGGCCGTGACCGCGCCCGCCGTGTCGATCTCCGGACAGGACGCCGACGCGCTCGGCGGCGACGACAGCATCCTGATGCGCCAGCGGCGGGACCACGCACGGCTCGACGCGATGATGAACCGCTACCGGTCCGAGGACCTCGCGCCGGGCGAACCGGACGCGGTGTGGTCGGACATCGTCCAGGTGGTGTTCAGTCACGCCTTCGCCGAGGAGACCGTGCTGTGGCCGCTGCTGCGGCGCGTCGCTCCCGACGGGGAGGAGCTGACCCGCCAGGTCGAGGAGGAGCACCAGGCGATCAACGAGCTGATCGCCCGGATCGAGCGCTCCCCCGACGACCCCCGGCGCGCGGAGTGGATCCAGCGGGCGTTCGCGCTGATCCGGCAGGACATCCGCGACGAGGAGGACGAACTGCTGCCGCGGCTGCGGACCGCGTTGGGCGACCGCAAGCTGCGGCGCGTCGGCGCCGCGTGGGAGGCCGTACGGGCGACGGCCCCGACCCGGCCGCACCCCGGCGTGCCGAGGCGGCCGCCCGGGAACGCGGTGCGGGGTGTCCCGCTCAGCGCGTTCGACCGGCTGAGGGACCTGGCGCCGGGCTGCGGCCCGGCCGCTCGCCGCGCGTCTCTGGCGGCGGGGGCGCTCGCGGCCGGCGGCGCGGTGGCTCTGGCCGTGCGCGCGGCCCGCCGACGCGGCTGAGACGGCCGGGACAACCAGTAAGGTCAGGCGGCGCCGCGTCCCCGGCGGGAGCCCGCGTACGCGGCGTCGCGCAGCCGGTTGAGGCGTCCGGCCGGACGCAGGCCGGGCAGGCTGTGCGCGACGGGGTCGTACGACACCGTCGTCTCGGCGGGAGCAGGGTGCACCGCTTCCAGGGTGAGCGACGCGAACGGCCGCCAGGGCTCGCCGCTCGCGGCGGCGCAGAGCCGGAACCGGACGGGACGGCAGGCGAGTTCCTGCCACAGCGTCGGCCGTGGCGTGTGCGGCGGGTCGAGCACCGGGAAGGCGGCGAGCACCCGCTCGCACTCCCCCGTCCGGTACGTCAGCAGCGTCGAGTACGCGCCGGTGAGCGCGTCGGGGCGGAGCAGCGGCACATGGCGGCCGAGGCGGCCCGTGCCGCTGGAGGTGAACAGCAGGTCCAGCGGCCGGCCGGGGCCGCCCGCGTGCTCGACGCGGACGGCGAGGCCGAGCGCGTCCGGCAGCCGCCGGGGCGTGCCCAGGGCGTGGGACCAGCGCACGATCGCCGGGTACGAGGCGTGCCGGTCCAGCCAGGGCACGCCCCACGCGGCGTCGCGGCCGGCGACGTGCAGGGTGCCGGAGCACAGCACGCCGGTGGGGTGCACGGCAGGGGCGTCCCGCCACCGGGCCACGCTCTCGGCGGCCCGGCGGGCGGTCTCCCGCACGCCCGCCATGGTCACCACGTCCCGCGCGGTCACTTCGACGGCCGGTGCCCGTCGGTGGACGTCCGCGCGAGCGCGTCGCTGCCGTACGGCGTCTCCGGTACGACCTCCATCGGCAGGCGGACCTCCACGTGGCCGTCGACCACCCGCGTGTCGAACGCGGGCTGGGGCGCGGTGGCGGGGCCCTCGACGTTCCAGCCGTCGGAGAGCCGGAAGACGCTGCCGTGCCAGGGGCATTGCACGCAGCCGTCGGCGACCGTGCCCTCGGACAGCGGTCCCGCCAGGTGGCTGCACCGTTCGGCGAGGGCGTGGACCTCGCCGCCGGACTCGCGCACCACCAGCACCGGCACGTCGTCCACGACGCACCGCACGGCCTCGCCGGCCGGGAACTCGTCGACGCCGCCGACGCGGTGCCAGCCGTCGCTGACGACGTGCGGCACCTCCTCGGCGTGATTGACGCCGGCCGCCTGCCGGTACGCCAGGTGGCCGCCGAGCAGGCCGCCGGCGCCGACCGCGGTCAGCCCGAGGTACCCGAGGACGCGTCCCGCCGTGCCCCGGCCGGTGAGGCGCAGCACGAGGGAGGCGCCGTAGAGGCCGACGGCGGCCGTGTTGGCCACGGCGTGCACGAGGCCCACGCGCTGCTGCTCGCGGTGGAGTTCCGCCCAGTCGGTCAGGCCCGTCGCGGCGGCGGGAACGGCCCCGGCGAGTCCGAGGGCGACCAGGAGGTCCGCCTGCCGGGACCGGCCGGGCCTGAGGTCCAGCACGGCGGCCGACATCCAGCTGCCGATGGGCAGATGGATCGCCATCGGATGCACGGGGTGGCCGAGCCATGTGCCGTGGAGGACGTCCCGGGCGCGTTCGAGCGGCAGCGCGCGGACGCGGCGGCCGAGCGCGTCGATCGGCTGGTCGCGGCCGGGATCGCGCTCCAGCGCGTCCAGCAGCCACAGCATCCGGTTCTGTCCGAGGAGGCGACGCCCAGGCTTGTTGTCCATGGGCGCTGAGTTTCCCCGCGCGCGGCGGGCAAACAGCGGACCGGCGGCGTGGGGTGGCGCGCGGCCGTGAGGGAGGGCGTGCGCGCGGCCGGGGGGTCAGCGGACGCGCAGCAGCACGCGGGGCCAGGAGTGGGTGACGTAACCCTTCGGGTTCCACACCGAGGCCGGGGATTGGGGCATGCCGGCGCCGGAGGAGTCCCACGCGCGGGCCAGGACGTGCACGTCGCCGGCCGGCAGGTCGAGGGTGGTGCGCCAGCGCTGCCACACGCCCGGACCGGCGGATGCCTCGAGCGCGGTGCGGGACCAGGCGCGTCCGCCGTCCACGGACACCTCGACGCGGGCGGCCGTACGGCCCTCGCCGGCGAGCGCGTACCCGGTGACCCGCACCGGCCCGCGCGGCACGACGGCGCCGTCGTACGGGGTCAGGACGGCGCAGTTGAGCGGGAGCGGGCCGAGGGTGACGCCCTCGGGGTCGGTTCCGGTCGGGGGGAGGCGGTAGGCGGTGGCCTGGAACCAGCCGTCGGAGGGGGTGGCGCGGGCGGTGACGCGGGTGAGCCACTTGACGGAGCGGGCGCCGATCCAGCCGGGCACGACCACCCGCAGGGGCGCGCCGTGGACGGCGGGCAGCGGGGCGCCGTTCATCTCCCAGGCCAGCAGCACGTCCGGCGCCAGCGCCCGGTCACGGGGGACGGACACCTCGTACGGCTGGGGCGGGTCGGCGGACGGGGAGACGTCGGGGGCGTGGAAGGCGATATGGGCGGCCTCGGGGGCGAGGCCGGCGTGGGCGAGGACGTCGGCGAGGCGCGCCCCGCGGAACCGGGCGGTCGAGAGGGCGCCCGGTCCCCACGGCGTCTCGCCGGGGACGGCGCGGACGGCAGTCAGGTCGGTGCGCCGGTTGCCCGCGCACTGGAGCGTGACGGTCGCCTCGGTCGCGTCGAAGCCGGACCGCAGAGCGGCCAGGGTCAGCAGCAGCGGGCGCGCCACGAGGCCGTCCACGGTGAGCCGCCAGTCCGCCGGGTCGAGGCGGGGCACGGGGCCGTGGTTGCGGGCGTAGAAGGTGTCGGCGGGCGTGACGGCGGTGCGGGCGAGCGCGGTCCCGGGCGGCTCCGCGTTGAACGGCTCCCGCCCGTGGACCACCATGTCGTCCCGCTTGCCCCACAGGCCCATGCTCGTGATTGTCCGCCTGTCCCCGGGGACGCGCCCGGCCACGCGGGGTCCGGGACGACGGCTCAGGCGTCGCCCATGACCAGGCCCTCGATCGTGTGCTTCTGCGTCACCGGCCGCAGCACGTCGACGACCTCGCAGTCCAGGTGGCGCCGTACCCGCTCCGGCAAGCTGTCCCAGTAGGCGCGGGTGACGGCCGTGTCGTGCCGCTCGCCGTTGGTCGCCTCGGGGCCGTCGACGCCCAGCACCAGCACGGGGCGCGACTTCGCGGAGTGGTTGCGGGTGCCGCGGTGGATGGTCAGGGCCGAGCGCGCCGAGATGTCGCCGCGCCGCGGGTACTTGCGCACCGCCCGCTCCTCGTAGCGCGGGTAGTGCGAGCGGGGCGGGAACATGCCGTGCCCGAACTCGGGGCTGTCGTCCCACTGGGTGCCGGGGGCGATCTCGAAGGGGCCCATGTCCTCCTCGGTGTCGACCGCGGTCACGTTGAACGCCAGCGAGGTCAGCCGCCGCTCGGCTCGGGTCTCCTCGGGCATCGGGAAGTCGCGGTGCCACGGCTGGTTGACGGCGCCCTCCAGCGGCACGTCGAAGCCGACCTCGACGATGCGGTAGTCGGGGCCCAGGACCGCCGTGCAGACGGAGCGCACCCAGGGGTGGTCGGCGAGGTCGACGAAGCCGCGCAGCTGCTCGGGGTGGATCTCCACGTAGTAGCGGTGGGGACCGCGGCCGACCGCGCCGCCCGGACGGCCGCGGGCCTCGTCGAAGGCGGCCTCGATGTCCTCGCGGAGCCGGTCGGCCCACTCGGGGGTGAACGCGCCCTTGCGGGCGGTGATGCCGTCCTCGTAGAGGGCCTCGACGTCGGCCGAGACGTCGACGTCGAGCGCGTCCGGGGTAACGCCGGGGTGGGTGTGCGGGCTCATGGGTGCCTCCTTGCGACGAACGGCCGGCCGGTACCTGCCGGGCACCGGTCCGCCGCCCATGTTGCATCGTTGATTTCAACGTGGCAATACCCCGGCGCGCAGATGCCCGCCGCCGAGCGCGGGTGCCTGCTCCGCGGGCGGGCGGCGCATGCCACGATGTGCGGGTGAGCAGCAGCCTGAAGGACGTGGCGGCGCGCGCGGGGGTGTCGGCGCGCACGGTGTCGAACGTGGTCAACGGGTCGGCCCGGGTGGCGCCGGAGACCCGCCGGCGGGTGCAGGAGGCGATCGACGAGCTGGGCTACCGCCCCAACCTCGCGGCGCGCAGCCTCCGGGCGGGCCGCACCGGCATCATCGGCCTGGCGATCCCGGAGCTGCATTCCCCGTACTTCGCCGAGCTGGCCGGGCTGCTGGTGGACGAGGCGCGCCGGCGGTCGTGGACGGTGGTCATCGACCAGACGCGGGGCGGCGCCGAGGCGGAACGGCGGCTGCTGACCGGCGACGGCGGCCGGGTGATGGACGGCCTGATCATCAGCCCCTGGGCCCTGCCCGCCGAGGACATCACCGCGGCCGCCCGTCCGCTGCCCGTGGTGCTGCTCGGGGAGCGCAGTCCGCACGGGCTGGCGGACCGGGTGGCGGTGGACAACGTGGCCGCCGCCGACGAGGCCACGACCCATCTGCTGGCGCTGGGCCGCCGCCGCGTCGCCGCGATCGGCCTCCAGCCCCATCTGCGCAACGGCACCGCGGAGCTGCGCGCCGAGGGGTACCGCGCGGCGCTCCGGCGCGCCGGGATCGCCCCGCGTCCCGCGTGGGAACGCCCGGTGACGGCGCTGCACCGGAGCGACGGCGCCCGCGCGATGGCCGAACTGCTCGACGCCGGCGCCGAGCCGGACGCGGTGTTCGCGTTCAGCGACGAACTGGCGCTCGGCGCCCTGCACACGGCGCACGAGCGGGGGCTGCGGGTGCCGCAGGACGTGGCCGTCGTCGGGTTCGACGACATCGAGGACGGCCGGTTCAGTCACCCGACGCTCACCACCGTGTCCCCCGACAAGGGGCAGATCGCCGCGCGTGCGTTGCAGTGTCTGGCCGACCGCATCTACAGCCCGCGCAACGACCTGCCCGCCGCCGACCTCACGGTCCCGCACCGGCTGGTGGTGCGCGGGAGCAGCATCACGGTCTGACCGCGGCACCGGAAGGGGCGGTACGCGCCGGTCGCCCGCCCTTTTGCGCCGTGCCGGGTGTGCGCGGGGCCCGGGCGGGGAACATGTTCGCCCTGTTCGGGCGGTGCGCCCGGTCCGGGCCGTGCGCCCTGTTCCGGCCGGGGCGCCCTGTCCGGGCCGTGTGCCCTGTTCGGGCCGTGCCCCCGTGTCGGGCCGTGCGAGAGGACTGCGTGTGACAGCGTCGGCGTCAGGGTCGGGTGACCGGCAGCCCGGTGCCCAGGGGGACGCGTACGAGCCGGATCCTCGCCGGTGGCGGGCGCTCTGGGTGACGCTGGTCGCCGGTTTCATGAGCCTGCTGGACGTGACGATCGTGGCGGTCGCGCTGCCCACCGTGCAGAGGGACCTGGGCGCCTCCCCCGCCGACGTGCAGTGGGTGGTGTCCGGGTACGCGCTGACGTTCGCCCTCGCCCTCGTCACGGCGGGCCGGCTGGGGGACGCGCTGGACCGGCGGAAGATCTTCCTCATCGCCCTGTGCGGCTTCGTGCTGTGCAGCGCGGCCTGCGGCGCGGCCCCCGGCATCACCCTGCTGGTCGTGGCGCGGCTCGCCCAGGGGCTGGCGGCGGGCTTCATGGCGCCGCAGAACTCGGCGCTGATCCAGCAGATGTTCCGGGGCGCCGAACGCGGCCGGGCGTTCGGCTACTTCGGCGCGACGGTCGGCATCTCCTCCGCGTCCGGGCCGATCGTCGGCGGCGCGATCCTCGCCCTGGCCGACGGCATGCAGGGCTGGCGCTGGATCTTCTACGTCAACGTGCCCATCGGCGTCCTCGCCGTGCTCCTGGGCCGCCGCCTGCTGCCGCGGACCCGGACGTCGGGGCGGGGGCACGTGGACGTGCCGGGTGTGCTGCTGCTCGGTCTGGGCGTGCTGGCGTTCATGTATCCGCTGGTGCAGGCGGAGTCGGGCGGGCTGAGCCGGCTGTGGTGGCTGTTCCTCGTCGGCGCGGCGGTGCTCGCCGTGTTCGTGCGCCGGCAGCGGCGGCTGCTGGCCCGGGGGACGACGCCGCTGCTCGACCCGCGTCTGTTCTCCACCGTGCGCGGCTACGCCATCGGCGCGGGCGTCGGCACCCTGTACTTCATCGGCTTCAGCGGCGTCTGGCTCGTGTTCGCGCTCTTCTACCAGCGCGGTCTGCACTACTCCCCGCTGGAGTCGGGGCTCGCCGTGACACCGTTCGCCATCGGCTCGGCGGGGGCCGCGGTGGTGTCGGGGCGGCTCGTCGACCGGTTCGGGCGGCTGCTCACCGTGTGCGGGCTCACGGGCGTGATCGTGGGCCTGGGCACGGCCGCCGTGCTGCTGCGGTTCGCGCCGCTGGACGTCGCGCCGTGGCTGGCCGCGCCGGCGCTGTTCGCCGGGGGGATCGGCGGCGGGTTCGTCGTGTCGCCCAACATCACGATGACGCTGCGGGACGTGCCGGTGCGGATGGCGGGCGCGGCGGGCGGCGCCCTCCAGACGGGGCAGCGGCTCGGCGCGGCGGTCGGGACGGCGGCCCTGCCGGGCCTCTTCTACCTGGTGCTCGGCCGCGGCGACGACTTCCAGGTGGCCCTGTTCGTCGCGCTGTGCGCGGCCCTCGGGGCGATGCTGACGTCGCTGGCCCTGGCCGCGTACGACTGGCTGCGCGACCGTCGCAGGCGCGCGGCGCACGGGAAGTGCCCGGAGGAGGTCGCGAACAGCCCGGTGCACTCCCGGTCGCTCTGACGCCCCGGCCGGTCAGCGCGCCGCCGGCGCCCCGGGGTGCAGGACGATCTTGCCGACGTGCTCCCTGCGGGCGAGTTCCTCCTGCGCCGACGCGGCCCGCCCCAGCGGGTACGTGGCGGCGACGACCGGTGCGACGGCGGCCCGCCGGGCCAGGTCCATCAGCAGGCCGAAGTGCGCCGGCGTGTGCATCGCGGAGCCGATCACCTGGGCGTTGTGGAGGTAGAGACGGCGGACGTCCAGGGTCACCTCGTACCCGCCGAGCGCCCCGGCGATCACCCAGCGTCCGCCCTCCCGCAGCAGCGGCACTCCGTCGCTCACCAGTTCCCCGGCGACCACGTCCAGCGCCACGTCGACGCCCTCGGGCGCGGCGGCGCGGATGCCGGCGACGACGTCCCCCGCCCGGTCGACGACGGCGTGCGCGCCCGCCTCGCGTACGGCGTCCGTCTTGGGGCCGCTGCTGACGGCGACCACCCGGGCGCCCCGGGCGCGGGCGATCTGCACCGCCGCGAGCCCGACGCCGCCGGACGCGCCCGTCACCAGGACGGTCTCCCCCTCCCGCATCCGGCCGCGTTCGATCATGCCGAGCGCCGTGCCGTAGGCGGTGGGCAGGCAGGCGAGCTGGTCGTCGGTGAGCGGGGAGCCGGTGACGTCGTGCAGGCGCTCCAGCGGGGCGACGACGAACTCGGCGTAACCGCCGTCGCGTTCACTGCCCATCAGGCCCACCGGGTGGGCGTCCGGGCCGTCGCCGTCGTAGAGCGCCGGGTCGACCACCACGCGGCGGCCGACGAGACCCGCGTCGCCGCCGGGGCCCACGGCCTCGACCCGGCCGGCCACGTCGGCGCCCTGGACACGGGGAAAGGCGACGGGTCCGCGCCAGCCCGAGCGCGCCTCCGGGTCGCCGGGGCGGCCGTAGGCGCCCTCGCGGGTCCACAGGTCGGTGTTGTTCAGGGCCACCGCCGCGACCCGTACCAGTGCCTCGCCGTCTCCTGGGACGGGCACGGGCACGTCGGTCACCTCCAGCACCTCCGGTCCCCCGTGCCGCGTGATGCGTACCGCGCGCATGTGCTCGGACAAGGTCCTCGCCTCCTCGCGGGTATACTGATCTGTATACCTCGCATCCCACCGTACACCGATCAGTGAAGGTCCGTGCGCATGGACACCGGCAGTGACGCCCCTCCCCTGACGCCGGCCGGGCGTCGCATCGTCGACGCGGCCGAGGAGCTGTTCTACGAGCGCGGCATCACGGCGGTCGGCGTGGACCTGATCGCCGAGCACTCCGGCGTGACCAAGCGGACGCTGTACAACCGCTTCGGGTCGAAGGACAACCTCGTGGCGGCGTATCTCGCCGAGCGCGACCGGCGCTGGCGGTCGGCGGTCCGCGCGGCGGTGGACGCGAGCGGCAGCGCCGAGGAGGCGGTCACCGCGCCGTTCGAGGCGCTGCGGAGCTGGACGGCGACGTACACCCGGGGGTGCGCCTTCCTCAACGCCCTGGGCGAGCTGCCCGATCCGCGGCACCCCGGACACCGTGTCGCCGCGGAGCAGAAGCGGTGGCTGCTCGGCCTGTTCGAGGAGCTGGCCACGGCGGCCGGCCGCCACGGACCGGCCGCGCTCGCCACCCGGCTGTTCGTGCTGCACGAGGGCGCGGTGGCCACCGCGCCCCTGTCCCCCGGGACCGTCGCGGCGGCCGGGGATCTGGCGCGGGAGCTGGTGCGGGCGGCCGTGCGAGGGTGAGCCGCAGCGCTCAGGCGTCCTCGCCGACACCGGTGACGGTGTCCTCCCGGACCACGACGACCGGGCAGGCGGCGTGCTGCACGCAGTGCTGGGCGACGGAGCCGAGGAGGAGACCGGCGAAGCCGCCCAGGCCCCGGCTGCCCACCACGAGCAGGGACGCGTCACGCGCCGCGCGCAGCAGCACACTGGCCGGCGTTCCGTACCGCACCTCCGTGCGCACGTCCGCCGACGGGTGTGCGCCCAGCGTCTCCTCGACGCACCGGGTCAGGTCCTCGCGCGCCCTGGCCTCCAGGGCCTCCTCGTCACCGCTCGACGGGGGCAGCCAGCCCAGCGCGCCGTGGTACTGCGGGTAGTCCCAGGAGGTCAGCGCCAGCACCGTCCCTCCGGTGAGCGCGGCCTGGCGGGCCGCCCAGCGCAGCGCCTGGCGCGAGGACGGCGAGCCGTCCACCCCGACCACGATGCGGTCCTGATCGCCCACGGTCTCTCCTCACGCTCGGCGGGCCGGGGCGGCAGGCGCGAGCCCCGCCCGGTTCCCAGCCTCCGGCGGGGAGCGCCGGTTGCCGAGCCCGGCGGGTCCGGGCGGGGCAGCGGGGCCGCACGGCGGACGGATCCGTCGCGAGGCCCCGAGGGGGGGAGAACCTCAGAGTTCCTGCACGAAGTACGGCTCGAGGGTCATCCAGCCGTTGCCGCGCGCCCCGTACCGGGTGCCGTTGTCGGTGCGGGCGAGGGTGTACCAGGAGTCGACGTAGTCCGGGTCGTCCGTCCACCAGTCGTCCGGGATGGCGTCCAGCACGGCGTTCACCAGCGGGATGTACGCGCCCTGGTCGGTGACGGTGAGCAGGATGGCGGCGATGGCCTTGGCGAGGTCGCGGTAGTTGGTGCTGCCGTCGTCCTCCATCATCACGGCGTCGGCCAGGTCGTACTTGTACGACGACCAGTTGACCAGGATCTGCTGGGGCCGGTACACGGTGCCGTCGTCGTCCAGGTACGGCATGTCGACGGGGTCCACCCGCACCTTGCCGTCGTGCCCGAAGCCGGTGACGAGGGTGTAGATCTCGGCGTCGCCCTTGATCCAGGGCTCCTCGTCGTCGGAGAGGGAGACCGCGCCGATGCGCGTGGTCCAGAAGCCCGCGGCGGCGGCCGAGGTGCGTGCCCGCTTCGGCTCGGCTGCCGGGGCGGCGGACCGCACGCCACGGCGGGCGAGTTCCTCGTGGAGGACGTCCAGGCCGGCGGCCAGCGCGCGGGAGCCGTCGAGGTCGACGACGTACACGGGGCGCGCCGGGGTCTCGCGGGCGTCGAGCGTGTGGGTCCCGCCCTCGCCGTCGTACGCGGTGACGGGGCCGTCGTCCGAGGTGGCGGCGGCGACCCAGGGTTCTGTCCCGGCAGTCAGCGCGCCGCGCATGGACGGGTCGCCGAGCCGCAGCCGCAGCAAGGGGCCGACGCCCGGGCCGAGGCCCTTGGCGGCGGCGATCCGGTGGTCGGCCGAGGCGAGGGTGGTCTTGAGGGCGCCGTCGGCGAGGGCCGTGACGGCGACCTCGTGCGAGGTGAGGGCGGCCTGGCGGACGCGGGCGCGCCAGGCGGGGTCGGTGAGCGCGGCGGCGATCGCCCGCGCGGCCGCGTCCTCGGCGGCGTGGACCTCGGACGCGGCTGACGTGCGGACGTGCGGGGTGGACGTCGGGGCGGCGGTGGCCTGCGGGGCGGCGAGGGTCTGGCCGGCGCACAGGACGGCCAGGGTCGTCGCGGCGGCGGCGAGGGCGCCGCGGCGGCGGAGGTGACGGGGTCTCACGTGGATCGAGCCTCCTGGGACGAGTGGTCGACAGGGCACTGTGTGGAGCTCGCGAGCGTGAACCGTGCGGGATCCCTGCGGATCTATGCGGGTAGATACCCGCGAGTAGCGATAATGACGGTGCCATGACAGGTGACGCAAGAGGGCGTCCGCGGCGGTCGGCCGGTCGGGCGGTCCCGTCGCGTGCGCCGGTGCGGCCCGCCCGTCGTGGCGTGCCGGTCCCGGCAGGATGGTGCGCCATGTGGCACCGGGAACGCCCCGACGGGCACGCGCGTTCCTGGCGGGCCTTGCTGCCGGAGCGGCCGTCGCGGGCGGACTCCGCGGCCGCGGTCCGGCGCGCGGTCCGTGTCACGGTCGCCGCCGTCGCCGGGTTCTACCCCGCGATCCATCTGCTGGACCGTCCGGTGCTCGCGCTCTACACGCTGTTCGTCCCGGTCGCCTTCGGGCTCCTCTCGCCGCTTCCCGGTGCGGGACGCCGCCGCGCCGGCACCGTGCTGCGCGCCGTGCCGGCCGCCGCCGCGCTGATCACGCTCGGCACGTACCTCGCGGCGGCGACCTGGTCGGCGGCGCTCGGCATGCTGCTCGTGGGGTTCGTGCTGGTGACCGGCGCCTCCCTCGGGCCCCGGGCGGCCGGCGTCGTCCCGGCCCTCCAGCTCTGCTACATCCTGGCCTGCTTCCCGCCGTACGCGCCCGGGACGCTGTCGGACCGGCTCGCCGGGCTCGCCGTCGGCGCGACGGCGACGGCCCTGTGCGAACGGCTGCTGCTGCCGGAGCCCGAGCAGCCGTCGTACCGCTCCAGCGTCGCCGACGGACTGGAGCTCGCCGCGCGCGCCGTGCGTGACCTGCTGCGGGGCGGCGCCGACGGCCGGGAGACGGCCGAACGACTGCGGGCGGCGGGCCGGGAGCTGCGCCTGTCACGGACGGCGCCCGGTGTCCGGCCCACCGGGGCGGGTGCGCGGGACCGTGCGCTGGCCCAGGCCGGCTACGCGACCCGCCGGTTCCTCGACCTGCTCGCCGTCCTCGCCCCGCTGCTGCGCCCGCCGGCCGACCTGCCCTCGGCCACGCTGCTGCGCGGGCTCGCCACCGCCTGCGCCGACGAGGCCGCCGCCCTGCGCGGCTCGCGCCCGGCGCCCGGCTTTCAGCGGATCGAGGAGATGATCGAGCGGTACGCGGCCGCGCGGGGCGTGCCCCCGGACCTGCGCGGGGACCCGCATCCGCTGCTGCGCCGGCAGTCGACGCTGCTGGCCGCCGCGGTGTCCGCCGTGACGGTGAGCGCGGCCGTCGCCCTGACGGACGGACGGCGCCGGCCGACGACCGCACTGCCGGTCGAGCAGTTCTGGTACGCCGGCGCGTCCACACCCCGGCTGTGGTGGGTGCGGATCGCCGACCACCTCACCCCGCGCTCCGTCGTCTTCCAGAACGCGGTCCGTACGGCCTCCGGGCTGGCGCTGGCCCGGCTGGTCGCGGGGTCGCTGGATCTGTCGCACGGCTTCTGGGTGCTGCTGGGCATGCTGACGCTGGGCCGTACCACGGCGGGCGCCACCTGGTCCGCGGTGCGGTCGGCGACGGCGGGGACGCTGGTCGGGTCGCTCGCGGCCGGTGTGCTGCTGGTGTCGGCGGGCGACGCGACCGAGGTCTACGCGGCGCTGCTGGTGCCGATGATGCTGGTGGCGTTCTCGGCGGGGCCCGTCGGCGGGCCCGCCTGGGGCCAGGGACTGTTCACGCTGGTGGTGTCCACGGCGTTCGCGCAGATCGCCCCGGTGACCTGGCAATTGGCGGAGGCCCGGATCGTCGACGTGCTGACGGGCAGTGTGATCGGCCTGGTGTGCGGGGTGCTGGCCTGGCCCGCCGGCGCCCGCGGCGAGATGCGGCGCGGCGCCGCCGCCCTGCTCCGCGCCACCGCGCCGCTGATCCGGGTCACCGTGGAGCGGGCGGCGACCGGACGCTCCGCGCCCACGGCCCGCGCCGACACGGCGGCGGCGCTGCGGCGGGCGCTGCTGGACTGGCGTATCGCCCACGCCGCGTACGCGCAGCTGCGCACCGAGCCCCCGCCCCGGCGTCCCGTGGACACCGGGCCCGACTGGCTCGCCGCGCTCAACTTCGGCTCCCGTGTGCTGACCGGCACCTCCTGGCTGCCCTGGTCCGAGGGGTCGGCGTGGCCGCCCGACGCGAAGTCCTGGGCGCGCGAGGCGACGGAGGAGGTGGTGTCGGCGACGCTGCGGGCGGCGGCCTTCCCGGCGGACGGCGTGACCGTACGGCCGCCGCCGCTGCCGCCGGGGATCCTGACGCGGCTTCCGGCGCCGTCCGTGTCGCATCTGGTCGACGTGGAGGTGTGGCTGCACGCGCTCGCCTCCGACCTGGCGGCGGCCGTGGGGCCGGGCGGCACGGTGGAGGGCCGCCTCTGGTGACAGTCGCCCGCCCGGTCGCCCACCCGGTCACCCGTACGGCCCCGTCACCGGACGCCTTCCTGCCGCGTTCGCCCCACGCGGCGCCGGACAGCGCGCGGTGGCGCGCGTGTGCGGTGAGGATCGGTACAGCGACGAGGTTCGGTACGGGTGTCGCATCGACCGTGCGGAGGGATGACCGTGGACGGGCAGGGGCGAGAAGGCGGGGCGGGACTGCACTGCCTGGTCACCGGGGCGTCGGGCTACATCGGCGGACGGCTGGTCCCCGACCTCCTCGACGCCGGCCACCGGGTGCGCTGCCTGGCCCGCTCCCCCGACAAGCTGCGCGACCACCCCTGGGCGCCGGACGTCGAGACGGTGCGCGGCGACGTCACCGACGCGGCGTCCGTGGCCGGGGCGATGCGGGGCGTCGACGTGGCGTACTACCTGGTCCACGCGCTGGGCAGCGGCGCGGACTTCGAGGACACCGACCGCCGGGCGGCCCGCACGTTCGCCGAGCAGGCGCACGCGGCCGGAGTGCGCCGGATCGTCTACCTCGGCGGGCTCACCCCGTACGGGGTGCCGGAGCACACGCTGTCGCCGCACCTGCGGTCCCGCGCCGAGGTGGGGCGGATCTTCCTCGACTCGCCGGTGCCCGCGACGGTGCTGCGGGCGGCCGTAGTCATCGGCTCGGGTTCCGCGTCGTTCGAGATGCTGCGCTATCTGACCGAGCGGCTGCCCATGATGGTGACCCCCAGCTGGGTGCACACCCGCACCCAGCCGGTCGCGGTGCGCGACGTGCTGCACTACCTGGTCGCCTCGGCCTCGATGCCGCCCGACGTCGACCGGGCCTTCGACATCGGCGGCCCGGACGTGCTGACGTACCGCGACATGATGCGCCGCTACGCCGAGGTCGCCGGGCTGCGCCGGCGGGTCATCGTGCCGGTGCCGGTGCTCACCCCCGGGCTGTCGAGCCACTGGGTCGGGCTGGTCACCCCGGTGCCCGCCGGCATCGCCCGGCCGCTCACCGAGTCACTGCGCCACGAGGTGGTGTGCCGTGAGCACGACATCGCGCGGTACGTGCCCGACGCCCCCGGCCGGCCTCTGCCCTTCGACGAGGCGCTGCGGCTGGCGCTGGCGCGGGTGCGGGAGGCGCAGGTCGCCACCCGCTGGTCGTCCGCCTCGGTGCCGGGCGCGCCGAGCGATCCGCTGCCCACCGACCCCCGGTGGGCGGGCGGCAGCCTCTACCGGGACGAGCGGGACCAGGTGGTGCCCGCGTCGCCCGAGGCGCTGTGGAAGGTGATCGAGGGCATCGGCGGCGAGCACGGCTGGTACTCCTTCCCGCTGGCGTGGGCGGTGCGCGGGCGGCTGGACCGGATCGTGGGCGGGGTCGGGCTGCGCCGCGGACGCCGTGACCCGCACCGGCTGCGGGCGGGCGACTCGCTGGACTTCTGGCGGGTGGAGGAGATCGAGCCGGGGCGGCTGCTGCGGCTGCGCGCCGAGATGCGGCTGCCGGGTCTGGCGTGGCTGGAGCTGCGTGTGGACACGGACGAGGCGGGCCGCACCCGGTACCGGCAGCGCGCCCTGTTCCATCCGCGGGGTCTGCTGGGCCACGCGTACTGGTGGTCGGTGTCGCCCTTCCACGCCCTCGTGTTCGGCGGGATGGCCCGCAACATCGCGCTCGCGGCGGCCGAGGGCGCGGACGGGCCGGGCAGCCGGCGGACCGGCCGGCGCCGCGAAGGCGTCCGTCGCTGATGCCCGGGCCCGCGCCCGGGGCGCCCCGCGTACGGACCGGAGCGCCGCTCCGGGCGGTCACGCGAACCGGGGAAGGTCGTCGGGCCCGTTCGCGGGTACCCGGTGGCGAACGCGAGCGTGCGGGCGACGGACGAGGTGAAGGGGCTGTGCATGCGTGAACTGCGGTCGGCGGCGGAGGAACCGGCGGACCGGGCCGGTGGACCTCTCACCGCCGACGCCGCGACCAGGGCCGTACGACGGGTCCTGGGCGAGGTGCTGGACGAGCGGATGTCGCAGGCGTACGACCTCGACGCCGTGTTCGCCCGTGACATGGCGGGCCGCGTCTCCGCGTTCGCCCGGCGGGGCGGGAAGCGGCTGCGCACGGCGTTCGCCTGGTGCGGCTGGCGGGCCGGCGGCGGCACGGGCGACCCCGGCCCGCTGCTGCGCACGGGCGTGGCGCTCGAACTGGTGCAGACGTGCGCGCTCGTCCACGACGACGTGATGGACCGGTCGCATCTGCGGCGCGGGGCGCCCTCGATGCATGTGGATCTGGCGCGGATGCACCGGGCGGAGGGCATGACGGGCGGCGCTGAGTCGTTCGGACACTCGGCGGCGGTGCTCGCCGGCGACCTGGCCCTGGCCTGGGCGGACGACCTGATGACGGAGACCGCGCTCGCCGTGCCGAACGGGCCGCGCCTGTACCAGGAGTGGCGGGCGATGCGCGAGGAGATGGTGGCCGGGCAGTACCGCGACCTCCAGGCGCAGGCGGCCGGCGCGTCCGGTGTCGAGGAGGCGCTGACCATCGCGACGCTGAAGAGCGCCCTCTACACGGTGGAGCGGCCGCTGGCCCTCGGCGCTGCGTTGGCCGGGGCTGACGAGGCGGTGACGGCGGCGCTGCGCGCGGCCGGCCGGTGCGCCGGGCTCGCCTTCCAGCTGCGGGACGACTTGCTGGGCGCCTTCGGCGATCCGGCGCTGACCGGGAAGCCGGCGGGCGACGACCTGCGGGCCCGCAAGCTCACCTATCTGCTGGCCGTGGCTCTGGAACTGGGCGCGGCGACCGGGGACGAGGAGGCCGTCGCGCTCCTCTCCCCCGGCGTGCGGGCGCTGCCGGAGCGCGCCGTGGAGGGCGTACGGGCGGCGCTGGAGCGGACGGGCGCCCGGGACGTGGTGGAGGCGAAGATCGCCGAGCTGGCGGACTCCGCGCTGCGGCACTTCGGCGGGACGGACGCGGACGACGCGGTGCGGCGGGAGTTCGCCGGGCTGGTCGCCCGGGCGTCGGGCGTCACGGCCGCGCAGGTGCGGGAAGCGGTGTGAGGCCGGCGGCCCGCCGATGTCCTTGAGCGTGGCGGGCCGCCGGTTCGTGCGGGCCGGTCAGGGCTGGCGGCGTGCCTGCTCGGCGGCCTGGCCGGCGGCGCCGGTCTCGGTGGTGGCGCCGCGCGTGCTGAGCTTGCCGCCGCTGGACTCGAGATGGGCGCGGACGAACCACTGGAACAGCTCCAGGCCGCGCAGCTGCTCGATGAGCATGTCCTGGGTGACCGGGTCGGACTCCTCGGTCTCCCGCATGGCCTCCCGGTGGTCCTCGATGACGTTCGTGTACACCAGGTCGAGCGCGCCCAGGTGCTCGATCGCCTCGGCCCGGCCGATGGAGTAGTCGCTCCAGGAGCGGGCGGCGACCAGCGCGCCGGGGGTGCCGTCCGGCTCGCCGCCGAGGGTGGAGATCCGCTCGGCGATGTCGTCGGTCATGTCCCGCACCTTGTCGACCTGGGGGTCGATCATCTCGTGCACGGCGATGAAGTGCGGTCCGACGACGTTCCAGTGCACGTGCTTCAGCGTCAGATGGAGGTCGTTGAGGGCGTGGAGTCGCATCTGCAACAGCTCGATGATCCGTCCGCTGTCCTGGGTGCGCAGGCCCGGCACGGTGTACGAGGGGTCGGCAGGCTGTGACGGCACGAGGGGCTCCTTGCGATGGTCCGATGCTCGAACATCCAGATAAGCGGTTCATCGGCCGTTTGCGGCCTTCACCGCCGCGCACCCCCGCGCGTCTCACCGGTCTGGAGCAGCGCACCTCGGCGGTCGCGGCCGGCGCGCATATTCCTTTGCCGGGCGGGACGGGCGCGTGGTTGGCTCCGGCCCATGAGCTGGCTTCCGCGTGACTTCGTCCACCCCCTGCACGTCGACGTCCCCGGCGGGGCGGGCCATCGGCTGCGCCCGATCAGCGGCGCCGACGCGCCGCTGGACTACCCGACCGTGATGGGGTCGCGCGAGCGGCTGTGGTCCATTTTCGGCCCCGCCTGGGGCTGGCCCTCGGCCACCATGACGTACGAGGCGAACCTCGCCGATCTGGAGCGGCACGCGGCCGAGATCGAGGCGCACGAGTCGTTCAACTACACGCTCGAGAACGCGGAGCGCACGGCGCTGCGCGGCTGCGTCTACATCGACCCGCCGGAGAAGGAGGGCGCGGACGCCGAGATCTCCTGGTGGGTGGTGGACGACGAGGTGGGCGGGCCGCTGGAGCGGGCGCTGGAGGCGTTCGTACCGCGGTGGATCGCCGAGGACTGGCCGTTCGAGCGGCCCCGCTTCATCGGCCGTGACCTCACCTGGGAGGAGTGGCTGAAGCTGCCCGACCTCGCCTGAGGTCAGGGCGTCAGTGCCGCGGGGGCCTGTCCCGCCTCGCGGAGGCGGGCCGCGTCACGGCTCGGGGGCGCGCCGAACAGGCGCCGGTACTCCCGGCTGAACTGGGAGGGGTTGTCGTAGCCGACGCGCCGTCCGACGGCGGTGACGTCGCCCGGGCGGGTGGCCAGCAGCAGCCGGGCCTGCTGGAGCCGGATCTGCTTCTGGAACTGGATGGGGCTCATCGCCGTCACCGCCTGGAAGTTGCGGTGGAACGCGGAGACGCTCATGCCGGTCATCCGCGCCACGTCCTCCACCCGGAAGGACTCGGCGTAGTTCTCGCGGATCCAGCGCACGGCCCGCGAGACATGGCTGAGGCCGCTGTCGGCGAGCCCCAACTGCCGTACAGCGGCCCCCTGTTCACCGGTCATCAGGCGCCAGAGGATCTCCCGCACGATCATCGGTGCGAGCACCTCGCGGTCGCGCGGCTGGTCGAACAGCCGCAGCAGCCGGACGACCGCGTCAAGGAGCGGCTCCGGGGCGTCGCTGACGGCGAGCGCGGAGGGCGCCCCGCCGGACCGGGGCAGCCCGCCGGGTCCGGCCCGCAGCAGGAGTTCGGCGATGGCGGAGGGGTCCAGATCGAGTCCGAAGCCGAGGGCCGGGCGGTCGGGGCCGATGTCGAGCCAGTGGCCGGTGACGGGCAGGTCGACGGAGGCGATCAGGTACTGGCCGGGGCCGTACTCGTAGACGCGGTCGCCGAGGGCGAGACGTTTGGCGCCCTGCGCGACGACGGCGAGGACCGTGCCGGACATGGAGGGTCCCGGAGGGTCCTGCCGGTCGATCCGCGAGACATGGACGCCGTCGACGGGCGTGGTCCCGTCGGGACGGGCGTACCGCTCCAGCAGTGTGCGCAGCTCGTCGAGGAGGGCCATGGCCCCATTGCAGCACAGACCGCGGCGCGGCACTCCCGGAGCTGAGAGGATCGTGCAAGGAGCGGGGAGGATCGCTCCGACGTTCACGCAGCTCAGCGCCCTTCAATGGAGCCACAGCACTCCACTGGGCGGAAGAAGGCCGCCATGATCGTCCACCAACGGCTTCCAGGCCACGATGCCCCGCCCGCCCGGGCCGGGGCAAGGAGCTCGCCGAGCTCTCCTCACCGGCATGGACGAGGGAAACCCCGTGGCGAGCGAGCACTGCGTCGTCCATCTCGTCTCCCGGTCCGTCTCCGACCCGGACGTCGTCCACATCACCGAGGGCTGGACGAGCAGGTCGGTGGCAGCCGGTCGCGCGGCTGCGGTCAGCGCGTGAACAGCCAGAGCGTCGCGTTGATCCCCGTGGCGCAGGTCAGCAGGCCGGATGCCCAGGCCACGTGGCGTCTGAGGAGGGCGCCGCGCAGTTCGGTGTACCGGGCCTCGTACTCGCGGCGCAGTTCGTCGGCGCGGCGGACCGTGGTCCGCAGCATCTGCCGGGTGAGGTCGATGCGCCGGTCGACGTAGCGCCGGGTGAGGTCCTCGGCCTGACCGGTGGTCAGCCAGGGCAGGTCGGCGCAGAGCGCCTCCGCCTCCCGGCGCGCCTCGGCGAGGTGGAAGCGCGCCAGCACGATGCCCTCCGCCTCGGCCAGGACGGCCGAGGCGTCGTGCGCGAGGGCCCGACGGGACCGCGACCTGGGCATCAGCGGTCGCCCTTGTGGCCGCCAGGGTCGATGACGTCGCGCTTCCCGGTGTTCTCCGCCTGGTCGACGCCGGCCAGGGCCGGGTGGCGCAGGTCGAAGGCGGGCGACTCGGAGCGGATGCGGGGCAGGGTGACGAAGTTGTGGCGGGGCGGCGGGCAGGAGGTGGCCCACTCCAGCGAACGCCCGTATCCCCAGGGGTCGTCGACCTCGATCTTCACGCCCTTCTGCGCCGTCTTCCAGACGTTGTAGAGGAAGGGCAGCGTCGACAGGCCGAGCAGGAAGGCGCCGATGGAGGAGACCGTGTTGAGGGCGGTGAACCCGTCGGCGGCGAGGTAGTCGGCGTAGCGGCGCGGCATGCCCTCCGCGCCCAGCCAGTGCTGCAGCAGGAAGGTGGTGTGGAAGCCGACGAACAGCGTCCAGAAGTGCACCTTCTCCAGACGGTGGTCGAGCATGGTGCCGGTCATCTTCGGCCACCAGAAGCTGAATCCGCCGAACATGGCGAACACGATCGTGCCGAACAGCACGTAGTGGAAGTGGGCGACGACGAAGTAGCTGTCGTGGACGTGGAAGTCCATGGGCGGGGACGCCAGCAGCACACCCGTCAGGCCGCCGAAGAGGAAGGTGACGAGAAAGCCCGTCGCCCACAGCATCGGTGGTTCGAAGGAGAGGCTGCCCTTCCACATGGTGCCGATCCAGTTGAAGAACTTCACGCCCGTCGGCACGGCGATGAGGAAGCTCATGAACGAGAAGAACGGCAGCAGCACCGCGCCGGTGGCGAACATGTGGTGGGCCCACACCGTGACGGACAGGCCGGTGATGGTGATGGTCGCCCCGACGAGCCCCATGTACCCGAAGATCGGCTTGCGGGAGAACACCGGGATGATCTCGCTGACCACGCCGAAGAACGGCAGCGCCAGGATGTAGACCTCGGGGTGTCCGAAGAACCAGAACAGGTGCTGCCACAGCAGCGCGCCGCCGTTCTCCGGCTCGAAGATCCGCGCGCCGAACCGCCGGTCCGCCTCCAGGGCGAGCAGCGCCGCCGCGAGCACCGGGAAGGCCAGCAGCACCAGCAGCGAGGTGAGCAGCACGTTCCAGGTGAAGATCGGCATGCGGAACATGGTCATGCCGGGCGCGCGCATGCAGATGATCGTGGTGACGAAGTTGACGGCGCCGAGGATCGTCCCGAAGCCGGACAGGGCCAGGCCCATGATCCACAGGTCGCCGCCCTCGGTCGGCATGCGCTCGCCGCCGCTGAGCGGCGTGTACGCCGTCCACCCGAAGTCCGCGGCGCCCTGGGGCGTGAGGAAGCTGGACATCACGATGAGCCCGCCGAAGGCGAACAGCCAGTACGACAGCATGTTCAGCCGGGGGAACGCCACATCCGGGGAGCCGATCTGGAGCGGCATGATCGCGTTGGCGAACCCGGCGAAGGTGGGCGTCGCGAACAGCAGCAGCATGATCGTGCCGTGCATGGTGAAGGACTGGTTGTACTGCTCCTGGGACACGATCTGCAGCCCGGGCCGGGCCAGTTCCGCGCGGATCACCATGGCGAACAGGCCGCCCACCAGGAAGAAGACGAACGAGGTGATCAGATAGAGGTGCCCGATCTTCTTGTGGTCGGTGGTCGTCAGCCAGGAGACGACCACGCGCCCCCTCCCTCGTCGTCCCTCCGCCGCCGGCACCGGGGAAAGAGGTTCAGTCGTGTGTGTCGCCATCGATTTCCTTCGGGTCACTACGCGGAGATCGGCCGGGGGAGGAACGCACGCCGCTGCAGGCGCGATCGGCACGCGGGTGCCGGACCGACGCTATGTCAGGTGACCCGGCGTCGGGTTCTGACACCCGCCGAGCGGACGACGACTTCACCCGCGCGAGTGGTGTCGCTCCACGTGCTCCGGGCGGGCGCCGACGCGGACCACGAGAAGGGCGACGTCGTCGTCGTTGTCCGCGGGACGGGCCCGGTGGAGCAGTTCGTCGGCGAACACCTCGACCGGGCGGTGGGCGAGCGCGGCGGCGTGCCGGCGCAGCCGCTCCAGCCCTTCGTCGATGGGGTGGCTCGGTGCCTCGATCAGCCCGTCCGTGTAGAGGACGAGGGTCGAGCCCGGCGGCAGGACCGTCGATCCGTCGGCGCGCGGCCGGTCGGTGCCGGTGCCCAGCAGCATCCCGCCGCCGTCCGTGAGGTACCCGGCCACGCCCTCGCGGGTGACCAGCAGCGGGGGCGGGTGGCCGGCGTTGGTCCAGGACAGCGTCCACCGCCCCTCCTCGTCCGTGCCGAGGACGGCGAGCACCAGGGTGGCCATGGAGACGTCGGTGATGCGCAGCACGGCGCGGTCCACCCGCTCGACGACCCGGCCGGGCGGCTCGTGCCGGGAGGACCAGGCGTAGGAGCGCAGCACGTTGCGGAGCTGGGCCATGCCCGCGGCGGCGTCCAGGTCGTGTCCGGAGACGTCGCCGATGACCAGGGCGGTGTCGCCGTCCCCGAGGGTGAAGGCGTCGTACCAGTCGCCGCCGACGTGGGAGGCGTCCGGCGCGGGCAGGTAGCGGGACGTCGTCTCCAGGCCGGGGACGCGCGGCAGCTGGGGCAGCAGGTAGCGCTGCATGGTCTCGGCGACCTTGCGCTGCCGCTGGTAGAGGCGGGCGTTGTCCAGGGCCAGTCCGGCGCGGCGGGTGATGTCCTCCAGCAGGGTGAGGTCGGCGGGGGTGAACGCGTCGGCCTGTTCGGAGCGGCCGAGGGTCAGGGCGCCGAGGACCTCGCGCAGACCGCGGATGGGGGCGATGGCCGCCGAGTGCATGCCCGTGGCCTCGAACAGCCGGCGCTGCTCGACGGCGATGCCCGAGTCGGGGGACCGCTCGTAGGTGTCGGGTCCCGCGATGGTCGAGGAGACGCCCCGCAGGGCCCGGGACAGCGGCATCGAGGACTCGGCCGGGACGGGCGCCATCGGCCCTTCGAGGTCGCGGAGGGAGACCGGGACGCCGTCCTCGAGGTGCACCACCTTGGTGCGCCACACCTCGTCGCGTTCGCTGATCAGGTCGATCACCGCCCAGTCCGCGAGGCGCGGCAGCACCAGGGTCACCAGCCGGCGCAGCGCCTCGTCGACGGACAGGGTGGACGTCAGCTGGGTGGTCATCTCCGCCAGCAGGGCGAGCCGCTCCAGCTCGTCGAGCGCCCCTACGCGGGCGGCGGCCGGGCCGGGCGTCTCGGCGGCGGCCTCGTGGGGGTGGAAGAGGACGAGGGCGCTGGTGTCGTCGGTGCCGGTGTCGTAGGGCGTGATGCTCCAGGCGATGGGGAGCAGCGTGCCGTCGCCCTTCTCGAACCACTCGCCGTCGTCCTGGGCGGGCCGGCCCGCGAGGAAGGCGGGCCGCATACGGCAGTGCGAGGTCGGCACGGTCTCGCCGTGGGCGTTGCGGTGCAGCAGGTCGTGCGCGTCGGCGCCGACGAGTGCCGCGGCGGGCCGGCCGAGCAGCCGCTCGGCGACGGCGTTGACGGCGAGGATCGTCCCGCGGCCGTCGACCACGTACGCGCCGGTGCCGATCGCGGTGAGCGCGTCACCCGTCGCGCCGGCCCGCCCGGCGCCGGGGCGTGGCCCTTCGCCCGCCGTCTCCATGTTCCCTCCTCGCCGGCCGTCGCTCGGGGAACCGGTCGGTTCCCGCGGTTCCGAGTGCCCGGCCGGACCGTCGCGGGAGACCGGAGAGCACGATGTGACCCCCTCAGATCATCACACGTCCCCCACATGCGCAGGGTGTCCGCTCCGCGGGGAGGGGCAGCCGCATGGAGCGGACCGTGGCGGGTAGGCGGGGCGACGGACCGGGGCGTGCACGAGTCACCTGCCCGGACTTCGTAGGATGAACCGGTCGGCCGGGCACCGTGGGGATGGGCGGAGGTCGGGCTCACCCGCATGTGCCGAACACCGCCGAGGAGATTCCGTGTCCGTACCGGACGAGACGTTCACCGTCACCCCCCACCCGAGCGCCGCGGGCCCCTACGTGCTGGAGGTGGCCGGGGAGCTGGACCATCACACGGCGCCCCTGCTGACGGAGGCGGTCAACGAGGCGCCGTTCGGTCCGTACGGTGTGGTGCTCGACCTGTCGGGGCTGACCTTCTGCGACTCGTCGGGGATCACGGTGTTCGTGTCGGCCCACCGCCGGTCGCGGGACAAGGGGTCGCAGCTCAGCCTGGCCGGGGTGGCCCCCGCCCAGATGCGGGTCCTGCGCATGGTGGGGCTGGACGAGGTGTTCACGTTCCACGCCGGCGTCGACGAGGCGTTCCGCGCCGCCCGGCCGTCCCGGCCCTGACGGAGCGGAACGGGACCCCGTCGGTTCGACGGGGTCCCGCACCTCGGGCTCATGAGCGGGCCGGAGGGTCACCCGGCTGACCTGCGAGAATCACCTCAGGGGAGGGTCCACTTCTGGTTGGGGCCGGTGTGGCAGGTCCACAGGTGGACCGGTGTGCGGTCCTCCCAGGTGCCGCCCGAGGCGTCCATGCACTTGCCCGACTGCGGATTGCGCACGGTCCCGTCCGACTGCGCCGCCCACTTCTGCGCACCGGTCCCGTTGCACGTCCAGAGCTGGATCCGGGTGCCGTCCGCGCTGCCGCCCCCGGACACGTCCAGGCACTTGCCGAGCGCCCGCAGCGTCCCGTCGTCCGGCACGGTCCACCGCTGGGCGGCGGAGGAGTTGCAGGTGTAGATCTGCACCCCCGTCCCGTCCGCCGTGCCCGCGTTGTCCACGTCCAGGCACTTGCCGTTGACGCCCCGGATCTCACCGGTGCGCGGTCCGGGTGTGGCGCCGTCCTGGCGGAGGCGGATGTTGCGGAAGGAGACCTCGTCGCCGTCGCCGTGGTTCTGGAGCCCGATGTACCCCTGGCGGAGGCTGCGGGCGGGGTCGGTGTTGGTGAAGTCGTTGATCTTCCGGCCGTTGAGGAAGATCTCCAGCCGTTCGCCGGTGACGCGGAGCTCGTAGGTGTTCCACTCCCCCGGCGGGTTGAGGGCCGCGTCCCGGGCGGCGAGGTCGGCGGACTTGAAGCCGTAGACGGAGCCGGTGGTGCGGTCGGCGGTGTCGGTGGCGTCGATCTGGATCTCGTAGCCGTTGTCGACGGCGGACCACGGGTCGTCGGAGGCGGGGAAGCCCAGGAAGACACCGGAGTTGTCGTCGCCGTGCAGCTTCCAGTCGAGCTTGAGGGAGTAGTCGCCGGTGATCTCCCGGTCGTACCGGAACAGGCCCATGCCGCCCTGCGAGGTGAGGGTGCCGTCGTTCAGGGTGAAGCCGCCGGGGCCCGCCTGCTTCCAGCCGGACGTGCCGGTGCCGTCGAACAGCGGGGTGTAGCCGGTCTCGGGGCGGCAGTCGGCCTGGGTGACGCCGGCGGCCCAGCGGATGCCGCCGAGCAGGTGCCGGCGGAAGGCGGGGTCGGCGTACGACTCCTCGGTGTGGCCGCCGCCGGTGTAGAAGGCGCGGCCGCCGGCGTAATCCTTGCACCAGGCGATCGGGTGGTCGCCGGACATGGTGCCGCCCGAGTAGCTGGACTCGTCCAGGGAGGCCAGGACATGCGCGGTGGTGCGGGGGTTGGTGCGGTAGTTGTACCACTCGTCGGTGCGCTGCCAGGTGGAGCCCAGGTGGGCGGTGGCGTCGTGCGCCCGGTCCTCGACCTCGACGGTGGCGGGCTGGATGGCGGGGTGGGACTGGAAGAGGGCGCCGGCCAGTCCCGCGTAGAAGGGCCAGTCGTACTCGGTGTCGGCGGCGGCGTGGATGCCGACGTAACCGCCGCCCGAGCCCATGTACTGCTCGAGCGCGGTCTCCTGGGCGGGCCCGAGGACGTCGCCGGTGGTGGAGAGGAAGACCACGGCCCGGTACTGGGCGAGGTTGGCGGTGGTGAAGGCGGCCGGGTCCTCGGTGGCGTCGAGGGTGAAGTTGTTCGCCGCACCGAGGTCGCGCAGGGCGGTCACGCCCTCGTCGATGGAGGAGTGGCGGAAGCCCGCCGTCCGGGAGAAGACGAGGATCTTGTACGCGGGGTCGGCCGCCGGTGCGGCCGCCCGGGGCGCGGCGGGCTTGGTGTTGGGGGTCGCGGCGGCCTGAGGGGTCAGGCCCTGCGGGGTCGCGCAGAGCACGGCGGCGGTGCACAGGCCGAGCGCGGTTCTGAAGAGGGTGCGCATCATGGGTCGCCTCCTTTCTACGGCAGGGTCCACTTCTGGTTGGCGCCGGTGTGGCAGGTCCACAGGTGGACGGGCGTGCCGTCCTCCCAGGTGCCGCCGGAGGCGTCCATGCACTTGCCCGACTGCGGGTTGCGCACCGTGCCGTCGGACTGGGCCGCCCACTTCTGCGCCCCCGTCCCGTTGCACGTCCACAGCTGGATCCGCGTACCGTCCGCGCTTCCGCCGCCGGAGACGTCCAGGCACTTGCCCAGCGCCCTCAGCGAACCGTCGTCGGCCACCGTCCACCGCTGTGCCGCCGAGGAGTTGCACGTCCAGATCTGGATCTCGGTGCCGTCCGCCGTGCCGGCGTTGTCGACGTCGAGGCACTTGCCGTTGACGCCCTTCACCTCACCCGTGCGGGTGGTGCCGGTGCCGGTGGTGAAGGAGAACTCGTCCACGTCGTAGAGCGCGCCGCTGCCGCCCTTGAAGACGAGGTACAGGGTGGTGGTGCCGGCCGGCTGACCGGTCAGGGACGCCGTGACGTCCTGGAAGGTCTCCCAGTCGCCGGTGACCGGCACGGTGGCCGTGCCGAGCAGGGTGCCGGTCGGAGAGCCGGCGCGGACCTCGAGGGTGCCGCCGGCGCCGGCCGAGGAGACGCGGGCGGTGAAGCCGGTGGTGCTGTCGAGGCTGTAGGGGGTGAAGGAGATCCAGTCGCCGTTCTGGATCTCGCCGACCGTCTTGCCGCCGTGCGCGTTGGTGTGGTTGATCACCTGGACGCCGGAGGAGTCGCCGTAGTGCTCGGCCTGCCGGTGGCTGGGCTGGGTGATGTGCTGGTCGTGCGCGGTGAGCGCGGGCTGGCCGTTCGCGCCGTTGTCGGTGTACTCGGCGTCGAGGACGCCGAAGATGTTGGCGTTGGGGTCGTGTTCGCCGTCCGCCAGGGTGTGCAGGGTGCCGGTGCAGCCGGTGGCGGAGGTCTGCGGGTGTCCGTGGCTGTCGTGGCCGACGATGAAGGTGACCTTGACCTTGGCGCAGTCGATCGTGCCGTCCTCGGGGTCGGTGACGGTGACCTTGAACGGGATGGCCGCGCCGAAGTCGTAGATCCGTCCGTCGGCGGGGGCGTCGAGCCGCACGGTCGGAGCGGTGTTGCCGACGGTGATCTGCACGGACGCCGTGGCGGACTTGCCGGTGGGGTCGGTGACCTTCAGCGTGGCGGTGTACTGGCCGTTGGTGGTGTAGGTGTGGGACGGGTTCGCGGCCGTGGAGGTGGCGCCGTCGCCGAAGGTCCAGGCGTACGTGAGCGCGCCCCCGTCCGGGTCGGAGCTGCCGGCCGAGGAGAAGGTGACGGCCAGGGGGGCCTTGCCGGAGGTGGTGCTGGCCTTGGCCTGGGCGAGCGGTGCGCGTCCGCCGGTGATGTGCTCGATGCGGTACAGGGCGGAGTTGGCGTCGCCGTTGAAGTAGCCGGTGCCGTAGTCGAGGACGTAGAGGGCGCCGTCCGGGCCGAAGGCCATGTCCATCACCTGGGTGCCGGTCCAGGGGAAGGCGTTGATGGACTGCACGGTGCCGTCGCCGCCGGTCTCGATGCGCTTGATCCAGCGGCGGCCGAACTCACCGGCGAAGAAGTCGCCGTCGTACTCGGCGGGGAACTTCACGTCCGAGGCGGAGTTCGCGTCGTACCGGTAGACGGGGCCGCCCATGGGCGACTCGGACCCGTTGCCGAACTCGGGGACGGAGCCGCCGTCGTAGGGGATCCACGCGGGCTGGACGGGCGGCAGGTCGGTCAGGCCCGTGTTGCGCGGCGACGTGTTCCTCGGCGCCGCACAGTTGAAGGCCGCGCCCGAGGTGCCGGAGCCGAAGTCGTAGTCGACGTAGGCGTCGTTCCTGCCGGTGCAGTAGGGCCAGCCGAAGTTGCCGGCCTTGGTGATCCGGTTGAACTCGACCTGTCCGCCGGGGCCGCGGGAACCGCTGGCGGTGCCCGCGTCGGGGCCGTAGTCGCCGACGTAGACGGTGCCCGTGGCCTTGTCGACGCTCATCCGGAACGGGTTGCGGAAGCCCATCGCGTAGATCTCGGGCCGGGTCCTGGCGGTGCCCGGCGCGAACAGGTTGCCGGGCGGGATCGTGTAACTGCCGTCCGCCTGGACCTTGATGCGCAGGATCTTGCCGCGCAGGTCGTTGGTGTTGCCGGCCGAACGCTGGGCGTCGTAGGCCGGGTTGCGGGAGGCGCGCTCGTCGATCGGGGTGTAGCCGTCGGAGGCGAAGGGGTTGGTGTCGTCGCCGGTCGACAGGTACAGGTTGCCGTCCGCGTCGAAGTCGATGTCGCCGCCGACGTGGCAGCACAGACCGCGGGAGGCGGGCACGTCGAGGATCTTCCGCTCGCTCGCCGTGTCCAGGGTGCCGTCGGAGCGCAGGACGAAGCGGGAGAGGCGGTTGACGCCGTCGAAGGGGGTGAAGTCGGCGGCGCTGCCGTCGGACGGGGCGTCACCTGCGGGGGTGTTCAGCGGGGGCGCGTAGTAGAGGTAGACGAAGCGGTTGGTGGCGAAGCCGGGGTCGACGGCGACGCCCTGCAGGCCTTCCTCGTCGTGGCTGTAGACGTCGAGCCGGCCCGCGACGGTGGTGGTGCCGGCCGCGTCGGTGCGGCGCAGGGTGCCGTCGCGGGAGGTGTGCAGCACCGAGCGGTCGGGCAGCACGGCCATGGTCATGGGCTCGCCCATCTCGGCCACGCCTTTGGCGAGGGTCACCTGCTGGAAGTCCTCGGCGGCGGCGTCCACCCGGTCGACGGGACCGGGGGCGGGGGCGGGGGCGGCGGCCGCCGTGGGGCCCAGGGGAAGGGCCAGGGCGGCGGCGCAGGTCAGTGCGGTCAGCAGGGTGCGGACACGTCTGTGTCCGAGCGGTCTCGTGCGCACGTTGCTCTCCAGGGCATGGGGGGTGGCGGCGGGCCCCGGGCAGAGGTCCGCCGTGACAGAGCACAGGCGCGCGCCGTCGCGCCATGGAGCATCGGCCGGTCGGCCCGTGGGCCTCAAGACCGGTGTGCAGCAAGGAAGTTAGCGGCAGCGACGCGAACGCGTAACCCCTTTCGCACGACATCCCGCGTCTTTTTCCTCCGCTGGGACAAAGTGCCGGCCTCCCCCTGGCTCGGGGCCCGGCGGGGCCGGCGGGGGTCGCGTTGCGGCCGTACGGGGGCTGCCGGAGACTGGCCGGGGACGGCGGCCGTCCCGGAGAGGGCCGGAAGGCATGGGCGACTACGCGAACCTGCCCGGCGTCAGGACCTGGTACGAGACCGAGGGGTCCGGCGACCCGCTGGTGCTGCTGCACGGCGGTTTCTGCACCAACGACACCTGGGGCGCGCAGCGGCCCGACCTCGCCGCCGCCTACCGTCTGCACCTGCCGGAGCGGCGGGCGCACGGCCACACCCCGGACGTCGAGGGCCCGCTGACGTACACCGACATGGCCGGCGACACCGTGGCGTACCTCGAGTCCGTGGTGGGCGGACCGGCCCATCTGGTCGGCTGGAGCGACGGCGGCATCGTGGCGCTGCTGACCGCCCTGGCCCGGCCGGACCTGGTCCGCCGGATGGTGCTGATCGGGGCGAACTTCCGGCCCGCGCCGGAGTCGTTCGTGGCCCCGGAGATGCTCGACGCGATGACCCCGGACAGCGACGACATGGCCTTCTTCCGCGAGCTGTACGTCGCCGTCAGCCCGGACGGGCCGGAGCACTGGCCGGCCGTGGCGACGCGGATGACCGACATGTGGCGCACCCAGCCCACGCTCGACGCCGGGGACCTGGCCGCGGTGCGGGCGCCCACACTCGTCATGACCGGCGACGACGACCTGATGACCCTGGAGCACACCGCGGCCCTCTACCGCGCGCTCCCCGACGCCCGGCTCGCGGTCGTCCCGGGCGCGTCCCACCTGGTGCCGCTGGAGAAGCCCGCCGAGGTCAACCGGATGATCCTGAAGCATCTCGCGGGCGGCGAGGTCGAGACGACGATGCCGGTCCTGCGCGCCCGGACCCCGGGGGCACCCGGTCAGGGCGCCACCGTCTGACCCGGTCCCCGGCCGCCGGGGTGCTGGATGCCTTCGGTACGGTTTCGGCGTACTGTCCCGTTATGGGAGTAGTGCGGGCGGATCCGGGTGAGCGAGCGGCACTCGCCCCGCCGGAACGGGCGGGTGACTGATGGACACCGCCGTGGCCGCCGTCGTGCGCGCGACCGGCGCCTCCGGCGCCCTGCTCTACATCCTCACCCCCGGCCGCGAGGCCCTCTGGCTGTCCCATGTGTCGGGCGTCCCGCGTGAGGTGGCCGCGCCGTGGAGCAGGGTGGCGGTGGGCGACCCGATGCCGGTGGCCGACGCCGTGCGCGAGGAGCGCCTGGTGTGGGTGAGCGGCCAGGTGGAGATGGCGCGCCGCTACCCCCGGCCGGCGGTGGTGCTCCCCTACGACTTCGCGCTGGCGGCCGTGCCGGTCGCGTCGGACTCCGGGGTGCGCGGCGGACTGGTGCTGTTCTGGCCCAGCGGGCACCCGCCGCAGCTCAGCCGCACCGAGCACGACGCCCTCCGGACGGGCTCGCGACGCCTCGGCCATCTCATCGAACAGGCCGACCGGCGTGGTGAGCCGCTCGTCTCCCCCGGACGGCCGCGCGTCCTGCCGCCGGAACCGGGACGCACCCCCACGGCCGAGGAGGCGTGGGCCGGCACGGCGCTCCTCGACCGGCTGCCCGGCGGGTACGTCGCCCTGAACGTGAACGGCCGGATCACGCTCGTCACCCCGGCCGCCGCCGACCTCGTGGGCGCCGAACCGGAGCGGCTGCTGGGCTCCCTGCCGTGGGAGGCGCTGCCATGGATGGACGTCCCCCATGTCGAGGACCGCTACCGCGCGGCGCTGATCAGCCGCACCCCGCAGACGTTCCGGGTGCTGCGCCCGCCCGACACCTGGCTGTCGTTCGAGCTGTATCCGGATCCCTCGGGCATCAGCGTGCGCATCGACCGCGCCGCCGACGGCCGGGAGCCGGACCCCGTCGCGGAGATGGCGCACGGCCCCGGCCGGGCCACGGTGCTGTATCACCTGATGCACCTGGCGACCACGCTGACCGAGGCCGTCGGGGTGCAGGACGTGGTCGACCAGACCGCCGAGCAGCTGCTGCCCGCCCTCGGCGCCCAGGGCATGGTGCTGATGACGTCGGAGGACGGCCGGCTGAGGATCCTGGGCCACCGCGGTTACAGCACCGAGCTGGTCGGCCGGCTCGACGGCGCGCCGCTGAGCCGGGAAAACCCGGGGGCGGCGGTCCTGGCCACGGGTGAAGCGGGCTTCTTCCCCTCCTTCCAGCAGATGGTGGCCGCGTACCCGAAGATGACGCACGAGGACGGGATGGCCGCCTGGGCGGTCCTGCCGCTGATCGCCTCCAACCGCCCGATCGGCTCCGTGCTGCTCTCCTACGACCGGCCGCGCGCCTTCCCGCCCAGCGAGCGCGCCGTCCTCACCTCCCTGGCCGGTCTCGTCGGCCAGGCCCTCGACCGGGCCCGGCTGTACGACAGCAAGGACCGCCTCGCCCACCGGCTCCAGTCGGCGCTGCTCCCGCACGGCCTGCCCGCCGTTCCCGGGCTGCGGGTCGTCGCCCGCTATCTGCCGGCCGCCCGCGGCCTGGGCATCGGCGGCGACTTCTACGACCTGATCCGCCTCGACGCGAACACCGTGGCGGCCGCCATCGGGGACGTGCAGGGTCACAACGTGGACGCGGCGGCGCTCATGGGGCAGGTCCGTACCGCCGTGCACGCCCACGCCACCGTCGGCGCTCCCCCGGACCACGTCCTCGGCGGCACCAACCGGCTGCTCACCGACCTGGACCCCGGCCTGTTCACCAGCTGTCTCTACGCGCATCTGGACCTCGGCCGCGGCCGGGCCTGCCTGGCCACCGCGGGGCATCCGCCGCCTCTGATGCGGCACAGCGACGGGCGCACCGAGCTGCTGGACATCCCGCCGGGCCTGCTGCTCGGCATCGACCCGACGGCCCGCTACCCGTCGCTGGAGTGCGCCCTGCCGCCCGGCTGCGTGCTGGTGTTCTACACCGACGGGCTCGTCGAGGCGCCGGGCGTCGACCCGGACGACGCGACGGCCGCCCTCGCCGGTCTGGTGGAGCACTCCGACCCGGACGATCTGGAGGCCATGGCCGACACGCTGGTGCGGCACGCCCCGGCGCCCGGCGACGACATCGCCCTGCTGCTCCTGAGCCCCACTCCGGACGGCGGGTGAGCGTGCGCCTCCGCCTCACTCCGGACGTCGGCTGACCGCCCGCCTCGGAGTGACCGCCCGACGGGTCATCCGAGGGCGTCGACCGCCGCCGCGAACAGCCGGGGCAGACGCGCGGCCACGGGCACGATGTGCGGGGCCAGCGCGGGCTGCCGGCGCGCCCTGACCAGCAGCTCGGTCAGGACGCGGTGGCGGCGCGTGGCGCGGGCCCAGTCGGCGTCGTAGCGGGCGGGCGTGCCCCGGCGGAGGTTGGCGACGAGGGCGCGGGCGCCGTCGAGGGCGAGGCAGACGCCCTCACCGGTCAGCGCGTCGACGTATCCGGCGGCGTCGCCGACGAACAGGACCCTGCCGTGCACACGGGTGCGGGAGCGCCGGCGCAGGGGTCCGGCGCCGCGCACCGCGGTGACGGCCGTGTCCGGGGGGAGGCGGGCGGCGAGCTCGGGGAAGCCCGCCAGCTGCGTGTCGTAGGGCGCCCGGCGGGAGGTCAGCAGGGCCACGCCGATCAGCCGGGGGCCGAGCGGGGTGACGTACGCCTCCGCGTCGGGTCCCCAGTGCACCTCGACGTGCGACGTCCAGGGCGGTACGGCGTAGTGGCGGCGCAGCCCGTAACGGGGCGGGGTGCGGGTCGGGCGGTCCAGGCCGAGGGAGCGGCGCACGGGTGAGTGCAGGCCGTCGGCGGCGACGAGCCACCGGGCGCGCAGCCCGGCGCCGGGGACGCTCACGCCGTCCGCGTCCTGCCGTACGCCGTCCACGCGCAGCGGGAGGACGGGCACGCCCGCGTCGAGGACCGCCCGGTGCAGGACGGTGTGCAGGTCGGTGCGGCGGACGCCGAGGCCCTGTCCGCGGCGGAACGCGGCCTCGGCGCTGCTGGGTCCCTGCACGTAGCGGATGCCGGTGAGGGGGTGGCCGGGGGCGTGCAGGCCGAGGACGGTGAGGGCGCGGACGGCGCCGGGCATCAGACCCTCGCCGCACGCCTTGTCGACCGGGGCGGGGCGGGGTTCCGCGACGACGGTGTCCAGGCCCGCGCGGGCGGCGTGCAGGGCGGTGGCGAGGCCCGCGGGTCCGCCGCCGACAACGAGGAGGTCGGGGCGTCTCACGCGGGCACCGCGCGGGTGAGGGCGGCGTTCTCGCAGCGGACGCGCACCGTCAGCAGCACCCCGTTGGCCAGCGTGAACACGGTCGCCGTGAGCCACGCCGAGTGGACCAGGGGCAGGGCGACGCCCTCGACGACGACGGCGACGTAGTTGGGGTGGCGCAGGAAGCGGTAGGGGCCGCCGCCGACGAGGCGGGCTCCGGGGACGACGATGACGCGGGTGTTCCAGTAGGGGCCGAGCGTGGCGACGCACCACCAGCGCAGGGCCTGGGCGAGCAGGGCGAGCGCCAGCGCGGGCAGGCCCAGGGCGGGGAGGAACGGGCGGTGGGCCAGGAGGGGTTCGAGCAGGCAGCCGGCGAGCAGGCCGGTGTGCAGGACGACCATTACGGGGTAGTGGCCGCGGCCGTGCTCCACCCCGTCCCGTGCGCGGGTCCACGCGGCGTTGCGGCGGGCCACGACGAGTTCGGCGAGGCGTTCGACGGCCACGGCGAGGACGAGCAGCGTGTACCAGGTCATGGCGGGCACCTCACCAGCGCAGCAGGACGAGTTCGGAAGCGAAGCCCGGGCCCATCGCCAGCACCAGTCCCCAGGTGCCCGGCGCGGGCCGGTGGGCCTCGGTGAAGCCCTGGAGGATGTGCAGGACCGAGGCGGAGGACAGGTTGCCGACGGCGGCGAGCGAGCGCCGGGACGGGGTGAGGGCGTCGTCGGGCAGGGCCAGCGCGTCGGCCACGGCCTCCAGCACCTTGGGACCACCCGGGTGGCACGCCCAGGCGCCGATGTCCCCGGTGTCCAGGCCGTGTTCGGCGAGGAAGCCGCGCACCTGGGCGCCCAGGTGGCTGCGGACCAGGGCGGGGACGCCGGGGTCGATCACGACGCGGAAGCCGCCGGCGCCGACGTCCCAGCCGAGGAGGTGCTCGGTGTCCGGGTAGAGGTGGCTGCGGGTGGCGACGACGGCGGGCCCGGACGGCGCTTCGGGTCCCGCTTCCGGTCGCGTACCGGTGGCGCGGGCGACGAGGGCCGCCGCTCCGTCGCCGAAGAGGGCGCCGGCGACCAGGTTGGCGCGCGAGCCGTCACCCTTCTGGAGGGTCAGCGAGCACAGTTCGACGGTGAGCAGCACGGCGGTCCCGCCGGGGTGTCCGCGCAGGTAGTCGTGGACGCGGGCGAGGCCGGCGGCGCCCGCCGCGCAGCCCAGCCCGAACACCGGCAGCCGCTTGACGTCCGGCCGCAGGCCGATGCGTCCGGCCAGCCGGGCGTCCAGGGACGGGGCGGCGACGCCGGTGATGGAGGCGCACACCAGCAGGTCGACGTCGGCCGGGGCGAGCCCGGCCTGGTCCAGCGCGGTGGTGAGCGCCCGTCCGGCCAGGTCCAGGCCCGCCGTCAGCCACGCCTCGTTGCTCTCGCGGAAGTCGCGCAGGGCGGCGTACCGCTCGATGGGCAGGGCGAGATGGCGGGTGCGCACACCGGAGGAGGCGTGCAGTCGGCGGAGCAGGGCGCGGTCGGCGCCCGGGGCCAGGCACAGGTCGCCGATGGGCTCGGTGAGCCGGTCCTGGGGGTAGCGGTGGGGCGGCAGCGCGGTGTGCACGGCGGCGACGGTGGTCACCGGCGCCGAGTCCGGGGGCGGAGGGGCGGCGGGCGCCGGTTCGGTGGCCGTTTCGACGGCCTGTTCGACGGCCGGTTCGGCGATGAGGGGGACACGCATGTCCGTAATGACTTCCTCGCATCGGCCGCCCGGCTACCTTGCACCCGTGTCCCACCACCCGTCCGGGGTTCTTCCGCGTACGCCGCCCCGCCGTCTCCCGGCCCTGCTGCGCTGCTGCCACCCCGAGCCGGCGCTGGCCGTCACGGCGTTCGTGACCGCGCTGGCGGTGGCGGCGGGGCACGGCCCGGCGGGTGCGGCGGCGGTGGGCGCGGCGGTGCTGGCCGGGCAGCTGTCGGTGGGCTGGAGCAACGACGCGGCCGACGCGGCCCGTGACACGGCCTGCGGCCGCACGGACAAGCCCGTCCCGGAAGGACGGCTGTCCGCGCGGACGGTGGCGGTGGCCGCGCGGACGGCGCTGGTGCTGTGCGTGCCGCTGTCGCTGCTCGGCGGGCCGGGCGCGGCGGCGGCGCATCTGACGGGCGTGGCGGCGGGCTGGTGCTACAACCTGCGGCTGAAGCACACGCCGCTGTCGCCGCTCCCGTACGCCGTGGGGTTCGCCTCGCTCCCGGTGTTCGTCACCCTCGCACTGCCGCGGCCGGCCTGGCCCGCCTGGTGGGTCGTGGCGGCGGGGTCGCTGCTGGGCGTGGGGGCGCATCTGGTGAACGTGCTGCCGGACATCGAGGACGACCTGGCGACGGGCGTACGGGGGCTGCCGCAGCGGCTGGGCCGTACGGTCTGCCGGTGGCTGGCGCCACTGGTGATGCTGGCGGCTGTGGGCATGGTCGTCGCGGGGCCGCCCGGCCCGGCGGGCACGGCAGGGCGTTGGCTGGCGGCCGCGGCGGGCGCGGTGGCCGTGGCGGGCACGGCGGCGCGGACGGCGGGGCGACGGAGCCGGTGGCCGTTCCGGGCGGCGCTGGTGGTGGCGGGGCTGGCGGTGACGGGGTTGCTGTGGTCGGGGGTGGGGGTGGTCTGAGCCGTCGCGGTGGCGCAGGCCCCGGCGGTGACGCAGGCGCCCGTCTCCAGGTGTAGGACGGCCGCGAGGGGCCACCCGGGTCGTGCTCGGGACGCCGGGTCGTGCTCGGGGACGCCCGGGTCGTGCTCGGGGACGCCCGGGACGGCGGAGGGAGATCGCCGTGGAGCGCACACCGCCCGAGGGCACCGTGCGGGTGCGGTTCATCGGGAACGCCACCCTGCTGATCCGCTACGGCACCCTGACCCTGCTCACCGATCCCAACTTCCTGCACCGCGGGCAGGTGGCGCACCTCGGCCACGGGCTCGTCTCGCGCCGGCTGACCGAACCCGCCGTGGACGTCGCCGATCTCCCCCACGCGGATCTGGACGCGGTGGTGCTGTCGCATCTGCACGGCGACCACTTCGACCGGGTGGCCCGGCGCGGTCTCGACCGGGGGCTGCCGTTCCTGACGACCCCGCACGCCTCCCGCGTCCTCCAGGGGCTGTTCGGCTTCCACCGTGCGGTGGGCCTGCGCACCTGGCAGAGCCACGAACTGCTGCGCGGCGACTCGCTGGTCCGGGTCACCGCGCTGCCCGGCCGGCACGCCCTCGGTCCGGCCCGGCGTCTGCTGCCCCCGGTGATGGGCAGTCTGCTGGAGTTCGGCGACCGCTCCGGCCGGATCCGCCTGGTCCTGTACATGTCCGGCGACACGCTGATGTTCGACGGGCTGCGCGAGATCGCCCGACGGTACCCCGACATCCATCTGGCGGTGCTGCACCTGGGCGGGACCACGCTGCCCGGCGGCCTGCTCGTCACCATGGACGCCGGGCAGGGCGCCGATCTGCTGGACGTGATCCGCCCGCACCGGGCGCTGCCCGTCCACCACGACGACTACGGCGTCTTCCGCTCCCCGCTCTCCGACTTCCTCGCCGAGGTCGCGCGGCGCGGGCACGGCGGCCGCATCCTGCGCTGCCGCCCGGGCGAACGGGTGACGGTCGGCGGGGACACGCGCCGCTGAGCCGTGCCCAGGCGCCGCGGCGCACGGACGGTGCGGGAGGGTGTCCGGCGGTCCCGGCCGGGCCGGGCTAAGTGGCAGGCCCCGTCGCCGTCACCGGATGATGGGCGGGGAGAGCGGAGCGGGCGCCGTACGGCACCCCGGTCCGCCCCCGGCGTGGCACGAGTCCGTCCGGTCCCGCCGCGGGTCACGTCGCGGCGCGTGCCCGAGCAGGCGAAGGAGGGGCACCGTGAGGCGGTACCTCGGTGTGCTCCAGAACAGCTGGAGGTGGGTGGGCGCCCACGCCCTGATGACGCGGGGCCGTGAGCTGGAGCTGATGCACCGGGCCACGGGCTTCGCCACGCTCGCGCTGGTGACCCTGGCGCCGCTGCTGATCGTGGTCGCCGCCGCGGACCCCCTCGGCCGGGGCGGCTTCGCGACCTGGCTGGCGGACGGCATGGGCCTGACCGGACGCTCCGCGCGGGTGCTCACGGAGATCTTCAACCCGCCCCGCAAGGTGGTGGGCACCACGAGTGTGTGGGGCGGTCTGGCGCTCGCCGTGTTCGGCGTCGCCCTGGGCGGCAGCGTCCAGAACGGCTACGAGCGTGTGTGGCGGCTGCCGCCCGGCCCGTGGCACCGCGTGTGGCGGCAGGCGCTGTGGCTGGCGGTGCTGACCGCGTTCCTGTACCAGGAGGTGCGCACGCGCACGCTGCTGTACGGGCCGGAGCGGATCACCCTGTCGACGGCGGCCGGTGTGCTGTTCTTCTGGTGGGGGCAGCGCTTCCTGCTCGGCGGCCAGGTCCGCTGGCGGGACCTGCTCCCGGGCGCGGTCGCCACCATGGTGGGCCTGATCGGCCTGCGAATCTTCTCGTACTACGTCTTCACCCCGCTGATCGTCGACAACGCCCTCAGCTACGGCACGGTCGGCGTGGTCCTGGTCGTGGAGTCCTGGCTGATCGGCGTGGGCTTCGTCGTCTACGGCGGCGCCCTGTTCGGCCACTGGCTCCTCACCCACCACGGCCTTCTCCACATCGGACACCGGCAGCACGAGGGGGAACGGGAGCGGGTGGGCGTGAGGTGAGGCGGAGCCACGTGGCGCCTGCCGGCCGGGGGTCGGGCGGGGCGGGCGCGGGGGCGCGGCGGGCGCGGGACAGGGGCCGGGCAGCCCGGGAGCGCGGCGGGCACGGGGCGACGCGGGAACGCGCCGGGCGCGGAGTCACGCGGGACGGTCCGGGCGCGTGGCCACGCGGGAACGGGCCGGCGCGGAATGGCGCGGGAGCACGCCCGGCGTGGAGTGGCGCGAAGTCACGCGTGGACGCGAGGACAGGCCGGCGCGGAGCGGCGCGGGAGCACACCGGGCGTGGAGTGGCGCGAAGTCACGCGTGGACGCGAGGACAGGCCGGCGCGGAGCGGCGCGGGAGCACACCGGGCGTGGAGTGGCGCGAAGTCACGCGTGGACGCGAGGACAGGCCGGCGCGGAGCGGCGCCGGAGCACGCCCGGCTTGGAGTGGCGCGAAGTCACGCGTGGACGCGGGGACAGGCCGGCGCGGAGCGGCGCGGGGAACGGGCCTCCGTGAAGCGACGTCGGGCCTGACGGCGCGGAGTGACGCTTGAGCGCGCCACGCGCGGAGCCATGCGAAGAGGTCGGGCGCGGAGCGGCGCCGGAGCGAGCCGGGCGCCGATCGGCCCACACGCGTCCGCTCCGTCCGGGTCCCGGGACGTCACGGCCGACCGGCCGACGGGGCCGGCCTCCCCGTCAAGGCGACCGCCCGCTCCATCACGTCGGCGCGGAAGACCGCGCGGTCCCGTGCCGCCCTGCGGCGGCGCTCGTCGGCGTCCTCCGACATGAGCCGGTCCAGGACCGCGAGCAGTGCGGGGCCGTCGGCCGCGGGCTCGGTGAGGCCCAGTTCCGCCATCCGGCGGACCCCGTCCGCGCCGTGGCCGGGCAGCGGGCGGTGGCCCGCCACCGGCAGGCCTGCGGCGAGGGCCTGCACCGCGGTCTGGCCCGCCGCGTTGTCCACCAGCGCGCACACCGCGTGCAGCAGACCGGGCATGTCGGTCACCCAGTCCAGGGCGAGCGCGCCCGGCAGGCGGGCGGTGCGGGACCGCAGGGCCTGGTTGCGTCCGCACAGCACCACGGGGAGGTAGCCGGCGCCGGCCAGCAGGCGGGCGGTCTCGCCGAGCCCCGCGGCTGCTCCCCAGGCGCCCGCGGACAGCAGCACGGGCGGCCGGCCCGGGGCGTACCGCTCGAACCGCCGCCGCCAGCCGTCCGCGCCGGGGGCGGGGGCGGGGGCGAAGAAGTCGGGTGACACGACCGGGCCCGTGGTCTCGACGTGCGTGCCGGGGACGGCCCTGCGCACGGCGTCGGCGGCCTGGTCGGTGAGGCAGAAGCAGGCGTCGTTGCCCGGGTGGAGCCACTGCCGGTGCACGGCGAAGTCGAGGACGAACACGGCGCTGGGGACGCGCAGCCGGCCCAGTGTCCTGAGGTGGCCGGTGAGCTGCGCGGCCAGATGGAAGACGGGCACGACCAGGTCCGCGCCGGTGCGTGCGACGAGCCGGTCCAGCCCGTCGGCGGCGAGCCGGGCGAGGGGCACGCCGCTGGGGCGGGTGTGGTCGCCGGGGCGCAGGAACGCCCGGTAGAGGCCGTCGTACACCCAGGGGGCGTGGCGTACGGACGTCCGGTAGAAGGCGCGCAACCCGGAGCCCGTGCCGTACGGCAGCAGTCGCATCAGGTCGACGGTCTCCGCCTGGTGTCCCTGTGCGCGGGCGCGGCGGACGAGTTCGCGGGCGACCGTGTCGTGGCCGGCGCCCATGCTCGCGCTGAGCACCAGCACGCGGCGGGCGCCGGTCTGACGGGCGGCGCCCCGGTGCGGGGCCGGGGAGGACGGGAGCACGTCTGCTGAGTCACCGTCGGCGCAGCGGTGAAACGCCCGCGGGGCGTTTCGGGCGTCCCTGGCCTGGATACTCCGGGCTCACCCCCTCCCGGACGCCGGGAGTGGTCCAGCCGGCCGCTTCCGGTGTCCGCCCAGCAGCCGAGGTCAGCCCATGCCCCACGCACCCTCCCGCGCCGGCACGCCCGGCGCCTCCGACGTCCGGACACCGGCGCTGTTCCCCGACGACACCCGTGAGTCTCCCGGCGCGGCGGCGCGGCGCCCCGGCACGGCCCTGGTGACGGGCGCCTCCTCCGGCATCGGCGCGGCGGTGGCGCGCAGGCTGTCCGCGGAGGGGTGGACCCTGGTGCTGAACGGCCGTGACCCGCGGCGGCTGGCCGAGACCGCCGCGCACGCGCCGGCCGCAGTGTTTCCGGAGGATCTCACCCGGCCGGCCGCCGAGCGGCGGCTGACCCGGTTCGCGCTGGACGAGGTGGGACACCTCGATCTGCTGGTGGCGTGCGCGGGGGTGGGCTGGGCCGGTGAGTTCACCACGATGACGCGCCGCGCCTTCGACGAGGTGATGGAGGTGAATCTGCTGACCACGCTGCGCCTGGTACGGCAGGTGCTCCCGCACATGCTGGAGGCGGGGTCGGGCCGGGTGGTGCTCGTCGGTTCGCTGGCGGGGGCCGTCGGGGTGCGGGGCGAGGCGGTCTACTCGGCGTCGAAGGCGGCGGTGGCGGTGTTCGCCGACGCGCTGCGCTTCGAGCTGCGCGGCACAGGGGTGGGCGTGAGCCTCGTCGTGCCGGGGGTGGTGGACACGCCGTTCTTCGAGCGGCGCGGCACGCCCTACGCGCGGACCCGGCCCCGGCCGGTGCCGCCGGAGCGGGTGGCCGACGCCGTGTGGCGTGCCGTGGTCCGGGGGCGGGACGAGGTGCACGTCCCCCGGTGGCTGGGTGTTCCGGCGAGGGTGCGCGGCGCGGCGCCGGGGCTGTACCGGCGGCTGGCCGCCACGTTCGGATGAGCGGCGCCGCGGCGTGCTGACCGTGGTCCTGGCGCTTCTCGCGGCGTTGGCGAACGCCGCGGCCTCCGTGCTGCAACGGCGGGCCGCCGCCGACGAGCCGGAGAGCGGCGCGGGGCTGCGGCAGGCGCTGCGCTGGCTGGGGCACGTGCTGCGGCGGCCGCACTGGGTGGCGGGCGCCGGGATGCTCGCGCTGTCGACGGTGCTCCAGGCGGCGGCGCTGGGCGTGGGCAGTCTGGCACTGGTGCAGCCGCTGATGGCGGCCGAGCTGCTGTTCACCCTGGCGGTGGGGAGCCTGGTCTTCCACCGCCGCCCGGACCTGAGAACCTGGCTGGCGTTCGTCGCCCTCGCGGCGGGTCTGTCGCTCTTCCTGACCTCGGCGTCGCCGACGTCCGGGCGGTCCATGGCCGTTCCCGGGCACTGGTGGCCGGCCGGTGCGGCCGTGACGGCGGTGGTGCTGTCGCTGGTGGCGGCGTCCCGCACGGTGCGGGGCGCGCCGCGCGCGGCGCTGCTGGGGCTGGCGTCCGCCGTGTCGTTCTCCGCGACGGCCGCGCTGCTCAAGGAGGTCACCGGCCTGATCCCGGACGGTCCGGCCGCCGTCCTGTCGACATGGCCGCTGTACGCCACCGCCGTGGTGGGCGTGATCGCGTTCCTGCTGCTCCAGGCCGCGTTCCGGGCGGGCACGCTGGCCGCGTCCCAGCCCGCGCTGACCCTCGGCGACGCGCTCACCAGCGTCGCCCTCGGCTGGGCGCTGTTCGGGGAGCAGATCCACCTCGGCGCGCGGGTGGTGCCGGAGCTGATCGGCGTCGTGCTGATGGGCGCGGGCAGCGTCGGACTGGCGCGCGCCCCGTCGGTGGGGGGCGGCTGGGACCAGGCCAGGGTGCGGGACGACCCCGGCTCCGAGGCGCAGCAGCAGGTGACCCGCCCGCCGTGAGCCGCGCGCGTCCGGGGCGGCCACGGGACCGTGCCGGACGGAGGTCTGCCGTCCGTGTGAGCAGGAGGTCGCCGACATGCCCGTATCCGTCCCCCGGGCCGCCGCGCGGCGCGCCGCGGCCGTCGGACTGCCGCTCGCCGGGGCCGCCCTGGCGCACGTCGGTCCCGCGGCCACCTGGCTGCCGGCGGTCCGGGGACGCCTCACCCCCGGTCTCGCCGGCGTCGGGCACCCGCGTCATGTCGCCCTGACCTTCGACGACGGCCCCGACCCCGTGTCGACGCCCCGCTTCCTCGATGCGCTGGACGGCCTCGGGGTGCGGGCGACGTTCTTCGTCCTCGGCGACGCCGTCGTACGGCATCCCGAGGTCGTACGGGAGACGGTGCGCCAGGGGCACGAGGTGGCCGTGCACGGCTGGAGCCACGACCGGCCGTGGCTGCCGGCGCCGGCGCGGGACGTGCGCGCCCTGCGCCGCGCGGTGGAGGCCGTGCGGGACGTGACGGGCGTGACGCCCCGGTGGTACCGGCCGCCGTACGGAATTTTGACGTCCGGCCGCTGGGCCGCCGCCCGTGCGGCGGGGCTGCGTCCGGTGCTGTGGACGGCCTGGGGCCGGGACTGGACGGCGACGGCCACCCCCGCGTCGGTACGGGCCACGGTGGAGGCGGACCTGCGCGGCGGCGGCACGGTCCTGCTGCACGACACGGACCGTACGGCGGCGCCGGGATGCTGGCGGGCCTCGCTGGGCGCGCTGCCCGGCCTGGTGGCGGGCCGGCGCGCCGCCGGACTGACCGTCGGGCCGCTCGCCGAGCACGGCACGGCGGCGGCCGTACCCGCCACCGCTCCCCCGCTGCCGGACGGGCCGGCCGCCGTGCCGGACCCGCAGGCGCCCGGACGAGGGCGGCGTCCGTGACGGGGCGCTCAGTCCTCCGCGATCTCGGTGGTGACCGGCGTGCCGAGCTCCACGGTGCGGCTGACCGTGCAGAGACGGTCGTGGGACGCCTTCACCGCGCGCGGGAGGATGGCGCGGGCCCGGTCGGCGCCGTCCTCGTCCGGGAAGGCGACGTGGAAGGTGACCCGCAGTCCGGTCATGCGGTTGCCCTGCTCGTCGTTGATCTTGTCGCCGGTCACCTCGACGGTGAACGCGGTCGGCTCGGCGTGCCGGCCGGTGGCGACGTCGACGTCGGCGGCGGAGCAGCCGCCGATGGCGGCGAGCAGCAGTTCGACGGGGGTGAAGGCGTCACCCCCGTCGGTGCCGAACCGGATTGTCCCGCCGCGCGGGTTGGTGGCGGTGAACCGGCCGGCGCCGGTCCGCTCGACGACGACGGAACGCTTGGACGCTTCGCTCATGCGTCGACAGTAGTCCCGAAGCCCACACGGAGTCCTGACAGCAGTCCCGAGGCGACATGAAGCGACGAAGGGAGAACGACATGCGGGAGTTCTTGGTGGAGCTGACCACCACCGTCCCGGACGGCACGGACCCGGCCGAGGTCGACCGGGTCCGTGCCCGGGAGGCCGTGCGCGCCCGTGAGCTGGCGGCCTCCGGACATCTGGCGCGCCTGTGGCGGCCCGTCGGGGAACGGCGGAGCATCGGCCTGTGGCGTGCCGCGGACGAGGCGGCGCTGCGCGAGGAGGTGCTCGGCACGCTGCCCCTGTGGCCGTGGATGACCGCGGTCGTCACGGAGCTGGAGACGCATCCCAACGACCCCACCGTGTGACCCGCGACGACCGCACCGTCCAGCCCACGCCCCCGCGCCGTCAGATGCTGAACCGCTCCTTGGCCAGCAGCGGCCTGACGCGGGAGCGGAAGCCGCCCGTGCGGAACGGCCGTTGCAGCAGGCCGGGGCGCAGTTGCCGGGCGAGGGCGGCGGCGACCACGCCCTGGTCGAGGGCGAGGACGAAGTCGCTCACCCGGCCGGTCGCGGTGTCCACCGAGTCGCGGAAGCCGTAGCGGTCGTCGTACGCGCCGAAGTCGCGGTCCAGCGCGGTGAGGTTGGCGACGGCCGCGGCGGGCTCGTAGGGCAGGGCGAGGAAGGAGGCGTGCGGGGTGACCACGCCCTTGGATGTGTAGCCCTCCTCCTGCATGCCGAGGGCGTCGACGCCGTACTCGCTGTAGCCGCCGTCGGGGATGTTGGCGGGCGAGAAGCCCCAGTAGCCGTATCCGGCCTCCTTCAGGCCGTGGTCGATCTGGCCGCGTACGTAGCGGTGGTGCGTGGCGCCCCAGGAGCGCGGGGACCAGTCGGGCTCGGGCACGAACAGCGGCACCATCAGCGCCTCGAACATGGAACCGCCCCAGGTGGGGACGAGCTTGCGGCCCCGGTGGGTGTAGTGGCCCTGCCACACGCGGACGCCGTCGATCGTGACCCAGGCGCCCTCGGGTTCCTGCTCCTGGCCCATGCCGGGCAGGAGGGTGCGGAAGATGTGCCAGTAGTGCTCCGGCGGCAGGGAGCCGTCGGCGATGCCGAGGTAGCTCGCCATGCGGGGCTCGGTGTTGAGGGCGCCGTAGTGGTGGCCGGTCGGCTCGCCCTTGCCGGGCTTGTCGGGCCAGTAGCCGCCGCGCAGCTGGCCGGGTCCGGCGACCGGGTCGGCGGGGTCGTAGGGCGTGTAGAAGTACGACCAGTCGGCGTCCTCGAGCAGCCGGGCGACGCGGGGGCGCAGCGACGGGTCGGCGTCGGCGGCGATCATCAGGCCGGTGACCAGCCAGGCGTTGTCGACGCTGGAGAGGAAGGGCCGCACCGGGTCGCCGGTCTCCGGCCAGGCCGTCAGCAGCGAGCCGTCGTGCGCGTCGTACCAGTTGAACCAGAAGCCGTGCGCGCGCTCCAGCCTCTCGACGGCGGCGACGGTGCGGGACAGGCGGCGGTGGAGGGTGTCGGAGCCGATGACGCCGAGTCCGGCGGCGGCGACGGTGGTCCACAGGCCGCAGCCGATGTTGGTGGGCGAGGTCTGCGCCGACAGGACGGGGGCGCCCGCGCCGCTGATGTCCATCTTGTCGGTGGTGAGGCCGAAGTCGGTGGTCATGGCGTCGAGGGAGCGGTGGGTGGCCTCGAACCAGGTGCGGAGCGGGGCGCGCCCGGCGCCGGTGCGGGCTCCGGCGGCGGCGGGCGCGGCGCCGGCGAGGGCGGTCGCGGAGGCCGCGGCGGTGAGGGTGGCGGTGGTGAGGAACGTACGACGGTTCATGCGGCTCCTGCCTTCGGGAACGGCGGGGTGCGGCCGGGCGGTACGGCGCCGGCCGCCGGGGCGTCGTGCGGTGCGGGTGTGGTGCGGTGCGGGTGTGGTGCGGTGCAGATGTGGTGCGGTGCGGATGTGGTGCGCAGGGGGTGCGGGAGCCGGTGGGTGTCAGGGGCCCACCGGCTCCCGGGCCAGGGGGGAGCGGCGCACTGCGGCGCCGCGGGGATCAGCGCTCGGCGCGCGGCAGCTGCCGGGTGCGGCCGAGACCGCCGAGCCATACGGCGGAGGGCTTGGCGGTGCGCTCGAAGGTGACCGGGTCGACCGCAATGAGGCCGAAGGTCGGCCTGTAGGAGCCCCACTCGTAGTTGTCGAGGGCGCTCCAGGCCAGGTAGCCGTGGACGTTCACGCCGTCCTCGAGGGCGGCGGAGACGGCTTCCAGGGCGCCGGTGTAGTAGTCGACGCGGCGGGTGTCGTCGGCGGTGGCGATGCCGTTCTCGGTGACGATCAGCGGCATGCCGGGGCCGGCGACGTCGGCGGTGTGGCGCAGGGCGTGGCCGACGGCGGCCGGGTAGTACTCCCACTGCGTGAGGGTGCGCTCGGCGTCCTCGGGGGCGGGGACGGGACCGTCCGTGCTGATCCTGGTGCGGGTGTAGGACTGCACGCCGATCCAGTCGTCGCCGCGCGCGGCCTCGATGAAGACGTCCTCGCGGGGGTACCGGTAGGCGGCGGTGACGTCCTCGGCGCCGGGCAGCGCCTGGTACACCTGGTTGGCGACGGTCCAGCCGACCTGGATGTCCGGGTCGATCGCCCGTACGGCCTTGACGGCGGCGTGGTGGGCGGCGATGACGGCGTGGGTGGTGTCCTCGTCGGGGGTGGGCAGTCCCGCGGGCGGGAAGCCCTGGTCGCCGGCCTTGGCGGCGCCCGCCATGACGGCGATCATGTTGGGCTCGTTGATGGTGCAGACGTGCCGGACGCCCTCGGAGACGATCGGGGCGCAGTGCTCGACGTAGCGGGCGAACAGGTCGGCCGCGCCGTCGGCGGTCCAGCCGCCGAGGTCCTCGAACCACTGCGGCACGGTGAAGTGGTGCAGAGTGACCATGGGCCGCAGGCCGCGGGCGAGGGCGCCGTCGACCATGCGCCGGTAGTGCGCGATCTCGGCGTGGCTGAAGGTGCCGGGCACCGGTTCGATGCGGGCCCACTCGACGCTGAACCGGTAGTCGGTGAAGCCGAGTTCCGCGAGCAGGTCCATGTCCTGCTCCCAACGGTGGTAGCTGTCGCAGGCGTCCAGGCTGGGTTCCGCGATGTTCGCCGCCGGGTCGTGTTCCTTCCGCCACCAGTCGCTGTTGACGTTGTTCCCCTCGATCTGGTGGGCGGCGGTGGACGCCCCCCACAGGAAGCCGTCGGGGAAGGGCAGGGAGGTACGCGTCATCGTCCTTTTCTCTCTGGTGGGGGTGGGGCGGTGCCAATGCGACGGGCCGGCGGGACCGGTCACTTGAGTCCGGCGGTCGCGATGCCCTGCGTGAAGTGGCGCTGGAGGACCACGAAGACGAACAGGACCGGCAGGACGACGAGCAGGGAGCCCGCCATCAGCATGCCGTTGCCGCCGCCGACGGTCCGGTTGGGATCGTTGGCGAAGGTGGCCAGGGCGACCGGCAGGGTGTACTTGTCCGGGTCGTTGGTCGCGATGAGCGGCCAGACGAAGTTGTTCCACGAGCCGAGGAAGGTGAAGATCGTCAGCGTGGCGAGGGCGGGCTTCACCAGCGGCAGCACGATGCGCCAGAAGATGTACCACTCGCCCGCGCCGTCGATCCGGGCCGCCTCCAGCAGCTCGTCGGGGATGGACTGCATGAACTGCCGCATCAGGAACACGCCGAACGCCCCCGCCGCGAAGGGCAGCACGAGGCCGGCGTAGGTGTCGATGAGGCCGAGCTTGGTCATCAGCACGTACAGCGGCAGGATCAGCAGGTTGCCGGGCACCATGAGGGCGGCCAGCACGACGCCGAACACCTTGGACCGGCCGGTGAACTCCAGCTTCGCCAGCGCGTAGCCGAGCATGGAGCAGAACAGCAGGTTGCACAGGGTGACCAGCACGGCCACGATCAGGCTGTTCAGGAAGTACCGCGGCATGTCGAGCTGGTCGAGCAGGGCGGTGAAGTTGCTCAGCGTCCACTCGGAGGGGAGCCACACCGGCGGGCTCGCGGTGAGGTCACGGCGGGTCTTGAAGGCGGACAGCGCCATCCACAGGAACGGCGCGGACATCACCAGCAGACCGAGCGAGGCGAGCGTGTAGAGCAGGGGGGTGCGGACGCGGCCCCGTCCGCGGGGGCGGGCCGGTGCGGGCACCGGGCGCGGGGATGCCGTGGGGGCGCTCATCGGGTGTTGTCCTTCAGCAGTCGGAGCTGGAGCACCGTGATGCCCATGACGACCACGAACAGCACGTACGCCATGGCGCTCGCATAGCCCATGTGGAAGAAGTTGAAGCCCTCGCGGTACATGTCCAGGGACACCGTCAGCGTCGCGTCCGACGGGCCGCCCTGGGTCATCACGAACGGCTCCTCGAAGACGTTGAGGTAGCCGATGGTGGTGATGACGCTGGCGTAGAGCATGGTGGGCCGCAGCAACGGCACGGTGATGCGGCGCATCTCCTGCCAGGCGCCGGCGCCGTCGAGCCGCGCCGCCTCCCGTACGTCGGCGGGGATCGCCTGGAGGCCGGCGATGAACAGCACCATGACGGTGCCGAGGTTGCGCCACACCGCCATGGCGATGAGCGAGGGCATGGCCCAGGTCTCGGAGCCGAGGAAGTCCGGCGCGGTCACGCTCAGTTCGGCGGCGAGGCCCGCGATCAGACCGTCGGACGGGTCGAGGACGAACCGCCAGACGACGGCGACCGCGACGATGGCGGTGACCACGGGGGCGTAGAAGCCGACCCGGAAGAACGTGCGGGCGCGGTCGATGCCGTTGTTCAGCAGGACCGCGACCAGCAGTCCGAGCAGGACGGTCAGCGGCACGCCGACGACCACGAAGTACGCCGTGTTGAACAGGGCCTTGAGGAACCGGTCGTCCTCGAAGAGCTTGGTGTAGTTCTCCAGGCCGACGAACTCCGCCTCCAGCGGGCGGGTGACATGGCGGGCCCCGAAGTCGGTGAAGCTCATCAGGAGCGTCGCGACGATCGGGAAGGCCATGAAGACGGCGAACAGCACCAGGAACGGCGTGGAGAACAGCCAGCCGTGGAGGTTGTGCCGGCCGAGCGGGCGGCGGGCGCGCCGCCCGTCTCCCGGCGGCCCGTCCGGGCCGGTCTTGGTCACCGCGGCCGCGGGGTCGGCGGCCGCCTTGGTCAGGGAGGGCATGCCGGTTACTCCACGAGTCCTTCGATCTCGGCCTGCGCCTTGTCCAGGGCGGCCTTGGCGCCGGACTTGCCCTGGGTGACCGACTCGATGGCGGAGTCCACCTTGGAGGTGATCTCGGTCAGCCGGGGCTGGGACGGCGTGGTCCTGGCGGTCTCCATCTGCGCGCGCCACACCTTGAGCTTGGGGTCGGTGGCGAGGTCGCCGGACGTCCAGGCCTGCTGGTTGGCGGGCAGGTCACGGGTGCGCTCGTACCAGTCGGCCTGGCCCTTGGCGTCGGTGAGGAAGGAGATGAACTCCTGGGCGGCGGCCTTGTGCTCGCTGTCCGCGGACACGGCGAGGCTGGAGCCGCCGGCCATGGACACGGACTCCTTGTCGGCGGGCACGGGGGCGACGGCCCACTTGCCCTTGACGTCCGGGTAGTTCTCGTCGAGCAGCGACATGATCCACGGGCCGCCGAAGAACATCGGCACGTCGCCGGTGTTGAAGTCCTTGGTCACGTCGTAGCCGGGGCGGACGGCCTTCTCGCTGACGCCCTTGGCGAAGAACTCGCCGTAGGTCTCGAGCGCCTTCACCGCCTCGGGGCTGTTGACGGCGGCCTTGCCGTCCTCGTCGATGATCTCGCCGCCGGCGGAGTACAGGAACGGGTAGAAGCTCTGCACGGTGTCGAGCCCGCCGGGCTGGACGGACAGACCCCACTTGGTCTCCGCCTTGTCCTGGTAGGCCTGGGCGGCCTTCAGCAGCTCGTCCATGGTGGCGGGCGGCTTCGCGAGACCGGCCTTGCGGGCGAGGTCGGTGCGGTAGAAGAGGACGCGGGTGTCGACGTACCAGGGGACGCCGTACGTCTCGCCGTCGTACGAGGCCTGCTCCCAGGCGGCGGGGAAGAAGTCGCCCTTTTTGACGGTCTTGGTGTCGACCGGTTCGAGGACGCCCATGTCGGCGAACTCGCCGAGGTAGGTCCCGCCCATCTGCACGACGTCGGGCAGCTTGCCGGCGGCGGCCGCGGCGACGAGCTTCTGGTGCGCCACGTCCCAGCCGACCGGGGTCACCTTGACGGTGATGTTCGGGTGGGACTTCTCGTAGCCGTCGGCGACCTCGGCGAGCTTCTCGCCCTCGGTGCCCATGGCCCAGACGGTGAGCGTCTGCTCGGCGTCGGCGTCCACGTCCGCGCCACCGGAGCCGCCGCAGGCGGTGAGGGTGAGCGCGGACGCCACGGTGAGGGCGAGCGCGGCAGGTGTGGCGCGGTGCATGGACTGCTCCTCCTCGAGCGTTCCTGATGTATGCGCATTCTGTAAGCGCATACATGACTCTGCGGGAGGGGCTTCGCCGTGACAAGGGGGAGCTGGGTCACACTCCGGTAACGGCTGGGGTGCGCCTGGCCGGGCGCGGAAAGGGGGCGTTCACCCGCGCGCGCTGTGCGTCGCGGCAGGCGGACACCCCCGGGGATGGGCACAGGGCCCTGTCAGCAACCTAGGCCGGGGGCGGGGCGTACGGAAGCGGGTGTGAGATACGTCCCGTGGGGGTGTGGTGTGGGGGGTGTGGTGGAGGTGTTGGGGGCCGCGCCGGGGCGTGAGCGTGACGCCTGTCAGGCGGGCGCGGGCCACGGGATGCAGCGGGACGTCAGGCGCCGATGGCGACGGCGGTCTGCTCCTCCGGCCCGCAGCCGCAGCTGGCGCGGCGGGCGACGGTGACGGGGAGCATCAGGGACACCGGGTCGGCGTCGGGCGTGCCGTTCAGGCGGCGTACGAGGAGTTCGACCGCCTCCTCCCCCATGCGCAGCATGGGCTGGCGCACGGTGGTGAGCGTGGGGCGGACGAGCCGGCCGAGCGGGATGCCGTCGAAGCCGGTGACGGCCACGTCGTCCGGCACGGACAGGCCGCGGCGCTCCAGCGCGTGCAGGGCGCCGACGGCCATCTGGTCGTTGGCGCAGACGAGGGCCTGCGGCGGCCCGCCGTCCCGGTCGCAGAGGGCGTCGGCGGCGCGGGCGCCCTCGGCCTGGGTCATCATGTCCGCACGCACGGCGGGCTCGTCGGGGGTGTCGACGCCCGCGGCGCGGCAGGCGGCGAGGAAGCCCTGGAAGCGGGCCTCGACGTCCGGGGACTCCTCGGCGGAGCCGACGAAGGCGAGGCGGCGCAGGCCGTGGTCCTCCACGAGGTGGCGGGTCAGCTCCCGCTGCCCGTCGAAGTTGGCGACCTCGATGTGGTCGAGGTGGTCCAGGTGGTCGCCCTCCTCGCGGGGCCCGGCGAGCATGACGACGGGGCGGCGCCTGGAGATGCCCTCGAGTTCCTCCGTGGGCACGGTGCGAGCCAGCACGGCGAAGCCGTCGACGCGTCCGGCGACCTTGGCGACGAGGCTTTCCGGGCCGCCCTTGAGGGAGGCGGCGATGAGCAGGGCGTACCCGTGCCGGCGGGCGGCGCGCTCCATGCCGCGGATGATCTGGTCGGAGTAGAGCATCGCCGCGTCGTCGTCCTCGGCGTCGGTGTCCGGGTCGGCGTAGTCGGGGAAGCAGAGTCCGAGCACGCCGGTGGAGCGGCTGGCGAGTCCGCGTGCGTTGCCGCTGGGCACGTAGCCGAGGTCGCGCGCGGCGGCGAGCACCCGCTCACGGGTCTGCGCCCGCACCGAGTCGGGGTTGCGGTAGACGCGGGACACGGTGGCGATGGACACGCCTGAGCGTTCGGCGACGTCGTACACCGTGGGGGCGGTACTCATCGGGGGGCATCCCTAGGTCGGCGCGATGAAAGCGCATTCATCGTAGGGGGGTGCAGGTCAGGGTACAAGGGCGGAATTCGAGACAGGGCCGGTCCGGCGTGTGGGAGGCATCACGCCGACCGGCGCACCGCGGGCGTCGTCCCGTCCGGTGACGGCGGGGTTCGGCATGGGGGCGGCGGGTCCGGGCACACGGACGGGACACAGGCGACTGACGACCCCTCAACACCCGGAGAGCGCACATGACTTCGACGCACGGACACGACGGCACGGGCTACGGACAGCCGACGGGGCACGGCGGGCCGGCGGGCACGGGTGAACGGCGCAACGGCTTCGGCATCGCGGCGCTGGTCCTGGGCATCGTGGGCGCGCTGCTGTTCTGGACCGCGATCGGCGGCATCGTGCTGGGCCTGCTGGCCGTGATCTTCGGCGTGCTCGGCTTCCGGCGCAGCAGACGAGGCGTGGCCACGAACGGCACGATGGCGGTCATCGGCGCGGTGCTGGGCGCACTGGCCCTCGTGGTGTCGTCGGTACTGCTGGCGCTGGGCGTGGCCGTGGTCAACAGCGACGAGTTCAAGGACTACCAGGACTGCGTCGAGCACGCGAACAGCCAGAACGACCGGCAGGACTGCGCGCGGGACTTCGACCGGGAGGTCGACGAGCGGTAGGGGTCGCTACGGGCGGGGTGGGGCGCGGCGGGGGTGCCGCGCCCCACGCATACGCGTAGCAGGCGTGTGCTCACGCAGGGGACGGCGCGTCGGCCGTAGGTCCGGTGCGCCGTTCCGGGTTGACGGCGAGCGGTAGTTCACGCGCCTTGCCCGCGGAGCTGAACGCCAGGAGCAGCCAGGTCAGCGCAAGGGGCGCCGTCAGGACCCAGAGGGTGGGGCGCGTGCCGATGACCGATCCGAGGAAGCCGCCGAGAGCCGAGCCGATGGCGATCGTGCCTTGATTGGTGGCCATGGAGGCCGACGAGACCCGCCCCAGCAGATACGGCGGACAGTAGCTCTGGCGGAAGGTGCCCACGACGACGTTCGCCACGGACACCCCGACGCCGAGCACGAAAGCCCCCGAGACGAAGAACAACAGCCCCGGACCGGGGGTGGTGAGGGGTAACAGCAGTGCGAAGGGGCAGGCCACCGCCTGGGTGAGGACCAGTGCCCGTGCGGTGCCCCACCGGCGGCACAACCGCGTCGCGAGCAACGCGCCCAGGACTCCACCGAGGCTGGAACACATGACGAGCAGCCCCACGGCGCCGGCGCCGACCCCGACCGTCCGGACCAGGAAGACGATCTGCACGGCTTGGTAGCCCATCAGCAGCAGGTTGAGGGTGGCGCCGTAGACGACGATGGGCCGCAGATAGGGGTCACGGCTGAGGAAGCGCAGTCCTTCGCCCGTCTCGTGGACCAAGCTGGACGACGTTCCGCCCTGACGTGCGGGCTTCTCCTCCCGGGCGCGGATGCCGAGCAGGCACGCCGTGGAGACGAGGAAGGTGAGCGCGTCCAGCAGGAGTCCCGTCGTCGCGCCGACCGCCTGGGCCGTGAAGCCCGCCGCGCTTCTGCCCATCACTCGGGTTCCGGCTTCGCTCACCTGGAGCTTCGCGTTGCCGTCCGCGAGATCCGACTGCACCAGGATGGATGGAACGTACGCGTGGCAGGCTGTGTTGAAGAAGACGGCGGAGGTGCCGCAGGCCACCGCCACGACGAACAGGTGCGTGAGCGTCAGCCGGTCGATCCAGCCGGCGACGGGCACACTCGCGTACATCGCGGCCGACACGAGGTTGCAGACGACCATGATGCGACGTCGGGGCAACCGGTCGACCCAGGCGCCGGCGGGTAACCCCACGACCAGCCACGGGACCCATACGGCTGCGGCAAGTAATCCGACCTCCAGGGCCGTGGCGTGCAGAGTGAGCACGGCGACAAGCGGCAGAGCCACCGCGGTGATGCCGTTCCCCAGGCCACTCGCGGTCTCACCGACGAACAACAGGCGGAAGTCCCGCTGCGTCAGTACACCCCAACGGCTCGGCGGCTTCGCAGACACAGACATCCCCCTCCGGCTCGGGCCACGTTACCGGGGCCGGTGCTGCCACAGCACGTGATACCGGATCGGCTGCTACCGTCCGCGACCATGAGCGACCGTGTGTACGTGGGCAATGCCGGCAAGGATGCCGCACTGGACCGGGGCTGGCTGCTGGGGCACTTCAAGGAGGTGTCCGACCCTCGTCACAGCGAGGACGTGGAGATCAAGTGGGGTGTTCACCCGCGGGGTGACGAGCGGGCCCGGTGGGTGACCGGTGAAGAGCGCACCGCGCTCCTGGTTCTCGTCAGCGGGCGCTTCCGGGTCGAACTGCCCGGGCGTAGCGTCCTGTTGGCCGAGCAGGGGGACTACGTCGTGTGGGGCCGGGGGGTCGATCACTCGTGGTTCGCGGAGGCGGACTCCGTGGTGCTGACGGTGCGTTGGCCTTCCGTCCCCGGCTACCAGGTGAACGGTGGGGACGAGGCCGGCCGGCGCGGCGGGGGCCGCCCACCTGTCGTGGACCGCCCGAAGGGGGGTAGAGGGTGTCCACCGGAGTGGGACCACACGCAGGAGGTACCGACCATGACCGACGACGCCTACATCGTGCTGTTCGACGACCCCGCCGTGTCGCTGGGGGTGCCGCTCGCCGCCGTGGAGGACGCGGCGTTCATGGACACCCCGGCCGTGCGGGCGTGGCTGGAGGCGCAGGGTGTGACCGTGACCTCGCCGGGGCTGCGGCTGTTGCCGCCGGAGGAGACCTCGGCCGTTCCGGAGGGCGCCGAGCGGCTGCCCGTTCCCCTCGGGGACGAGGAGCTGAGCCGCGTGCGGCAGCTCAACGCCCCGTACGACGTCGCACGCATGGAGGAGGAACTCCTCGCCTACCGCTCCTGCGCCGAGGGCCGCGAGGCGCTGCTCGCCCGTGCCGTGGCGGCCGGGGTGCCGGCGCACCGGATCGCCGAGCTGACCGGCGAGGACCTGACGACCGTCAAGGCCCTCGTCCACTGACTTCCCGTCGGCGCCGGGTCAGGGCCGCGCGACCGGGCGTTCCGGCATGGCGAGGTGGGCCAGGTCGCCCGGCGGGGGGCTGCGCACCGGCCACAGCGGGGCGGGCGTGCCGTCGGCGACCGCCGCGGGCGCGTCGGTCAGGTTCATGCGCTCGCGCAGCCGGCCGTAGAAGTCCATCGGGCCGAGGCGTACGGCGCGCAGCCTGCGGGGTGAGGCGTACACGCCGATCCAGTCGCCCGGGCCGATGACGCCGCGGACCTGGCCGTCGACGCTGACGGCGGCCCGCCCGGACCGCTCCAGGACGCGCAGTCCCACGGGTTCGTCCGGCGCGGCCACGACCGAGCGGTTGAACGTCATGTGCGGGGCGACCGGCGTGAACACCAGCACCTCCGCGCGCGGCGACACCACCGACCCGCCGGCGGCGAAGCTGTACGCCGTCGAGCCGGTCGGGGTCGCCACCAGCAGCGCGTCGGCGGAGTACGAGGCGAGCAGCCGGCCGGAGATGTAGACGCCGACGGAGATCTGGCGGTCACGGGCGAGCTTCTCCAGGACCACGTCGTTGAGGGCGGCCACGTCCAGCGGGACGCCCCACTCGCCGCCCGTCTCGCAGTCGGGGCGCACGCTGGTCGGCGGCAGCAGCGGGCCGCGTCCGTAGCGCATGAGCGCCTCGATGTCCGAGGGGACCTCCAGGCGGCGGGAGGCGCGCATGGTCAGCAGCATCCGCTTCTCGACGTCGAGGCGGCCCTCGTACACGGCGTCCAGCGCGGCGCGCACCTCCGTCATGGGCACCTCCGTCAGGAAGCCCACCCGGCCGAGGTCGACGCCGAGGATCAGGGCGTCCGCGGCGGCGGCCAGCCGGGCGCCGCGCAGGAAGGTGCCGTCGCCGCCGAGGGTGACGACCAGGTCGGGGTCGCCCGCGGCGGCCACCTCCTGGCGGGCGCTGTGCCGGCCGCCGTCGGCCCACACGTCGACGTCCTTGCAGGCGATGCCGTGCTCCGCGCACCACTCACGGACCGTGCCGGCGGCCGCCACCGCCTCGGGGCGTCCGCCGTGCACCACCATGCCGACCCGCTTCACCGTCATGCCCGCCTCCCGGCTGCCGTTCGCCCCGCCAGGACGGCCTCGTCCGCCCGGTTCCGCGACCTCCCTTCCATCCTGGCCGCGCGACGGGGACCCCGCACGGCCGGGCGATCGTGCGGCCGGGCGATCGTGCAGCCGGCTCATCGTGCGGGGGCACGCCGACGGCCCGGCACCGCGCACTGCGGTGCCGGGCCGTCCGGACGTCGTCGGTACCTGCGGCTCGTCAGCCCTGGCGGGCCTTGAAACGCGGGTCCTTCTTGTTGATCACGAAGGTCACGCCCCGGCGGCGCACCACCTGGGCGCCGGGCTTGGCCTTCAACGAGCGCAGGGACTTGCGTACCTTCATCACGTACTCCTGGTGGAAGGCCCTGGTGAGGGCCGGATGTCCCGGTCAGCGGCCGACCGGGGCGGTCAGCAGCGGGCCGTCCGGGTCGAACGGCCGACCGGAGCGGCAACCGCCGGCCGGAACGGTCAGCCGCGGGCCCGAGCGGTGCCGTAGCGCCGCTCGAAGCGCTCCACGCGTCCCGCGGTGTCGAGGACGCGGGCGGTGCCGGTGTAGAACGGGTGGCTCGCCGACGAGATCTCCACGTCGACGACCGGGTACGTCGTGCCGTCCTCCCACTCGACCGTCCTGTCGGAGTCGAGCGTGGAGCGGGTCAGGAACTGGAACCCTGCCGCGCGGTCGCGGAAGACGACCGGCCGGGAGACGGGGTGGATGCCGTGCCTCATGGGTGTCCTTTCTCGCTGCCTCCGCCGCCGGGAGCGGCGGCGGAAACGGGGTGTGTCGACGTCCTCGCGCGACGGTCCGCGCGTCAGCGCTCCTCGCGGAAGAGGACGTGCTGTCCGGCGACCGCGTCGTACTTGTGCAGGACCAGCCGGTCGGGGTCGTTCAGACGGTTCTTGCGGGTCACGTAGGTGACGCCGGTGCCGGCCGTGGACTTCAGCTTGACGACCGGGCGTGCCGTGCTGCGTGCCATGAGGTGCTCCTTCCGCCGTCATCGCCCGAGTCGAATGACTCGCGCATGTCAGGCAGCAGGTGTAACAGCGCCCCCCGGTCCCCTATTCCGCCTCCCCCACGGGCGTCGGCCGGCGTGTCCCGGTGACCTTCGAGGCGGGCAGCCGGCCGGCCCGCGAGGCGCCCTCCAGGGTGTCGCCGTCCACGTCGACCGCGAAGGCGAGGTTCAGCCGGAGGGGCTTGGTGACGGACTGCTTCCAGGTGACGTGGGAGCCGTCGACGGCGATGTCCCTCAGCGGCACGTCCTCGCCCGCGCCGGACGCGACGCCGACCAGCGAGCCGTCCCGCCGGCGGAACTCGACGACGGCCTTGATGCGGCCGACGGGGGTGGCGATGGTCAGGTCCCAGACGCCCTCGAGGGAGGCGGCGCGGTCGGTGTCGGTGTCGGCGGTCATGTGCGTGGGACTCCTGTGATGGGGGCGGGGGTGGAGAAGAGGACAAAGGCAGGGTCGTACGTCACAGCGCGGCCGGGGCGGGGCCCGTGGCGCGCCAGACCGTGCCGCGGCGCTCGTGGGCGAACAGGGTCTCGACGGCGTGCGCGATGCGCGGGCCCAGTTCGCGTTCCAGCAGGTAGAGGCCCAGATCGAGACCGGAGGTGACGCCGGCGCCGCTGACCAGGTCGCCGTCGTCGACGACGCGGGCGCGCACCGCGTGGACGCCGGTCGCGTCGAGCATGTCGATGCCCAGGTGGTGGGTCGTGGCGTGGCGGCCCTCCAGCAGGCCGGCCATCGCGGGCACCAGCGAGCCGCCGCACACCGTGGCCACGGTCACCGCCGGGTCGTCCAGCGCCTCCTTGAGCAGCGCGGGCAGCGCGGTGGTCAGGGCGCGGCCCAGCAGGACGGGTACGAACTCGTCCTGCCGCCACTCCCCCGCACCCGCGTCGACGTCGGGCACCTCGCCGGGTTCGCCGACCCGGCCCGAGGCGCCCGGCACCACGATGAGGCCGGCGGCGTGGGGGTCGAGCGTGCCGGTGGCCCGCAGGGTGAGGGCGCCGGTGCCGCTCACCACCTCGCGCGGGCCCTCGGCGGAGACCAGCTCGACGGTGAGCGCCCCGCCGGACGCGGTGCCTCCCGCGTACAGGACCTCGTAGGGCGCGACCACGTCGAGCGGGTCGAAGCCGTCGAACAGGACGATCTGGGCATGCATGGGGCGACGTACCTCCCGTGGGGCGTCCGGTCTCCGGTCCGGTCGGACGCGGACGCCTCCGAAGCTAACGAGCCGCGGGGCGGGGACCCATGGGCGTCCGTGCCAGGTGCCGACGGGTTCCCGCCAACACCGCCCGACACCGTCCCCGCCCTCTCGCACGGGCCGAAACCGAGTACCGAAGTCGCCGCGACCGGAGAAGACTTGGCGCATGAGCGACATGAACGCGTTCCGGGACGCGGTGACCGCGTGGGCGGCCGGCGGGCCCGGTGACCCGGCGCGCGAACTGGCCGGGCGGCTGTCCCTCCGTACGGTCGTCCTGCTGGAGGGGCTCAGCGACGCCGCCGCGGTCGACGCACTCGCCGCGCGTCACGGCCGGGACCTGGCGGCCGGGGGCGTCTGCGTGCTGCCGATGGGGGGCGCGATGAACGTCGGCCGCTTCTCCGCCCTTCTCGGTCCCCGTGGACTGGGCCTGCGTCTGACGGGGCTGTGCGACGAGCGGGAACTCGGCTACTACACGCGGGGCTGGGAGCGGGCGGGCGCCGACAGCGACGGCGTCTTCGTCTGCGCGGCGGACCTGGAGGACGAGCTGATCCGCGCCCTCGGTGTGGAGCGGGTGACCGAACTGGTCCAGGAGCAGGGGGAGTTTCGCGCCCTGAGTACCTTCCTGCGGCAGCCCGCGCAACGGGGGCGGCCCGCCCAGCAGCAGCTGCGCCGCTTCCTCGGTACGAAGAAGGGCCGCAAGATCCGCTACGGACGGGTGCTGGTCGAGGCGCTGGGTGAGGAGCGGGTGCCGGCCCCTCTGGAGGGCCTGCTCGCCGGTCTCTGACGGGCGCGGGCGAGCTGGGGGGCACGCGGGAGGGGCGGGGGTCACGCCCCCACCCCTCCGCGTCACCGGACGGCCCGCGTCAGAACTTCGGCGTCGGCGCCTGCGCGAGCACGATCTCCGCGGCCTCCTCCTCGGTCTGCACCGAGGGCGGCGACCCCTCCAGCGGCTGCTGTGCCGTCTCCTTCATGAGGGCCACCGAGATCACACCGACCAGGGCGGCCGCCATCGCGTAGTACGCGGGCATCATGTCCGAGCCGGTCGCGCCGATGAGCGCGGTGATCACCAGCGGGGTGGTGCCGCCGAACAGCGAGGCGGACAGGTTGTAGCCGACCGACAGGGAGCCGTAGCGCACGGACGTCGGGAACATGGCGGGCAGCGCGGCCGACATGGTGCCGAGCAGGCAGACCAGGGACAGGCCGAGCATCAGCATGCCGGCCGACACCGCGAGCAGGCTGCCCTGCTGCACGAGCACGAAGGCCGGCGCGGACAGGATCAGGAAGCCCAGCATGCCCGCCATCAGCAGCGGCTTGCGTCCGTAGCGGTCGTTGAGCCGGCCGACCTGGTTGATGATCAGCATCAGCACCACCATGGTGGCGACGAGGATCAGCAGCCCGTGCGACTCCTTGTAGTGGAGCTCGTCGGACAGGTACGTCGGCATGTACGACAGCAGCATGTAGTCGGTGACGTTGTACGCGCCGACCAGGGTGATGCACAGGATCAGCGCCCGCCAGTGCTGCCGGAAGATCTTGGCGAGGTCGCCGCGGGCGGTGGTCTCCACCTGGTTCGCGGCGTCGGAGACGTGGACGTTGCCCTCCCCCAGTTTGAGGTAGGCGGGGGTGTCGTCCAGCTTCAGCCGCAGGTAGATGCCGACGATGCCGAGGGGACCGGCGACCAGGAAGGGGATGCGCCAGCCCCAGGCGTCCATGGCGTCGTTGCCGAGCCACGCGGTCAGCGCCACGACCAGACCGGCCGCGCCGGTGTACCCGGCGAGCGTGCCCAGCTCCAGGAAGCTGCCGAAGTAGCCGCGCCGCCGGTCCGGGGCGTACTCGGCGATGAAGGTGGAGGCGCCGCCGTACTCGCCGCCCGTGGAGAAGCCCTGGAGCAGCCGGAAGAGGATCAGCAGCGCCGGCGACCAGAAGCCGACCGCCGCGTACGACGGCAGCATGCCGATCGCGGCCGTGCCGATGGCCATCAGGATCATCGTCAGGGCGAGGACCTTCTTACGGCCGATCTTGTCGCCCATCGGCCCGAAGACCATGCCGCCCAGCGGGCGCACCAGGAACGCCACGGCGAAGGTGGCGAAGGAGGACAGCAGCTGCACCGTCTCGTTCCCCGAGGGGAAGAACACCCTGCCGATGGTGCCCGCCAGGTAGGCGTAGATCCCGAAGTCGAACCATTCCATGGCGTTGCCGAGCGAGGCGGCCTTCACCGCGCGCTTGACCGCCCGCTCGTCCGTCACCGTGATGTCCGACCGCCGCAGCGGCGGGTTCCGCCGGCGGCGGACGGCACGGAACAGGGTCGGGTGGCGCCTGGCCGCCTCGGGCGGGGCCGGGCCGTTGTCGGTGGGGGACGTGGCTTCGTTCCTTTCCTGGACACAACGGTGCATCGGGAACGTAACAGCGTTCCCGTGCGGGCGCCGTGGCAGGGGCGCCCGTTGGGGTCGTGGCGGCCGCCGGTTCCGGTGTGCGTCCGGCCGCGGCCACGGGCCCGTGTTCCCCGCGGTCTCACCTGTATGCCTCCGCTGCGCTGGTCGCGCGGGCAAAGCGGTGGTGCGGTGGGAGGCGGGGGAGCAAGCGTGCCCGGTGCAGGTCGGCACCGGGCGGACCGTCCGTCCCACAGGAGGCACACGTGACCACCCCTCGCCCGCTCGTCCGGCCGGCCCGCGTCCTGGCCGCCGCCCTGGCCGCCGGCACGCTGTTCGCCACGGCGGCCTGTTCCGGCTCGGACAGCAGCGCCTCGCCCGAGGCGGACGCCTCGTCCACGGTCGCCGAGCGGGGCGTCGCCGCGCAGACCACCTCGCCCTCGGCGTCGTCGCCGTCCGCCTCGGCCTCGCCGTCGGACCTCAGTGAGGAGGGCGCACGGAACGCGCTGATCACCCCGGCGGACATCGAGGACGACTGGACGCAGGTGCGGAACCCGAGCGAGTGGCGGGACTCGCTGCTCGTCGGCAGCGTCGACGTGGCCGCGTTCGTCGACGGCCAGAGCGACACGCAGGACTGCCAGCGCCTGACCGACGCGCTGTTCGACGAGACGCTGCTGGGCAAACCCACGGGCGCGTCCGCCGTCACCGGCTTCCAGCAGGGCGACTCGCGGCTGCTGTACCAGGTCGCCGCGTACGACAAGGCCGACCTGGACGACTCCATGCAGTGGCTCAGCGAGCTGCCCGACACCTGTGACCAGTTCACGCTGACCGGCGGCGACGCCGGGGAGCGTACGGTCCAGGTCATCGAGACGTCGCTGCCGCAGGTCGGTGACAACCGGCAGGGCCTGACCGTGACGGTGAAGGGCGAGAGCAACGGCGACCCCGTCACCCTGAGCCTGGACGTCGCCGTCGTGCAGATCGGCGCGGACGCGATCACGGTCACCAACGGCGGGCTGGAGGGCGCCGACCACGACACCACGTCGGCCGCGGTGGAGCAGGGGACGCAGCGGCTCCAGGAAGTGCTCGCGGGGCGCACGCCGTCGCCGACGCCGAGCGGGATCAACTGACCGGGGTGTGCGGGTGAGGGATCGGGCGGGTTCCCCGGACGACGGCGACGGCGACGGGGCGGGTGCGGGCGGCACGCCGTCCTCGGGCCCCGGCGGGGGCGGCACGCCGTCCTCGGGCCCCGGCGAAGGCGCCGGGGACGTACCCGCCGGGCGGTACGGGCGTGAGCTCTTCCCGCCCGAGGACCCGCACGAGTCGGAGCGCATCGACGCCGCCGCGCTGGTCCACGACCCGGTCACCACCCGCCGGCTGCGGGAACTGGGCGCGGGTCCGGGCATGCGGTGCCTGGAGGTCGGGGCGGGGACCGGGACCGTCGCGCGGTGGCTCCTGGAGGAGGCCGGGGTCGAGGAGGTCGTCGCCCTCGACCGGGACACCCGCGCCCTGGCGGCCTGGGAGCTGCCCGGGCTGCGGGTGCTGACCGCGGACGTCACCGACGAGGACCTGGACCCGGGCAGGTTCGACCTGGTGCACGCCCGGTTCGTGCTCATGCACCTGCCGGGCCGCCGCAGGCTCGTCCACCGGCTGGCGGGCCTGCTTCGCCCGGGCGGCGTGCTGGTGCTCGGCGACGCGGTGGAACTGCCCGACACCCTCGACCGCTCCTCCGCCTACCGGCGCACCATGGACGCCATGTGGGCGGCGCTGTGGGCGACGATCGGCACCGACCTCACCGAGGTGCCGGCGTACCCGCGTTACCTCCGCGCGGAGGGTCTGCGCGACATCGGCGCGGAGGTGGTCTGCCCGCCCCTGCTCCCGGGCGCCCCCGCGGCCTTCTTCTGGTCGGACACCTGGCAGCGCATGCGCCCGGAACTGGAGGCGACGGGCCTGGTGGACGCGCGGGTGGTGGACGAGGCCCTGGCGTACCTGGAGTCACCTCAGCTGGCGGAGGTGGGCCCGGGGATGGCGATGGTGTGGGGGCGGCGGGCGGACTAGCTGTCCAGGCGCATGTCTGCGAGGAGTCGGTCCGCGGAAAGTGCGGGGACCGTGCGGCCCGCGTGGCCGGTGGTCGTCGTTGCGGTGAGGAGGGAGTTGAGGACGGCCTCCTCCACGGTGTCGAGGACCGCCTCGAAGAGGAGGCTCAGCGCGGCGTCGGCGAGTGGGGGCGCGGTGTGGGGCCGGGTGGTGGTGAAGGCCACGGCGTAGTCGCCGCTGCCGTGGCTGTAGGCCGCGCCCGTCCGGGCGAGGGCGAACACGGCGCGGCGGGCGACGCGGGTGAGCTGCCGGGCGTCGAGCGGGGCGTCCGTGGCCACGACGATCATGCAGGACCCGGTCTCGGCGGGCGGTCCGGCGTCCTCCGGCCTGGTCGCCCGGGAGGCAAGGGTGCGTCCCAGGACGCGCAGGGTGCCGCCGAAGTTGGCCTGGACGAGCGCGCCCACGGTGCAGCGGCCGCCTGCCACCTCCGGGGTGCGGGAGGACGTCCCGATGCCGGCCTTGTACCCGAGGGCGACGGTGCCGGTCCCCGCGCCGACACACCCCTCGGCCACGGGCCCCGCCGACGCCCCGTCGAGCGCGGCCCGTACATGCTCCTCGCGTACGGGCCGGCTCCGGATGTCGGAGAGGAAACCGTCGTTGCACTCCCCCACCACGGGATTGAGACTCAACACCCCTTCGTTTCCCGCCTGTTCGAGCACCCACCCGACCAGGGCGTCGGCGACCCGGAACGCCGACAGCGTGGAGGTGAGCAGCACGGGCGTCTCCAGCTCGCCGAGTTCGGCGAGCTGGGTGGCGCCGACGAGCTTCCCGTACCCGTTCCCGACGAACAGGCCCGCTGGCAACGGCGCCCCCGGCCGCACACCGTCGGGCACGATGGCCGTCACCCCGCTGTGCACGTCGGGCCGGCTCCGCACGGTGGTGTGTCCGACGCGGACTCCCGACACGTCGGTGAGGGCGTTGAGGGGTCCGGTGGGGGTGGGCCCGATGACGATGCCGAGGTCACGGGCGCGGGGGCGGGGAGTCGCAGGCCGGTTCACGGGGCGGGACCTTACACACCGTCCCGGCGCGGGCAGTCCGGAGCTGAGCAGGACTCACCTGCGGGTAGGCCGCACCGGCAGCCCGTCGCCTCGTGGGAGATCCGACGCCACCGGCTCACCCCACCGGGCAGGGGCCAGGCCCAGGTCGGCAGTCGGGCCGTGTTCAGGTCGTCGAAGAGCCGTACCAACTGCGGCCCGGCGAGAGCGGCTCCGTCCGGGACGGCGGGGCCGTGGGCGGCCCGGAGCCTGGCGAAACGTGCCAGTTCACCCTCGTAGAAGGTCACTGCCTCGTCGGTGCGTGCGGCGAGGTCGTCGCGGGGCACGGTGCGGTGCAACTCCAGCAGGGGAGGCTCGACGGATTCGGCGATCGCCGCGGCGAGCCGTGCGTGACCGTCCAGGATCAGATGGCAGTCCAGGCCGCTGACCCACCACAGCAGGACGGGTGGCAGTGTGCCCTCGCGGGCTTGCTTGCGGTATGCCTTGACCCTGCTGTCGTCGGCATGAGGCATGGGCCGGAGCGGAAGTACCTCCCATGAGCCGGAGTGGACGAACCAGTCGATGTATCCGCCGGGATGGCCCTCGACGAGCATCGACTCCCAGTACTCGGCGTGGGAGACGTCGGTGTGCCGCCATCGCGGGAGTGGGCAGTCGCGTGTCAGCAGCCACCGGCCCTCGTGCAAAGGGCTGTCCGGTGCGTCGACGAGATACCGCACGAAGCGGTGAGCCCACCGTTCCACGTCGCCCGCCAGGGCGCGCCCCACGTCCGCGCGCAGCGGCGGGACGCAGGAGCGGTACGCGTCGGTGCGCCAGAAGTCCACGCCCTGGAGCGGTTCGTCGACCACCGCGAGCAGGACGGGCCGCGACGCCTGCGAGATCAGCAGGCGCGACGCGCCGGCGGTGAACACGGCCAGTCCCGCCCGGCGGCGGTCCCGCACCTCCACGGACAGGCCCACCCACGTGCCGTCGGTCCGCGTCACATCATTGCGTCGCACAGGGGGAGCTTAGAGCGGCGTGAAGCGCTCAACCCAGTTTCGCCCACTGCGCCTTCACCACGGCCGGCTGCGGTTTCGCCTCGCTCGCCCGGCCGTTGGCGACCGCCATGCCGTCGGCCGCGAAGTAGACGGCGACGACGTCGCCCGCACGGACGACCTGGGTGCGGACGAGGTGGGACACACCCTGGTACGAGTCGTGGCGGTGAAGCCGACGGTCTCCTCGCCGGCCGGGGCGACGTCCTCCGCGGCGACCGAGTCGTACACGGTGCTGCCGTTGCAGGACAGCGGCACCACTTCACCGGCCTCTTTGCCGCCGTGATGACAGCGAACGGCGACCATCTCACCGGTCCCGGGGCGAGACCGTCAACAACCCTCATGGCGCGGGCGACTCCGCGTCCGCCGCCGTCCCCTTCTCCCCGTCCTCACTCGCCAGCGCCCGCGCCAACGGCAGGCGCGACAGCGCCAGTACGCCCGCCGCGATCAGCGCGGCGCCCAGCAGTTGCGGGACCAGCCACCAGCCCGTGCGGACGTACTCCGCGTAGACCGTGACCCCCAGGGCCAGGCTCACGCACGCGTCCCCCAGCGTCAGGGCGGGCTGGGAGGCGACCAGCGGGCCGGACTGCATCGCGTTCTCGAGGAAGAACAGCGCGCACACCCCGAACAGGGCGAATCCGTACGTCTGCCAGGTGGTGAAGAAGGCCGTGACGCCCCTGTCGTCGAGGGTGTGCATCGACGTCTTCATCAGCGCGGCCGTCATCGCGTACGAGATCGCCGTGGCGAGTCCGAAGCAGGCGGCGCGTCCGCGGCCCTCGGGGCGGCGGAGTGCCGCGACGACGAGGGCGGCGATGGCGGCGACGCATCCGGCGAGCGCCGGGATCCAGTGGGTCATCGGCACCTGGGTGCGGTTCCCGGCGGGCGAGGCGGCGAAGAGCACGACGGCGAGCCCGGCGACCACCGTGCCGACGGCCGCCCAGCCGGCGCAGGACAGCCGCCCCTGGAGGAGTGCGGTGGCGATGACGAGGGCGAGCGGCAGTTCGAGGACGAACAGGGGCTGCACGATGGTGATCGGTCCGGTCGCGAGCGCCACGGCCTGGCAGACGCCCGCGGTGATCACGGCCACGATGCCGACCAGCCAGACGGGGCGGCGCAGCAGGTCGACGATCAGTCCGACGCGCAGCCCCTCGCTCTTGGGCACCGTCAGGGCGGCCTTGCGCTGGAGCACGGTCGCGAGCGCGTTGCTGAGCGCGGCGCCCAGCGCGAACAGGACCGGCAGCAACATGTCCACCCTCCACGACGTCGGCCCGCCCCCGGTCCCTGTCATCCCGCATTCCCTGTCATGGTGACCGCCCGGCGGACGGCGCGCGAACGCGGAAGCGGGGGCGGAGGCGCGGACGGGGGCGGGGGCGGCGCGCACCGATTCAGCCGACGGGCCCGGCGGCGGCCGACCCGTCGCGGCGCAGGGCGGCCCAGCGGTGGTACGCCTCCCGCGCGTCGGGGACGAACGCCTCGTCCTCGACCAGCTCCGCGAGCTGGGGCTCCGTCAGCCAGTCGTACCAGGCGACCTCGTCCGGGTCGGGGGCGACGGGCCCGGTCACCACCGCCTCGTGCAGCCCGAGCCAGTACGGGCTGATCACGCCCGCGCACAGGAACTTGAGGACGAAGCGGGGGCGGGCCCGGACGCCGAGTTCCTCCGTCAGCTCCCGCGCGGCGGCCTCCTCGTAGGTCTCGCCGGGCTCCGACGCTCCCCCGAGCATGAAGTTGACGCCGTTCGGGAAGCGGTCCGCGTCGGGCGGCCTGCGGTGCACGAGAATCCTCCCCCGCGTGTCCCGGCAGACCACCGTCGCGATGCGGTGCAGCCACCGCCTGCGGATCGCCTCGCCCCTGTCGGCGAGGCCGATCACCCGATCGCCGCCGTCCACCCGTTCGACCAGTTCCGTCATGATCACATCATGCCCGTGGCGCAGCCCGGTCAGATGCGTCGGCACAGCCCTGTCACGTGCGTCAGCGCGGACGAGTCAGCCGAATCAGTCGTGCAGGCCGTGGGCCGAGGTCCAGGTGTCCGGGCCGCCGCCGCGCCACTCGACGAGCGGGGACTGCCGCAGCCAGTCGTCGTCGGCGTCCTCCATTCCGGCAAGCCGCAGGAACTCCACCACGTCCAGGAGGGTGTACGCCATGCCCAGGAAGTGCGGGCCGGCGCGGACCCGGCGGCCGCCGTCGCCGGCGGGCGGGTAGATCACGATGGGCTGCTGGTCGCTCGCCATGGGTCCAGCGTGCACGGAGTGCCAGAGGCACGCATGCGGGCGCGGGCCCGCCGCGGCGGCCCGGTCAGCCGGTCGCCAGGCTCGGCTCAGGGGCAGGCTGACCTGGGAAGGAACGGTCGCCGAAGAGGATGCGGGCCGCCGCGGCACGGCCGGGCGGGGTGCGCAGGAGGGTGAACGCCGCCGTGGTCGCGGCGGGCGTCCGGATGTGCGCGAGTCCGGTGCGCAGCGCCAGCCGGCCGCGGAAGCGGGAGCGCAGGGAGGCGCCGCTGTAGTGGGTCAGCGCGTCCGGGGTGCCGGTGCGCAGGGCGTCGTCGAGTACCTGGGCCGCCAGGTCGGACAGGCGCAGGCACGGGTCGAGGCCGCCGGCGGTGAGCGGGGACACCGCGCCGGCCGCGTCCCCGACGAGCAGTCCCTCCGCGCAGCCGATGCGGCGCAGCACCCCGCCGACGGGTATGGGTCCGCCGCGCCGCTCCACCGTGTCGGGGCGCCGTACGCCCTCGAGTCCGGGTGCGTGGGCGCTGAAGCGTTCCATGGCCCGGCGCAGGCCGTCGGGGAAGCGGTCGGCGTACCCGGCGACGCCCACGTGGGCGTGCTCCCCGTCGTTGACGGCCCACGCCAGGTATCCGGGGGCGACGCGGGGGTCGAGGACGCAGTGGAAGGTTGGCGGTTCGCCGTTCGGGGCGACCGGGAAGACCTCCTCGGCTCCGACCAGCAGGTGCCGGTTGCGGTCGAGGCCGAGGTCACGGGCGACGCTCGACCGGGCGCCGTCGGCGCCGACGACGTACCGGGCACGGACCCGGTACGCCCCCTCACGGCCGGTCAGGTGGTACGTCCCGGCGTGCCGGCCGGCGTAGCGGGTGCCCAGCGCCAGCCGTACGCCCGCCTCGACGGCGACCCTGGCCGACGTCTCGTACAGCCCGGCCATGTCGCCCACGCGGAACTCGTCCCGGTCGCTGACCAGGGCGACGGGGCGGCTCAGACTGGGCGGATAGAGCAGCATCCGCCGGATCGGCGGGCCGAGGTGGCGTTCGGGCAGCGGGAAGTCGTCGAGCGTCTTGCGCACGAAGATCCCGGTGGTGCGGATCGCGCCTGCCAGGGTGGTGCGCCGGTCCACGAGGAGGACGTCGTGTCCCTGCCGGGCGAGCCGCGTGGCGACGTGGAGTCCGGCCAGACCGGCGCCTACGACCAGCACGTCGGTGCGGGTAGAGTCCGTGGACGCCGGACGGGCGGCGGGCGCGGAGGCGGGTGCGGGCACAGGGGCAGGGGCGGCTGAGGACATCGGGCACTCCAGGACACGGGCACGGAGAGGGCGGGTACGGGCACGGCGACGGGCACGGCGCATCGGACGTGGACGCGGGGCATGGCAACCCCGATGAGGCGCCGCGCAGCATCTCCGCGCCGATCGAATGACGATGGGAAGCTATCGAAATTCGATAGGTGAGGCAAGTGCGGGTCCCTTCCGCGCGGGGCCATCAGGGTGGCCACGGGCCGTGTCGGGCACCCGTAGCCCGAGGGCGCTGGCCATCCTGGGCCGTGCGGCGCCTTCCGGAGCGAACAAGGAGTACGGCATGTCCATGGAATCGGTCGAGCGTTTCCTCACGGCCCTGGACCCGGAGCACCGGGAGGCCGTCAGCGCGAAACCCCACGAGGAGCAGCAGCGGCTCGCCGACGCCTGGGAGCGGGAGCTGGCGGACGACACGGAACTGGACACCCTGGACGAGCTCTCCCCGCCGGCCGCGGAGGCCGAGGCGGCCCGCCGCGTCCTCGGCCTCGAGGCGGGTTGACGGCCACCCCGGTCACGGCCGCTCGTTGGCGCTCGGCCGCCCGCCCCCCTCGACCGCCCCCGCCCCGGCCGGTCAGCTGCTCACCTGCTCAATTGCCCACCCCCAGCCCCGACATGAACGCGGCCGGGTAACGGTCCCCGCGTGCCGAACCCGGCGGCACCGCCTTCTCGATCTCCGCCAGGTCGTCCTCCGTGAGCGTCACGTCGAGCGCCGGCAGCGCCTCCGCCAGCCGCTCACGGGTACGGGCGCCGACGAGCGGCACGATGTTCTCGCCCCGCGCCGCCACCCACGCGATGGCCAGCTGGGCGACGGTGCACCCCTTCGTCTCGGCCACCCGGCGCAGCGCCTCGACGAGGGCGAGATTGTGCTCCACGTTCCTCGCGGCGAACCGGGGGCTGACCGCCCGGTGGTCGCCCGGCCGTCCGGCGCGGTCCGGCGACCAGTGCCCGGAGATCAGCCCCCGGCCGAGGACGCCGTACGCCGTCAGGCCGATGCCCAGCTCGCTCAGGGTGGGCAGGATCTGGGCCTCGACGGCGCGGGAGATCAGCGAGTACTCGATCTGGAGGTCGGAGACGGGATGCACCGCGTGCGCCCGCCGCACGGTCGCCGCGTCGACCTCGGAGAGGCCGAGGTGCCGTACGTGGCCTGCCTCGATCAGTTCCTTGATCGCGCCGACGGTCTCCTCGATCGGCACGTCGGGGTCGCGCCGGGCGGGCCGGTAGATGTCGACGTGGTCGGTGCCGAGGCGGGTCAGCGAGTGGCCGAGGAAGTTCTTCACCGCGGCCGGGCGGCCGTCGACCTTGCCGGGCGTCGCGCCCGGGCCGGCCAGCATGCCGAACTTCACGCTCAGCACGTAGCTGTCCCGGTCCCGGCCGCGCAGCGCCTCGGCGAGCAGCAGCTCGTTGTGGCCCATGCCGTAGAAGTCGCCCGTGTCGATCAGGGTCACTCCGGCGTCCAGTGCGGCGTGCACGGTCGCGATGCTCTCCGTGCGGTCGGCCTCGCCGTACGCCCCCGACATGGCCATCGCGCCCAGCCCGAGCGCGGAAACCTTCGGCCCGGTGCTGCCCAGTGTGCGTGTCCGCATGATGTGCTCCCTTGTCGCCTTGCTCGTCGGCGCAGAATCGCCTGAACCGCCTCCACTGTGTTGCGGCGGCCGGGCGGGCGGGAGCGGAGCGTTCATCATGGGAGCGCCGCTCCCTGGATGGGCGTCCGGCCACGCGGGACCATGGACGGGTGGAACGAGAACAGCTCGCCGACTTCCTGCGCCGCCGCCGCGAGGCGATCCGCCCGGCGGAGGTGGGCATCGCCGACGGACCCCGGCGCCGCACCCGCGGACTGCGCCGGGAGGAGGTGGCGATGCTCGCCGGGATGTCGGTGGACTACGTGGTGCGTCTGGAGCAGGGCCGCAGCAGTCAGCCGTCGGCGCAGTTGCTGGTCGCCCTGGCCCGTGCGCTGCGGCTGTCCGACGACGAGCGGGACCATCTGTTCCATCTGGCCGGTCACCGGCCCCCGCCCGCGGACGGCACGGCCCGGCTGGCCCGCGCGGGGCTGGTGCGCATGCTGGACCTGCTCGGCGGCACCCCGGCCGCGGTGATGTCCGACCTCGGCGAGATGCTGGCGCAGAACCGTGCGTCCCTGCTGCTGATGTCGGACCACACCGGCTTCCGCGGCGACCGCCGCTACATGATCCACCGCTGGTTCACCGAGCCGGAGGCCCGTGCCTTCTGTCCGCCCGAGGACCGGGAGCTCAACGGCCGCCGGCTGGTCGCCGACCTGCGCGCGGCCGCCGGACGCCGGGCGGGTGACCCGACGGTGGCGGGGCTGGTCGAGCGGCTGGAGGCGGCCAGCGCCGAATTCCGTGCGCTCTGGACGGAGCACGAGGTCGCGGTGCGGCGCGCTGACCGCAAGACGCTGCTGCACCCCCGGGTCGGCCGGCTGCTCCTCGACTGCGAGACCCTGGTCACCCCCGACCAGGGGCAGCAACTGCTGGTGCTCACCCCGGCGGACGCCGAGACCCGCGAGCGGATGGAGCTGCTGCGGGTGCTCGGCAGCGAGGAGTTCTCCACGGGGACGGCGCAGCGCGACGGGCGGTGATGTCGCGGGCGCGTGAAGCAGCCCGCGGGCCCCTGCGCGAAGTGGCCTGCGGGCAAATCCGGTTGAGCTCCGTCACGGCCGCCTTGGAGGATGCCGTGCATGTTCTCCCGCTTCTCCCGCGCCGGCAGCTCCGGCCGGCGTCCCACGTCCCCTGACCTGGTCCCCGCCTGGACGTGCCTCGACTCCGGTGACCTGCCCGGCGCGCTCCGTCTGCTGCGGCAGGCCGGCACGGCGCCCCTCGCGGAGGTCGCCCTCGTGGTCGGCCGTGCCGCCGGGACGGCCGGGTTCGACGACCTCCGCACCGCCGCCGCCACGCTCGCGGCCCACCCGGACCGGCCGCGCGCCCTGTACGACTACGGGTACGCGTGCGTCGAGCGCGGCGTGTCGTACCTGGCGATCCCCGCCCTGCGCGAGGCGCTGCGGCTGACGGGAGGGTCGGCCGGGGTGCTGCGGGAGCTGGTGTCGGCGTACGAGGACGAGGGCCGGCACCGGGACGCCGCCGACGCGCTGCTCGCCCACGAGTCCGGGCTCCTCGACTGGCCCGACCGCTACCTGCTCGTCCACAACGCTCTCCTGTCCGGTGACCTGGAGCTGGCCCGGCGGCAGCACGCGCTGCTGCCCGCCCCGGACGACGACCTGTGGCGCGGCGCGCACGACCGGCAGACGCGCATGCTGCGACGCGCCGCGAGCGCGCGGGAGGCGGGTCCCCTGGACGGCACGGATCTGCGCGGCTGGCAGTTCGTGCTGGGCGGCACCGTGCTCGGCACGCTGTCGCCGTACGGCTTCGACGCGGGGATGAGCGGCCGGTGGGCGTGGCTCCAGGACACCTACGACCAGTGCCTGGCCGGCCTGGTGCGGCTGCGGGCGGTGCTCGACGCGGCCGGGGTGCGGGCCCGCTCGGTGTCGCTGCTGCCGGACCGGGACAGCCGGATCCTGGGACTGGCCGCGGCGGAGGTGCTGGGCCTGCCCGCGGAGCCCTTCGAGGCCGGACGGCAGGACACCGTCGTCGTGGCGTACGACCTCGGCGGGACGGCCGGGCACCCGCAGGGGGAGCTTGTCCTGGAGCAGTTGCGGGAGCGGGTGCCGGGGCAGGTGCTGCACGAGCACGCGAGCTGCTGGACGGATCCGCCGCCGGTCGCGGCGGACAGTGTGACGCTCCTGCACCAGTCGGTCGTCGCCCCGTGGGCGGGCGGGCTGCGGCAGGGCGCCGACGGCGGGGTGGAGCAGGGTGAGCCCGACGCGCGTCCCGAGGAGGAGATCGCCGCCGCCGTGGTGGGCGCCGGCCCGGAGCCGGCCGAGGGGGACGGGCGGACGCCTGCCGATCCGGTGGAGGGGCCGGCCTCGTTCGTCACGGTCGTCCGTGACGCCTGGCTGCGAGGCGACCGGGACGCGGTGCGGTCGTCGGGGCCGGTGGGCAGCTCGCGGTTCCTCTGATCGGGTCGCACCGAAGCTCCGGTCACGCGGATGATCGGGTCGCACGGAAGCTCCGGTCACGCGGATGATCAGGTCACTGTCGATCCGGTCACCCGGTGATCCGGTGATCCGATCGCACGGACGATCCGCTCACGCGGACTGTTCCGCGCGCCGCCCCGCGCGGTGCCGGAGGCAGGACAGGACGACGACGAAGGGCCACAGTGACTGGACGGCCGTCACCACGCGTTCGGCGACGCCCGCCATGCCGTGGCGGTGCATCTCGACCAGGAACCACACCGCCCCCGCGACCATCACGGCGGTCGCCGCGAAGGACGGCAGGGGCCGCAGCGCCCACGGCGTGCCGCGGCCGGCGGTCGCGGCGAGGACCGGCCACAGGGCGAGCAGCGTGAACCCGACGGCAGCCACCGATCCGTGCCCCAGCGAGCCTCCGCTGCTCGGCGCGGGGACCATCGCCACGGTCAGTGCGGCCACTCCCCCGCCGGCCAGCGCCACCCGGCCGGCCGCCGCGGCCGCGCGCAGTCCCCACGCGGTGAGCAGATGGCACACGCCCAGCGCGAGGAACGCCCCGGTCATCACCCAGGAGCCCGAGGCGCCGTACGCCGCCAGGACGCTGATCGTCTGCGTCACCGGGTCGTAGGCCGACCCCTCGAGCGCCGCCGAGATCGCCCAGCCCGCGATCAACAGCACCGGCGCGCACCCCGACGAGAACAGAACCCATCTGGGAACAAGCAGCATTGGACCACCATAAGCGGATCAAATGCCAGGTACCGGCCCAAAGCGAGCGCGCCCGGAATCTCCTGAGATGAGGGGTTCGTCTCATCGGCGTAAGGTGATTGCCGTGCATCCGGCCCTGGCCCCCGGGCCCGCGGATGCAGTCCCTCCGGCCGGCCGGGGTCCGCCCGCACGCCTTGCCGTGCAGCGGTGGTCATGGACCGGCCCGGCCGCCTCAGCCCCATCTTGCGGAGGATCAACCATGGGCACGGTGACGACTTCTGACGGGACGGCCATCTTCTACAAGGACTGGGGCCCGCGTGACGCGCAGCCCCTCGTCTTCCACCACGGCTGGCCGCTCAGCTCCGACGACTGGGACGCCCAGTTGATGTTCTTCCTTCAGCACGGCTACCGGGTGATCGCCCACGACCGGCGCGGCCACGGACGCTCCGACCAGACCTCCGACGGGCACGACATGGACACGTACGCGGCCGACGTCGCGGCGCTGGCCGAGGCCCTGGACCTGCGCGACGCCGTCCACATCGGGCACTCCACCGGCGGCGGCGAGGCGACGCGGTACGTGGCGCGCGCCGAGCCGGGCCGGGTGGCGAGGGCCGTGCTCGTGGGCGCGGTGCCGCCCGTCATGGTCAAGTCGGAGAGCAATCCGGGCGGCACGCCGATCGAGGTCTTCGACGGCTTCCGCAGCGCACTCGCCGCCAACCGCGCCCAGTTCTACATCGAGGTCGCGTCCGGCCCGTTCTACGGCTTCAACCGGCCGGGCGCCGAGGTCTCCCAGGGTCTGATCGACAACTGGTGGCGCCAGGGGATGACGGGCGCGGCGAACGCCCACTACGAGTGCATCAAGGCCTTCTCGGAGACCGACTTCACCGAGGACCTGAAGCGGATCGAGGTGCCGGTGCTGGTCATGCACGGCACCGACGACCAGGTCGTGCCGTACGACGACTCGGCGCCGCTGACGGTGAAGCTGCTGAAGAACGGCACGCTGAAGAGCTACGAGGGCTACCCGCACGGCATGCTGACGGTCCATCCCGACGTGCTGAACCCGGACATCCTGGAGTGGCTGAAGTCGTAGCGGGCGGTGGGCAGGCGGCCCCGTTCCGGCCCCTCGCGGGCGTCGGAGCGGGGCCGCCGTGCCGTCGGGCCCCCCGGCCGCGGCGGTGATGTCCGCCACGGTGTCCCGCCCGTGGCCGCGGGCGCCACTCGCGGGCGGGAGGAGAATGCCCGTGACCAGGCTTCCCGGACGCGGGGAGCGGTGAGCGGGCGTGCGGGGTGAGGGCGGATGGAGCGGCGGGAGCACCGCGTCGGCGTGCTGGTCTTCGACGGGATGAAGATGCTGGACCTGTCCGGACCCGCCGAGGTGTTCAGCGAGGCGAACCGGTTCGGGGCCGCCTACCGGGTGAGCATCGTCTCGGTCGGCGGGAAGCCCGCGCGGTCGTCGATCGGCGTGCCGGTGCCGGCCGACGCGGACGCGCTGGACGCCCCCGCCTTCGACACGTTCCTGGTGGTGGGCGGCGACGGGCTGCCCGCCTCTCCCGTCGACCCCGAGCTCAGCTCCGCCGCCGCGCGGCTGGCCGCACGCGCCGGGCGGATCGCGTCGATCTGCACGGGCGCCTTCGTGTTCGGCGCGGCCGGTCTGCTCGACGGCAGACGGGCCACGACGCACTGGCAGCACACCGCGCTGCTGGCCCGTCGCCACCCGGCCGCGCGGGTGCAGCCCGACGCGATCTTCGTCAAGGACGGCGGCACGTACACCTCGGCCGGGGTCACCGCGGGCATCGATCTGGCGCTGGCCCTGGTGGAGGACGACCACGGGCCCGATCTGACGCGCGGGGTCGCCCGCTCGCTGGTGGTGTACATGCAGCGCGCGGGCGGCCAGTCGCAGTTCTCGGCCTCGCTGCAGGGGCCGGTCCCGCAGACACCCGTGCTGCGGCTGGTGCAGGACGCGGTGCAGGCGGACCCGACGGGCGACCACACGGTGGAGTCCCTCGCGGCGCGCGTCCGCGTGAGTCCGCGCCATCTCACCCGGCTGTTCCGCTCGGAGCTGGACACCACGCCGATGAAGTACGTGGAGCTGATCCGCTTCGACATGGCGAAGGCCCTGCTGGACGCGGGGCACAACGCGACGGAGGCGGCGGCGCGTTCGGGTTTCCCCAGCTACGAGAGTCTGCGGCGGGCCTTCGCACGGCATCTGGGGGTGTCTCCCACGCGGTACCGGCAGCGGTTCTCCACGACGAGGGCGGACGCGCCGCCCTGATCCCTCGGTCCTCGGTGTCCGGCGCGGGCGCGGGGCTTCGGCGTCCCGGTGCGGGCGCGGGGCCCGGTGTCCGTTTCCGAGGGGTTGTCGGCCGTCCGTGAGCGGCAGCGGGCGGGTCCGTCGTCGCAGGCTGGAGGCGTTCCGGTCACCCACGACCTCTTGGAGACAGTCATGAGCGAGAAGATCGCCGGTGTCGCGATCCCGGACAGCACCCTGGCGCGGGAGGCCACCGAGCTGATCCGCGACACCACCCCGCCGCTGATCTACCACCACTCCCGTCGGGTGTTCCTGTTCGGCAGCCTCCAGGCCGCCGCGCGCGGGCTCGCTCCCGACCCCGAACTGCTTTACGTGGCCGCCCTGTTCCACGACACCGGCCTGGTGGAGCCGTACCGGTCCGACGACCAGCGGTTCGAGATGGACGGCGCCGACCAGGCCCGTGCCTTCCTGCTGAGCCACGGGCTGTCCGAGGCCGACGCGCACACGGTGTGGACCGCCGTCGCCCTGCACACCACCCCGGAGGTGCCGTACAAGATGGCCGCCGAGATCGCGGCGACGACGGCGGGCGTGGAGACGGACGTACTGGGCCTGCACCTGGACGGCCTCACCCGCGCGCAGATCGACGAGGTCACCGCCGCACACCCGCGGCCGGACTTCAAGCGGCAGATCCTCCAGGCGTTCGCCGACGGCTTCGGGCACCGGCCGGCCACAACGTTCGGCACGGTCAACGCGGACGTCCTGGAGCACTTCGTGCCGGGTTTCCGCCGGGTCGACTTCGTCGACGTCATCCGGAACTCGGCGTGGCCCGAGTAGCCGGGGGACTCCCGCCCGGCTTCGCCGGTGACCGGGCGATCTCCTGCCGGGCCGCGTCGATGATTCCCCGCACGGCCGCCGCCGCCGCGTCCGGGTCCCGGGCCTCGACGGCCCGGACGACGGCGCGGTGGCCCGGCAGCGAGGCCTCCACCGCGCCCGGGGTCTGCGTGCTGACGTCGAAGCTGTGCCGCAGCGCGATCTCCACGGCGCGTCCCAGGGAGCCGAGCAGCCGGTTGCCGCCGGCGTCCAGCAGGGCCCGGTGGAAGGCGATGTCGGCCGCGACGTAGCCGCCGCGCGCGGGTGACGCCGCCGCGGCCTCCATCGCGGCCAGGGCGTCGTTCAGGGCGCGCACGTCGTCGGGGCCGGCGCGTTCGGCGGCGAGGCGGGCCGCCTCGGGCTCGACGATGCGCCGCAGTTCGCCCGTGTCCCGCAGCAGCGCCGCCGCGTCCCCGGACTGCTTCCAGCGCAGCACGTCCGGGTCCAGGTGGTTCCAGTCCTCCGGGGGCAGTACGCGCGTGCCGGTGCGCGGCCGTACCCGCAGCATGCCCTTGGCCACCAGCGACTTGACCGCCTCCCGCAGCACGCCGCGGCTGACGCCGAGCCCGGAGGCGAGGGCGTCCTCGACCGGCAGCGGATTCCCCGGCTGCCAGACGCCGGCGACGATGCGCCGCCCGAGGTCGTCGGCCACGCGCTGCTGCATGGTCGGGAAGTTGGTGTCGATCTCCGTCCACCCCCTGGACGCCATTCATCGAATCATTTAATGATTGTGGCTCCAGGGTAGCGGGGTCCGCGCGATCACGCCCCATCCGCGCAGCGGACGACGCCGGAGCGAGCCACGGGAGTGTGTGCGCATGACCGACCGCCGGAACACGAACCGCCGCAGTCAGGCCTGGTTCGGCGCACAGGGCCGCAGCGGGATGCTGTACCGCTCGTGGATGCGCAACCAGGGCTTCGGGCACGAGGTGTTCGACGGGCGTCCCGTCATCGGCATCGCGACCAGCGCGTCCGAGCTCGCGCCGTGCAACGCGCATTTGACGCGCGTCGCGGAGGCCGTGAAGCGCGGGGTGTGGCAGGCGGGCGGTCTGCCGCTCCAGTTCCCGACCATGGCGACCGGCGAGACGCTGATGCGCCCGACGGCCATGCTGTACCGCAACCTCATGGCGATGGAGGTCGAGGAGCTGATCCGCGCCAACCCGCTGGACGGGGTGGTGCTGTTGTCCGGCTGCGACAAGACGACCCCCGCCATGCTGATGGGCGCCGCGAGCGTCGACCTGCCCGCGGTGATGGTGACCGGCGGGCCGATGCTCAACGGCAAGTACCGGGGCCAGGACGTGGGTTCGGGCACCCATGTGTGGAAGTTCGAGGAGGACCTGAAGACCGGCCGGATGACGGAGGAGGAGTGCTTCTTCGCCGAGGGGTGCATGGCGCGCTCAGGCGGTCACTGCATGACGATGGGGACGGCGGCGACGATGGCGTGCGTGGCCGAGGCGCTCGGCATGCAGCTGCCGGGCTCGGCGGCCTGGCCGGCGGTCGACTCCCGGCGCATGGAGACCGCGCAGGCGGCCGGGCGGCGCGTCGTCGACATGGTGGAGGAGGACCTTCGGCCCTCGCGGATCCTCACGCGGGAGGCGTTCGAGAACGCCGTCCGGGTCAACGCGGCCATCGGCGGCTCCACCAACGCCGTCATCCATCTCACCGCGCTCGCCGGACGCGTGGGCGTCGAGCTGGACCTGGACGACTTCGACCGGCTGGTCCGTGAGGTGCCGACGCTGGTGAACCTGATGCCCAGCGGCACGTATCTGATGGAGGACTTCTGCTACGCGGGCGGACTGCCCGCCGTGATGGCCGAACTGCTCGGCGGCGGGCTGCTGCACGGCGGGCCGGTCACCGTCACCGGACGCACCGTCGCCCAGAACACCGAGGGCGCCGAGCGCTTCGGCACCGACGTCATCACCCCGCTCGACACCCCCTTCCAGCCCGCCGGCACCGGCATCGCCGTGCTGCGCGGCAACCTGTGCCCGGACGGCGCGGTCCTCAAGCAGTCGGCCGCGTCACCGCACCTGCTCACCCACCGCGGGCCCGCCCGTGTCTTCGACTCCCCCGAGGCGTACCACGCCGTCGCCGACGACCCGGACCTGGACGTCGACGAGAACACCGTGATCGTCATCCGCAACGCCGGCCCCAAGGGGTATCCGGGCATGCCCGAGGTCTCCAACGTGCCGTTGCCGGCGAAGCTGCTGAAGGCCGGGGTCACGGACATGGTGCGCGTCTGCGACGGCCGGATGAGCGGCACCGGCTACGGGACGGTCGTCCTGCACGTGGCGCCCGAGGCCGCCGTCGGCGGACCCCTCGCCCTGGTACGGGACGGGGACCCCGTCGTCCTCGACGTCCCCGCCCGCACCCTGCGGCTGGACGTGGACGACGCCGAACTCGCGCGGCGCAGGCAGGAGTGGACCCCGCCCGCGGAGCGGTATGCCGGCGGCTACACCTGGCTCTACACCCAGCACGTCGAACAGGCGGACCGCGGCGCCGACTTCGGGTTCCTGCGCGGCGGGCGCGGTCACGAGGTCCCCCGGGACTCGCACTGAGCACCCGTCCCTTCCCGCCCTGAGGAGAGCAACGACCGTGGAATCGGCAGCAGCACGCCCCCGGCCGGTCCTGACCGCCGGCTCCGTCCTGCCGGAGGACGCCGGCCGGGCCGCCCTCGTCGCGCGCGTCCACGACCCGGAGGCGGGCGGGCCGTGCGTGGCCGCGGTGCGCGGCGAGCACGTCGTCGACCTGACGGCCCTCGCGCCCACCGTCTCCGGCCTGCTGGAACGCGACGACGCGCCGGAGGCGGTCCGCGAGGCCGACGGCGGACGCACCTGGCGCCTGGACGACCTCCTGACAGCGCCGCCCGGACGCCGGGACGTGCCGCATCTGCTGGCCCCGGTCGACCTCCAGGTGATCAAGGCGGCGGGCGTCACGTTCGCGCGGAGCCTGCTGGAACGCGTCATCGAGGAACGCACGGGCGGCGACCCCGCACAGGCCGCGCGGGTACGGGAGCGTGTCCTGCGGGTGCTGGGCGGCAGGCTCGACGGCATCCGGCCCGGATCGCCGGAGGCGGCCGAGGTGAAGGAGCTGCTGGTCGCCGAGGGGTTGTGGTCGCAGTACCTGGAGGTCGGCATCGGGCCGGACCCCGAGGTGTTCACCAAGGCCCCCGTGCTGTCGGCGGTCGGCACCGGCGCGGACATCGGCGTGCTCCGCGCCTCCGTGTGGAACAACCCCGAACCGGAGGCCGTCCTCGTCGTGGACGCGCGCGGCCGGGTGCGCGGCGCCACCCTCGGCAACGACGTCAACCTGCGCGACGTCGAGGGCCGCAGCGCCCTGCTGCTGTCCCGCGCCAAGGACAACAACGCCTCCTGCGCGATCGGCCCGTTCGTCCGCCTGCTCGACGACGACTTCGGCATCGACGCGGTACGCGACCTGGACATCGGCTTGCGGATCGACGGTCCGGACGGCTACGAGCTGCGCGGCAGCAGCAGCCTGCGCGAGATCAGCCGCGACGTCCTGGACCTGGTGTCCGCCACGTACGGCGCGCACCATCAGTACCCGGACGGTTTCGTCCTGTTCACCGGCACCCTGTTCGCCCCGACCGAGGACCGGAAGGCGCCGGGTGAGGGTTTCACCCACGAGTACGGCGACGTGGTCCGCATCTCCAGCCCACGGCTCGGGGCGCTGGTCAACACCGTGGTGCCGAGCGAGGAGGCGGCTCCGTGGACGTTCGGGGTGGGGGCGCTGATGCGGAACCTCGCGCGGCGGGGGTTGTTGTGAGCCTCCGGCCGGATGTGGCCTACGGCCGGTCCCGGCCGGTGGTGCGGGTGGCGTGCAGGGACCCCAGCAGGTGCAGCCGGTCCGCGTCCGCCGAGTCCGGTTCCGCGGTGAACACCAGCAGGAACGGGCCGGGCCGGCCGGGCAGCGGGTACGTGCTCCACTCCAGGGTGAGGTCGCCGACGGCCGGGCTGTGGAAGGTCTTCGTGCCGCTCACCGAGGCGCGGACGTCGTGCCGGGCCCACAGCCGGCGGAACTCGGCGCTGCGAATGCTCAGTTCGCCTACGATGGCGGTGGCTCGCGGATGCGTCGGGTCGGCGGCGACCGCCGCGCGCATCATCCCGATGTAGTCCAGCGCCTGCCGCTCCCAGTCGGCGCAGGTGCGTTCGCCGGTCAGCTCGTCGTCGAACAGCAGCAGAAGCATGTTCAGCCGGTCGGGCGGGAGGTCGCCCGGATCGCCGAGCAGCGCCTCGGCGTGCTGGTTCCAGGCGAGCAGGTCGAGATGTCTGCCGAGCACGACGGCCGGGGTGTGCAGGACCCGCAGCAGCCGCCGGGTGCTGTCCGGCACCACCTCCGGCGCGCGGTCCACCCGGGCCCGTGTGGGACGGCGTGCGGCGTGCGCGAGCGTGAACAGGTGCCGGCGCTCCTCGTCGTCGAGGGCGAGCGCCGTCGCGAGGGCGTCCAGGACGTCGTCGGAGGGCCGGACGTCCCTGCCCTGCTCCATCCGCTGGTAGTAGTCGGTGCTCAGACCGGCGAGCAGGGCGAGTTCCTCGCGCCGCAGCCCGGCGACCTTGCGGCGTCCTCCGGGCTCCAGGCCGACGTCGTCCGGGTGGAGCCTGTCGCGCCGCGCGCGCAGGAAGTCGCCCAGCTCACGGGCGTACGGATGGGTCATGCCGCCAGTGTGCCCCGCTGCCGGCCGCCCAGGGTAGGTCTCGTGGACCCAGGAAAACGGGAACGACGGAACCCTGCCGTACCGCTCCTAACGTCGGCGTTCCCGGCACCGCCACACCCCAGGAGCAGCAGATGAGCGGATGGACCGCCGACCGCATCCCCGACCAGCACGGCAAGGTCGTCGTCGTCACCGGCGCGAACTCCGGGCTCGGCCTGGTCACCGCGACCGAGCTGGCCCGGCGCGGGGCGCACGTCGTCCTGGCCGTGCGCAACGTCGTCGCGGGCGAGGAGGCGGCCCGCCGGATCCCGGGCGACACCGAGGTGCGCGCACTGGACCTGGCGTCACTGGCGTCGGTGCGGGCGTTCGCGGCGAAACTGACCGCCGACCACCCCTCCGTCGACGTGCTGGTCAACAACGCCGGCCTCGTGCATCTCGGCCCCCGCCGGACCACCGCCGACGGGTTCGAGCTGCACGTGGGCACGAACATGCTGGGGCCCTACGCCCTGACCGGGCTGCTGCTCGACGCGCTGACCGCCGGGTCCGGGGGCCGGGTGGTGTCCCTCAGCTCGATCACCCACAAGAGCGCGCACCTCGACTTCGACGACCTGATGTCCGAGCGCGGCTACCGGGCGTCCTCCGCCTACGGCCGCTCGAAGCTCGCCACCACCCTCTTCGGCCTCGAGCTGGACCGCCGGCTGCGGGCCGCCGGGCTGCCCGTGGTCAGCGCGCTGGCCCACCCGGGACTCACCCGCACCAACCTCACCCCCCGCGCCTGGGAGCATCGCGGGCGGTTCGGCCGGCTGATCGCCGCGGGGGGCCTTCTGGCCACCCAGTCGGTGGAGCAGGGGGCGCTGCCGCAGCTGCGTGCCGCGACCGACCCGGAGGTGCGGGGCGGGCAGTTCTTCGGCCCCGCCCGTCTCTGGGAGACCCGCGGCCCGGTGACCGAGGCCCGCCTCGGCGAGGAGGCCGCCGACCCGGCCGTCGCCCGCCGCCTGTGGGCGGTCGCACAGGACCTGACCGGCGTCCGTTACCCGTGAACGCCGGGCACGCGGGTGCGGGGGTGCGGGGGTGCGAGGGTGCGCGGCACCCCCACGTGTACCGCGCACCCCCGTCCGTTCAGGTGGCCGGCTTCTGCGTGAACGTCGCGTGCAGGCGGCGGGTGTGGTCGGCCTCGCGTTCCTCGCCGGTCAGTGTGACCCGGGCCGTCAGGCGGCGGTCCGTGCTGGAGGCGGCCAGTCTCAGCTCGAGCTCGCCCGGTTCGACGACCCGCCGCCCGTCGCGGCCCGTGAAGGACGCCAGGTCGGCCGGGACCGTGACGGTCAGGCGTCGGGACTCCCCCGGTTCCAACACCACCCGTGTGTAGCCGACGAGGCGCTGGAGCGGCTGGACGACGGAGGCGACCGGGTCGTGGAGGTAGAGCTGGACGACCTCCGTGCCGGGACGGTCGCCCGTGTTGCGGACGGTGAGGGCGAGGGTGAACTCGCCGTCCGTCGGGGCCTCGTGGGCGTCCACGGTCAGGTCCGTCCAGTCGAAGCGTGTGTAGGACAGGCCGTGGCCGAAGGGGAACGCGGGGGTCGGGTCGACGGCGGACGCGTCGCCGGCGTGGGCGAGCCGCGCTCCTAGGTAGGTGCCCGGCTGGAGGCCCGGTGCGCGCGGCACGCCGATCGGGAGGCGTCCGGAGGGGTTGACCCGGCCGCTGAGCACCCCGGCGATCGCGTGCGTGCCCTCCTCGCCCGGGAAGAAGGACTGCACGATCGCCGCCGACTCCGTCACCGCGCGGCCAAGGGCGTAAGGGCGGCCCGCGAGGAGGACGGTGACCACCGGGGTGCCCGCGTCCAGCAGCGCGTCGAGAAGGTGCTGCTGCGCGCCGGGCAGGGCGAGGGACTCCGCGTCGCAGCCCTCGCCGCTGGTGCCGCGGCCGAACAGGCCGGCGCGGTCGCCGAGCACCGCGACGGTGACGTCCGCCTCGCGGGCCGCCCGTACCGCCTCGTCGAGGCCGGTCAGGTCCCCGTCGTCGACGCCGGTGCCGCGGACGTACGTGACGGCGGCGTCGGGGAACTCGGCGGCGAGCGTCTCGCGCAGGGTGGGCAGGGCGATGCCGAGGGGCGTGCCGGGGTGCTGGACGCCGATGTGCTGCGGGAAGGAGTAGCAGCCCAGTACGGCGGTGGGTTCGTCCGCGTTGGGGCCGATCAGGGCGATGCGGCGGGGGCCGCCCAGCGGAAGCGTGCCGTCGTTGCCGAGCAGCACGACCGCTTCCTCGGCGAGCGTGCGGGCCAGGGCGCGGTTCCCGGAGCTGTCGAGGTCGACGCGTCCGCGCAGGGCCTCGGGGTCGGCCGGGTCCGTTCCGTCCAGGGCGGCCGGCACGGGGTCCCAGTCCGGGTCGAGCAGGCCGAGCGTCACCTTCTGGGTGAGGACCCGGCGCAGGGCGCGGTCGACGAGTTCCTCCGGGACGCGGCCGTCGGCGACGGCTTCGGTGAGGGGCGCGCCGTACGTCTTGACGTTGGGCAGTTCGACGTCGACGCCCGCGTGCAGCGCCGTGCCGGCGGCGTCCGCCCAGTCGGCGGCGACTCCGTGCAGGGTTTTCAGGAAGGCGACGGCGAAGTAGTCGGCGACCACGGTGCCGTCGAAGCCCCAGGTGTCGCGGAGCAGCCCGGTGAGCAGGTTCTCGTCGGCCGCGGAGGGCACGCCGTCGGTGTCGGTGTAGGCGTTCATCACGGAGCGGGCGCCGCCCTCGCGGACGGCCATCTCGAACGGCGGCAGCACCACGTCGGCGCGTTCCAGCGGTCCCATCGACACGGGCGCGAGGTTGCGTCCGGCGCGGGAGGCCGAGTATCCGGCGAAGTGCTTGAGGGTGGCGACGACGCCGGCGGACTCCAGGCCCTGGACGTAGGCGGTGCCGACGGTGCCGACGAGGTACGGGTCCTCGCCGATGGTCTCCTCGACGCGGCCCCAGCGGGCGTCGCGCACCACGTCGAGGACGGGCGCCAGGCCCTGGTGGACGCCGACGGCGCGCATGTCGCGGCCGATGGCGGCGGCCATGCGCCGCACCAGGCCGGGGTCGAATGCGGCGCCCCAGGACAGCGGGACGGGGTAGGCGGTGGCGCCCCAGGCGGCGAAGCCGGCCAGGCATTCGTCGTGCGCGAGGGCGGGGATGCCGAAGCGGTTGGAGGCGGCGATCCGGGCCTGGGTGCGGGCCAGGGAGAGCGCGCCGAGGGCGGGATCGACGGGGACGGTGCCGAAGGGCCGGGTCAGCTGGCCGAGTCCGGTGGGCAGGAGCGCGTCGAGGTCGACGGGCTCCTCCATCTCGTGCTGGTGGGGGGCCACTTCGCCGCCCTCGTCGGAGGCGCCCACCCACGCCCCCACCAGCTGGGCGGTCTTCTCCTGAAGGGTCATGGCGTCGATCAGCGCGTCGACGCGTGCGGCGACGGGGGCGGTCGGGTCGTTCCAGAGGGAGGGGGCGGAGGGGTTCTCCGCGGCCACGTCGGCGTTCACTTTCCTCCTCCGCCCGCCGGGCCCCGGAGCGGGGCGGGGCGGGCGTGCCGGTGGACGGGTGGGAGTCGGGGCGGGGTCGGCGTCCCGCCGGTTCCGGTGTCGGTCAGCGGCTGAATCCCGCGGTCAGGCCGCTCAGCAGCTGGCGGCGGCCGAAGGCGTACAGCACCAGGACGGGCAGGGTGGTCAGGACGACGGAGGCCAGCACGGCCGGGACGTTGACGCCGTACTCGCCCTGGAAGGCCCACAGGGCGAGCGGCAGGGTCCTGCGGTCGGGGCTCTGGGTGAGGACCAGCGGCAGCAGGAAGCCGTTCCAGATGGTCAGGGCGTTGAAGACGGTGACGGTGAGGATGGCGGGCCGGGTGAGGGGCGCCGCCAGCCGCCACAGCGTCGTCCACTCCGTGGCGCCGTCCACCCGCATCGAGTCGAAGAGCTCCTTCGGCACGTCGCGGATGAAGTTGGCGAGCACCAGGACGGACAGCGGGATGGCGAAGGCGATCGACGGGAGGATCAGGGCGAGCAGGCTGTCGTAGAGGTGCAGCTTGATGATGATCAGGTAGACCGGGATCACCGTGGCCTGCAACGGGATGGCCAGGCCCATGAGGAACAGCCCGTTCATGGCGCGCAGTACCCGCATGCGCCGGCCGCGGACGATGGCGTAGGCCGCCATGAAGGAGACCAGGACCGCCGGTGTCACGGCTCCCGCGGTCACGACGACGCTGTTGACGAAGTACTGGAGGAAGTCGGACTCGATGACGAGCCGGTAGTTCTCCAGGGTCGGGTCGCCCGTCGGCGCCAGGGGGTTGCTCGCGTAGTAGCGGCTGCGGTCCTTGAGGCTGGTGATGAGGGTCCAGTAGAGGGGCACGGCGACGACGACCAGCCAGAGCCAGCCGGCCAGTCCCCCGGCCCAGTTGCGCCCGCGGGCGGCCGGGCGGGCGGGGTGCGGCTTCGTCGTCCGTGTGCCGTTCCGCGGGCGTCGGGTCCTGGTGAGCGTGGTGGTCACGTCAGGAGGCCCCCTCGAGTTGGCTCGCTCCGGCGTCCCGGCCTCCGAGGCGGCGCAGCAGCAGGGCGAGGGCGAGGCCCACGAGGACGAGGATGACCGCGATGGCGCTGGCGGGTCCCATGAGGCTGGCCTGGAATCCCCGCTTGTACATGTCCAGTGCGAGGACCCGGGTGGCGTCGCCGGGGCCGCCCTCGGTCAGGACGAAGATAAGGTCGAAGAAGGTCAGCGACCCGACCACCATCAGGGTGGACGAGGTGATGATCGTGTACTTCAGCTGGGGCAGCGTGATGCTGAAGAACTGCCTGACGCGCCCGGCCCCGTCCAGCTGTGCCGCCTCGTAGAGGGACTTCGGGATCTGCTGGACCCCGCCCTGGTAGATCAGCGAGTGGAACGGGACGAACTGCCAGGAGACGACGAAGACGACGACGCCGAACGCGAGTCCCGGCCGCCCCAGCCAGTCCTGGCTGAGCGCCTCGATGTTCAGCCCGGCGCCCATCCCGAAGTTCGGGTCGAGCAAGGCCTTGTAGGCGATGGCGATGGCGGCGGAGCTGAGCATCAGCGGAACGAAGTAGACGACGCCGAGCACCGCCCGGTACCGCTGGCGGCCGGCGAGGAACGTGCCGAGCAGGATGCTGAGAGGCGTCTGCACGGCCCAGGACACGGCCATCACCAGGAACGTCACCCACAAGGCGTGCGGCAGCCCGGGGTCGGTGAGCACCGCACGCCAACTGGTCAGCCCGGTGGCGCGGATGGAGCCGATGCCGTCCCAGGTGGTGAAGCTCAGCGCGAAGACGCCGACCAGCGGTACGACGGCGAAGGCGGTGAAGAGCAGCAGCGCCGGCGTCGCCAGCCAGGGCAGGATGCTGCGCGGCGGGCGACGGCCGCTCCGCTTGGCGGTGAGCGTGCTCATGCGGCGGTGACCGCGTTGAGGTTGGCGGCGAACTGCTGCGGCGAGACGGACAGCTGGAAGAGTTTGACGATGTTGTCGAGCAGTGTGTCGGCGGCGGTGGGGCTGAGCGCCTGGTCCCAGGACTGCACGAACACCTTGGCCTTGCTGGCGATGTCGTAGGTGAACTGGAGGAACTCGGCGTTGTCGGAGGCGGCCAGCAGCTTCTCCGTGCCCAGCCGGATCGGCACCGACCCGTTGCCGATCCACGCCTTCACCTCCTCCTCCTGGAGGACGCCGGTGGCGAAGTACTCCTTGGCGGTCTTCTTCTGCTCGGCGCTCGCCTTCGAGGAGATGGACAGGTACTGGGCGGGGTTGCCGACGGTGTCGCTCAGGTCGCCCTTGCCGCCCTCGACGGCCGGGAAGGTCATGAAGCCGAGCGAGCCGCTGGACACGAAGTCCCCGCCGTCGGCCTGCTGGATGCCGTACGACCAGGCGCCGTGCAGCATCATCGCGGCCTTGCCGGTGTACAGCAGCGCCTGGTCGGCGTTGGAGTCCGCGGTGATCGAGGAGAATCCCTTGACGAACCCGTCGGCCTTGACGAGGTCCTGGAGTGCGGTCAGCGCCTTGATGGCGTCCGGGTGGGACCAGGCGTTCTTCTCGCCCTCGATGGCGGCCTGGAAGACCTCGGGCCCGCCGATGCGGTCGAACAGGAACTCCAGCCACATCATGTTGGTCCACCGGGACTGGCCGCCCAGGGCGAAGGGCGCGATGCCCTTGGCGTTGAACCTCGGGACCAGCGCCATGATGTCGTCCCAGGTCTCGGGCGGCTCCACCCCGACCTGGTCGAAGACCTTGCGGTTGTAGTAGAGGATGATCGGCTGGACCGTCTCGCACGGCATCGCGTAGATCTTGCCGTCGACGGTCGCCGCGCCGAACGAGGACGGGAACAGTCCCTTTCTGACGTCGGGGTTCTCGTCGAACCAGGAGGTGAGGTCCTCGACCTGGCCGGCTTCCGCGTAGGCGCGCAGGGTGCCGCCGCCCCAGCCCCAGATGAGGGTGGGCGCCTGTCCCGCGCCGATGGCGGTCTTGATCTTCGTCTTGTAGGCGTCGTTCTCGAAGGTCGTGTCCTCGATCGTGCTGTCCGGGTGGGCCTTGTTGAAGGCTTCGACGGCGCCGGCCCTGACGCCTTCCTGCGGCTGTCCGTTCAGATACCAGTAGGTGGCGGCACCGCTCTTGCCGGGGCCCGAGGAGCCGCCGCAGGCGGCGAGCGCCGCGGAGACGGGCACGGTGGCCGCCAGGCCGAGAAGGGTGCGTCGGGAGAGCGCCATGATTTTCTCCGCACTCGAGAGCCGTCGGCTTCTCGCAAGTCGTGGAAAGGTTTTCGAAAATCACTTCATCCAGCTCTGTTCGAGCAAGCTAGGTTTCGGTCTCAGCCGGTGTCAAGACGCGTGCACGGTCGGCGTGATGCGGGCATATTCCGCGTCGAACAGGGACTTGATCGACCCGAGAGGGACCGCGACAGACTCCGAAACTGTTTCGAAAGGGGTGGGTGAAAGGCGTTGATGACGCAGCGGCTCCGGACTGTCACACTGTCGGTGCGGTCCGGGCCGGGCCGCCGGAACCGGCGCCTCCGTGCCGGCCGGGTGTTCCCGGCGGCGGGCCGGCGTCGACCGGTACGGTGGACCGCGTCCGTCCGGGTGACCGGCCGGACCGGCGGGTCACCACACCGGTGTCCCTGGAGCTGAGAGGAACCGATGCGACCGAACGCCCGGCGCACCACCTTGGCGGACATCGCCCAAGCGGCTGGGGTCTCCGTCGCCACCGTGTCCAAGGTGGTCAACGGCCGGGGCGACGTGGCGCCGCACACCCGCGTCCGCGTGCAGGAACTCCTGCACCGGCACGACTACCTGGCCCCGGTGTTCCGCCACACGGAGGCCGTCGAGAGCCCGACGATCGAGGTGCAGTTCAAGGGCAGCCTCAAGTCGTACGTCGCGGAGACGCTGGAGGGCATCGTCGACGCCGCCGCCGAGTCGGGCGCGTCGGTGGTGGTGAGCAAGGCGTCCGGCGCCCCGCACTGGGCACGGGACCTGGTGTCGGCAGGACGTCGCGCCGTCATCGCGGTCACCAGCGTCCACACCGCGGCGCACCTGAAGGAACTCGCCCGCTCAGGGCTGCCTTTGGTCGTGCTCGACCCCCTGCACCTGCCGGACAGCCGGGTGCACAGCGTCGGCGCGACCAACTTCGCCGGCGGCCTGTCCGCGACCCGGCACCTGCTGTCCCTCGGCCACCGCCGCATCGCCTACCTCGGCGGCCCGGCCACCGCCATCTGCAACCAGGCGCGTATGCACGGCTATCGGGCCGCCATGGAGGCCGAGGGTGCCGCGGTGCCGGACGAGTACGTCCGGCCCGGGGAGTTCACGTACGAGACGGGCCTGGCCGGGGCCGCGGCGCTGCTGGACCTCGACCGGCCGCCCACGGCGGTGTTCGCGGGCAATGACGAGATCGCCCTCGGCGTCGTCGAGACCGCCCGCGCCCGGGGTCTGCGTGTCCCCGAGGACGTGAGCGTGGTCGGCTTCGACGACACGAGCCTCGCCCGGATGGCCTCGCCGCCGCTGACCACCGTGCGCCAGCCGCTGCGGGAGATGGGGGCCGCCGCGCTGCGCACGGCGTTGCGGCTGGCGAGCGGCGAGAAGGCGGAGTCCCATCACATCGAGCTGGCCACGGAGTTGGTCGTACGGGCGTCCACGGCGCCGCCCCCGTCCTGACCGAGCCGCCCCCGTCCTGACCGAGCCGGCGCCGGACACCCGCGTGCGCGGCGGCTCCCGGCCGGGTCAGGCGATGAGCAGCCGGAGGCCGAGGTCGGCGGAGGCGAGGGCGGTGAGATCGGCGTTGCGCGCGGCCCAGCGGCCGGAGGCGAGGTCGTCCCCGAGGTGTCGTACCGCGCGGCGCTCGGCGTGCGGCCCGACCCTCGTCCACACCGACATCGCACGCCGCACGGGCTCCCGCAGATACGCCTCCGGCCGGCGCCAGTACGCCTCGAAGAGACCGTCGGCGCAGTCCCACGGGACGGGCACCGGCTCGGTACGGGCGCCGATCGCGGCGGCCATCCGGGCGAGCGAGGGGAAGCCGTCGAGCACGTCGGCGAACTCGGTCAGGTAGTCGCGGGTGAGCCAGAACCGGTCCTGCCATCCCGGTTCGTCGGTGTCGAAGGTCAGCACGACGACACGGCGGGCGACGCGCCGCATCTCGCGGAGCCCCGCCAGCGGGTCCTTCCAGTGATGCACGGTGGACACGGCCATCGCAGCGTCGAAGGACCCGTCCGCGAACGGCAGACTCTCCGCGGCGGCGGCCACGCACCGCGCCGAACCCGCCGGACGTTGTACCCGCATGACCGCCGACGGCTCCACCGCCGTCACGTCACGGCCGACGGGCTCGTAGGAGCCGGTGCCTGCCCCGACGTTCACGACCGTCCGCGCGTCACCGAGGGCGTCCCAGATCTGCGCGGCGATCCGCGGATCCGTACGCCGGGTCGCGGTGTAGGCGCCGCCGATCGCGTCGTACAGCCGTGCCCCGAGCATCTCCAGCTGCTCCTCCGGCGTCACCGTCAACCCCCTTCCCCGTGCGGCGAGTTCCTTGTCGATGGCGGCTACCGTCGCGTCGACGCGGTCACGGCGCTCCAGCAGCAGTCCGCGCAGCCGGTGCAGGTGGGCGACGGCGTCGGCGGCCGGGTCCCCGACCAGGTCCGCGATCTCCCGCAGCCCGAAGCCCAGGCGCCGGTACGCCAGTACCTCGCGCAGCCGCTCCACGTCGTCCGTCGAGTACGCCCGGTACCCGGCCGCCGTGCGGGCCGACGGCCGGACGAGGCCGATGTCGTCGTAGTGATGCAACGTGCGGACGCTCACCCCGGCCAGCTCGGCGACGCGTCCCACGGTCCAGTGCTCCTCCACGGCGCCGACTGTGGCGCCTCACGCCACGTGAGGGTCAAGGGAGTTCCCCGGCCGGCGCAACGAGGCCGGCCGCGTCACGCGCGAGGCCGGTCGAGACCCCGGTGGGCGGCCCACAACCTCCCTGCCTCACCCGCCGCTTCGGCGACCAGGGCCGCCAGGGCCGGTTCGTCGGGGACCGGGAAGGAGACGTACGCGCCGCGGCCGCCGCCGACCGGCCGGCCGTACGCCTTCACGGCGAGGTGACCGTCCGGGAGGAGCCGGACGTTGAGCGTGGTCAGCCGGAACTCCTGACCGCGCCGCGTGTCCGTCCAGCGGAGCGCTTCGGGGACGGTGACGTTGATCGCCAGAGCACTCACTTCGAGGTCGCCGCTCATGGAACGGATACTCTCACCTCGGCCTCCCCCGCGGCTTCAGCGGGACGTTGGGCAGCTCGGGCGCCGGCAGCGCGTCCCCGTCGTAGCCGCGTACCTCGCCGAAGCGCTCCCCCGTGCCCGCCTTGAGCTGCGTCATCCAGTCGCCCCGGGCCCGGACGATGTCCTCGTGCGTGCGGCCGATGAAGTTCCACCACATGATGATCTCCTCGCCGAAGGGCGGGCCGCCGAGGAGGATCAGGCGGGCCGGGGCCGGGCCCCGGTTGGTGAGGGTGAGGGAGGTGCGGCCCGGGGCCGTGTAGCCGAGGGCGGCCCGTTCCACCGGTGTGTCCTCGACGAGGACGTCGCCCGTGTCGACGAGCACCCCGTGTTCGAAGGCGGGGTCGACGTCCAGCACCAGCCGCGCGCCCGGGGAGACCGTGAGTTCCGCGCCCAGCAGCGGGGTGAAGGTGCGGACCGGTGACGTGACGCCCGCGAGCGTGCCGAGGAAGACGCGGGCCTCGCCGCCGTTCAGGGCGACCGGGTGCGGCACATGGTGCTGGAAGTCCCGTTCCGTGCCCCGGTGTTCGTCAGGGAGAGCCACCCACAGCTGGACGCCGTGCAAAACCGTGGTGTCCGGGGTCGAGACCTCCGAGTGGGCGATGCCGTGACCGCCGGTCATCAGGTTCAGTTCGCCGGGGCGGACGTAGGCGTGGCTGCCGAGGCTGTCGCGGTGCTCGATCTCCCCGCTGAACAGCCAGCTCACCGTCTGCAGACCCGTGTGCGGGTGCGGGGGGACGTTCATGCCGCCGGTGCCGGCGACGTCGTCGGGGCCGTAGTGGTCGGCGAAGCACCAGGCGCCGATGAGCGACCGGGCGCGCTGCGGCAGGGTGCGCCGTACCCGCATCGCGCGCGGGCCGCCGAGCGGCACGTCACGCGCCGTGAGGATCTCGACGTCCGCCGGGCGGTCCGCCTCGGACGCGCCGCCGCACCTCATCTCCGCCGGTCGTGTCTCCGTGTTGCTCATGCCGGGTGCCTCCCACCGAGGACGTTCGACTGTCAAGGAAGTTCGATATTCAACATTCTCGCAACCCCGACTATAGGACGTCATGCGTCACCACGCCCGCGGAAGGGTCCCTCCGGCCGGAAACGCCCCGCCCCCGTTCATGCCTCGGCCGGCACCGGCCTGCGCAGCAGATAGCCCGCCGCCGGGATCACCAGCGCCGCCATGCAGGCGATGAACACCAGTCCCGCGTTCTCCAGGCCCAACGGCTCCGTGAGCAGACCCACCCCGATGACCGGGACCGAGATGCCGGTGTACGCCACGACGAACAGCGACGAGATCACCGCCGCACGCCGGTCCGGCGGGGACGCCCGGCCCACCGCGGCCAGCGCCCCGCGGAACGCCAGCCCTTGCCCCACGCCGCCGACGAGCGCGCTCGGCACCACCAGCGCCAGCGTGTCCCAGTGCAGGGCGCCCGCCAGCAGGGCCAGACCCGCGAGCAGCCCGGCGCAGCCCAGGGGCAGGGACCGGCCCACCCCCACCCGGCCGACCGCCGTCTGCCCGGCGATCGACGCGAAGAACGCCGTCGCGACGACCACACCGCTCACCGCGTGGTCGGTCACGTGAAGGTACTGCGCGAGGAAGGCGGGGCTGACGGAGGTGAACACACCGAACAGGGCGAAGCCCACGAACGCGGCCGTCGCCGCCGGCCCGAACACCGCCCGCACGTGCGGGGGCACGCCGGGGCGCTGCGGCCGTACGGTGCGCAAGGGGCGCAGGTCCCGTACGGTCTCCGGCAGCCACAGGAGCACCACCGCCGAGCAGGCGACCAGGGTCAGGTGGACGGCGTACGGCAGATGCAGCGGCCAGGGGGCGTACTCGGCGAGGAGTCCTGCGAGCAGAGGGCCGCAGCCGAGGCCGCCCATGTTGACGGCCGTGGCGACGAACGTGGCGCGGGAGGCCCGGCCGGGCGGGGCCGACTCCATGACGTAGGCTGTGGCGGCTCCGGTGAACAGGCCGGCCGACAGGCCCGACAGGAGCCGTCCGGCGTACAGCCAGGCGATGTCGGTGGCCAGCAGGAAGCAGACGGCGCTCGCGCCCGCGCAGACCAGGCCCCACCGCAGGACCGGACGTCTGCCGACGGCGTCGGAGGCGTTGCCCACGAGCAGCAGGGCGCCGATGACCGCGAAGGCGTACACCGCGTACACCACGGTGACCGTCAGCTCGGAGAAGCCGAACTTCTGCTGGTAGAGCGGGTACAGCGGGGTCGGCAGCGTGGTGCCGGTCATGCACACCGCGAACACGGCGCCGCCGAGCAGGCACGCGCGCCATCCGAGCCGGTCACCGGTCATGCCCCGACGCTAGTCGCGGAGCGCCCGGGCGCCCGCCTCAGTACGCCAACGGCGTGACCTTCCGGAAGAACGCCTGGCAGGGCGCAATTTTGCAGAGTGTGCATTTTTGCATACCATGCACCTCATGACGGGGAAGGACGCCGTGGGCGGCGGTCTGCGGGAGCGCAAGAAGCGCGCCACGCGCGCCGCGCTCGCGGAGGCGGCGGTGCGGCTGGCCGCCGAGCACGGCGCGGACCAGGTGACGGTCGAGGCCATCAGCGCCGCGGCCGGTGTGTCCGTGCGGACCTTCTTCAACTACTTCGACTCGCGCGACGACGCCTTCGTCGTCGTGGACGCGGACGCGGGCGAGCGCGTACGGCGGTCGTTCCTCGCCGCACCGCCCGCGCTGTCGCCGCTGGAGGCGCTGCGCGAGGCGCTCGCCGCCGAGCTGAGGGAGGCGGAGCGGGAGCACGAGCTGTGGAGCCTGCACGCCGGCGTGCTGCGCTCCGCCCCCCATCTCCTGGTGCGCAACCTCGGTGTGCAGATGGCCGACGAGTCAGGGCTCGCCGAGGCGATCGCCCGGCGGATCCGTGCCGTCCCCGGGACGGACGCCGCCGGCGCCCCGCCCACGGACGGCACGGACCGTGCCGCCGTCGAGCTGTACCCGCGGCTGCTCGCCGCGGTCGCCGGCACCGCGGTGCGGGTGAGCGTGCAGCACTGGTGCGAACGGCCCGAGGAGCTGACCTTCGCCGACGTGTTCCGCGAGGTGTTCGACCTGCTCGCCGCCGGACTGCCGGCCCCGGCCCGGTAGGCGCCGGACCGCTCCGGCGCGGGCCCCACCGCGCGCCGGCCCCTCCCCCACCCCATTCCTTCCGTCCCTCCCGGGGCGTGATGCAGCTTGTTCCACCGATCCCTGAGAGAGACGACCGTGACCGCAACACAGGCGCCCGACGCGGCGCCGCCCACCGCCATGACCAACCGGCAGATACTCCAGGCCATGTCCGGGCTGATGGCCGGCATGTTCGTGGCGATCCTGGCCGGCACCGTCGTCGCCAACGCGCTGCCGACGATCATCGCCGACCTGGGTGCGAGCCAGTCCTCCTACACCTGGGTCGTCACCGCGGAACTGCTGGCCATGACGGCGACCGTGCCGCTGTGGGGCAAGCTGTCCGACCTGTTCGACAAGAAGCTGCTGCTCCAGCTGTCGCTGGGCATGTTCGTCGTGGGCTCGCTCCTGGCGGGCCTGTCCCAGGGGGTCGGACTGCTCATCTTCAGCCGTGTCGTGCAGGGCATCGGCGCGGGCGGTCTGACCGCGCTCGCCCAGGTCGTCATGGCGGCGATCATCCCGCCCCGCCGGCTCGGCAAGTACGCGGGCATCTTCGGCGCCGTGTTCGCCATCGGCACCGTCGCCGGGCCGCTGGTCGGCGGTCTGCTGGTGGACACCTCCTGGCTGGGCTGGCGCTGGTGTTTCTTCATCGGCGTGCCGTTCGCGCTGCTCGCCATCGCGCTGCTCCAGCGCACCCTGCGCCTCCCGGCGGTGGCCCGCCGCGAGGTGAAGATCGACTTCCTGGGCGCCTTCCTCATCGTGGCCGGCGTCTGCGCCCTGCTGATCTGGGTGACCCTGGCGGGCAACGAGTTCGACTGGGCCTCCTGGCAGACGGCCGCGCTCACCGGCGTCGGCGCGCTGCTGCTGGTCGCCGCGGTGTTCGTCGAGTCGCGGACGGCCGAGCCGGTCATCCCGCTGGGCATCTTCCGCAACCGCACCGTCGCCCTCACCACCGTCGCCAGCCTGCTGGTCGGTGTCGCCATGTTCGGCGGCACGGTGTTCCTCTCGCAGTACTTCCAGGTGTCGCTCGGCAAGTCGCCCACCGTGGCCGGTCTGATGAGCCTGCCGATGATCTTCGGCCTGCTGGTCTCGTCGACCGTCGCAGGCCAGGTCATCAGCAGGACCGGTGTGTGGAAGCGCTACCTGGTGGCGGGCGCGGTCGTCATGACCGTCGGCCTCGGGCTGCTGTCCACCATCGACGCGGACACCTCCTTCACGCTGCTCAGCGTCTACATGGCAGTGCTCGGCATCGGCGTCGGCATGCTGATGCAGAACCTGGTGCTGGCCGCGCAGAACGACGTGCCGGCCGGCGAGCTGGGCGCCGCGACGTCCGTGCTGTCGTTCTTCCGCAGCATGGGCGGCACCATCGGCACCAGCGTCCTGGGCGCCATCCTCGCGAGGCGGGTCGCCGCCGAGATGACCAAGGGCCTGGACGCCGCGGGCATCCCCGCGGGCGGCGACGGCGGCGGTGAGAGCCGCGTTCCCGACATGAGCACCCTGCCCGAGCCGGTGCGGAACGTCGTCGAGCACGCCTACGGCGTCGCCACCGCCGACCTGTTCCTCGTGGCCACGCCGTGCGCGCTGCTGGCGCTGCTGACCGTGGTGTTCATCAAGGAGAAGCCGCTGAAGACCACCAGCGGCATGGAACGCCTCGCCGAGGAGTCCGGCACCGCGAAGGACACGGACACCGACACGGACAAGGCCGTCGTCGGCAGCTGAACCGTTTCTCCCGCGCGAACGAGCGCCCCGCGGCCCGTACGGCCGTGGGGCGCTCGTCCCGTTTCCTGCAAGGCGCCCTACTGACCGCCCAGTCCGGTCGTCGCCACCGACTTCACGATGTGGCGCTGGAAGAAGACGAACACCAATACCAGGGGCAGTGCGGCGAGCACCGAGGACGCCATCGTCTGGGCGTAGTTGACGCCGTAGGCGTCCTTCACCGCGGTGATGCCGACCGGCAGGGTCATCAGGGCCGGGTCGGAGGTGGACACGAACGGCCACAGGAAGTTGTTCCACGCCCCGATGAACACGAAGATCGACACCGCGGCGAGCATGGGACGCGACAGCGGCAGCATCACCGACCAGAAGATCCGCGCGTGGCCGGCGCCGTCGAGCCGGGCGGCCTCCTCCAGCTCGCGCGGGATGGTGTCGAAGTGCTTCTTCAGGATGAACACCATCACCGGGGCGACGGTCTGCGGCAGGATCACCGCCGCGTACGTGTCGACCAGGTCGAGGGTCAGCATCTGCCGGAACCACGGCACGATCAGCATCTGCGGCGGCACCAGGACCGACGCGACGGTGAGCGCGAACAGGACGCGGCGTCCGCGGAACACCGTGCGGGAGAAGGCGTAGCCGGCGGCGGCCGACACGGCGACCGTGACGACGGTGACGGCCGCCGAGACGAAGAAGCTGTTCCACATCCACAGCGGCAGGTCGCCGCGGTCGATCACGGTGCGGAAGCCGTCGAGGGTGAAGCCGGCCTGCGGCCAGATCCAGTGCACCGGGTCGCTGGCGTCCTGCTCGGACTTGAACGCCGTGAACACCGCCCACGCCATCGGCAGCAGCCAGACGACGGCGAGCACCGCGAGAGCGGCCAGCGCCAGCGAGCGGGCCGTGCGGCTCGCGCCGAGGGTCAGGTTCGGGCCCCGCTGGACGCCCCTCCGGGCGCGGCGGACGGCCGGGAGCGGGGAGACCGTGGGGCGCGCGGGCCGGGTCCGGAGGTCTGCGGAGGTCATGTCACTTCTCCCTGCGGCGGAAGGCGGCGAACTGCGCGGCGGAGACGAGGACGACGAGGGCGAAGAAGACGTAGCTGATGGCGGAGGCGTAGCCGAGCCGGTAGCCGGTGAAGCCCACGTCGTACAGGTACTCGACGACGGGGCGGGTGGAGCCGTCGGGGCCGCCCTTGGTCAGCAGGTACACCTGGTCGAACACCTTCAGCGAGGCGAGGATCTGGAGCACCGTGACCACGCCGGTGATCCGGCGCAGCTGGGGCAGGGTGACGTGCCGGAGCCGCCGCCAGGCGCCCGCCCCGTCCAGGGCCGCCGCCTCGTAGAGGTGGTCGGGGACGGCCTGGAGCGCGGCCAGGAACAGCAGGAAGTTGAAGCCGACGGTCCACCACAGGGTGGCGATGACGACGGCGTAGAGGGCGACGTCCTTGTCGCTCAGCCAGGAGAAGCCGTCGAGTCCCGCCGCCTGGAGCAGGTGGTTGTAGAGCCCGAGGTCCGGCTGGTAGAGCCAGCCCCACAGCAGGCCGATGACGCCGACGGGCAGCAGGTACGGGGCGAAGAACGCCAGCCGCCACATCCACTGTCCGGGCAGTCCGGTGTGCACCAGCAGCGCCATGCCGAGGGCGACGGCCACGAGGGGCACGGTGGACACCGCGGTGAACCACACGGTGTTGCCGACCGCCCGCCACATGTCGGCGTCGCCGAGGGCCTCCGCGTAGTTGTCGAGGCCGACGAAGGACGGCTCGTGCGCGGAGAGCGAGGTGTCGGTGAGGCTCATCCACGCGCCGTGGACCAGCGGCCAGACCATGAACAGGGCGAACAGGACGAGGAACGGCAGGGCGAAGAGCAGGCCGGGCGGGACGAGCCGGCGCGCGGTCGCGCCGGGCCCCGTGGCCCTGTCGCGGGCGGGCGCCCGGTCCGGCGCTGCGAGTGGGGTGGACATCTGCTGCCTCCTTCGCGGCGGTCAGGCCGGACTGGGCTGGGACAGGGCGGTGTTCATGCGCTCGACCATGGCGCGGGCCGCGCGGTCGGGCGCCAGGCCGTCCAGGAGCGCCTGCTGGAGCACCTGGGACATGGCGTTCTGGAAGTCGGAGCCGGCCCCGGCGAACCACACGGGCGGGTCGAGGACGACGTGGTCGGCGGCCGTGACGTACCGGGCCTGGGGTTCCAGGCGGGCGTACGCGCGGGTGCGGGTCACCGGTTGGTACGCCGGGATGTGGCCGGCCTTCGCCCAGGTCTGGCCGGCCTTGAGAATGGCGGCGACCGCCTGGTGGGTGCGCCTGCGGTGCGCCTCGTCGGGGTCGGGGCGGCGGGGCAGCACGAAGGAGTGCGCGTCGGCGTAGACCGCGGGGGTGCCGAACACCGTGGGGAAGGAGGCGGCGCCCAGGTCGGGGTCGGCGGTGCGGAAGGTGCCGAGTTCCCATTCACCGGAGAGGATCATGGCGGTCTGCCCGTTGGTGAAGTTGGCGAGGGCGGCCGGGTAGTCGAGGCGGTGCGGGTTGGCGCGGCCGTCGACGAGCTTCCGCATGAAGGCGATGACCTCGGCCATGGCGTCGGTGTCGGCGGTGACGGTACCGCCGACGGGCAGGTCGAAGTCGTTGCCGGTCTGCCGGTACAGGCCGTAGAACAGCCGCCAGCACTGGGCGGTGTCGTTGACGTAGCCGAAGGCGATGCCCTGCTTCCCACTGGCGCGGGCGAGTTCGCGGCTCGCTTCGAGGAAGCGGGCGGGGCTCGAGAAGGCGTCGAGGTCGAGGTCGCCGTCGGCGGTCAGCAGCCCGGCCTCCCGGACGGGTCCGGGGTGGAAGAAGACGATGAAGGGGTGGGTGTCCAGGGGCACGGCGTACGCCTGGTCGCGGTAGCGGGTGCGCAGGCGCACCGCGTCGGCGAAGTCGTCCTCGGCCACGCCGAATTCGGCGAGCAGGCCGGTGTCCCACGGGTCGAGCAGGCCCAGCGGGGCGTAGCCGGCCAGGCGTGACATGTGGCAGACGGCGACGTCCGGTCCGCGTCCGCCGGCCGAGGCCATGGCGAGCTTGGTGTAGTACGGGGTGCCCCATTCGAGGACGGTGCGGTCGACGTCGGTGCCGGGCATGTCCCGGGCCGCGATGTCGATCAGCTCGTCGAGCAGGGCGCCGTCGGCGCCGCTGAACAGGTCCCACATGCGCACGGTGCCGGGGTCGGCGGCCACGGCGGCCCCGCAGCCGGCCAGGGCGCCGCCGCCCAGGAGGGCGGCGGCGGAGGCCAGGGAGGCGCGGAGCACGCCGCGCCGGGACGGTGCGGCGCGGTGGTCCCCCGGCCGGGCGGAGGCGGCCCGTGGGCCTGGCAGGTCGGCCATGACGCTCCCTTTCCTTCCATCGATGTACATCACCGGCGGTCACCGCGGCCGGCGAGCGGTGCGGGGTGGTGCGGTCCCATGTAGGGGTGTTGCGGTGCTGTGTGCGGGCCGGCGAGGTCGCCCCTCCGGCCGGGTGGGTGGTCAGCCCTCGGTCTCGGAGGCCGCCGGGCGCTGCTGGACGCGGCGCAGCACGGCGGTGTCGAACTTCTCGGCGCGGTCGAAGGCGTAGACGCCGTTGCGTTCCTGGAAGACGTCGGTGAGCTGGGTGTAGCAGTAGCCGAACATGTCCGGGTCGTCGAGCAGGACGTCCACCAGGCCGGTGAAGCGGTCGAGGAACTCCTCGACGCTGCGCGGGCGTTCGCCGTACCCCCAGGACGACCCGGTCTCGTCTCCGGCGGCCGTGGCGGCGGCTTCCGCGTCCCACCAGATGCCGCCGAACTCGCTGCAGAAGTACGGCTGTCCGCGGTACGGCAGCGACCAGGGGCGGCCGTCGGGGCCGGTGTTGACGTACGGGCGGTCCTCGGCGAGACCCGCCATCGTCCGGGCGAAGGCCTCCGGGTCCTGCTCGTAGCAGTGGGAGTCGTAGACGTCGGTCTCCGCCACGCGGTGGGCGTAGCCGGAGGCGTCGACGACGGGGCGGCTGGGGTCGGCCTGCTTGGTGGCCAGGAACATCGCGCGGGTGACGTCGTCGAGCTGGGTGATGCGGTCGTGCAGGTGCTGGTACGTCTCGTTGAGCGGGCACCAGCCGACGATCGACGGGTGGGAGTGGTCGCGTTCCAGTGCCTCGAGCCACTGGGCGACGTAACTGGCGTCGGGGCGCTGGTTGTCGTCGCGTACGCCGGTCTCGCAGCCCCAGTCGCCGAACTCGCCCCACACCAGGTAGCCGAGCCGGTCGGCGTGGTAGAGGTAGCGCTCCTCGAAGACCTTCTGGTGGAGCCGGGCGCCGTTGAAGCCGGCCCGCAGCCCGAGTTCGATGTCACGGACCAGGTCGGCGTCGGTGGGCGCGGTCATCAGGCCGTCCGGGTAGTAGCCCTGGTCCAGGACGAGGCGCTGGAACACCGGTTCGCCGTTGAGGAGCACCCGCTTGCCGCGCAGGGCGACCGAGCGCATGCCCGCGTAGGAGGCGGCCTCGTCGACCACGCCGCCGTCGGCGTCGAGGAGTTGCAGGCGCAGGTCGTACAGGTGCGGGTCGGCCGGCGACCAGGTGCGCAGCCGGTCCTCGGGGACGGTCAGCACCAGACGCGGGCACAGGTCGAGGTCGGCGCGGGCGGAGGCGGTCACCACCTCGCCGCCGGCGTCGCTGAGCACGGCGCGCACCCGGTGACCGGGCAGGTTGCCGGTGACCGGGAGGTCCAGGTGGAAGGAGCCCGAGCCCAGGTCGGGGGTGATGCGGGGGCGCTTGAGGCGGGCGGCGGCCGGGACGGGCTCCAGCCACACGGTCTGCCAGATGCCGGTGGTGCGGGTGTAGTGGCAGTGCGTGTTGGCGTACCAGGTGGCCTGCTTGCCGCGGGCCTGCGGGCCATGCCGGGAGTCGCGGGCGCGGACCACGATCACGGCCTCGTCGCCGGGTCCGGCGACGCCCCGCAGGTCGGCGGTGAACGGGGTGAACCCGCCGCGGTGGCGGGCGACTTCGGTGCCGTTGACCCACACGGTGGCGTCGTGGTCGACCGCGCCGAAGTGCAGCAGCACGTCGTGGCCGGCCCACTCGGCCGGGACGGTGACCGTGCGGCGGTACCAGACGGCCTCCATGAAGTCGGTGTCGCCGATGCCGGACAGCTCGGACTCCGGGCAGAACGGCACGACGATCTCGCCTGCGAGGTCGCGGTCGCGCAGGCCCCGCTCCAGTCCGCTGTCGCCCCGGTCGGTCTCGAACTGCCAGCGGCCGTTCAGGTTCAGCCACGCCTCGCGGACGAACTGGGGCCGGGGGTACTCGGGACGCGGGACGTCCGGGGGCAGGGGCGTGCTCATGCTGCTCCTCATCACTGCGGGTGCGCAGGTGCGCTGCGGACTGGGGCCATGCGACCATACGATTACATCGATGTAAATGGGAGTGGCGGAAAGTTTACGGCGCGGCTCTCCGAGCTCTCCCCGCCGTCGGCGGTTCCGCCCGCAAGGGCGGCCGTTACGATCCCGGAGGCGGCAGGAGGGCGAGAAGGGAAGCATGGGCAGGCCCAGGATCAAGGACGTCGCGGAGTACGCGGGCGTCTCGGCGAAGACGGTGTCCAACGTCCTCAACGACTACGAACACGTCTCCGAACGGACCCGCACGGCGGTGCGGGAGGCCATCGACGCCCTCGGCTACCGGGTCAACATCGCCGGACGCCAGCTGCGCCGGGGCCGTACCGGGGTGATCGCCCTGGCCGTGCCGGAGCTGGACATCGCCTACTTCGCGGAGCTGGCCAAGCACGTCATGGCCGAGGCCGAGCGCCGGGGTCGCACCACGCTGCTGCTGGAGACCGGCGGGCGGCGCGAGCAGGAACTCGCCGCCGTGCAGGGCTTCGACGCGCAGTTCACCGACGGGGTCATCCTCTCGCCGCTGGCCCTGCGGCCGCGCGACCTCCAGGACCGGGACACCCGGCTGCCGCTGGTGCTGCTCGGCGAGTGCAACCTGCCCGGCAGCGCGGACCACGTCGCCATCGACAACGTGGCGGCGGCCCGCGAGGCGACGGCGCACCTGCTCGCGCGGGGGCGGCGGCGCGTCGCGGTGGTCGGCGGCGATCTGCACGGCGGCCTCAACACCGGCCGGCTGCGCACCGTCGGCTACGAACAGGCGCTGGCCGAGGCGGGGCTCGCGGTGTCCGAGGAGCTGGTCCTGCCGGTGCCGGCGTTCCGCTGGGCCGACGGCGCCGCCGCCGCGCGAGTCCTGATGCGGCTGCCGCAGCGGCCGGACGCGCTGCTCTGCCTCAACGACCACCTGGCGCTCGGCGCGGTGCGCGCGCTGCACGAGGACGGCTGGTCGGTGCCCAGGGACATGGACGTGGTCGGGTTCGACGACATCGAGGCCACGCGCTACAGCATCCCGACGATCACCACGGTCGCCCCCGACAAGCCGGGCATCGCGCGGCGGGCCGTGGAACTGCTGCTGGACCGGATAGAGGCAGGCGGCGACGGGGGCCCGGCGGCGGACGAGACGGCGGGGCACCGGCTGATCGTGCGGGAGAGTTCGGGCGGGCGGGTGCGCCCGCCCGTCGCGTGAACCGAGGGCGCGAAGGACGCAGGACCGGAAGCCCCGGAGGCGGCCGCCGGACACCCGTACGGAGCCTTGTCAGCGTCCGGCCACGGCATGTATAACGTTGTAAAACTTGAGCCCAGCGGCTCGGCACACGGCTCGAGGTGACGGCTCCGCATCCGCACCGGCTACCGGGCCGGGCCGCTCACGAAGGGATTGCCGTGCGGGTCAGCCTCAAGGACGTCGCCGCGCACGCGGGGGTCTCCATCAAGACCGTCTCGAACGTGGTGAACAACTACCAGCACGTCACACCGGCCATGCGCGAGCGGGTCCAACGGTCCATCGACGCGCTGGGCTACCAGCCCAACCTCGCCGCGCGGCATCTGCGCAAGGGCCGTACGGGCATCATCGCGCTCGCGCTGCCCGAGCTCGGCAACCCGTACTTCGCCGAGCTGACCGCCTCCGTCATCGACGCGGCCTCCCAGCACGACTACATCGTGCTGCTCGACCACACCGGCGGCTCGCGCGACCAGGAGCTGCTGGTGAGCCAGGGCTTCCGGGCCCGGGTCATCGACGGGCTGATCCTCAGCCCCATCGAGCTGGAGGCCGGGGACCTGCGCGACCGCGACCAGGACGTGCCGCTGGTGCTGCTCGGCGAGCGGGACTTCGACCTGCCGTACGACCACATCGCGATCGACAACGTCGCCGCGGCCCGTGACGCCGTGCGGCACCTGATCGAGCTGGGGCGCCGGGAGGTGGCGTTCATCGGGGCGCGCCGGGACCGCAGCGAACCGGCCCAGCTGCGCGTACGCGGCTGGCGCGAGGAGCTGACGGCGGCGGGGCTGCCGGCCGACGAGGGGCTGGTCGCGGCCACCGACGGCTGGGGGCACGCCGACGGGGCGCGGGCCATGACCCACATCCTCGACAGCGGCCGGCGGCCCGACGCGGTGTTCGCCTACAACGACCCGATGGCGATCGGCGCGATGCGGGTGCTGCACGAGCGGGGGCTGAAGGTCCCCGACGACATCGCCGTGGTCGGCTTCGACGACGTGATCGAGGGCCGCTTCGGCGCGGTGACGCTCACGTCGGTGTCGCCGGACAAGGCCGCGATCGGCCGTCTGGCGGTGGAGTCGGTGCTGGCCCGGCTGGGCGACAGCGCCCCGGAGCCCCGCCGTATCTGGGCGGACTACCAACTGGTCGAGCGGGAGAGCACGTTGGGGCGTCCGGCTTCTCCCCCGGCGGCCTCCTGACACGGCCGTCGTGCGCCCGACCCGGCGCGGGGCCGTACGTCGCTCGGCCCCCGCGCCGGTCACGGAACCGGTCGGCTCACGTGAACGAGCTCTGACCGTCGCTGCACGAGTTCCAGTTGATCTGCTTCTTGGCCACGCTCGTCACCGAGCAGACCTGCCAGAAGAGGGAGCCGTACTCCTCGAAGCTCTTGTTGAGGTTGGTCCACCCCCTGGCCTTGCCGAGCGTGTCGTACGCGACGCCCTGACGCGAGCCGAAGTCGTCGCTGTACGACCACACCATGGCCACCGGCAGGTTGTCGGCGCTCAGGTCACGGACCCAGAACCACTCGCCATAGGGCTGGAAGCAGGCCTCGCCGCCGGCGAAGTCGTCACACTCGTAGGGGTGCTGTCCGAACGTGCTGTCGTCGGCGTCGGCCGTGGCCTGCCAGCCGTCCGCGGCGGAGGCGGGCGACGCCGCCACACCCAGCACCAGGGCCGCACCGGTCAGCGCACTCGCGACAACTCGACTTGCCCGCATACGTCTTGTCCCTTCGTCTCATGGATGACCTCTGCGCGGCGCCTGAGCGGTCCACCGTCCGGCGCCGGCAGTGCCGATGCTGCGGGCGGGGGCGACCGGGGAACAAGGACATCGCGGTGTCCCGGACGGCGCGAGGCTGTCCGGGCCGGTCACAACGGTGTCCCGGACAGCTGTCCGACCATGGGCCGGGGGTCTTCGCACCACGCCATGGCACGCGCTTACCGACATGCACGCCCCCGCGCGCCCCTCAACTCCCGCGGTCGCGCCCGCGCGCACCTCCCCTTCCCACCTTGTGCGCGAGGGGTTTACAGCCTCCTTCCAACGATGTAAAACCTCTGTGGCGGCGCACCGGACGCCGTTGTGCACAGGGGGAGCAGTTCCGTCACGCGAAGTCCTTCGGCTCTCCAGTTCCCTTTCAGCGTCACCCGGATCGGGGTCACCATGCAGCGCACCACTCACCGTTCCCTTCTCCTCGCCCGTCCCGTGCTCGTGGCCTTGGCCGCCGCCGTGGCCCTGACCGCGACGTCCTGCGCGAAGTCGGAGGACGACGCGTCGGACGGCACGAAGTCCACGGCCGCCGCCGACGCCGGCCAGAAGGTGGCCGAGCCGAAGCCGGGCAGCAAGACCTGCACCGTCGACGCCTACGGCGGCAAGAAGATCGATCTGAAGTCCGCCACGGTCGGCTTCTCCCAGTCGGAGAAGGAGGCCAACCCCTTCCGGATCGCCGAGACGCAGTCCATCAAGGACGAGGCGGCCAAGAGAGGCGTCAAGCTGCTCACCGCCAACGCCCAGTCGCAGTTCTCCAAGCAGATCAGCGACGTGCAGGACCTGCTCGCCAAGGGCGCCGACCTGCTCGTGATCGCTCCGCTGAACTCCGACGGCTGGGACCCGGTCCTCCAGGCCGCCGCGGCCAAGCAGGTCCCGATCGTCACCATCGACCGGAAGATCAACGCCACCGCCTGCAAGGACTACGTGTCCTTCATCGCCTCCGACTTCGTCGAGCAGGGCCGCCGCGCCGCCGACCAGATGATCGAGGCCACCGGTGGCAAGGGCGAGGTCGCCATCCTGCTGGGCTCGGCGGGCAACAACGTCACCACCGAGCGCACCAAGGGCTTCAAGGAGCGCCTCGCCGAGAAGGCCCCGGAGCTGAAGGTGGTCTTCGAGCAGACCGGTGACTTCACCCGCGAGAAGGGCCAGCAGGTCACCGAGCAGCTCATCCAGTCCAAGCCCGGCATCAAGGGCATCTACGCGGAGAACGACGAGATGGGCCTGGGCGCGGTGGCCGCGCTGAAGGGCGCCGGCAAGAAGGCCGGCGACGTCAAGATCGTCACGGTGGACGGCACCCGCAACGCCGTCCAGGGCGTCGTGGACGGCTGGATCAGTGGCGTCATCGAGTCCAACCCGCGATTCGGTCCCCTGGCGTTCCAGACGCTCGACGACTTCACCCAGGGCAAGGAAGTCCCCCAGGACATCATCATCCAGGACGGCGCCTACGACGACGGCAACGCCGAGCAGGACCTCGGCAAGGCCTACTGATCCCGTCGCGGGGGCCCGCAACGCGCCGGGCCCCCGGTCCGTCCCTCACCACCCTTTCCCATCCTGGAGGCACAGGTGGCTCCCCCCGCCGAAGTGCTCGCCGTCCGCGGACTGAGCAAGACGTTCCCCGGCGTCCGGGCCCTGGACGACGTGGACCTGACCCTGCACGCCGGTGAGGTCCACGCCCTGATCGGCGAGAACGGCGCCGGCAAGTCGACGCTCATCAAGCTCCTCACCGGTGTGTACCGGCCCGACGCCGGTGACATCGTTTTCCAGGGCCGTCCGGTCTCCTTCGCCACCCCTCTGGAGGCGCAGAAGGCCGGCATCTCGACGATCTACCAAGAGGTCAACCTCATCCCGCTGCTGAGCGTCGCCCGCAACCTGTTCCTGGGCCGCGAGCCGCGCAACCGCTTCGGTCTGCTGGACTTCGCCCGCATGAACCGCGAGGCGGAGGAGACGCTGCGCGGCTACGGCGTCCGGGTCGACGTGCGGCGGCCGCTGCGCAGCCTCGGTGTGGGCGCGCAGCAGATGGTCGCGCTGGCCCGGGCCGTGGCGAGCGAGGCGCGGATCGTCATCATGGACGAGCCCACCTCGTCGCTCGAACCGCGGGAGGTCGAGACGCTGTTCTCGGTCATCCGCCGGCTGCGCGACGAGGGCATCGCCGTCGTCTACGTCAGCCACCGCCTCGACGAGCTGTACGCCGTGTGCGACACGGTGACCGTGCTGCGCGACGGCCGCCGCGTCCACCACGGCAGGCTCGCCGACCTGGACCGGCTGTCCCTGGTGTCCACGATGCTGGGCCGGGAGCTGGGCGAGGTGCGGTCGGAGGGGCTGACGAAGTTCACCGGCGACCACCACGCCACCGACAGCCGGCCCGTGCTGGAGGCCACGGACCTGACGGTCCCCCACCAGCTGCACGGGGTGTCGGTCAGCATCCGGCCCGGCGAGGTCGTCGGGCTCGGCGGGCTGCTCGGGTCCGGGCGCACCGAGACGGCGAAGGCCATCTCCGGTGCGCTGCCGACGAGTTCCGGCCGGGTGACGGTGGCCGGGGTTCCCCTGCGCGGGGGTTCCACGCCGGCCGCCATCCGGGCCGGTGTGAGTCTGCTGCCGGAGGACCGCAAGAGCGAGGGCATCGTGCCCGGCCTGTCGGTGCGGGAGAACATCTCGCTGGCCGTCCTCCCCCGGCTCTCCCGCTTCGGGCTGGTGTCCGAGGCGCGCGTCGACAGCATCGTGAACACGTTCATCGAGCGGCTGCGTATCAAGGCGTCCTCGCCCCAGCAGAAGGTCGGCGAACTGTCCGGCGGCAACCAGCAGAAGGTGCTGCTCGCCCGCTGGCTGGCGATGAACCCGAAGGTGCTGCTGCTCGACGAGCCCACCCGGGGCATCGACGTCGGCGCCAAGGCCGAGGTGCAGAAGCTCGTGGACGAACTGGCCGCGGACGGCCTGGGCGTCCTGCTCATCTCCTCCGACCTGGAGGAACTGATCGAAGGGTCCGACCGCGTGGTCGTACTGAAGGACGGTGCCGTCGTCGGCGAACTGACCGGCGACGAGGTCACCGAGGACAAGCTGATGCGGACCATCGCCGGGGACGCCCCGGAGCGGGACGCGGTGGAGGAGGCGGCCACCGATGGCTGAAGCCGCTGTGAAGACCGTCCCGCTGGACAGGACACGCGCCCTGCAGTGGCTCCAGACCTACGGCGTGTACGCGGGTGTGGCGCTGCTGCTGGTCGTCAACATCGCCATCACGCCGCACTTCCTGTCCGCGGAGAACTTCCGCACCCAGGCCGTGCAGGTGGCGCCCGTCATCATCGTCGCGCTGGGCATGGCCCTGGTCATCGGCACCGAGGGCGTCGACCTGTCGGTGGGCGCCGTGATGGCGCTGGCGGCCTCGGTGACCGCCCTGTACCTGGGCTACGGACTGGTGCCGGCGCTGCTCGTGGTGGCGGTGTTCGCCGCCGTGGTGGGGCTCGCGAACGGGGCGCTGGTGGCGCTGGTCGGGGTGCAGCCGATCGTGGCGACGCTCGCCCTCATGGTGGGCGGGCGAGGTGTGGCCCTGGTGCTGCTGCCGCAGCTGAAGGACCTGCGCAACCCGCAGCTCGCGTCGCTCGGCTCGGGCGACGTGCTGGGCATCCCGTACCTGATCCTGATCGCCGCCGTGCTGGCGCTGCTGGTCGCGTTCGTCGTGCGCCGCACCACCTTCGGACGGCAGCTCCTCGCCATCGGCGACAGCCGTCCCGCCGCGCAGCTCGCCGGCCTCCCGGTGCGCCGCGTGCTGATCCTGGTGTACGTGGTGTCCGCGCTGCTCGCCGCCGTGGCGGGCGTGCTCGCCACGGCCCGGCTCCAGGCCAGCGACCCGACGTCGCTGGGCAACCTGATGGAGCTGTCCGCCATCACCGCCGTCGTGGTCGGCGGCACGCCGCTGACCGGCGGCCGGGTCAACATCGCGGGGACGGTGGCGGGCGCGGTCCTCATCCAGCTGCTCACCGCCACCCTGATCAAGCACGATCTGCCGCCGTCGTGGACGCAGATCGCGCAGGCCGTAGTGATCGTGGCCGCTGTCTACGCGGCGCGGGGACGGGGGAAGCGATGACCGTCACGAAGACGCAGGCGCCGGTGGCCGTGGACGACGGCACGCGGGCGGCCCCCGACGGGCCCGTGGGGTCGGCGCGGTCGGAGCGGCTGAGCGCCCTGGTGCAGCAGCACGGCGCGCTGGCGGTGCTGGTGATCGTCTCCCTGGTGGCGACGTTCAGCTTCGACTCGTTCGCCACCGGCGACAACGTCAGCAACATGGCGACGAGTTCGGCGTTCCTGGCGATCGTCGCGCTCGGCATGACGTTCGTGATCATCACCGGCGGCATCGACCTGTCGGTGGGCTCGCTGTTCGCGCTCGGCGGGGTGCTGGCCGCGTGGGGTTCCCGGCACGGGACGCTGGTGGCGCTGCTGCTGCCGCTGGTGGTGTGCGGGGCGGTCGGCGTGGTCAACGGGCTGCTGGTGGCCCGGTCGCGGCTCGCGCCGTTCATCGTCACCCTGGCGGCCATGCTGGGCGCCAGGGGTCTGATGCTGGCGATCACCGACGAGGGCGCCGAGACCTACCTCATCGGCAAGGGCTCGTTCCTGGCCGAGCTGGGGCAGGGCAGCACGCTCGGTCTGGGCAACCCCGTGTGGATCATGCTGGCGCTGTTCGTCGCCGGGGCGGTCGTGCTGCGCCGCACCCGGTTCGGGCAGCACGTCTACGCGGTCGGCGGCAACGAGGACGCGGCGGCGCTGATGGGCGCGCCGGTGGCCCGCACCAAGATCCTCGTCTACACGCTGTCCGGGGTGCTGGCCGGCCTCGCCGGTGCGCTGAACGCCGCGTGGCTCGCCTCCGGGGTGACGATTCTCGGCAACGGCATGGAGCTGGAGGCCATCTCCGCCGTGGTCATCGGCGGCACGCTGCTCACCGGCGGACTCGGCTACGTCAGCGGGTCGCTGGTCGGGGTGCTGCTGCTGAAGGTGATCCAGAACGTGATCAACCAGATCGGCTCCCTTGACTCCTCCTACCAGCAGGTCGTCAGCGGCGCCTTCCTGGCCGTGGTGGTCGTCGCCCAGACGTGGCTGGGCCGCCGACGGCAACTGATGTAGACCCCGGACACGGCGGCGGGACGCCCTGGCTCCCGCCGCCGTGTCCGGTACGGCGGCCGGTCACGCTCGCGCGCAGCCGGCCGCTTCTCGCACGCGCACGTCTCCCACCCCCACTTCCCGAGGAGTGACGATGCGTAGAACACCCGCACCCGTCCCACCCGCCGCCCGCCCCAGACGGCGGTGGACGGCGACCGTCCTGGCGGTGCTGGCCCTGCTGGCCGGCACCGCCCTCACCGTTCCCGGCGCCGCCACCGCGGCGCCGGCGGCGTGGACGCCCAAGCCCGCGCCGATGACCACCCCGTGGACGAACCAGGTCCCCGTCGACAACCCGCTGCCGGAGTATCCCCGCCCGCAGCTCACCCGCCCCGACTGGGCGAACCTCAACGGCATCTGGGACTTCGCCGTGACCTCGGCGAACGCCGGCCGGCCCGCCACGTTTCCGGAGCAGATCCGGGTGCCGTTCGTCGCCGAGTCGGCGCTCTCCGGCATCCAGCGCCGCATCACCCAGGACGACAGGCTGTGGTACCGGCGCACCTTCACCGTTCCCGCGGGCTGGGACGGCCGGCGCGTCCAGCTGCACTTCGGCGCCGTCGACTGGCGCACCACCGTCTGGGTCAACGACCGCCAGGCGGGCGCCGTCCACGACGGCGGGTACGACTCCTTCTCCTACGACATCACCGACCTGCTGAACCGGGGCGGCGTCAACACGATCGTCGTCTCCGTGTGGGACCCCACCCAGACGGGCAGCCAGGCGGTCGGCAAGCAGCGGCTGAACGACGTCCAGCCCCACCCTGGCGGGGGCATCTTCTACACCGCCGCCTCCGGCATCTGGCAGACGGTGTGGCTGGAGCCCACGTCGGCGGCCCACATCACCCGCCTCGACATGGTGCCCGACCTGACGAACAACCGGCTCAAGGTCACCGTGCGCGGCGCCGGGACGAGCGGGCACCAGGCCCGCGTGACCGTCTCCGCCGGCGGCGCCACGGTCGGCACCGCCACCGGCCCGGTCGGCACGGAGTTCACCGTGCCCGTACCGAACGCCCACCGCTGGACGCCCGACGACCCGTTCCTCTACGACGTGCGCGCCGACCTGCTCTCCGGCGCCACCACGGTCGACTCCGTGGGCAGCTACACCGGCATGCGCACGGTCGGTCTCGCCCGGGTGGACGGCGTGCTGCGGCCCGTGCTGAACGGGCAGTTCGTGTTCCAGACGGGCACCCTGGACCAGGGCTACTGGCCGGACGGCATCTACACCGCGCCGACCGACGCGGCCCTGCGGTTCGACCTCCAGAAGCACAAGGACCTCGGCTTCAACATGGTGCGCAAGCACATCAAGGTGGAGCCGCAGCGCTGGTTCTACTGGGCCGACCGGCTGGGTCTGCTGGTCTGGCAGGACATGCCCTCCATGGAACGCACCCCCGACGCGGCGGGACGCACCCAGTGGGAGAGCGAGTACCGGCGCGTCATCGACCAGCACCGCAGCTCACCGTCGCTGGTGATGTGGGTCGACCAGAACGAGGGCTGGGGCCAGTACGACCAGGCGCGGATCGCGAACGACGTGAAGGCCTACGACCCGTCCCGTCTGGTGGACAACATGAGCGGGGTGAACTGCTGCGGCGCCGTCGACGGCGGCAACGGCGACGTCGTCGACCACCACGTCTACGTGGGCCCCGGCACCACGGTGCCCGACGCCAACCGCGCCGCCGTGCTCGGCGAGTACGGCGGTCTCGGCTTCAAGGTGGCCGGCCACGAGTGGTACCCGGGCGGCGGCTTCAGCTACGAGGACCAGCCGTCCCTCGCCCATCTCAACGACCGGTTCGTCGGGCTGCTCGACGGCATCCGCGAGGTGCGCCTCCCGCGCGGCCTGTCCGCCGCCGTCTACACGGAGATCACCGACGTGGAGAACGAGGCCAACGGGCTGCTCACCTACGACCGTCAGGTGGTCAAGGTGGACGAGGCACGGGTCCGGGCGGCCAACCGGGCGCTGATCGACGCCTCCCGCTCGCCGGCCGCGCCGGTGACGCTGCCCACCGCCCAGTACCGCTCCTTGCGCGTCACCACGCCCGGCTACACGGACCGGTACATGCGGCACCAGGACGGCGCCGTGTTCACCGAGGTGGTGAACGGCGGCAGCGACGCGCTGCTGAAGGCCGACGCCACCTGGCGGATCGTCCCCGGCCTGGCCGACGGCTCCTGCTACTCCTTCGAGTCGCGCAACTACCCGGGCGAGTATCTGCGGCACCGCAACTCCCGGGTGTACAAGGAGGGCGGCAGCGGCGACCTGTTCCGCGCGGACGCCACCTTCTGCCCGGTGCGGGGCGCGAACGGCGGGGTCAGGCTGTCCGCGTACAACTTCCCCGGACAGTATCTGCGCCACTACGACGCCGAATTGTGGCTGGCGGTCCCCGGCGGCACGCGCGCCTACGACTCCCCCGCCCTGTTCACCGAGGACACCACCTGGGCGGTGGAGGCGCCCTGGACGCCCTGACGTCCGTCACCTGAGGTTCCGTCACCCACACCCCGTACGCGCGGTGGCGGCCCCGTGGCCGTCACCGCGCCCGTGTCCCCCACACCCGAGGGAGCCAAGCATGAGTGCCCGAACCACCGGGCTCGTCGCCCGGTCCTGCACCGCCCTGCTCGCCGCCGGCCTGATCGCGGCCGTCACCGCGCCCCCCGCCGCGGCGGTGCCCGAGTACACCACCGCCGAGTCCGGCAACCCGTTCGTCGACGGCTGGTACGCCGACCCCGACGTGGCGGTCTACGACGACACCTACTGGGTGTTCCCCACCACCTCGAGGGCCTACCGGGAGCAGACCGAGCTCGACGCGTTCTCCTCCCGCGACCTCGTCCACTGGACCAAGCACAGCGACGTCCTGACCACCGAGGACGTCAGCTGGGCCGAGTACGCGGTGTGGGCGCCCGCGCCCGTCGAGCGCAACGGCAAGTACTACCTGTACTTCGCGGCCAACGACATCCAGAGCGACGCCGCGCTCGGCGGCATCGGCGTGGCGGTGTCCGACCGGCCGGAGGGCCCCTACAAGGACGCGATCGGACGGCCGCTGATCGCGCAGTTCCACAACGGCGCCCAGCCCATCGACCAGGACGTGTTCATCGACGACGACGGCCAGGCGTACATGTACTACGGCGGCTGGGGGCACGCCAACGTCGTCAAGCTCAACCCCGACATGACGAGCCTCGGCACCTTCCCCGACGGGAGCACCTACAAGGAGATCACGCCCGCCGACTACGTCGAGGGCCCGCAGATGTTCAAGCGCGGCGGGAAGTACTACCTGATGTGGTCCGAGGGCGGCTGGACCGGCCCGGACTACTCCGTGTCGTACGCGATCGCCGACTCCCCCACGGGCCCGTTCACCAAGCTCGACAAGGTGCTCGCCCAGGACCCTGCGGTCGCCAAGGGCTCCGGCCACAACTCGGTGATCAACGTGCCCGGCACGGACGTCTGGTACATCGTCTACCACCGGCGCCCGCTGAGCGAGACCGACGGCAACCACCGGCAGCTCGCCTACGACCGCATGTACTTCAACCCCGACGGCACGATCCGGCGGATCCAGATGAAGGTGCGGGACGACTTCGCCGACGGCAACGCGCTGGGCTGGAAGACCTACGGCGGCGCCTGGACCGCGTCCGGGGGCGCCTACCGGGCGGGCAGCTCGGCCGGCGGCAAGGCGCTGCTGGACACGAACTTCGCGGACGTGACGCAGGAGGCGGACGTCACCGTGTCCGCGCGCGGCGGTGACGCCGGCCTCACCTTCCGGGTGACCGCGCCCGCGGTCGGCACCGACAGCTACCGTGGCTACTACGCGGGCATCGGCGCGGACGGCAAGGTGGTGCTCGGCAGGGTCGACAACTCCTGGACGCCGCTGCGGACCGTGCGCCTGCCGATCGCCCCCGGCTCGACCCACAAGCTGCGGGTCACGGCCGTCGGCTCCGCGATCGAGGTGTACGTCGACGACATGCTCACGCCGAAGATCTCCGTCACGGACGCCACGTTCACGAGCGGCGCCAACGGGGTGCGGGTGTTCAACACGCCGGCCACGTTCGACAACGTGGCGGTGGGTCCCGCGACCTGACCGCGGGGGACGCACCAAGGGGGCGGGCGCCTCGGGCGCCCGCCCCCTCGTGCGTGGTGTCACCCGGCGGCTACGGCTTCTCCGCCTGGTACAGGGCGCTCACCTCCGCGTCGGTGAGCACCTTGTCGTAGGCGTGCACCTCGTCGACGGAGCCGTTCCAGAAGTCGGTGTCGTCGCCGTTCCACTTGGCGCGGCCGACCGCGAGGGACCCGGAGCCGACGTAGTTGGGACCGCTCTTGACGGTCGCCGCCTTCGTGCCGTCGACGTACAGCGTGATCTCGCCGGTGGCGCCGTCCCGCACGCCGACCAGGTGGTACCAGCGGCCGAGTTCGGGCCGGGTCTCCAGGCGCGCCCGCTGTCCGTCGGGCGTGCTGAAGGCGAAGGCGCCCTGGCCGTACTGGAGGTAGAAGGGGCTGGTCTGGCGCAGTCCGTCCTGGCTGACCGCGGTGGCGTAGTTGCCGGGCAGCGCGTCCAGGGTGACCCAGGCGGAGACGCTGTAGCTGCCGGTGGTGTCGAGGACCGGGCCGTCGGTCTGGGCGAACTGGCCCTGCCCGTCGAACTTCAGCGCGCTGCCGCTGACTCCGGCGGTCCAGGTGGCGCCCTCGCTGAGCGTCAGCGCCTTGTTGTTCGGGCCGTCGTCCTCGGCGGTGGTGCCGGCGCCCTCGTCGAGGGACCAGTGACCGCCGCCCTTGAGCTGCTCACGCTGGCCCGCCGAAGCGCCGGCGGCGATCACCTTGAGGTTGATCTCCCGCACCTGCTTCGGGTCGACCTTGATCTCCCGGCGGTCGTACGTGTAGAGGCCGTTGAGCTCGTTCTCCAGGTCCGTGATCTGGGTGTAGACGGAGCCGGACAGCTCCGCCGCGGCCTGGTCGAGGTAGAACTTCTCGGTGTTCTCCACGTACTTGCGGGTCAGCGCCTCCTTGCTGTCCACGCCGCTGTAGATGACGGTGGGCGGGCCGGGCCACATGTGCCCCGGGCTGCGGAGGGTGAAGCCGCCGTGCTCGCCGTCCATGGCCGCGCGGTGGTCCGGGAAGGGCGGGTCCTCGTTGTTGTAGTCGTGGTGGTCGATGATGTCGCCCCTGCCGGAGTCACCCTTGCTGTTGCAGCAGTTGACCCCGCTGTGGGCGTTCACGACACGGGACGGGTCGGCCGCCTTGACGGCGTCGGTGATCCTGCCGGTCTCCTCCCGGTCCCACTCGCCCCAGCCCTCGTTGAAGACGATCCAGCCGATCACGGAGGGCGCGTTGTGGTGCTGGCGCATCATCTCCCGGCCCTGGTCGACGAACGCCTTCCGGCCGACCGAGTTGGTCAGGTTGCCGGAGACGAAGTCCTGCCAGACCAGCAGGCCGAGCCGGTCCGCGTGGTAGAACCAGCGCGGCGACTCCACCTTGATGTGCTTGCGGACCGCGTTGAAGCCGAGCTGCTTGTGCGCCTTCAGGTCGAACGCCAGGGCGTCGTCGCTGGGCGCGGTGTAGAGCCCGTCGGGCCAGAAGCCCTGGTCCAGGGTGGCGAGGGAGAACACGGGCTTGCCGTTGAGGACGAGCTTCTTGTAGCCGCCCACGTCCTCGATGCCGATCTTCCGCATGCCGAAGTAGCTGTCGACCGTGTCGGTGGACCGGCCGTCCTTCAGCGTGACGTCGAGGTCGTACAGGTACGGGTCGTCCGGGCTCCACAGGTGCTGGCGGGCGACCGGCAGCTTCAGCTGCTTGTTGGCGGGGCCGGTGACCTTGCCGACGACCTTGCCGCGGTGGTCGCGGGCCACCGCCTCGACGCGCGCCGTGGCGGACGCGCCGGCCGACTCGACGGTCACCGCGAGGGTCCTGGTGTCGATGTCGGGCGTCATGACGACGTTGTCGACGGACGTCTCGGCGACGGGCTCCATCCACACGGTCTGCCAGATGCCGGAGGACTGGGTGTAGAAGATGCCGCCAGGGTTGGTGGACTGCTTGCCCATCGGCTGGTCGGGGCCGCCGGTGTCGGTGACGGCGACGACGATCTCCTGCTTGCCCCGGCTCCTCAGGGCGTCGGTGATGTCGGCGGTGAAGGCGTTGTAGCCGCCGGTGTGTTCGGCGACCTTCGTGCCGTTGACGTAGACGGTGGCCTGGTAGTCGACGGCACCGAAGTTGAGCTTGAGCCGGTTGCCCTTGCCGCTCTTGCCGACCTTCCAGCTCTTCGGCACGTCCACGAGCTTGCGGTAGAACATGTGGTCCTCGTGCCGTTCGAGCCCGGAGAGCTGCGACTCGACCGGGAACGGCACGATGATCTTCTCGTTCAGGTCCTTGCCGAAGACCGGCTGCTCACCGGCTTTCGCGCCGCTGAACTGCCAGGGCCCGTTGAGGTTCTTCCACTGCGAGCGGACCTGCTGGGGGCGCGGATACTCGGGCAGCGGGTGGTTCTTGTTCACCCTGTCGCCCCACGGGGTGGTGAGGCGGTGGGTGGAGGCGTTCTCGGCGTACCGGGCGATGCGGGGCACGGTCTCGCCGCCGGCCGTCAGGCCGCCCTCGCCGTCGTAGACGACGCGGACCGTCTGGGCCTTCTGGACCGCTTCGGAGAGGGTGACCTGGACGGAGTTCCGGTCGCCGGGGACGGCCCCGACGGACTTGATCGGCAGGGCGGTGGTGTCGGCCTCGACCTTGAGGTGCTCGGCCACCTGCGCGAGGTCGCTCACCTCGCCGTCGAAGCGGGCGCGCAGGGTGCGGCCGTCGCGGCCCACGGTCAGCTCGACCGGGTACACCTCGAAGTCGGCCGGCGGGGTGAACGCCGTCATCGGCACGAGCTGCTTGGCGAGCGTCGGCGTCGACCAGCGCAGGTACATGTTGGCTCCGCCGACGTCCTGGAACATCTCCATGCGGAAGTCGTACGTCTTGCCCGCGGTCAGCCGGACGGGGGTGCTGGTCTGCTCCCGGTCCCAGTCGGGCTCCCAGTGGTCGATGACCGGTTCGCCGTCGATGAGGAGGCGGAAGCCGTTGTCGCCGATGGCGTAGAAGGTGTAGTCGTCGGTCTTCGGGACCTCGATCTGGCCGGTCCAGCGGGCGGTGGTGTGCTCCGTCCGCCCGGTCAGCTCCTGGAACGTGTTGGTGAGACCGGCGAAGTTGATCTGCGGCTCGAGCTGGGTGCCGCCGAGTTCGGCGAAGTCCCGGGCGCCCGGCGCGGACATCCGGAAGTACTCGCCCTTCAGCCCGTGCACCGTGACGTCGGCGTCCGCGGCGCGGGCGGCCGGGGCGCCGTCGGCGGTGGCCGGTGCGGCGGCCGTCGCGGCGGGCGCCAGGGCGCCCGTGGAGAGGGCCAGCGCCGTCACGGTCAGCACGGCCCACCATCTGGATCTGGGGCGGGTGGGTTGTCTGGTCATCGAACCTTTCCTCGCGCTGGGTGCATGGGGTCACGGCGGGACGAGGGCGCGGCCGTCAGTTCCGCCGGCAGTTCTTCCAACGTTGGAAATTTGTTGTGCAGCGGAATGACAACACGCGGTGGGACGGCTGTCCAGGCTTTGCGCAGAGGTGACTGTGCGTCAGCGGAGGCTCACGTCACGGCTGGTGGCCGCCCCGGGGAGGGGGCGGCCACCGTCCCGGTCAGCTCCCGGCGCCGGCGAACGGGCCGCCGGCCGCGAAGGCGTGGGCGGCGAACCGCTTCCCGATCAGCCGGTGGGCGGCCGGGTCCGGGTGGAGCCGGTCGGGCAGCGGGAGTTCGGCGTGGTCCGCCTCGCCGTAGAGGGCGCGCCCGTCGAGATGGTGGAGGTTCGGGTCGTCCTTCGCGCGCGCCGACACGATCCGCTCCAGTTCGTCGCGTACGGCGTTCAGGGTCAGCTTGCCCTCGGCCCGCTCCGCCGGGTCGCCCGAGGCGGTGAACGACAGCTTCCCCTCGGCGAGCCGGCTGAAGTCGAAGGCCGTGGGGCCGGGGGTGTCCTCGTGCATGGGGCACAGGATCGGCGAGACGACCAGCAGCGGGGTGTCGGGGTGGCCGTCGCGGACGGTGTCGAGGAAGCCGTGCACGGCGGGGCCGAAGGCGCGCAGCCGCATCAGGTCGGTGTTGACGAGGTTGATGCCGATCTTGAGGCTGATCAGGTCGGCCGGCGTGTCGCGGATGGTGCGGGCGACGAACGGGTCGAGCAGGGCGCTGCCGCCGAAGCCGAGGTTCACCAGGTCCACCTCGCCCGCCGCTGCCGCGAGCGCCGGCCAGACGGCCGTCGGGCTCGCGGCGTCGGAGCCGTGGCTGATGGAGCTGCCGTGATGGAGCCAGGTGCGGCGCCCGGAGGGGGGCGCGGGCTCCACCGGGGCGTCGGTGCGCAGCGCGACCAGCGCGGTGATCTCGTTGTACGGAAGCCAGATCTCCACGGTCTTGTCGGTGCCGGGCAGCCCGTCGAAGCGGACGGCGCCCGCCGGTCCGGGTTTCATCTCGGCGTCGCCGGTGGACATGTCGACGGTGACGGTGTTGCCGCCGGTCGCGGACGCCTGCCCGGCCGGCCGCCCGTCGACGAGCAGGTCGTACAGGCCCTCCGGGCGGGGCGGCGCGCCCACGTAGACGCGCTTGGTGGGGACGGTCGCCAGCTCGACGACGGTGGCGCGGGTACGGAGGACCAGGCGGACGCCGGAGGGCTGGGACTCGGCCATGGCGAGCTGCCCGTCGGTGTTCTGCGCGCGCGCCCAGGCGGGCAGGCGGTGCGGCAGCAGGCCGTCGGGGGTCTGTTCCAGGTCGAGGGCGCCGCGTACGAGGTCGGGGGTGATCGGGGTGGTGTGGGCCAGGGGCGCGGGGGGCATGTCTGGGTCCGTCCTTCTGGAGTTACGGGTGGACGCGAGGGGGGCGGCGTCGGGGGCTCAGGGCGCGGGCGGCCAGGTGCGCAGGAGGACGTCCAGCGCGTCGAGGACGCGGGACCAGGTCTCCTCCGTGTCGGGGGCGCTGTGGTCGAAGCCGCCGCCCATCTCGATGCTGACGTAGCCGTGGAAGACGCTGCCGAGCAGGCGAACGGCGTGGGTCTGGTCCGGTTCGTCCAGGTCGTAGCCGCGCAGCAGGGCCCGGGTCATCCGGGAGTGCCGCACGCCCGCGCCGGCCATGGCGGTCTCCGGGTCGAGCCGGTACTGCGCCGCCGCGTACCGGCCGGGGTGCTCCCGCGCGTAGTCGCGGTAGACGTTGGCCAGGGCGACCAGGGCGTCCTTGCCGGCCCGTCCGGCCAGCGCGTCGGCGGCGCGGTCGGCGAGCTCCTCCAGGGCGAGGAGGGCGATGCGGGTCTTGAGGTCGTGCGAGTTCTTCACATGGGAGTAGAGGCTCGCCACCTTGACGTCGAAGCGCCGGGCGAGCTCGGAGACGGTCACCTGGTCGAAGCCCACCTCGTCGGCGAGTTCCGCGCCCGCGGTGGTCAGGCGTTCGGTGGTGAGTCCTACGCGCGGAGCCATGAGGTTCCTTTCCTTCAGCTACACCAAGCATGCCTCCGCCTAAAAGGTTTAGGCAAACAACAAAAGCATGAAGCCGCTCACACAGGGCCCGGCGTCCAAGGACGCGTACCCCGGCCTCCGCATGCCGCACGGGAGCCGGAAAAGTGAAGGCCGGTCCACGAAATCCCCTCCACACAAACACGCGACGTAACCGCCGTGTCACTGCTAACGTCTTCGATCAATTGGCGCGCCTGCACGTACAGTTGAGACCTGAAGGGGAACCAGTGATCATCCGTGACGGCGGCACGGGCGCCGGGGACGGCGGCGCATTCGTCCTGCGCTCCCCGGACCGGAGACTGAGCTTCTCGCTCGACCTTCCGGCCGAACTGGCCGACGGCTTCCGGGAGTACCTGCGGGAGCGGGGCTTCCACATCCCCGAAGGCAACGCCCGTGGCGTCCTGTCCGAGGTGGTCGTCGCCACCGCGGGCAATCCCGCGGCCTGGACCGCGGTGGGCGGGACGGTCGTCGCCTTCCTGCGCCGGCACCGCGGGAAGGTGCACCGGTTCAAGGTCGACGGCAGATCGGTGTCCATCGAGGGCTATTCGGCCGCGGACGCGGAGCGGCTGGCGGCGGATCTCGTCGAACGGGCGCGCACCGGTGACCGCACCCCGGACCGCACCGAGCCCGGCGACGGCACACCGCGATAGCGCCCGGACAGCAGGCCACCTCAAGGAGCATCACCGCGCCGGCCCGATCGGAGGGACCGTGCCCCAGGCACTCGTCATCGGCATCGACCGCTACGCAGCCAAGCAGATACCCGCGCTGACATGCGCGGTCAACGACGCCGAAGTGGTCTCGCAGCGGCTCGAGTCCGCCGGATTCGAGGTCGTCACCCTGACCAACGACGGCGCGACCCGCCGGGAGATCTACCGGGAGCTCGAGGTCGGCCTGAACCAGCGGGCCACCGACGAGGACGACCCGGTGCTCATCTACTGGTCCGGGCACGGCATGTCCGACCTGCGGGCGAGCGCCGACGCCGACAAGGGCTGGTCCACCTTCCTGCTGCCCTTCGACACCGACATCGACCAGCCGCTGGCCTCGGCCCTGCCGGTGCAGCAGGTGTGGGCGCTGCTGAACCGGCTGCGGACCCGCCGGCTGCTCGTCATGCTCGACACCTGCTTCAGCGGCGCGTTCGCGGGCGACGGGCGCGGCTTCGCCATCGGCGCCAAGGGCGCGGCGGCGGCCGCCACGGACGACTTCCTCCAGATGGAGGGGCACGGCAGGATCGTGGTGTCCGCCTGCGGCCCGGACGAGGTGGCCCGCGAGAACTCCCGGCACGGGCACGGCAATTTCACCCACGCGCTGCTCTCCGTACTGGACCGCGGTGTCGACAGCGGAGCCGGCGACGCCCGGGTCAGCTCTCTGATCTCCGACGTCCGGGACTTGGTGCGGCGGGACACCCGGGGAAGCCAGACGCCGTCCCTGCACCATGCCGCCCAGGGCACCGACTGGAGCATCCCGCTGCCGCCGCCCGCCCCCTATCAGCCGCCCATGCCCAGCTGGGCGTTCGTGGGGACCTCCGGTGGCGTGGGCAAGACCACTCTCGCGATGATGACGGCGGAGCTGCTGGCCGAGTCCGGCAACAACGTGCTCTATCTCGACGCCGACATCGCCCAGCACGGCGGCACGAGCGAGTGGTGTCAGCGCGCCCACCGCGACGTCGGGCGGGTCCGCACCTTCGCGGACCATGTGGCGGCCCACTCCCGCTCCAAGACCCGTACCCCGTCGCGGCAGCTGCACGACGGGCTGCTGGATGTCACCCCGGACTATCTGAAGCGGTTCGACTGCGGGAAGATCATGCTGCTGCCCGCGGCCCGCGTGAGTGACAAGCTCTTCGTCTTCGACCTCGTGGCCGAGATCAAGGACCGCCGCTCCAACGTCGCCTGCCGGCAGATCCTCGACTCGGCGTTCGACCGCGGCATCCGGCAGGGCGCCACCTGCGTGGTCATCGACTGCGGCGCGCAGTTCGACCCGCTCGCGATCAACTCGCTCACCGCCGCCCACCACCCGTTCATCGTCGCCGCCGCCCGGGCCGGGGCCAAGGACCAGCGGGAGACGATCCTCAGCAACTGCACGGAGACCGTCGAGGACTTCAACCGGCTTCGCGTCGAGACCGTCGTCAACCGGGTCCCGAGCCTGGAGGCCCTGACCAAGCACTGGGGGCAGCCCGGCTTCGGCGCGCCCGGCATGAGCTTCCACTGGGTGCCCTTCGACCGGAAGCTCTTCCAGGACTGGGAGGAGGGCCGTCCCAACTTCGAACTCGGCTACGACGAGCTGAGCCAGACCTGGCACAGCATTCTCGTGACCTCCGACCGGAACAGCTGCGACGGCCTCCACCGCGACCTGCTGCCGAGCGAGTGGGACCGGTTCAGCAAGTGGGCGCTGTGGCTGACCACCAACCCGGGCTGGGCGGAGCTGGAGATGGGCCGCCTGCGCCGGCTGGGGCGCCGGGCCGTCATCGCCCTGACCGTGTGGCTCGCCCTGCTGGGGACCGCCCTCACCAGCGTCCTGATGCACGTGACCGCCCCGTCGGGCGACAAGGACGACGCGGGATTCCTGCCCCAGTGGCTCGCCGTGTCGCTGCTCTCCGTCGCCGCGTTGTTCCTGCTCGGCAACTGCCTCGGCCTGCTGATGCTGCGGCGGCGGCGCAGAGTGCTCGGTGAGGTGATGAAGCACAGCGTCTCCGCCGCCGAGCTCAAGAAGTGGTTCGCGGTCCCGCTCACCGAAGGCCCCTGGTGGAAGATCTGGCAGTCCAGCCGTCGCGCGGCCATCGAGTGGCTGCACGAGCGCGTGGTGGCCGCCCGGGAGTCGCAGATGCCGTCCGGCACCACCTATGAGGTCCGCGGGTGAGCAGCCTCGGCTTCTCGTGCTCGTACACCAAGCTGAGGGACGTGGAGGACGAGTCGCCGTGCGGGCGTCCCGCCACGCGCAGGGCCAAGGGCGCACCGAAGTGCATGGGGCACTGGGCGGGCGAGCACCTGATGGGCATGCTCGGCGGCACCGAACACGCGCGGAAGACATGGCTGTGGGCGGGGGGCATGCTGCTCTACCTCGCGGTGTGGGGCACGTGGGCCTACTCGGTCACGTTCACCTACTACACGTACCTGGCCTGGGCCCTGGCGGTCTTCAGCGTCGGGCTGATCCTCGTCACCGGGCCGGAGCATCCCCTCGGGGGGTGGCTGACCCTGGTGTCCGCTCCCGCCATCGGCTTCGCCCTGCTCGCCAACAGCGCCGTTCTGCTGGATCTCAACCCCTTCCGGGACAGTGCGCCGCCTGAACGGTCCACCGCCGATCTCCTCTCGGCGTACGTCGACCTCGCCACCGGGGTGATCTTCATCGGTTCGTTCGTGGGGTTCCTGTTCTTCTACCTCACCGACGACCGCAAGGAGCTGCGGTTCTGGACCGCCCTCAACCTGCCCCTGGCCGTCCTCGCCCTGCCCTGCGTCGTGACGCTGACCGCCCTCACCCACGGGCAGTACCTCGACGCCCGCCCGTGGGTCGTGGTGGTGTACGCGGCCGCCGCCGTCGCGCGCGGCAAGGAACGGGCCCGCCAGCTCGCCAAGCGCCTGCGCGTCTAGATGTCCGGAGCGCGACGGGCGTGAGTCCCGGTCATGGCACGGGACGCCGACGAGAGGACGTACGATGCCGCCATGATCCACCGGTCGGGTGAGCCTCGGAGACGGGCGATTCTCAGCGGTTCGGAGTTCGAGGAGCGGATCGGCTACGCCCGTGCCGTGGTCGACGGCGACCGGGTGCACGTGTCCGGCACCACGGGCTTCGACTACGCCACCATGACGATCTCCGACGACGTCGTGGAGCAGGCCGAGCAGTGCCTGCGCACCATCGAAGCCGCGCTGGCGGAGGCCGGGTGCACGTTCGCCGACGTGGTGCGGGTGCGCTATCTGCTGCCGGACCGGGCGGACTTCGAGCCGTGCTGGCCCGTACTGCGCCGGTGTTTCGGGGAGGTGCGGCCGGCCGCGACGATGATGGTCTGCGGACTCGCCGATCCCCGGATGAGGATCGAGATCGAGGTGGACGCCCGGCGGCCGGCCGCCTCCGACCGGCCGCCCCGGCCCGTCAGCCCTGCGTCGGGGTGAGCAGCACGAAGTCCGCCTTGAACGGGTCGAGGCACAGGGCCATCCGGCCGACGCCCTCCGCGTCCACCGGGCCCATCTGCACGGTGCCGCCGTTCCCGCGGACCTGGGCGACGGCCGCGTCGCAGTCGGCGACCGCGAACACCGGGTGCCAGTAGGGCCGCCCGCCGGCCAGCGACAGGGCGTCCTCGCCGACCTCCAGCAGGCCGCCGTGCATCCGCTCCTCGGGCAGGCCCGCCGGGGTGATCATCGTGTACGTGCCCTCGCCGCCCGGCATCGGCATGTCGCTGAACTGCCAGCCGAAGACGTCGCCGTAGAACCGCCGCGCCGCGGCCGCGTCACTGGTGTACAGCTCGGTCCAGCACAGGGAGCCGGGCGCGTCCACCAGGTCGACGCCCGTGCTCTCGCCGGGCTGCCACACGGCGAACTGGCCGCCCAGCGGGTCGCTGTACTGGGCCATCCTCCCCCACTGCTCGATGTCCATCGGCGCGACCCGCACCATGCCGCCGCCCGCCTCGACGGCCCGGGTGGTGGCGTCCGCGTCGGTGACCGTGTAGTAGATCATCCACGCCGGCCGGGCGCCCTCCTCGGTGAGCTTGCCGAGGCCCGCGACCATCTTGCCGTCCATGCGGAACATGCCGCCCTCGACCTCCTCACCCATCGGCTCGAGGTCCCAGCCGAGGACCGCGCGGTAGAAGGACGCGGCGGCCGGGACGTCGGGGACGCCGAGGTCGAGCATGCAGGGCGAGCCGGGGGCGAAGTCAGTGGTGATCACCGTAGGTCCTTTCGACAGGCTCCGTTCGGTCTCAGCGTGCCACCGGGTTGCCCGTCGCGCCCTCCGGCTTGGCCGTCCGGGCGTCCCTTCCCCGTGCGGCCGTGCCGCTGCCCCCGGCAAGGGTGTGGCCGGAACCCCACGGGGTCCCGGCCACACCTGTGTACGTACGCCCTGTCCCCTCAGCTCAGCGGCTCGATCCGGATGTTCCGGTACCGCACCGCGTTGCCGTGGTCCTGGAGACGGATCGCCGCGGCTGCCGGGCCCTCGGGGGCGCCGCCGCCCGTGGGGCTGTCGACGGCCACGTCGTCGTGGACCTTCTTGCCGTTCCACACCACCGTGATCCGCGCGTCGGACGTCTTGTTGCCCTCGGCGTCGTAGCGTGCGGCGCGGAAGACGATGTCGTACGTCTGCCAGGTCTCCGGCGGCCTGGCGGCGTTCACGTCGGGCGCCTTCTTCTGGTAGATGGCGCCCGCCTCGTCGGTGGCGAGGGTGGTGTCGCCGTAGGAGTCCAGGATCTGCACCTCGTAGCGGTCCTGGAGGTAGACGCCGCTGTTGGCGCGGTTCTGGCCGGTGACGTCCGGGGGCAGCTTCGGCAGCCGGTACTCGACGTGCAGCCGGAAGTCGTCGTAGCTGTCCTTGGTGCGGATGTCACCGCAGCAGACCTCGGCCGCCCCGCCGTCGACCGACCACTCCACCGGGCGTCCGTCGGTGTGCTGCCAGCGGTCGAGGTTCCGGCCGTCGAACAGGGTGACCGGGGCGCCGTGCCGGTCGACGGTGACGAGGTCCAGGTTGACGTGCCCGGTGTCGCCCTCGTCGACCCGGTAGGCGACGGTGTTGTGCCCGGCGCGCAGCCGTACCGTCTCCCGCTGGGTGGACCAGGTGTCCCAGTCGCCGGTGCTGCGCAGCTGAGTCTGCTTGATCTTGTGTCCGTTGACGTACAGGGAGACGGACTTGGTGCCCTGGAAGGGGTTGGGGCCGTTGGAGTAGCGCAGGCCCACGTCGTAGGAGCCGGTCCGGCCGACCGAGACGTCGAAGGTGGTGGTGGCGCCCGGGGTGGCGTACCGGTCGACGAAGCCGCTGCCGGAGTAGCCGCGGTGGTCGGTGTTGATGCCGGCGGCCCCGGTGAGTGCGGCCTCCTCCGCCTCGTACACCGGGCCGGGTGCGGGCTGGGCGCCCGGGAGCGCGTTGAGGGTGTACCAGGCCTCGGTGCTCCACAGGGTCTCGCCGGACGCGGAGCTGAACGGGCGCGGGGAGCGGACGTGCACCACGCGGCCGGGCTTGAGGCCGTCGATGGCCAGCGTGACCTTCTTGCGGTCGGCGGACAGCTTCGCGGAGGTCACCTGGAGGGTCTCCTCGGCGATCTTGGGGCCGCCGTAGTCACGGGTCGGGGTGTAGCGCCACTGCTGGGCCTCGTAGTGGCTCACCAGGTCCTCGGCGGTCTCCTCCGACAGGGGCTGGGTGTACTCCAGCTCGAAGCCGCCCTTGCGTACGCGCATGGCCTGGATGTCGAAGGTGTTGCCGCCGTTCGGCGTCAGCTTCTGCAGGCCGAACTTGAGCTTGCCCTCCTGGCCCCAGTTGCCGTCGGCGCCCAGGCCGCCGGCGTAGATCGCGCCGTCGGGGCCCATGCTGATGCGGTTCACGCCCGCTTCGAGACCCTGGGTGAAGCGGAAGACGGCGCCCTGGTACTCGCCCTTGACCTTCTCCAGGTAGGCGCGCTGGAGCCCGCCGTAGGTGACGTCGCCGAACAGCATCTGCCCCTTGAAGCGTCCCTTGGTCAGATACAGGGGCGTGCTGGGCGAGTTGGCGATCTCGTTCTGCGGCAGCCACAGCACCGGCTGGGTCACCGGCTCCTTGTCGAAGGGGCCGGCGGGGTTGGTGTAGTGGTTGAAGAAGCGGTCCTGCTTGATGTGGACCAGCTTGGACGCGGGCAGCCAGCCGCCCTGGTTGTCGGTGACGAACATGCCGCCGCCGGGCCCGAAGCCGATGCCGTTGGGCGTGCGCAGCCCGCCGGCCAGGTAACTGACCTTGCCCGTCTTCTTGTTGACCTTGATGGTGACGCCACGGCCGGGTGCGGGCTGCGGGTCGGTGGTGGCGCCGCCGTAGTCGATGGCGACGGACAGGTTCAGGTAGAAGTAGCCCTTGTCGTAGAGGAGTCCGAAGGCGAACTCGTGGAAGTTGCCGCCGTACGGCCAGGTGGCGACGGTGCGGGAGCGGTCGAGGAAGCCGTCGCCGTCGCTGTCGCGCAGCTCGGTCAGCTCGTGCTTCTGCGAGACGTAGACAGCGTTGTCAACGACCTTCAGTCCCATGGGCTCCTTCAGCCCGCCCGCGATCTTCGTGGCCGTGACCTTGTCCGGGCCGGTGTTCCCGGTGGCGTGGTCGATGGCGTAGATCTCACCGGTGGTGTTGTCGGTGCCGCCCCAGGTGCTCACGAGGAGCCGGCCGTCGGGGAGCCAGTCCATGCCGGTGACCTGCGGTTCGAAGCCCTCGGGGCGCAGGTCGGTGAGGGTGTGGTCGGGGCGTACGGCGTTCAGCGGCAGGCCGTCGCCGGGCGAGTCGGTGATGCCCTCGCACTCCTTGCGGCCAGGCGCGGTCACCCGCACCACGCCGGCGTCGGTGCTCAGCGCCTCGTTCGGCACGGTCGTGAAACCGTCGGCGCCGGGCGGCTGCCAGGCCAGGGTGAGCTGCTCGCCGCCGCCGCGCTCGAAGTGGTCGATGCGCAGGGCGTGCATGCCCTCGGTGAGCTCGACGGTGCCGTCCTTGGGTTCGGCGCCGTGCAGCCCGTCGTGGTCGATCACCACCTGGTCGTCGATCAGCAGCCGTGAACCGTCGTCGCTGGTCAGCCGGAAGGTGTACGAACCGGCGGCCGGGACGTGGACGTTGCCGGTGACCTGGCTGACGAAGTTGTCGGCGATCCCGCCGAAGTCGGCGGTCGAGGTGAAGCCGACGACCGGGGCCAGCCGGTCGACGTTGGGGGTCTGGCCGGGTTTGAGGGTGCAGATCTTCTCGAGCGGGACCTGTACGTCGAACACGCGGAGCGTGACGCCCGGTTCCTGGGGCGGCACGTCGGCCTGTGCGGCGGCGCCCGGACGGGCCGAGGCCAGGGGCGACCCCCATACGCCGCCGGCCAGGAAGGCGCCGACGAGCAGGCCGGTGAGTGATCTTCGGACATGCCGGTACAGCCGTGCGTCCATGCTGCTGCCTCCTGCTGGGTCGACCGGAGGGCCGGACAACTCCGGTGCTGCGTACGCGTTTTCCCGAGTACGCCAACGGTTGCGCCGATACGCTAGGAGACTTCTGCTCAACTCGTCCATACTTTGTCATCGACGAGTTCAAAGTTTGTCGTGTGAACAACGAAGAGGCGGGCCCCGGGAGTTACCGGGACCCGCCTCTTCCGACGACGCCGAACGGACGCTAAGGCTTGCGGGCCAGCCCGCCGTGCTCGGCGATGATCTCCGGCTCCGGCGCGTCCGCCTCCGGACGCCACTGCTGCACGGACACCACGCCCGGCTCGACCAGTTCCAGCCCGTCGAAGAAGGAGGTGATCTCCTCCACCGTCCGCAGGTTGTACGGCACGGCGCCGCTGGAGTTGTAGGCCTCCTGCGCCTGTTCGAAGACCGGGTCGACGCCGCGCGAGCCGTCGTTGACCGACAGGAAGCTGCCGGACGGCAGGGCGGCCATCAGTCGGTCCACGACCGAGCGCGCCTCGTCGAGGTCGGCGATGTGGCCGAGGATGTTGCTGAGGATCAGCGCGGTGGGACGCGAGAGATCCAGCGTGCCGCTCGCGGCCTCCAGAATGCGCTCGGGATCCAGCACGTTCGCGTCGACGTACGCCGTCGCGCCCTCGGGCGTGGAGTAGAGCAGCGCGCGGGCGTGCGCCAGGACCATCGGGTCGTTGTCGACGTAGACGATCCGGGACTCCGGGGCGATCCGCTGGGCGACCTGGTGGGTGTTGTCGGCCGTCGGGAGGCCGGTCCCGACGTCCAAGAACTGGCGTATGCCCTGCTCACCGGCCAGGTACGTGATGTTGCGGCGCAGGAAGGCGCGGCTGCTGCGGGCGATGGTGACGATGCCGGGGAAGACGGCGGTGTAGGCGTCGCCGGCCTCCTCGTCGACGGGGTAGTTGTCCTTCCCGCCCAGCCAGTAGTTCCAGATGCGCGCCGAGTGCGGCACCGAGGTGTCGATCTTCTGCCGCGCGGATCCGGGGGCCGTCGCAGGGTCGGTCATGAGTGCCGTCCGTGGTGTTCCGGGAGCTGTTGTCGCCGCTCAATCTACGGTCCCACAGCTCACCCGCGCAGGCTTGTTCGAAGGCCCGCCGGACGTTCGTACGGGGCCGCCGTCCGGTGCGGCGGCGACCCCGTGTCGGGCATATGCCTTCGGCATACTGCCTGGCGGTCAGGCGAGTTCGACCAGGAGGTCGCCGCCCTCCACCTGCTGGATGCGGTTGATCGCCAGCCGGGACACCGTGCCGGACGCCGGGGCCGTGATGGCCGCCTCCATCTTCATCGCCTCGATGGTGGCCACCGTGGCGCCCGCCTCCACCTGGTCCCCCTCGGCGACCGCGAGGGTCACCACACCGGCGAAGGGCGCCGCCACATGGCCCGGGTTCGCGCGGTCCGCCTTCTCGGTGACCGGCACGTCGGAGGCCGCGGCGCGGTCGCGGACCTGGATCGGCCGCAGCTGGCCGTTCAGTGTGGCCATCACCGTGCGCATGCCGCGCTCGTCCGCCTCACCGATGGCCTGGAGTTCGATCAGCAGCCGGACGCCCGGGTCGAGGTCGACGCCGTACTCCTTGCCGGGGCGCAGCCCGTAGAAGAAGTCCTTGCTGTCCAGGACGCCGGTGTCGCCGAACGACTGGCGGTGCGTCTCGAACTCGCGGGTCGGGCCGGGGAACAGCAGCCGGTTGAGCGTCGGGCGCCGGTCCTTGGCCAGGCCCTCGCGGTCCTCGGCGGACAGCTCCGGCGCCGGCTTGGGCTCCGCGCGCCCGCGCAGCGCCTTGCTGCGGAACGGCTCCGGCCAGCCGCCGGGCGGGGTGCCCAGCTCGCCGCGCAGGAAGCCGACGACCGAGTCGGGGATGTCGAAGCGGTCCGGGTCCTCCTCGAACGCGCGCGGGTCCACGCCCGCGCCGACCAGGTGCAGGGCGAGGTCGCCGACCACCTTGGACGACGGGGTGACCTTCACCAGCCGGCCCAGCATCCGGTCGGCGGCCGCGTACATCGCCTCGATGTCCTCGAAGCGGTCGCCGAGGCCCAGCGCGATCGCCTGGGTGCGCAGGTTGGAGAGCTGGCCGCCGGGGATCTCGTGGTGGTAGACCCGCCCCGTCGGGGAGGCCAGGCCCGCCTCGAACGGCGCGTAGACCTTGCGGACGCTCTCCCAGTACGGCTCCAGGTCGCCGACCGCCTGGAGGTCCAGGCCGGTGGGCCGCTCGGAGTGGTCGGTGGCGGCGACCAGCGCGGACAGCGAGGGCTGCGAGGTGGTGCCGGCCATGGAGGCCACCGCTCCGTCCACCGCGTCCGCGCCCGCCTGGATCGCGGCGAGGTAGGTGGCGAGCTGACCGCCCGCGGTGTCGTGGGTGTGCAGGTGGACGGGCAGGCCGAACTCGCGGCGCAGCGCCGACACCAGCGTGGCCGCGGCGGGCGCCCGCAGCAGGCCCGCCATGTCCTTCACGGCGAGGACATGGGCGCCGGCCTCGACGATCTGCTCGGCGAGGCGCAGGTAGTAGTCCAGCGTGTAGAGCCGCTCCGAGGGGTCGGACAGGTCGGCGGTGTAGCACAGGGCCACCTCCGCCACGGACGTGCCGGTCGCGCGGACGGCGTCGATGGCGGGCCGCATCTGGGAGACGTCGTTGAGCGCGTCGAAGACGCGGAAGACGTCGACGCCGGTGGCCGCGGCCTCCTGCACGAAGGCGTCGGTCACCTCCGTCGGATACGGCGTGTAGCCGACGGTGTTGCGGCCGCGCAGCAGCATCTGGAGGCAGATGTTGGGCACGGCCTCGCGCAGGGCGGCGAGCCGCTCCCACGGGTCCTCGGCGAGGAAGCGCAGGGCGACGTCGTAGGTGGCGCCGCCCCAGCACTCCAGGGAGAGCAGCCCGGGCAGGGTGCGCGCGACCACCGGGGCGACGGCGAGCAGGTCCTTGGTGCGGACCCGGGTGGCGAGCAGCGACTGGTGGGCGTCGCGGAAGGTGGTGTCGGTGACGCCGATGGTCGGCGACTCGCGCAGCCAGCGTGCGAAGCCCTCGGGGCCCAGCTCGGCGAGGCGCTGCCGGGAGCCGGCGGGCGGCTCCCCCGCGGGGGTCTCGGGCAGCTTGGTCAGCGGGTCGATCAGCTCCGGCCGCTCGCCGTGCGGCTTGTTCACGGTGACGTCGGCGAGATAGGTGAGCAGCTTGGTGCCGCGGTCGGCGGAGTGGTGGGCGGTGAGCAGCTGCGGGCGCTGCTCGATGAAGGAGGTGGTGACCCGTCCGGCCTGGAAGTCGGGGTCGTCCAGCACGGCTTGCAGGAAGGGGATGTTGGTGGCGACGCCGCGGATGCGGAACTCGGCCACCGCGCGCCGGGCGCGGCTCACCGCGGCGGCGAAGTCACGCCCCCGGCAGGTGAGTTTGACCAGCATGGAGTCGAAGTGGGCGCTGATCTCCGTGCCGGCGTGGGTGGTTCCGCCGTCGAGGCGGATGCCGGAACCGCCGGGCGAGCGGTAGGCGCTGATCCGGCCGGTGTCCGGGCGGAAACCGTTGGCCGGGTCCTCGGTGGTGATGCGGCACTGGAGGGCCGCGCCGCGCAGGGTGATCGACTCCTGCGACAGTCCGAGGCCGGCGAGCGACTCGCCGGCGGCGATGCGCAGCTGGGCCTGCACCAGGTCGACGTCGGTGACCTCCTCGGTGACCGTGTGCTCGACCTGGATGCGCGGGTTCATCTCGATGAACACGTGGTGGCCGTCGCGGTCGAGGAGGAACTCCACGGTGCCGGCGTTGCGGTAGCCGATGTGCCGGGCGAACCGTACGGCGTCGGCGCAGATCCGGTCGCGGAGCTCCGGGTCGAGGTTCGGCGCGGGGGCGAGCTCGATCACCTTCTGGTGGCGGCGCTGCACCGAGCAGTCCCGTTCGAAGAGGTGGATGACCTCGCCCTGCCCGTCGGCGAGGATCTGCACCTCGATGTGGCGGGGTTCGACGACGGCCTTCTCCAGGAACACCGTGGGGTCGCCGAACGCGGAGGCGGCCTCCCGGGACGCGGCCTCGATCGCCTCCCGCAGCTGGGCGGGGTCCTCCACGCGGCGCATGCCCCGGCCGCCGCCGCCCGCGACCGCCTTCACGAACACGGGGAAGCCGATCTCGTCGGCGGCGCGCACCAGTTCACCGACGTCGGTGGAGGGCGCGGAGGAGCCGAGGACGGGGACGCCCGCCTCGCGGGCGGCGGCCACCGCGCGGGCCTTGTTGCCGGTCAGCTCCAGGATGCGGGCGTCGGGGCCGACGAAGGTGATGCCCGCGTCCGCGCAGGCCTTGGCCAGCTCGGGGTTCTCCGACAGGAATCCGTAGCCCGGGTAGACGGCGTCGGCGCCCGCCCGGCGCGCCGCGCGGACGATCTCCTCGACGGACAGATAGGCCCGGACCGGGTGTCCCGGTTCGCCGATCTCGTAGGCCTCGTCGGCCTTCAGACGGTGCAGCGAGTTGCGGTCCTCGTACGGGAAGACTGCGACGGTGCGCGCACCGAGTTCGTAGCCCGCGCGGAACGCCCGGATCGCGATCTCGCCGCGGTTGGCGACGAGCACCTTGCGGAACATGGTCGATCCCTTCAGCCTGCCGGTGACGATCACCATCGTGTCCGCGGCGGGGGCGGTACGCCATGTGAGCCGGGCCACTCGCCCCGGGCGCGCCGGGGACACGCGCCGTCATACCGGGACGTACGGGGGCCACAGGGGAACGTTTCCCCTGTGGCCCCCGGCGCCCGGTGGGCGCGAGCGTCCGTGCCGCGTGCTACTCGGTGACCTTCAGCAGCTTGTTGGGCGTGCCCGTGCTGGGGTTGCTGATCGCGTCGGCGGTGGCGCCGTCGGTCAGCGCCTTGGCGACGGCGGCCGGGTCGGCGTCGGGGTGGCCGGCCAGGTAGACGGCGGCCGCGCCGGCGACGTGCGGGGAGGCCATCGAGGTGCCGGAGATGGTCTTGGTCCCGGTGTCGCTGTCGTTCCAGGCCGAGGTGATGTCGGAGCCGGGCGCGTACAGGTCGACGGACTCGCCGAAGTTGGAGAAGTCCGACTGGGCGTCGTCCTTCGTGCTGGAGGCGACGGTGAGCGCCTCGGGCACGCGCGCGGGCGAGCCCTGGCCGGCGTCGGCGGACTCGTTGCCGGCGGCGACCGCGAAGGTGACGCCGGAGGCTATGGCCTTCTGCACGGCCGCGTCGAGGGCCGGGTCGGCGGCGCCGCCCAGGCTCATGTTGGCGACGGACGGGCCCTGGTGGTTCTCGGTGACCCAGTCGATGCCGGCGACGACCTGCTCGGTGGTGCCCGAGCCGTTGTCGTCGAGGACTCTCACGGCGACCACCTTGGCCTTCTTGGCGACGCCGTGGTCGGCGCCCGCGATGGTGGCGGCGACGTGCGTGCCGTGGCCGTTGCCGTCGTCGGCGCTGTCGTCGTTGTCGACGGCGTCGAAGCCGTGGCTGGCGCGGCCCTCGAAGTCCTCGTGGGTGATCCGCACGCCGGTGTCGATGACGTACGCGGTGACGCCCTCGCCCGCCTGGTCGGGGTAGGTGTACTTGCTGTCGCCCGCGGTGTCCTGCTGGTCGATGCGGTCCAGGCCCCAGGAGGGCGGGTTGTCCTGGGTCGCGGTGGTGCGGTAGGTGCGGTTGGCGACGACGGCGCCGACGGCCGGGTCGGCCGCGAGGCGCTTCGCCTCGGTCGCGCTGAGTCCGTCGGCGGAGAAGCCCTCCAGGGCCGCGCCGTAGGAGCGGCTGAGCTCGCCGCCGTACTCCTGGGCCAGTTCCTTCTTGTCGGCGGACGTCGTCTTCTCGTCGAGGAGGACGATGTAGCTGCCCTTGACGGCTCCCGCGGCGCCGAGGCCGTAGACGGTGCCCTCGGCGGGCTGGGCCTGGGCGGACGAAGCCCCGAGCAGTGCTGCCGTGCTCGCGGCGGTCACCGCGCAGGCGGCTGCGGTGACCTTCAGTGCGACGGTGCGCATCCTGTGCGTCATGAAGAGGGGTCTCCTCGTCAGGGTGGTGTGGGGGGTTGACCTCCGGCGTGACGAGACGCGGAGGCTGACGAGAAGACTGACTACTTGTCGCGGTCAGATCAATGGTGGCCCGGAGGCGGCGGACGCCGTGGTACGGCCGATCTCCACAACGTCCGCCCAAGTCCGAGCCAACCGATCCGCAAAACCCGAGCTGAGCGGGGTGCTTGAACGCGCCAACCAGCGCGTGGGCGAGATTCGTGACCATCCCGTCACCCGATCCTCACCGAACGGGCGTTTCGCGGCTGTTGACCGGGGCTCTCGGCGCCCGAGGGCCCCGCACGCCTCGAGCCCCGGACGCCTCAGGCCCCGGCCCCGGTCCGGCGGAAGAGGTCCGCGTGGCGCCGGGCCCAGCCGGCGAAGGTACGCGGCGGCCGGCCGAGGACGTCCTGCACGCCGAGGCCGGCGCGCAGTTCGGCCTCGACGGGCTCACCCAGGATGGCGAGCGTGGTCTCGACGACCTCCTCGGGCATGAACCGCAGCATCTGTTCCCGGGCCTCGGCGCGGGGCAGGTCCACGTACCGCACCGGCTCGCCGAGCGCCGCCCCGATCGCCTCGGCCTGCTCGCGCGGGGTGACGAGGGCCGGGCCGGTCAGCTCGATCACCCGGCCGCCCGGTCCGCCGTCGCGCAGGACGGCGGCGGCGACCTCGGCGATGTCCGCCGGGTCGATCAGCGGCAGCCCCACGCCGCCGAACGGCGCGGCGACCGTCCGCGCGGAGCGCACCGCGCCCGCCCACGCGAGTGAGTTGGAGTGGAAGCCGCCCGGCCGCAGGATCGTCCAGTGCGCGTCCGACTCCCGTACCGCGTCCTCGACGGCGCGCGCCACCACGCCGTGCGACGCCGAATCCGGCCGGGTGGCGACGCCCTGCGAGGACAGCAGCACGATGCGTGTGACGCCGGCGGCCTTCGCCGTGGCCACGATCTCCTGCGGGTCGATCAGATGCGCGGAGGGGCCCCCGCTCTGGAGGAACAGCGCGTCGGCACCGTCGAACGCCTCGCGCAGACTGCCGGCGTCGGTCAGGTCGGCGCGCACCGGCCGTACGCCGTCCGGCACCTGGTCCGCCGTGATCCCCCTCGACGTCGCCGTCACCCGCGCGCCGTCCGCCGCGAGGGAACGGACCAGTTCCCGGCCGACGTTCCCCGTTGCCCCGGTCACCACAAACATGAACAACTCCCCTGTTGTCTCGGTGTGGTGAGGACGCTAACAGCCTGCGTATAGTAGGTACCTAGAAGATAGTGACTATCCCGGAGGGTGTGCATGGCCGGAACGAAGCAGGCGGTGTCCACCGGGAGCGAGCCCCAACTCGCCTGTCCCGTCAGCCCGGTCGTCGACATCGTGTTCAGCCGCTGGACCACCCCCGTGCTGTGGGCGCTGCACACGTACGGGCGGCAGCGGTTCGTGGAGCTGCAGCGGCGCGTCGGCGCCATCACCCCGAAGGTGCTGACCCAGCGGCTGCGGCAGCTGGAGCGGGACGGGCTGGTGGTGCGCACCTACTACCCCGAGGTGCCGCCCCGGGTGGAGTACGAGATCAGCGAACTGGGCCTCAGCCTCGCGCCGCTCTTCGCGCACCTCACCGAGTGGGGCACGGCCAACCTGGGCCGGGTCGAGGAGGCACGACGGGCGTACGACGCGGATCCGGCCCGCGCGTGAGGCGCGCCGGATCCGGCCCGCGCGTGCGGCGGATTCCGGCGGGCCGTCAGGCCTGACCGGTCTCGAAGCGGGAGATGCGGCCGTCGTCGTCGACGGTGAACGACCAGGTGGTGCGCATCTCGCCGTAGGTGTCGTTGCTGTAGCGGGCGACGAGACGGCGACCGCCGTCGGACTCGTTCTCGACCTCCATGTGGCCGTGCGAGGAGAAGATCTCCCGGTCGGTCCAGTCGGCGAGGTCGCGTTCGCTGCCGTCGTCCGCCATGGTGGCGCCCGGCGCCAGCAGGGCCATGAAGCCCTCCCGGTCGTGGTTGTTCACGGCCGTGACGAAGGCGCGTACGGCGGGGTCGCTGAGGCGGGTGATCTGAATGGTCATGCCTGCCAGGTTCGTACCGGTGCCGGGACCCCGCCACCCGCGTCACCCGTTCGGCGCGGGTGAAGGGCCGGGGCCAGGGCGGCGGTGCGACGGTGGTCGGGCCAGACCACCCCCACCCTTCACGGGGAGACGACGTGACCTGTATCGACCGACGCGACCTGGGACTGCTGCTGCTCCGGCTGGGAACCGGCGGAGTGCTCGCGGCGCACGGTTCGCAGAAGCTGTTCGGCTGGTTCGGCGGTGGCGGCATCGAGGGCACCGGCCAGTTCATGGACTCCATCGGGTACGCGCCCGGCAAGGTCAGCGCCACGGCGGCCGGTGTCGCGGAGACGGGCGGCGGGCTGCTGCTGGCGCTCGGGCTCGCCACACCGGCGGCGGGGGCGGCTGCCGCCGGGGCGATGGCGGGGGCGTCGGCGGTGCACGCGCCGAACGGCTTCTTCAACCAGGAGGGGGGTTTCGAGTACGCGGCGTCCTTGGGCCTGACGGCGGCGGGGCTCGCTGTCGCGGGGCCGGGGCGGTTGTCGCTCGACCATGTGCTCGGGCATGCGGCCGACCGGGGGTGGATGGTGCCGGTGGCGCTGGGGGTGACGGCGGCGGTTGCCGCGGTCGCGGTGGGGGCGAGGGGGCGGCGGCTGCGGAAGGCTCGGGAGGGGCAGCAGGGGGTGCTGTTCGAGTAGCGGGGGGTGTGGGGGGGGCGTCGCGCAGTTCCCCGCGCCCCTGGAGGGGGGTGCCACTCCGCCCGAGTTCGCGGGTGCGGGTGGTGGGGGTTGAGCGCGCAGTTCCCCGCGCCCCTGGAGGGGGGTGCCACTCCGCCTGTGTTCGCGCGTGCGGGTCGTGGGGGGCTGGGCGCGCAGTTCCCCGCGCCCCTAAAGGCGGGTGTTTTCCAGGAAGTGGAGGACCGCTGCCACTCGGCGGTCCGTGCGGTTCGTGGGGGGTAGGTCCAGCTTGGCGAAGATGTTGCGGATGTGCTTGTGCACAGCCCCGTCGCTGACGACGAGACGTTCCGCGATGGCCGCGTTGCCCAGGCCCTCCGCCATCAGCGCGAGCACGTCCCGCTCGCGGGGGCTCAGCCGCTCCAGGCGGGTGTCGGGCCGGCTGCGGGCGAGCAGCTGGGCGACGACCTCCGGGTCGATGGCGGTGCCGCCGTCCGCCACCCGGTGCAGCGCCTCCAGGAACTGCTCGACGCGCCCCACCCGCTCCTTCAGCAGATAGCCGAGCCGGGCGCTGCCCTGTGCGAGCAGGTCGGTGGCGAAGGCCTGCTCGACGTACGCGGACAGCACGAGCACCGCGAGGCCGGGCAGCCGCCGCCGTGCCTCCACGGCGGCGGTGATCCCCTCGTCGGTGTGGGTGGGCGGCATCCGTACGTCGACGATGGCGACGTCCGGCCGTTCCGCGTCGACGGCGTCGAGGAACGCGCCGGGGTCCTCGGCCGTCGCCACCACGTCCAGGGACTCGGCGCGCAGCAGCAGCGCGAGACCCTCCCGCAGCAGGGCGTCGTCCTCGGCGATCACGATCCGCATGGCAGGGTCACCTTCAGGGTGGTGGGGCCGCCGGGAGGGCTGGCCAGCTCCAGGGTTCCGTCGTGGGCCTCGACGCGGCGGCGGATGCCGGTGAGCCCGGTCCCGCCGTGCTCGCCGGCGCCGCCGTGGCCGTCGTCGCGGACCTCCACGTGCAGTCGCCCGCCGTCCGTGCGGACGGTGACCCGCGCCTCGCCGGCGCCGCTGTGCCGGGCGATGTTGGTGAGGGCCTCGGCGACCGCGAAGTACGCCGTCGCCTCGACCGACGCCGGGCACCGGGCGGGCACGTCGGCGTCGACGCGGCACGGCACCGGGCAGCCGGCCGCGAGCGCCGTGAGGGCGTCGGGCAGGCTGCGGTCGGCGAGGACCGGCGGGAGGATGCCGCGCACCACCGCCCGCAGTTCGGCGAGCGCCTGTTCGGCGGCGTCCTGCGCGCGGTCCAGGACGGCCGCGGCCTCCTCCGGGTCGCGGGCGAGGGCCCGCCGGGCGGCTCCGAGCAGCACCGTGACGGCGACGATGCGGTTCTGCGTCCCGTCGTGCAACGCCCGCTCCACGCGCCGCAGTTCGGCGACGTGGGCGTCCAGGGCGGCGGCGCGGGTGGCGGTCAGCTCGGCCACCCGCAGGGCCAGGTCGGTGCCCGGGTCGGGGCCGAGCAGGCGGCGTCCGGGCCAGGCCTGGAGCCGGGCGAGGGCGGGCGCGCCCACCAGGACGACGCCGGCCAGGGCCACGCCGGTCGCGGCGACGGCCAGGGCGCCGGGCCAGTCCCGGACGGTCCACCAGCCCACGGCGGAGGCGGCCTCGCTCTCCGGCAGCGCGGTCCAGTACAGCGGGAAGGTGAGGTCGTGGGCCGCGCTCAGCGGCAGCGTCGCCCCGACCAGTCCGAGGAACAGGCCGAGGAGCGCGTGCGTGACCACCCAGCGGGCCTCGCGGCGGACGGCGCGGTCGGCGAGCATCGCCCGCGGCCCGTCCGGGAGCGGCGCGGGGCCGACGATCTCGGGGCCCCAGCGGGAGAGCCTGCCGCGTTCCCGGTCGGCGACCGCGCGCACCGCGCGCAGGGCGGACGGCAGCAGCCACAGGCCGACTCCGGCAAGGCAGGCCGCCGCGGTCAGGGCCAGCCACAGCGCGGCGAGCAGGGCCAGCAGGGCGGTGCCCAGTCCCCCGACCAGATGTTCCAGCCCGTCCAGCGCGGTCCGCGCGCGTACGGCCACCGTCCGGCGCCGCCCCGGCCGTGCGTCCGCCGGGCGGTCCTGGGTCACCACCATCCGCACCTCCCCGCCAGGGAGGATGGTACGCCGGACCGCCCGGCCCGCCCGCCCGGTGATCGAGTGGTGCCCGGTGGGGGGCGCGCGTACGGTCGAACGGTGGACTCCCGGAAGGGCGACCCGATATGACCAGCAGTCCGCGACCGGCCTCCACGAAGGAGGCCACACGGGACGGCCGCGGCGGCGGCAACGCGATGGCCCTGTTCGTCATCGCCTCGTGTCAGCTGATGGTGGTGCTGGACATCACCATCGTGAACATCGCGCTGCCGCACATCCAGCGCTCCCTCGACTTCTCGACCGCCAGTCTGTCGTGGGTGGTCAACGCCTACACCCTCACGTTCGGCGGTCTGCTCCTGCTGGGCGGCCGGGCCGGTGACATCCTCGGCAGACGGCGGGTGTTCATCTTCGGTGTGCTGCTGTTCGTTCTGGCGTCCCTGCTGGGCGGGCTCGCGCAGAACGCCGGGCAACTGCTCGCGGCGCGCGCGCTGCAAGGCGTGGGCGGTGCGATCGCCTCTCCGACGTCCCTGGCGCTGATCAGCACGACCTTCCGCGAGGGGCCTGAGCGCAACCGCGCGTTCGGGGTGTTCGCGGCGGTGTCGGCGGGCGGCGGCGCGATCGGGCTGCTGGCGGGCGGCATCCTCGTGGAGTGGCTGAACTGGCGGTGGGTGCTGTTCGTCAACGTCCCCATCGGCCTGCTCATCGCCCTGGCGACCCCGCGGTACATCAAGGAGTCCGAGCGTCATCCGGGCCGTTTCGACGTCACCGGCGCGCTGACCTCCACGGCCGGCATGGTGCTCCTCGTCTACGGCTTCATCCGGGCCGCGCAGGACGGCTGGCGGGACACGCTCACGCTGGTGTCGTTCGCGGCGGCGGTGGTGGTACTGGTGGCGTTCGTGCTGCTCGAACGGCGGTCGCCGCAGCCGATCACACCGCTGCACATGTTCGCGGACCGCAACAGAGCGGGCACGTACGGGATCATGCTGTTCCTGGCCGCGGCGCTGTTCGGCATGTTCTTCTTCCTGACCCTGTTCGTGCAGAACGTGCTGGGCTTCGGCCCCCTCAGGGCGGGTCTCGCCTTCCTGCCGGTGAGCGCGGTCATCGCGGTCGGCGCCGGGCTGGCCTCACGGTTCCTGCCGGTGTACGGGCCGAAACCGTTCATGGTGGCGGGCGCTCTCTTCGCGGCCGCGGGTCTGGCGTGGCTGACGCTGACCGACGTGCACTCGACCTATGCGGGCAGCGTGCTCGGTCCGATGCTGGTGTTCAGCTTCGGCATGGGCATGCAGTTCGTGTCACTGACCCTCATGGCGCTGTCCAACGTGCCCGTGCGGGAGACCGGCGCCGCCTCGGGTCTGCTCAACGCCACACAGCAGGTCGGCGGTTCGCTGGGCCTGTCGATCCTGGTGACCGTGTACGGCACGGCCAGCCGGAACGAGGCGGAGAAACAGGTCCCGCTCTTCCTGCAACAGGCGACGCCGGCCCAGCAGATGGAGTTCCGGCGCACGGGGGAACTGCCCGGTCGGTGGGGCGCCGAGGTCCTCACCTCCGGGGTGACCGCCGCGTTCATCACGGCGGCCGTGTTCGCCGGGCTCGCCGCCCTGGTCGCGGTGGTGGCGATCCAGGTCCGTCCGTCGGACCTGGAACGTCTCCAGGGCGGCGGGCCGGGTGTGCCGCCGGGGTGAGGGCGCCGGTCAGCCGCGCGCGCGGGGCAGGCGCAGGTCGGCGACGACCGGCCGGTGGTCCGACGCGGCGGTGGCGTGCGTACGGGCCCCGGTCACGGTGATCCCGTGCGAGACGGTGATCAGGTCGATGCGCTTCTGCGGGGCGACCGCCGGGTAGGTGAGTCCGGCGTCGGGTGCGGCGTCGCGCAGGGTGTGCCACAGGGGCGCCAGCTCGGGCGCGGACGGCTCGGCGTTGAAGTCGCCGAGCAGGATCCTCGGCCCCCGGTCGTCGGCGAGGACGTCCAGCATGTCGGCGACCTGGGCGGCGCGGATCGACGGGTCGGCGCGGTAGTCCAGGTGCGTGGAGTACACGTGCGTCCGCACGCCCTTCACCCGGATCACGATCTCGGCGAAGCCGGGCGCCGGGGCGGGCACCGGGTCGGGGGTCTGCGTGGACAGCCGGGTGATCTCGTGGTTCTCGGCGTGCAGCACGGGGTGGCGGCTGAGCACGGCCACGCCGTACCGCCGGCGCTCCCCGCCCTCGGCGGCCGGGTCCAGGTCGTAGATCGGTGCGAAGAACACCCGCATGCGGAGCTTCCCGGCGAGCGCGCGGGCCTCGTCCACGAAGGCGCTGCGCTCGCCCCAGTGGACGTCGACCTCCTGGAGCCCGATGACGTCGGCGTGCAGGCCGCGCAGGGCGTCGGCGGTGCGGTCGAGGTCGAAGACCTGGTCCTCCCCCGCTCCCGCGTGGATGTTGTACGTCGCCACGCGGAGCGGTACGGCGGGGGCGCGGGAGCCGGACGGGGAGGTGTCCTCCGCCGCCGTGGCCGGGGCCGCGGTGAGCGACAGGACGGCGGCGAGGAGCACGGCGGCGACACGGGCGGTGCGGGCGGGACGTCTCGGTCCTGGCGGCATGCCTTCTCCTGTGTACGGGTGCGGTGTTGACGAAGGGTCGGTGCGTCGTCACCGCATGGAAGCACAGGCGGGCCCGGCGGCCGAGTGCCTTGGCCGTTCCTTTTCCGGCCGGACCCTTCCCGGCCGTCTCGGTCACGGCAGCGCGTCGGTCCTGGTGACCGAGCGGATGAGCGCGAGCACGGTGCCGGTGGTGTGCTCCAGGTGCGTGCGGCCGTCGGGACGGCGGGAGTGGGGGCTGATGTAGCTGCGGCGGCCGAGGTGGGTGGCCGGGTCCATGCGGTGCACGGTGACCTTCCCGGCGCGGCGGGCCCGGTTCCAGCCGCTGCCGCGCAGCAGTCGCCAGCGCTGCGGGAAGAGCCAGGTGCCGACCCGTTCGATCCGGTCGTGGGCGCTGGTGAGCTGGTGCAGGTGCAGGGCGTGGGTGAGGTCGTTGGCGCCGTTGTGGAAGCCGCCGAGCGTGATCAGCAGCAGCGGGGCGCCCAGCTGGGCGTGGAGTTCCGCGACCGCGCCGGTGGCGACCTGCGCGCCGCCGCTGTAGCTGAGCAGCACGACGGGGACGCCGCTGTCCGGCCGGTAGCCGGCGCGCCGCAGCTGGCCGGCGATCTGGGCGCCGACGGCACGGTTGTACAGGGGGCGGTAGCGGCGGTCGGCGGCGACGAAGATCTGCATGACGTTGTGCAGGAACAGCAGCAGTCCGGCGTGCCGGCGGATCCGCACCCACACCGGCCGGTCGGCGAGCGGGGCGGCCAGCGGCGAGTAGGGCTGGACCTGTCCCAGCACCCGCATGTCGGGCGCGGCGGCGATCAGCGCCTTGACGAGCTGTCCGCCGTCGCGGGTGTCGGTGAAGCGCCGCTTGCCGATGCCGTCCAGGTAGACCAGATAGGCGGCCGGCGGGCGGTCGGGGTCGGCGCCCCGGGCGTAGGGCATGCCGGGCGGGAGGTCGGTGGCGGGGCTGCGCCAGCCGGCGGTGAAGAGCATCACCTCGTAGCGGGCGAGCAAGGCCTCGACGAGGAGGACCGGGCCGAGCACCAGGGCGACGAGCGGGAACCAGGTCATGCCGTCCGCCTCCGTGTGCGTGCGCGTGTCCGTGTCCGTGGGGCGCCGATCCGGCCGACGAGGCGTCGTACGGCCTCGACGGCCGCGGCGAGTCCGATGCCGGCGGCGGCCACGCAGGCCGCGGCGGCCCAGCCGCCCACGCCGGTCGCGTCGGCGACCGGCCCGACCAGTCCGGCGCCCACCCCGGTCAGCAGCATCAGATGCAGGGCGGGGCCGAGCAGCGGGAAGGCGATGACGGCGCCGAGCAGCATCGGGGCGACCTGTCCGGCGGTCCAGCCGGGCGCCGTCCCGGACGCGGTGGCGCCCGGCAGCAGCTCGGCGAGGGTGTACGCGGTCAGCGGCCAGAGGGCGACGACGGCGCTCTCGACGGCGGTGCCGGTGAGCAGCAGCCCGGCCACGACGGGAGGCGACACCTCGGGGCGGCGGGCGACCAGCGGCAGGATCCGCCCGGCCGCTTCGGACAGCCCGGCGAGCAGCACAAGGGCGAGGACGAGGGGCGGCATGGCTCAGTGCCCCCGCTTCTCGTGGGCGCCGGCGCGGCGCAGGAGCGCCTCGATCTCGTCGGCCGCGCGAAGGTGTCCGCCCGCCTGCCGCTGGGCGGCCCGCAGGTTGGCGGCCGCGTCGCGGAAGCGGGGCTCGGTGAGCAGGCGGCGGGCCAGGGCGTGCACGGCGGCCTCGGTGGCGGCCTCGGGGCGGACGGTCAGCCCGGCGCCGAGTTCCGTGACCCTGCTCGCCACCTGGGGCTGGTCGGCCCCCTGTGGGACGACCAGCACGGGCACGCCCGCGTACAGCGCCTCGTTGACGCTGTTCATGCCTCCGTGCGTCACGAACAGGTCGGCGCGCTCGAGCAGTTCGAGCTGCGGGACGAACCGGCGGGCGAGCACGTTGTCCGGCAGCGCGCCGAGCGCGGCGGGGTCGGTGCGTCCGGTGGCGACGACGACGGTGCCGCCGAGCGGCGCCAGGGCGGCGGCGAAACCCCGCAGCACCGACGGCCCGGCGTCGAACACCGTGCCCAGGGAGACGTACAGCACCGGCGGCCGCAGGGTGTCGAACGGGAACGACGCATCGTGCGGCCGGGCGCCGACGCTGGGGCCGACGAACCGGTACGTGCGGTCGAAGGAGGCGGCCTCGGGCTGGAATTCGCGGGAGGTGAAGACCAGGTTGAGCGGCTGACGCGCGTTCACCAGGTCGACCAGGGGCAGCCCTCGGGTGCGGTGGCGGCGGGCGAGCAGCAGACGCGCGCGGGCGTACCCGAGGAGGCTGCTGGGCCGGGTGACCGCCTCGGCCAGCAGTGTCCAGGAGGCGCGGGCGGGGCTGGGCACGCGGCGGCCGAACGCCATGGTGGTGAACAGCGACACGCCCGGCACGCCGAGTTCGGCCGCGGTGACCGGCCCCCAGGGGCACGCGGCGCCGTGCACGACCACGTCGGGCCGTGTGCTCCGCAGGTCGGCCAGCACGGACGGCAGCGTCTCCAGGGCGGTGCGGGCGAGCTGTTCCAGCAGGGTGACGGGCGTCGGAGGGCCGGCGAGCGGCGGGCCGTCCCCGGGGTACCGGAAGACGGTGGCGCCGGCGGCGGCCACGTCCGGCTCGAACGCGGCGGTCGTGTGGTACGTGACGGTGTGACCGCGGCGCACCAGCTCGGCCACGACGGGCAGGGTCGGGTTGATGTGGCCGCGCAGGGCGACGTTGACGAACGCGACGGTGCTCACCGTACGGCCCCCGTGGGACGGGCGGGGCGACACCACCGCGGGGCGCTCCCGGTCACGGCCCCCGGCGGTGCTGTCACGGGCCGGGGAAGGTCGTGCGGACCCGAGCCACTCATCGTTCGTCCTCTCCCGTCTCTCGGTCGACGCGTTCGCGTTCCCCTCACCGACAGGGCAGCCCCGCGATCTGTGACAGCGCCGGCCCTCGACGGCCGCGGATGTAACGCGCGTCACTCCACGCCCTGTCACAGGGCCCCGTCCGGCCCGGTCGTACCAGGTGAGCGACCGGATGCCCCGGACGGGGCGTCCGGCCGTCCGGGCGCGTCCCCCCGCGCCCTCCCCCCTTGCGTGATCCGAAGGAAGAGCACCATGAGTGACCCGTTCCGGCCCCCGGAGCCCGCCGCGGTGAGCGAGCTCGACCAGCTGCCCGACCGTGACGCCGAGGAGACCGCCGAATGGCGGGCGTCGCTCGACGCCGTCGTGCGGAACGCCGGCCCGGACCGGGCCGTGTACCTGCTGCGCCGGGTGCACGAGCACGCCGCCCGGTCCGGGCTCACCGTGCCCGGGCTGCTCACCACCGACCCCGTCAACACCGTCCCGGCGTGGGCGCAGCCGGACTTCCCCGGCGACCTCGCCCTGGAGTCCCGGATCACCGCGTGGAACCGGTGGAACGCGGCGGTGATGGTGAGCCGCGGCGCCCGTGACGGACTGGGCGGCCATCTCTCCACGTACGCCTCGGCCGCCTGGCTGTACGAGATCGGGTTCAACCACTTCTTCCGCGGCAAGGACGGCGGCGGCTCCGGCGACCAGCTGTTCGTGCAGGGACACGCGACGCCCGGCGTCTACGCGCGCGCCTTCCTCGAAGGGCGCCTGGACGAAGGGCACTTGGCGAACTTCCGGCGCGAGGCGGGCGGTCACGGGCTGCCCTCGTACCCGCATCCCAGGCGGCTTCCGTGGCTGTGGGAGTTCCCCACCGTGTCCATGGGCCTGGGGCCGCTCGCCGCGATCCACCAGGCCCGGTTCAACCGCTATCTGCACGCGCGGGGCATCAAGGACACGTCCGGCTCCCGGGTGTGGGCGTTCCTCGGCGACGGCGAGACGGACGAGCCCGAGTCGACGGCGGCGCTGGCGCTCGCGGCCCGTGAGGGTCTGGACAACCTGACCTTCGTCGTCAACTGCAATCTCCAGAAGCTGGACGGTCCGGTGCGGCCCAACGCGCAGATCGTGCGGGAGCTGGAGGCCCGGTTCCGCGGGGCGGGCTGGAACGTGGTCAAGTCGCTGTGGGGCGAGGCGTGGGACGCCCTGTTCCAGCGAGACACCGACGGCCTGCTGGTGCACCGGCTCGGCGAGGTGCCGGACGCGCAGCTCCAGACGTACGCGGCACGGGACGCGGCCTACGTCCGCCGGCACTTCTTCACCGGCGACGCCCTGTCCCGGGTCGCGGCCGGCCTCGACGACGCGGCGCTGACCGGGCTGTTCGGCGACTCGCGCGGCGGGCACGAGCCGCTCAAGGTGTACGCGGCGTACCGCAGGGCGGTCGAGCACCGGGGCGCGCCCACGATCGTTCTGGTCCAGACGGTGAAGGGCCACACGCTCGGCCCGGAGTTCGCCTCGCGCAACGCCAACCACCAGATGAAGAAGCTCAGTCCGCGGCAGTTCCGTGAGCTGCGCGACCGGCTCGAGCTGCCGATCCCCGACCGCGCGCTGGACGGGGACGAGGTGCCGTTCCGGCACCCGGGCGACGACGCGCCGGAGGTGCGGTATCTGCGGGAGCGGCGTGCCGCGCTGGGCGGTCCGGTGCCGGAGCGGCGGGTCGTGGCGGGCCCGCTGCCGCAGCCGCCGCCCGCCGCCTTCGAGGCGCTGCACCAGGGGTCCGGCACGCAGGAGGTGGCGACCACCACGGCGCTGGTCCGGCTGGTGAAGGACCTGATGCGCGACAAGGCGACGGGCCGCCGCTGGGTGCCGATCGTTCCGGACGAGGCCCGCACCTTCGGCATGGAGTCCCTGTTCCCGACGGCGGGCATCTACGCGCCGGAGGGGCAGACCTACGAGCCGGTGGACGCGGACCAGTTGCTGCGCTACCGGGAGGCGGCGGACGGGCAGCTCATCGACGAGGGCATCACCGAGGCGGGCTCGGTGGCCGAGTTCACGGCCGCCGCCACCTCGTACGCCACGCACGGCGAGCCGATGATCCCGCTGTACATCTTCTACGCGATGTTCGGCTTCCAGCGCACCGGCGACCAGTTCTGGGCGCTGGCCGACCAGTTGGGCCGCGGGTTCGTCGTCGGGGCGACGGCCGGGCGGACCACGATGACGGGCGAGGGCCTCCAGCACGCCGACGGGCACTCGCATCTGCTGGCGTCCACCAATCCCGCCGTCGTCAGCTACGACCCGGCGTTCGCCCACGAGATCGCGGTGATCGTCCGGGAGGGGATGCGGCGGATGTACGGGGAGCGGCCCGAGGACGTCTTCTACTACCTGACCGTCTACAACGAGCCCAAGTGGCAGCCTCCCGTGCCGCCCGGCCCTTCGGTGGAGGAGGGCATCCTGCGGGGCGTCTACCGGTTCCGGCCGGCGCCGTCGCCCGAGGCCGGTCCCCGGATCCAGCTGCTGTCCTCCGGGACGGCGGTCCACTGGGCGCTCGAGGCGCAGGAGTTGCTGGCGGAGGAGTGGGGCGTGCGTGCCGACGTGTGGTCGGTGACCTCCTGGACGGAGCTGCGGCGTGACGCGCTGCGGGCCGACGCGGCACGGCTGCGCGGCGAGGAGCGCGTCCCGTACGTGACCCGGGCGCTCGCCGGGGCGCCGGGGCCGGTGCTGGCCGTCAGCGACTGGATGCGGCAGGTCCCGGACCAGATCAGCCAGTGGGTCGAGCAGGACTGGGCGTCCCTCGGCACGGACGGTTTCGGGCTGAGCGACACCCGGGAGGCGGTCCGGCGTCACTTCGGCGTCGACCCCGGGTCGATCGCCGTGGCGGCCCTGGACCAGCTGGCCCGCACGGGTGCGGTGCCCCCGGAGACGGTGGCACGGGCCCGTGCCCGGTACGGACGGGAGGCCTGATCCGGAGGGCCGGGCGGCCCGCTGTACCGTACACGTACGGGGGTGGCGGGCCCGCCCTGCTCCCGGACGCGCGTGGTGAAGGCGGCTTGTAGCATGGTGAGCGCGGAGCCGGAAGGGGCGACCATGGACGCTCGGGACGCATCCGATTCCCTGGACCGGGCGACGGACGATTTCCTCGCGGCCCGTCCCCAGCTGTTCGGGATCGCCTACCGGGTGCTCGGCAGCGCCGCGGAGGCGGAGGACGTCCTCCAGGAGACGTGGGTGCGGTGGCAGAACGCCGACCGCTCCGGCGTGAAGGAGCCGGCCGCCTTCCTCACCACGATCACCGCGCGCCTCGCCATCAACGTCGCGCAGTCCGCGCGCGTCCGGCGCGAGTCGTACGTCGGGCCGTGGCTGCCCGAGCCGGTCGACACCCGGCACGACCCCCAGCTGGGCGCGGAGCGCGCCGAGGCGCTGGAGATGGCGGTGCTGCTCCTGCTGGAGAAGCTGAATCCGGTGGAGCGGGCCGCGTACGTGCTGCGGGAGGCGTTCGACTACCCGTACAAGCAGGTCGCGGAGATCCTCGAGACGAGCGAGGCGAACACCCGGCAGCTGGTGAGCCGGGCCCGCAAGCATCTGGCGGCCGAGCGCAAGGAGCCGGTGAGCCCGGCGGACCACCGGCGGCTCCTCGAGGTGTTCCTGGCGGCGGCGCAGACCGGTGACATGCGGGTGCTCGAGAACGTGCTGGCCGCCGACGTGGTCAGTTACGCCGACGGCGGCGGCATCCGCGGCGCCTCGCGCATCCCGGTGGTCGGACGCCTGCGCGTCTCCAAGTACCTGGCCGCCTTCGCGCCGCGCTTCTGGCCGCCGGCCGAGACCCGCTGGGTGGAGGCGAACGGCAACCCGGCCGTCCTCGTCACGGCCGGCGGGAACCCGGTGGCGCTGCTGTCGGTCGACGCGTCCGCGGACGGCATCGAGCGGCTCATGTGGGTGATGAACCCGGAGAAGCTGTCGCCGTACGTGACGTCTCTGACCGCCTGACGGCCGGGAGTCCGCGCCCGGCCACGCGCGGGCATGTCACATGCGCGTGATCGTCGCGGTCTGGTGGGTGACCCGCAGGACCCACCGAGAGGCAGCATCATGACCGGACGCACCGTGTCCGTCCGCGAGGGCGGGCGGCTGGCCCGTACCGTCGCGGTCGGACCGCATCTGCTGACCGCTGACGAGCCCGAACCGCTCGGCGCGGACACCGGACCCACCCCCGGGGAGCTGCTGCTGGCGGCGCTCGGGTCGTGCACGTCGATGGCGGTCCGCGCGTACGCGGCACGGCAGGGCTGGGGGCTCGACGAGGTCGTGGTGGAGGCGCGGTTCGAACCGCGCGGGCAGATCGTCAAGCAGGTCCGGCTGACGGGCGACCTCGACCCGTCCCAGGTGGAGCGGCTGCTGAAGGTCGCCGGGCGCTGCCCGGTGCAGCGGCTGATCACGGGGGACGTGACGGTGACGACCGTGCCCACGGTGGTGACGTCGGTGCGGCGGATCGCGGCCCCCCGTCCGCTGCCCGAGTGAGCGGCCCTCGGGGCCTGTCCGGCGGATCGTGCCGGACAGGCCCCGGTCCGCCGGGTCGCCCGCCCCGCGCACGGGGCGCATGCTGGGAGATGCCTGTGTGGCGTCGAGGTGTCACAGGCCGGGCGGGCGTCCGGTCGTAGTCGGTGAGACATCTCGACGATCGGAGCAATCGTGGCTGCCACCGAACAACGTCTATCCACCACGGTGCTGGTCATCGGCACCGGCGGGGCCGGCCTCAGGGCGTCCGTCGAACTGGCCGAGGCCGGGGTCGACGTCCTCGCCGTGGGCAAGCGCCCCAAGGACGACGCGCACACCTCCCTCGCCGCCGGCGGCATCAACGCGGCCCTGGCCACGATGGACCCCGAGGACAGCTGGCAGCAGCACGCGGCGGACACGCTCAAGGAGAGCTACCTGCTGGGCGACCCGCGCACCACGGAGATCGTCACCCGGGGCGCCGCCCGCGGCATCGACGACCTGGAGCGCTACGGCATGGCCTTCGCGCGGGAGGAGGACGGCCGTATCTCGCAGCGGTTCTTCGGGGCGCACAAGTTCCGCCGCACCGCCTTCGCCGGCGACTACACGGGCCTGGAGATCCAGCGCACCCTCGTCCGGCGCGCGGAGCAGCTGCGGATACCGGTGCTGGAGGGCGTGTACATCACGCGGATCCTCACCCATGAGGGCGCGGTGTTCGGGGCGTACGGCTTCGATCTGAAGGACGGCACGCGCTACCTGGTGCACGCGGACGCGGTGATCCTGGCGGCCGGCGGGCACACCCGGATCTGGCGGCGCACGTCGTCGCGGCGGGACGAGAACACGGGGGACTCCTTCCGGCTCGCCGTGGAGGCCGGGGCGCGGCTGCGCGACCCGGAGCTGGTGCAGTTCCATCCGTCCGGGATCATCGAGCCGGAGAACGCGGCCGGCACCCTGGTCAGCGAGGCCGCGCGCGGCGAGGGCGGCATCCTGCGCAACGCGCTCGGCGAGCGGTACATGAGCCGCTACGACCCCGAGCGCATGGAGCTGTCCACCCGCGACCGGGTCGCCCTGGCCTCCTACACGGAGATCAAGGAGGGCCGCGGCACCGAGAAGGGCGGGGTGTGGCTGGACGTCTCCCACCTGCCCCGGCAGACGATCATGAACCGGCTCCCCCGGGTCTACCAGACCCTGCTGGACCTCCAGATGCTGGACATCACCCGCGACCCGATCGAGGTCGCGCCCACGGCGCACTACTCGATGGGCGGTGTGTGGGTGCGTCCCGAGGACCACAGCACCGACGTGCGGGGCCTGTACGCGATCGGCGAGGCGTCCAGCGGCCTGCACGGCGCCAACCGGCTCGGCGGCAACAGCCTCATCGAACTGCTGGTGTACGGCCGGATCACCGGCCGGGCGGCCGCCGCGTACTCCGAGTCGCTGACCGCGCAGCCGCGTTCGGCCGCCGCGGTCGCCGAGGCGCGGGCGGAGGTGGACGAACTCCTCGCGGCGGACGGCCCGGAGAACGTCCGCGCCCTCCAGCGCGCCGTCCGCAACACGATGACGGAACACGCGGGCGTGGTACGCGACGAGGAGGGGCTGCGCACCGGGCTGGCCGAACTCACCGCGATCGAGAAGCGGATGGACGACGTCGGGGTCCACCCGGACATCGCCGGCTTCCAGGATCTCGCCCACGCCTTCGACCTGAAGGCGGCGGTGCTGTCCGCGCGGGCCACGCTCGAGGCGGCGCTGGAGCGGCGGGAGACCCGCGGCTGTCACAACCGCAGCGACTACCCGGACATGGATGAGGAACTGCGCGTCAACCTCGTGTGGTCGCCGGCGACCGGCGTCACCCGGGAGAGCATCCCGCCGGTCCCCGAGGAGATCGCCTCCCTGATGGAGGAGGTGCCGACGGACGGCAAGTTGCAGGAGTGAGCGCAGACGCGGGCACAGACGCACGCACACCCACTTCATCCATCCACCGTGTGAAGGGAAACCCAGTCATGAAGGTCGTAGTGATCGGCGGCACCGGGCTCATCGGCTCGAAGGTCGTCACCCAGCTCCGGGCCGAGGGCCACGAGGCGGTGCCGGCCGCGCCCAACACCGGGGTCAACACCCTGACCGGTGAGGGCCTGGCCGAGGTCCTGGACGGCGCGTCGGTCGTCGTCGACGTGTCGAACTCGCCCTCGTTCGCGGACGACGCCGTCATGGAGTTCTTCCGCACGTCGACCACCAACCTCCTCAAGGCGGAGGCGGACGCCGGGGTGGCCCATCACGTCGCCCTGTCCGTGGTCGGGACGGACCGGCTCCAGGAGAGCGGATACTTCCGCGCCAAGCAGGTGCAGGAGGACCTGATCAGGGACTCCGGCATGCCGTACACCATCGTGCACGCCACGCAGTTCTTCGAGTTCATGAAGGGACTCGCGGACCTGTCGACGGTCGACGGCACGGTGCGGGTGCCTCCGGCGAAGTTCCAGCCGATGGCCTCGGACGACGTGGCCGCGGCGGTGAGCCGCGCGGCGGTGGCCTCCCCGCTCGGCGGCATCGTCGAGATCGGCGGCCCCGAGGCGCTGCCCCTGGAGGAGCCCATCCGTACGGCGCTGTCCGCCGCGGGCGACCCGCGTGAGGTCGTGACGGACCCCGAGGCGAGCTACTCGGGCGCCCCGGTGGAGGAGTCCACCCTCCTCCCGGGCCCGGACGCCCAGCTCGCGACGACGCGCTACACGGACTGGCTGGCCGCCCAGCAGCAGTGACCCGCCCGCGCCGTGCCGGTGGCCCCTGCCTGCGGGCGGGGGCCACAGGCGTGCGCCGTGTTATGAACGGGCGATGCATCTGCAGACCGAGAAGACCGGTGCGCGCGAGTGGGACGAGGCGCACCTCAAGGAACTCTTCAGCGAGGGGTTCCCGGAGTTCATCACCGCCGACCGGCTGGTGAAGCAGTACATCGGCAGGGTCCGCGAGTTCTTCGCGGACCTGGACCTCATGCTGGTGGACGAGGCCGGCGTGCCGGTGGCGTCGGGGTGGGGTGTGCCGATCCGCTGGGACGGCCGCCCCGAGTCCCTGCCCTCGGGCTACACCGAGGCGCTCGTCCGCGCCGTGGAGGGCCATGAGCGGGGCGTCGCCCCGGACACCCTGGTGATCTGCGGGGCGATCGTCACTCCGTCGCTGAAGGGGCGGGGGCTTGCCGGGGAAACGCTCAAGGCGCTGCGTACGGTGGCGGAGGAGGCGGGCCGGGAGCGGGTGGTCGCCCCGGTCCGGCCGACGGTGAAGGCCCGGTACCCGCTGACCCCGATCGAGACCTACATGCGCTGGACCCGTGAGGACGGCTCGGCTCTCGACCCGTGGATCCGTACGCATCAACGCCTGGGCGCCAGGCTGGTGTCGGCGGCGCCGGCGTCCCAGGTCATGACCGGCACGGTCGCGGAGTGGGAGCGCTGGACGGGCCTGGCCTTCCCGGAGACGGGCGGCTACGTGATCCCCGAGGGCCTCGCCCTCCTGCACGTCGACCGGGAGGCGGACGAGGGCGTGTACCGGGAGCCCAACGTCTGGATGCGGCACCGCTGAGGGCGGTCACGGCCGGTGCGTGCGGCCGCGCGGGGCAGCGGCCCGGGCCGGTGAGGGGGCACCGGGCCGGGCCGCGCCGTACGGCCTCGGTCAGCCGAAGTCCACGTCGCTGCACATCAGGTAGGCCTGGTCGAGGTGCGACGCCTGCCAGATGGTGAAGACGACATGGTGTCCGGAGTAGCCGGAGGTCTGCACCGGGAAGGTGATGTCGTTCGCCGGGGCGAAGCGGCCGGTCTGGGTGATGAAGTCCAGGTCGTCCCAGCCGAGGGCCTCGGTCTTCGGGTCGAAGCCCTGCTTGCTCACGTACACCTTGAAGTAGTCCGCACCGTGCGACGCCTGGTCGTACAGGTGGACGGTGAAGTTGTCACCGACGGGCGTCGTCGTCCACGGACCCGGGTTGTTGAGGCTCTCGAAGTTCGGGTGGTTGTTGCTGCAGAGCTTGCCGTTCGGGATGCGCGCCTCGAACTGGCCGCCGAGGCCGTCCTGGAGCATGCTCATCCAGTTCCACATGGTGTTGGGGTTGGCCTGGTAGGCCTGCCAGCACATGGGGTCCTCGTCCGCCATGGCGGGGTTCATGTGGTCACTGCCCCACTCCTCCCAGCAGTGGTACGCGCGGGAGGCGGGACCGACGACGGAACCGTGCGCCTGGGCGGTGCCCGAGAACGACAGCGCGCCGGCCACCAGGGCGAACAGCATCAGGAACGCCTGGAAGAGACGGCGCCGGGCCGGCCGGGAAGTACCGGCGGATAAACGCGAGTTGTGCATGGGGGGATGACTCCAATCCTGTGGGTGAAACGTGATGGGAGCGCTCCCAAGGTAGAAGGTGGGCATGCAGGTTTCGTGGAGCGAACGAAACGGTTTCGGGGAGACGTTCGGCTCGCTTCCGCCCGGCACCACGGCCGGCATGAGGGGACGCGCCCTGGTGGACCGCACAGTTCCTGTTCACGCGGCCACTGGCGGCACGGTACGCCCGTCGTCGCGTCGTCGAAATGTTTCGACTCGGCGGCGCCCGGCACGACAAGCGGTGCCGCCGGCCCGGGTGGACCGACGGCACCATACCCACAGTGGTCCGCTACCGCGTCACGGAAGCCGCCGCCTCCAGCACGACGCTCGTGACCTCCTGGGGATGCGAGACGCTCACCGCGTGCGATGCCTGGACCTCCCGCGCCTGCGCGCCGGCGCGCTCCGCCATGTGACGCTGCGCGGCCGCCGGGATGTTGAGGTCCTCCGTGGCGACCACGGCCCAGGACGGCAGCGTCCGCCACCCCGGCTCCGGGGCCGGCTCCTGAAGTGCCGCGCCGGTCACCGGACGCTGGGTGACGGCCATCAGCTGGGCCACGCCCTCCGGCACGTCCGCCGCGAACTGGTGCGGGAACTTCGCCTGGTCGATGGTGAACTCCACCCCCGGCGAACCGTCCGGCAGCGTGATCGGCACCGGGTGCAGCGCCTCGCCGAGGCTGCTGCCCGGGAACCGCGCCGCCAGGTCGAGCGCGCTCTCGCCCTTGTCCGGGACGAACGCGGCGACGTACACCAGCGCCCGCACGTTGTCCGCGCCCACCGCCGCGGCGGTGACGACCGCGCCGCCGTAGGAGTGGCCGACGAGGACGACCGGTCCCTCGATGCCGGCGAGGACCTCGCGGAGGTACGCCGCGTCGCTGCTCAGTCCGCGCAGCGGGTTCGCGGCGGCCACCACGGGGTGGCCCTCGCGCCGCAGTTCGCGTGCCACGTCGTTCCAACTGGTCGAGTCGGCGAAGGCGCCGTGGACGAGAACCACGGTGGGCTTGGGGGCGCGGGAACGGTGGAACATGGCTGGGCCTTTCCGTCGGAAGGCGGTGCCGCCGGGGGTGGCGGTACGTCGTCGCCTTTCGCCTCCATGACCGGGCCGCGGACCCAGGCGTGACAAAACAGGGCGAACGGACCGCGTGTCACAGATGGCCCGGCTGTTCGGTCTCTCTGCTCCAGCGGTGTGCCGCCGCCGGGTGGCCGTGTGCGAGGGAGGTGAGGGTGTGGACCGCGTCGACGACGGCTCCCCGCTCGCGGACCTGCTCGACGAGCGGCGGCATCTGGTCACCCTCGCCCACCGCGTCCTCGGCAGCCTCCGCGACGCGGAGAGCGCCGTGGACGAGTGCTACCGGCGCTGGTACGCGCTGTCCGACCGTGAGCGGGAGCGCATCGCCGTGCCGCGGTCCTGGCTGGCCGGCAGCGTCGGCGGAATCTGTCTCGCCCGGCTGGCGCTGCCGGGCCCGGGCGAGGACGCGGGCGCCGAGGACGTCGTCCCCACCGTCCCGGACGTGATCGTCGCCGCCCCGCCCCTCGCGCCGGAGCCCACGACCCTCCGCCGGCACGACGCCGTGGTGCACGCCGTGCGCCGTGCCTGCGTGACGGCGGACGAGGACATGCTCCTCTCCCTGCTGGCGCCCGACGCCTCCGCCTTCTTCGACGGCGGCGGGAAGATCCGCACGCTCGTCGCGCCCGTGCACGGCCGCGACCGGGTCGCCCGCAGTGTGCTGCGTCTGCTCGACCGCCCCCCGCACACCACCACCCTCGCCGCCCACTCCGTCAACGGGCGCACCGGCCTCGTCGTCCGCCACGACCGGCGCGTGGTCGCCGTCCTGAGCCTGGAGGTCGCCGGCGCGGAGGTCGTACGGATGTGGGTCGTCGTCAACCCCGACAAACTCCGCTCCTGGAACACCGGGCGCCCGTGACGGCGTCCAGGCACCAGGGCTGGAGGCCGCGGCGGGCATTTTCCGGCCGCACGGACGGCAGGTGTTACGCCGGGCTCCCCGCCGGTGTCTCCATGCCGCAGTCCGGTTCCACGAAGGGAGACATCATGAGCGAGAACACCGAGGTCGTCGTCCTGGGCGGCGGCTACGGCGGCGTCAAGGCCGCCAACCGGCTGGCGCGCCGGGCGGGCGTGTCGGTGACGCTGGTCAACCCGCGGCCCGACTTCGTCGAGCGCATCCGCCTGCACCAGCTGGTGACCGGCTCCGACGACGCGGTCGAAGGCTTCGGGGAGGTGCTGGGCGCGAACGTCCGTCTGGTGGTCGACACCGCCACGCTGATCGCGACCGCGGAGCGCACGGTGTCCCTGGCCGGCGGCGGCACCCTCGCCTACGACTACCTGGTCTACGCGGTGGGCAGCGGCGCCTCCGACCCCGATGTGCCCGGGGCCGCCGAGTTCGCGCACGCGGTGGCGGACCTCGACGGGGCGCGACGGCTGCGGTCGGCGCTGGCCGAGGCGCCCGTCACGGCACCGGTGACGGTGGTCGGGGCAGGCCTGACCGGCCTGGAGACGGCCTCGGAGCTGGCGGAGACGGGACGCCACGTCACCCTGGTCTGCGGCGGGGTGCTCGGCCCGTCCCTGCACGCCCGGGTCCGCCGTCCGGTCGCCCGCCGGCTCGCCGCGCTGGGCGTGACCGTCCTCGAAGGGGCCGGGACGCGGGTGACGGAGGTGACGCGCGACGCCGTACGGCTCGCGGACGGCCGGGACGTGCCCAGCGCGGTGACCGTCTGGACCGCGGGGTTCCGCGTCCCGGACCTGGCCGCGCGCAGCGGGCTGAGCACCGACTCCTACGGCCGTCTGGTCACGGACGCGACGCTGACCAGCGTGGACGACGCCCGTGTCGTCGCCGCGGGGGACGCGGGGGTGATCACGGACCGGCCGGTCCGGATGAGCTGCCAGGCTGCCGTGCAGCTGGGCACGAAGGCCGCCGACACGGTGCTGAGCCGGATCGCGGGCAAGCCCGCGGCGCCCGCGCGGCTGCTGTTCGCCGGACAGTGCCTGAGCCTCGGCCGGCAGGAGGGCCTCACCCAGTTCTCGTCCCTGGACGACCGGGTGAACGCGCTGCGCCTCAGCGGCCGGCCCGCCGCCGGCGTCAAGGAGTTCGTCTGCCGCTCCACCCTCCGTCAGCTGGTGTCCGGGGCGCGCAAGGCCAGTTCCCGTCCGGTCAGGAGCGACGGCCGCGACCCGCGCCCGAACATCCCCGCCTGAACCACCGCGGCCTCCGTCGCGGGGCCGGCCACGAGAGAGCGACACACACGACATGAACGACCACGTCACCAAGCCCGCGACCGACCCCGCGACCGAGGCCTTCCTCACCCACCGGAACCTGCTGTTCACCGTCGCCTACGAGATGCTCGGCTCCGCCGCGGACGCCGAGGACGTCCTTCAGGAGACCTGGCTGCGGTGGACCGAGGTCGACCTGGCGCAGGTGCGGGACCGGCGCGCCTACCTGGTGCGGGTCACCACCCGCCAGGCCCTCAACCGGCTCCGCACCCTGAAGCGCCGCAAGGAGACCTACGTCGGCCCCTGGCTTCCCGAGCCCCTGCTCACCGCCCCGGACGTGGCGGAGGACGCCGAACTCGCCGAGAGTCTGTCCCTCGCGCTCCTGCACATCCTGGAGACCCTGTCCCCCACCGAACGCGCCGTGTTCGTCCTGCACGAGGTGTTCGACTTCGACTTCGACTCGATCGCCGCCGCCCTCGGCAAGACCCCCGCCGCGGCACGCCAGACGGCCTACCGGGCGCGCAGGCACGTCGACGCCCGCCGCCCCCGCACGCCGGTGTCCGCGGAGGAGACCCGGGCCGCGCTCGACTCGTTCCGGTCCGCGCTGGTCACGGGCGACCTCCAGGCGCTGCTCGACGTGCTCGCCCCCGACGTCGTCTTCGTCAGCGACGGCGGCGGCCTGAAGCTGGCGGCCCTGCGGCCGGTCGTCGGCGCGGGCAAGGTGCTGCGCTACATGGCCGGCAGTCTCGGCAAGGCGGGCGGCGTCCTCACCGGCGAGGCCACCACGGTCAACGGCAACCCGGCTCTGGTCCTGCGCCTGGACGGCGAGATCGACGGTGTGCTGGCCGCCCGGGTGGAGGACGGCCAGGTGACGCGGCTGTACTACGTCCGCAACCCCGAGAAGCTCACCCGGGTCGAGTCCGTGACCTTCCTCGCCTCCCGGTGAGCGGCGCAGGGCCGGCCCCGGGAAGGGGCCGGCCCTGCGCCGTCCGGACGGCCGGTGTCCGGCCGGACTTCTGTGTGTCCGGAGCCGGACGTCAGACCTTCTCCGCGACGCGCTCATCCGCCGCCACCGGGGCCGAAGACGCCGGCGCCGGCTCGTCGGGGGCCGCGTTCAGCTCCGCGAGCATCGTCTTCGTGAAGCCGAACCAGTACGTCGCCACGAAGCCCGCCACGTAGCCGACGATCAGGCCGGCCGCGTAGATCGCGATCGTCTGCGCCAGGCCGTGGTTGCCGTCGAGCAGGGGGAACAGCGCCCAGCCGGAGGGGCCGATCGCCGTGGAGCCCACGTCCGTGCCCAGCTGGTTGAACAGGCCGACGAACGCGCCGCCGAAGGCGCCGCCCGCGCACGCGGTGACGAACGGGCGGCCCAGCGGCAGGGAGACGCCGTAGATCAGCGGCTCGCCGACGCCGAGGAAGCCCGGCCACAGCGCCGACTTGATCGTCGTGCGGATCGAGGTGTTGCGCGGCAGCCGCAGGTAGATCGCGAGGGCCGCGCCGACCTGGCCCGCTCCGGCCATGGCGAGGATCGGCAGCAGCACGGTGAAGCCCGCGCCCTCGATCAGCGTCGTGTGGATGGGGATGAGCGCCTGGTGCAGGCCCAGCATCACCAGCGGCAGGAACAGACCGCCGAGGAGGAACCCGGCGCCCGCGCCGCCGTGGGCGAGCAGCCAGTCGGCGGCGTCGCCGATCCAGGTGGACACCTCACCGGCCAGGAACATCAGCCCGAACAGGGTCGCGAGGCCCGAGACCAGCACGGTGACGGTGGGCGTGACCAGCACGTCGACGGACTCCGGGACCCAGCGGCGGCACCGCTTCTCGACGTACACGCCGAGGCAGGCCGCGGCGAGCGCGCCGAGCACGCCGCCCTGGCCCGGTGAGAGGTGCTGGCCGAACGCCTCGACGTCCGCCACCTTCGCGTACACGATGATCGACGCGACGGCGCCGCCGAGGATCGGGGTGCCGCCGAACTCCTTGGCCGTGTTGTAGCCGACGAAGACGGCGATCAGCGCCATGAAGCCGGAGGCGATGGCGGCCAGGGCCGGGGTGACGGCGGGCAGCCACTGAAGGTTGACGAGCAGGCCGTTGAGGCCGGCGATGATGCCGCAGCCGATGAGCGCGGGGATGAGCGGCACGAAGATGTTCGCGATGCGCCGCAGGAACAGCTTGAACGGGGTGGCGTTCTTCGCCTTCCGCTCCGCCCTGAGCGCCGCCCCCTGGGCCGCCAGCTCCTCGGCGGTCACCGGGTCGGACCCGCCGGCCGGGGCGGCGGGAGCGGCGGGCTCCTCCGGGGCGCCGGCGCGCTCGGCACCGACCAGGGCCTCGAACTCCGGGGTGACCCGGGAGACGGTGCCCGGTCCCAGCACGATCTGGTAGGTGTCGTCCTCGACGACCCCCATGACCGCGGGCAGTGCCTTGAGTACCTCCTCCTGGACGAGGGACCGGTCGCGCAGCCCGAGCCGGAGCCGGGTCATGCAATGGGCCACCGACGTCACGTTCGCCGCGCCCCCGACCAGGGGGAGGATGGCGGCAGCAGTGGCGCGATGCTTGTTCTCTTCGCTCATGGTGCGGTCATGCCTTGCTGTGAGGTGGGGCAGGCCGCGTCAGGCGGCTGCGGCTTCCAGGGCCTTGCGCAGGTGCCCGTGGGCATCCTGGAGCAGGCGGGCGGCGGTCGGGGCGTCCACGGACGCCAGGAGGGTGAGGACGGCGTTCTTGACCTCGCCGTCGTTGTCGGCGAGGGCGGTCTCGACGGACTCGTCGCGCGCGCCGGTGGCGAGGGAGACGATCCGGTGGGCGCGCGCCTTGAGCTTCTCGTTGGAGGCGCGGAGGTCGACCATCAGGTTCCCGTAGGTCTTCCCCAGCTTGATCATGGTGATCGTCGAGATCATGTTGAGCACGAGCTTCTGCGCCGTGCCCGCCTTGAGCCGGGTGGAACCGGTCAGCGTCTCTGGTCCGACGACCACCTCGATGCCGTGGTCGGCGGCCGCCGCGAGCGCGCTGTCCTCGTTGCAGGACAGGCCGACGGTGAGGGCGCCGAGGGCGCGGGCGTGCCGTACGGCGGCGACGGCGTACGGGGTGCGGCCCGAGGCGGAGATGCCGACGACCACGTCGTCCGCGGTGAGGGCCAGGGCGTCGAGGTCCGCGCGGGCGGCGTCCTCGCGGTCCTCGGCTCCCTCCACGGCGCTGACCACGGCCGTGGGACCGCCCGCGATGAGGCCGACGACCTGCGCGGGGTCGGTGTTGAAGGTGGGCGGGCACTCGGAGGCGTCGAGGATGCCGAGCCGGCCGGCCGTGCCGGCGCCGACGTGGACCAGCCGGCCGCCGCGGGCCATGCGCGCGGTGACGCCGTCGATCGCGGCGGCGATCTCCGGCAGCCGGGCGGCGACGGCCGTGGTGACGGTGGCGTCCTCCGCGTTCATGAAGCGGGCGATGTCGAGGGTGGGCAGGCGGTCGATGTCCGCCAGCTCCGGGCGGTACGCCTCCGTGGTCATGGTGGCCAGTTGCTCACGCAACCGGCCGCTCTCCACGGCGTCTGCGGCGGGCACGAGGGTCACACTCCCGGTGTCGAAATTTACTTTCGGTGGATCACTTGAGCCTGAAAGATATTTTCAGCCATCGCGTGCGTCAAGAGTCGTCGTGCAAAGGTCCGATCACGACGTCGGCGGCGGCCGGCACGCCTCGCGGGCGTCTTGTGCGGAACAGTCCGTTCCACCACTGTCGCCGCCGCGCCACCCGCACTCGCACGCCTCGGCCCGGTGACGTGCGTCACCCCGCGCCGGGGCGGGCCCGTGACCATGCAGAGCCGTGACCGTGTAGAAGGGACCGGTGAACACCACCGGACACCACGCCGCCGAGCGCCCCGAGCGCGCTCGCCCCACACCGCACAGCCTGACGGGGGTCGGCGTCGCCGTCCTCGACGACACCGGCCGCGTCCTGCTCGGACTCGGCCACGACGGCCGCTGGGAGCTGCCGGGCGGCAAGGTGGACCCGGGTGAGAGCTTCGAGACGGCGGCGGCGCGGGAGCTGGCCGAGGAGACCGGGCTGTCGGTGCCGGCCACGGCGGTACGGGTGCTGGCGGTGGTGGTGGACGGTCTGCGCGGACCGACCCGGGTGACGGCCGCCGCGGTCGCCGAGGGGGCGACGGGCACGCCCGTGGTGACGGAACCGGACAAGATCGCGCGCTGGGAGTGGTTCGCGCGCGACGCGGTGCCGACCGCGCTGTTCGGTCCGTCGGCGTCGGTGCTGGACCACGTGTGGCCGGAGGCGGTGCCCCGCGGGTCGGCGGAGGCGCACCACTACCCGGTCCGCACGGGCGGGTGAGGCAACACCGTTTCCGCCACGCCGTGTTCGAGGGACGGGCCGTGGGGCGCTGCTGCACTACGATGCAGACGTTGCCGCCCCGGCCTCACGTGACACGGTCAACTTCCTTGCGCTGCAGGGGCGTTGAGGCGATGTCGGCCGCAGGCGCCTGTCCCTTCCCCACACTCAGGAAAGAAGCGGATGCGGATCAAAGACGTGAGCGTCGCGCTCGTCGGTTCCACCCTGGTCGTCGTGCTGGCGGCGTCCCCCGCCCTCGCCGGCACCACCACGCCCGCCCTCGCCGGCACCACCACGCCCGCCCTGCCGGCGCCCGACGTCGCCGCCGTGGCCGCGGTGCACCGTACGGCGCTGTCGCAGGGCGCGCCCGGCGCGCTGACCCGGATCGACGAGGGGCCGCGGAGCTACCGCGTCGCCACCGGTGAGGCCGACACCGCCGCCCACACGCCGATGGACACCGGGCGGCGGTTCCGCGTGGGCAGCGTCAGCAAGACCTTCACCTCGGTGGTGCTGCTCCAGCTCGTCGCCGAGGGCAAGGTCGACCTCGACGCGCCGGCCAACCGCTACCTGCCCGAGCCGCTGCCCGACGAGCGGATCACGGTCCGTCATCTGCTCAGCCACCGCAGCGGGTTGTACGACTACACCAACGACATGTTCTACAACACCGTGCCCGGCTTCGAGGCGGTACGGAACAAGGTGTTCAGCTACCAGGAGCTCATCGACCTGTCGACGGCGCGGCCGCTGAACAACACGCCGGGCGCCGCGTACAGCTACTCCAACACCAACTTCGTCGCGCTGGGCGCCATCGTCGAGCACGTGACGGGCACGCCGGTCGCCACGCACTACCAGGAGCGCATCTTCACGCCCCTGCGGCTGAAGCACACCTCGTACGTCCACCCGCGGACGACCATCTCCGGTTCGTACGCGCGCGGTTACCTCCGGCAGGACGACACCACGCTGCCGCTGGTGGACTCCACCGAGCAGACCGTCTCCTGGGCCCAGTCCGCGGGCGCGGTCATCTCCAACGCCAAGGATCTCAACCGGTTCTTCTCCGCGCTGCTCTCCGGGAAGCTGCTGCCCGAGGAGCAGCTGCGGGAGATGACCACCATGGTCCCGGTGACCGCCGACGGCAAGCAGTCGTACGGTCTGGGGCTGCGCGGGCGGACGCTGTCCTGCGGCACCACGGTGTACGGGCACACGGGCACCGTGCAGGGTTACTACACGTACGCCTTCACCACGAGCGACGGCCGCCGCAGCATGGCGTCGCTGGCGAACACCTCCAACAACGGCACGGTGAACACCACGCTCGGCGCCACGCTCGACGCGTCCTTCTGCGGCACCGACCCGGCGGCCGCGGTGCGGCGGGCCGCCGCCTCCACGGAGCGCTTCACCGAGGACATCGCGCCGCAGATCGCCCGCGACTGACCGGTCGCCGCGGGTCCCCGGCCGGGCGCCGTCCGGCCGGGGACCCGCGGCGCTTCGCGACGGGCGGCGCCTGTCAGCGGCCGTCGCGATCGTGACGCAGCCGGTCCCGGGCCTCGGTGGCGATCACCGCGGCCTGGATACGGCGCTCCACGCCGAGCTTGGCGAGCAGGCGGGAGATGTGGTTCTTCACGGTCTTCTCCGCGAGGTAGAGCCGCCGGCCGATCTGGCGGTTGGTGAGCCCCTCGCCGATCAGCTCGAGGATCTCCCGCTCCCGCTCGGTGAGGCCGGGCAGGACGTCCTCCTCCTGTTCCTTCCGGGGGCCGCCGCGCAGGCGCTCCATCAGCTTGGCGGTGGCGCTCGGGTCGAGCAGCGACTGGCCGCGCGCGACCGTGCGGACGGCCTCGACGAGGTCGGAGCCGCGGATCTGCTTGAGCACGTAGCCGGACGCGCCCGCCATGATCGAGTCCAGCAGGGCCTCCTCGTCGTCGAACGAGGTGAGCATCAGACACGCGAGGTCCGGCATCCGGGAGCGCAGTTCCCGGCAGACGGTCACGCCGTCACCGTCCGGCAGCCGCACGTCCAGGACCGCGACGCGCGGGCGCAGGGCGGGGACGCGTACCAGGGCCTGCTCGACGGTGGCGGCCTCGCCGACCACCGAGATGTCCGGCTCGTCGTTCAGCAGGTCGTGCACCCCGCGCCGGACCACCTCGTGGTCGTCCAGGAGGAAGACCCGGATCGGGTCACCGGGACCTGGGCCGAGGCCGGGGCCGGGCTGCGCGCCGTCCGCCATCGCTTGCTCCTTGCTGTGCGCGTGGGTGTTCCACCAGGATCCTCACCGGTCCGGGGCCGGTCGGCCAGGGCCGTTCGGCCCTCATCGGACCAGGGGCGGCCGACCGGTTCACGGCCCGCCTTCGCACGCGGCGGCGGGTTGCGGTGGCACTCCGGCCCCCTTCCCAGCCAGCCTCACTCCAGCCGGCGGCTGGGGCAACCGGCTCCCCCGGACGAACGGTGACCGCGGCGCGAGCCCGCTCCGGCGCGGCAGCATCTACGTCAGCGGACGGCCGACGCCCCGGCCTGGCCTGGGCGCGTGTCGCGCACGGCGGCAGTCCCGGGGCACACGGGCCACGCACGCCGGTTGCCTGGGCACGCGGGCGGCCTACGCCGGTCTCCCGGCGGGACGACCGGCTCCCTCCGGCACTCGGCTGCCGCAGGCGCCGGCCCTGGCGGGCGCCCACGGCCGGTCCGGTCGGGCGGCCGCGCCCTCGCACGCGGGCGGCGCACACGCGCATTCCCTCGGGCGGCCCGGCGGTGCGACCGGGCTCACTCCGCGGTCGACCGCAACCGCACCAGCCCACGCAGGCCCTCCGGCCGCCCAGCGCAGTCGGCGCTGCCAACGCCACCCGGCCGCGCCCGGGCACCCGGGCCGCGCACGCCCGCGAGCCCAGGCCTTCGGCCACCGGGAACGGCTCACCTCCCCGTCAGCCGCAACCGCGACCCCGCCCGGTCGGTGCCGCCGTCACCACCCGGGCACCCGAGTCCGCCCGGGCTGCGCGCGCCGCTCCCCGCGACGCGCGGGGGCGCCCCCATCCCCCGTACCGGGCGGCCGGCCGCACCGCGCACCCCCCGCCTCACAGCCACCCCCTCCGCGCCGCCTGCCAGGCGAGCTGCATGCGGGTCGTCGCGCCCGCCAGTTCCATCAGGCGTTGGATGCGGCGCTGCACCGTGCGGCGGCTGAGGCCCATCTGGGTGGCCACGGCCTTGTCCGCCACGCCCGCGATCAGGAGGGCGAGGATGCGGCGGTCGGTGGGGCCGAGGGGGTCGGGCGGGCCGGCCGCGTCCGTGCCGGCGACCGTGCCCGTGTCGTCGACGTCGAGCGGGACGGCGTCCTCCCAGTACCGCTCGAAGAGGGCGACCAGCGCCGCCAGCAGGTTGCTGTCGCGCACCAGCGCGGAGGTGGGTTCCTCGGGGCTGCCGTCGGGGCCGCCCGGCACCAGCGGGCAGATGGCGATGGCGCGGTCCGCGACCGCGAGGCGCAGCGGCAGATGCGGCACGGCGCGGGCCGTCTCGCCCGCCCTGACGCCCTCGACAACGTTATCCACGGCGCCCTCGTCGTCGAAGAACGCCTTCTCGTACAGCACCCGGTAGCGCACGCCCCGGGCCAGCGCGTCGTACTCGGCGCGGTTGCTGCCGGACGGCATGGCCACGTACTGCGCCTTGCAGAACCACAGCATCTCGTCCCGGGCGCCGTCCTGGATCTGGCGCAGGTGCTGACGCAGCGCCTCCGCGCCGGTGATGACCTCGATGAGCTGGCCGAGGTCCTGGCGGCGCACGGTCTCGCGGTAGGACTCCAGCAGGGCGGTCGCCTCGGCGCGGGCCAGGTCGAGCGCGTCGGCGCGGCGCTTGAGGCGGGGCAGCAGGGCCACGTCGGGCGGGGTGGGGCGGTAGTGGCGGGGCAGTCCGTCACTCTGGCTGACCAGGTTCTTCGCGGCCAGCGCGTCCAGCACGTGCCGGGCGTGCTCGGGTTCGAGCCCGGACCGGTCGGCGACCTCGCGGGCGGTGGCCCGGCCCAGCGTCACCAGCAGGCGGTAGACGGTCTCCTCGGTGCCGGTGACCCCGGCGGCCTCCAACGTCACGGCGCCCTCCCCGCACGACGGTATTCAAACGCCTGAACGGTTGAATACCGTACAACAGCCGGCGGGGGAACGGGCGGCCGTGCCCCGTTCCCCCGCCGTCCCGCTCAGCCGCGGTGCCCGTACGCCCGGGTCACGGTCTGGCGGACCGAGGCGCCGGACGCGTCCCGCGCGGTGACGCGCAGGGTCACGTAGGCGTCGCCGCGGACCTGGGCCGGCCGGGTGACGGCGGCCGTGAAGGTGTTGCCCTTCCCGGCGCGCACCGGCGCCCGCTCGAAGTGCCGGCCGTCGTCGTAGGAGACCTCGACCGTGGTGCGCACCCCGCGCGGCGCGGCGAGCCCGTCCTGGTGGCGGACGGTCAGCCGCAGGGTGTGGGTGCGGCCGGGTCCGACGGTGTTGCGCAGGTCGGCCGGTACGGCGTGGTCGACCTGGAGCAGCGGCAGCCGGGCCTGTCCCGCGACCGTCCCGCTCGGGAAGGTCCAGGTGGTGTCGGTCGCCGTGGCGTACGTCCACTCCGCCGAGTCGCGGGTGGTGCGCAGCCGGAGCCGGTACTCGGCGTCGCCGCCCGGCACCTCGACGTCACGCCACGCGTCGGCGAGGTCGGCCAGTTTCCGGCCGTCGCGGTAGAGCTGCGCCTCGGCCGTCTCGGGCGCCGCCGTCCGTACGCCGATGCCCGTGTCGCCGCCAAGGGTGAGCCGGGACCAGTGGCCGGCGGCCGAGTCGGTGAACTCGGGGATCCTGAGCCGCAGCACGTCGCCGTCGCGGACGCTGGCGGGCACGCCCTCGCGCGGGACGGCGGGCCGGACCAGGGCGCCCTGCCACCGCTCGGTGACCCGCTCACCGGCGCGGTAGGTGCGGGGCGTGTCATGGAGCCCGGTGTTCAGCGGCGCGTCGACGTCGCGGACCGTCCGGTGGCTCACGACGTGATCCCACTCGGTGGTGCCGGAGGTGACGTACTCGGTGCGGGCGAAGGCGGTGGGCACGTGGCGGGTGTACTGGAGCCAGGTGAACTCCTGGTACGGACGGCGGGCGAACCGCTGCTCGGCGGCCCACTCCACGCCGCCGTTGTCGGCGTACTCGGACCGCACCACGGCGCTGTTGCGCTCCGACACGGTGTGCACCACGCGGTCGGGGATGCGTCCCGCGCTGATCTGCATGACGTCGTACAGGTAGGGGCTGCGGGCGGTGCCGCCGAAGGCGACCGTGGTGGTGCGCCGCGCGACGCGGCTGAGCAGTTCGGCGCCCTCGTCGGAGCCGACGCGCACGACGGGCACCTTCCAGCGCTCCCCGTGGGGTGTCCAGCGGGTCCAGCCGCTGGGGCCGAAGTGGACGACCAGCACCGCGCGGACGCCTGCCTGGGCGGCACGCTCGGCGAGCTGCGGCCCGGCGACGCCCTGTTCGTCCGTGACGACGGCGAGCCGTCCGCGTGCCCCGCGGAAGTCGGGGGCGTCCGCGCTGCCCGCGTTCACGGCACGCAGCCGCTCGCCCCGCTGGTCGAACAGCGGCGACTCGGGCATGTAGTAGGCGTCGAGCTCGCCGCCGCCGACCACGCCGGCCTCGAGCAGCGGGGCGACCAGCTGCCAGCGGGACGCGAACTCGAACTCACCGTCGGTGACCTGGGGGGTGGGGCTGACGTAGAGCGCCTTGGCGCTGTCGAAGTACATGGTGCCGTCGATCCAGGCGTGCCCGTCGATCCGACGGTACGTCTGGTAGTGCAGGATGCCGCTCTGTTCGGCGGGCTTCGGGGTGCGGATCTCGACCTTGACCGTCCTGCGCGGGTCGACCACGACGGTGGTGTCGCCGGTGACCTTGATCTCGGGCAGGACGACCTGGCGCAGCACCTCACCGCCGTCGGCCGTCCGTTCGGGGCCGCCGGAGGTGATCTGGTAGGTGCCCTCCTCGACCTCGGCGACGGCGTTGTCCCGGTCGGTGTAGCCGACGAAGCCCTCGGCGCCCCAGATCATCGGCAGGCTGTGCACGCGGTTGCCGTCGTTGTCGTAGGAGACGACCGTGAGGCGGTGCACGGGGCCGCGGACGACCAGGCTGAGTGTGGTGTGCACGGTCACCGAGCCGTCGGCGGCGGTGGCCGTGACGTGGCCGTAGTAGGCGCCCCGCTGCGCGCGGGCCGGGTCGACGGTGAGCGGCAGGTCCGCGGTGCGGCCGGCCGGGACGGTGACGGTGCGCGCGGCCGGGGTCACCACCCCGTCCGCGATCTCCCGGCCGCCGGTGGTGGCCAGCGCGGTACGCACGTCGAGGGTGACGTCCCGGTCGGAGACGTTGGTGTAGCGGACGGTGTACGTGCGGGTGCCGGTGTCGTCGGCGCCGTACGTGCCGAGGGCGAGGCCGGCGGTGGCGAGGACCGGGGTGCGGCTCGCGGCGGCGACGTCGACGCGGCCGCCGCCCTGTTCGGTGACCCGCTGCCCCTGGATCAGGCGCGCGGTGCTGGTCAGGGCGTCCTTGAGGCGGCTCGCGGTCCAGTCGGGGTGCTGCCGGGCGAGCAGCGCGGCGGCGCCCGCCACGTGCGGCGCCGCCATCGAGGTGCCGGAGGCGGCCACGTACGCGGCGTCGACGACCTGGCCCATCGTGGTGCCGGCGGCGCGGGCGGCCACGATGTCCACGCCGGGCGCGGTCACGTCGGGCTTGACGGCGTCGTCGCCGGGCCGGGGGCCGCGGCCGGAGAAGTCCGCCAGGGAGTCGTCGCGGTCCACCGCGCCGACCGTGAGGGCGGCGTCCGCGGCGGCGGGGGATCCGATCGTGCCCTGGCCCGGGCCCGCGTTGCCCGCGGCGACGACGAACAACGCGCCGGAGGCGGCGGAGAGTTCGTTGAGCGTGCGGCTCATCGGGTCGGTGCCGTCGCTGGGCGCGTCCGAGCCGAGCGACATGTTGATCACGTCGGCGCCGCGCGCGACGGCCCACTCCATGCCGTCGATGACCTGGGACTCGGTGCCGAAGCCGTCGTCGCCGAGGACCTTGCCGACCAGCAGGTCCACGCCGGGCGCCACGCCCTTGCGGGCGCCGCCGGAGGCAGCGCCGGAGCCGCCGACGATCGAGGCGACGTGGGTGCCGTGCCCGAAGGCGTCGCCGGTGCCGGAGCTGCCGGAGAAGTCCTGTGCCTCGCTGATGCGTCCGGCCAGGTCGGGGTGGGAGGCGTCGGCGCCGGTGTCCAGCACGGCGACCTTCACGTCCTCGCCCCGGTTGCCGCTCTTCCAGACCTCCGGGGCGCCGATCTGGGCGGTGCTGCGGTCCAGTGCGGCGCGCACCCGGCCGTCCAGCCAGACGCGCGGCACGGAGGCGGCGCGGGCGGCGGGGGCGTCGGCGGGGGCGAGGCGCTTCCAGAACGTGCCGAGGTCGGCGGCGGGGACGCGGACGGCGTCCGCGTCGATGGTCTCCAGGCGGCGCACCGGCGTGCCCTCGGCGGCCAGGCCGGTGAGGCGGCGCAGCGAGGCGTCCGGGACGCCCGCGCCGTCGGCGACGATCAGCGGCAGCGTGCCGGTGTGCGCCTCGTCGTAGCCCTGGGCGATCAGCGCGGTCACGTCGAACAGGCCGCGGTCCAGGCGTCCGGCGGTGACGAGGCCGGCCGCGTCGGACGGCAGGACGGTGAGGTGGCCGTCCTCCTCGACGGTGCGGAAGAGCAGGTGCCGCCGGCCCTCCCCCGGTGTCACCGACGCGGTGCGGCGGCCGGTCACGTCCGTGCGGACGGTGACCCGGTCGCCGGTGACCAGCCGTACGGTGGCGGCGGCCTCCGCCGCCGGTGCGGCGGCCCGCGCCAAAGGGGTGGTGGTCCCGGCCGGGTCGGCCGCGACCGGTGTCACGGCGCCGGCGGACAGGGTCAGCCCTGCCGCGACGGCGGCCGCGATACGCATCCGTTGTCTCACTCCTGTGCCCTTCGTCGTACGCGGCGTGCGACACGTCGCGTCCATCTGCTGTTCACCCGGCCCGCGGTGCCGTCGGTGCTGCACAGGTTCGGTCGCCGGCGCGGGCCGTGTCACCGTTTCGCCGTGGCACAGGTGGGACATGTCGCAACGGCGACACCGTGGCCGGCGGTGTCCGGGGGATGCCCGAAAGGCCCCTGTCACCTGCCCGTGTGAACGTCTCGTAAGGGGTTGTCAAGTGCCACCGGCACCAGGCGTGTTGGGCCCCCGGGGCTGATACGATCAACGAACTTTCAGCAGGCTGGCGACGCGTCATGAACGCGTACGGGGGACAGTCTCTAAGGCCCCGTCGCTGAGGAGTTGAGGCTTTGTCCCGCCGTGGGTCCGTGCTGCTCGACGGCCCGGACCGGTTATCCGTGTGCGCGGGCACTCTCGTACTTCCGACGCGATGCGACTTGAAGAGAGTCTCATGACGTCATTGATCAAGGATCCACTGCTGTGGATCCTGCTGGTGGTGCTCGCCGCTGCGGTCCTCGCAGTGCTGCGGGCCCGGAGAACCAATCTGGCGCTCCGAAGAACGAGGAAGGATCTGGAGGCGGGCCTTGGCCAGGCCCAGGGACGGATCGGGCAACTGGAAGCCCACATAGGCACGCTGGACACCCAGCACCGCGGTGAGCTGGCCGATGTGCGGGCGGACGCCGAGTCGGCCACCAAGGCCGTGCTCAAGTCCGCGATGGGCACCCTCCAGTCGCTCGCCGAGGAGCAGCAACTGCTGCTGGACCAACTGCTGAAGAAGTACGGCAACGACAGCGAGGTACTGGCCGATCTGATGTCGGTGGACCACACCGGCAGCCAGTTCAGCCGCCGGGCCAAGGGCATCTCGGTGCTGTGCGGCGGCTGGCTGGGCCGCCGCGACGGCGCGGCGACCGTCTACGACGTCGCCCGCAGCGCGCAGGGCCGCATCAAGGACTTCAACCGGGTGAGCATCCACGCCCAGGTGAGTGTCGCCGTGGCCGGCAAGGCGGTCGAGCCGGTGGCCGTGGTGCTGGCGGAGCTGCTGGACAACGCCACGACCTACAGCGCGCCGGGCACCCCCGTGGAGGTCAACATCCAGGCCGTGCCGTCGGGTGTGTGCTTCATCGTGGACGACGCCGGTCTGGGCATGGACCAGGAGACCAAGGACCGGGCCGCGGCCCTGCTGTCCGCCGAGGGCGCGGTCGACATCACCGGTCTCGGCGACCCGCCCCGGTTCGGCTTCGCGGTGTGCGGCATGCTCGCCAACCGCTACGGCTTCCACGTCTCCGTCGGCTCGGTGTCCCCGTACGGCGGTGTGCGCGCGGTGATCCGGGTGCCGGAGACCCTGCTGACGGCCGACGTGGTCGCGCCCGCCGAGCCGGAGCGGCAGCCCGCCGAGGAGGGGCAGGAGGACGCTCCGCAGCGCCTGGCACCGGTGCCCGTGGGCCCGTCGCGCGTGGTGGGCACGACGTCCGGCGGGCTGCCCAAGCGGCGGCGCCGTCAGGGCCCCATCGCCGTGGTGCCGCCCCCGCCGGACCCGGCCACCGTCGACGAGGAGACCTCGGAGTCGTCCGGCGAGGTCACCGCGTCGCGCCTGGGGGCGTTCGCACGCGGCACCCACCTCGGACGGACCACGAACACCACGGAAGGACCTGACCACCAGTGAAGACCGACCTGTCGTGGGTGCTGAACGACGTGCTCGAGGTGCGCGGCGCCCGCCACGCCGTCCTCGTCTCGGGCGACGGCCTGCTGCTCCAGCGTTCGGACGACATCTCGCGTGACGACGCGGAGACCAACGCGGCCGCGATGAGCTCCATGCAGTCGCTGAGCCGGGCGGTCGCCGGGTTCGTCGGCGCGGGGCACGGCATCTGGAAGCAGACGCTGCTGGAGTACGACGGCGGCTGGATCTTCCTGATCGCGGCCGGACAGGGCTCCTACCTGGCGGTCTCGGCGGCGGTGGACGTCGACATGGAGGCGGTGTCGTTCCGCATGCAGAAGACGGTGACGGCGCTGAACAAGGCCATGAGCGTGGCTCCCCGCTCCGACAACGGTGTCGGCTGATGACGGGTCCCGCCGAGGAATCACCCGTCACCAGTGACTTCGTCCGCTCCTACGTCATCACCGGCGGCCGGAGCCTGCCGTCCTCGGACGAACTGGCGCTGCACACCCTCGTCACGCTGGCCCCCGAGCGGACGCTGCCGCTCGGGGCCGGCCCCGAGGTGAGGGCGATCTGGGAGCTGTGCTCGGGTGGCTACCTGTCGGTCGCCGAGGTGGCCGGCCACCTCGGCCTGCCGGTCGGGGTGGCCCGGCTGCTGCTCACCGATTTATCGGAACAGGGGCATCTGCTCCGCCGGGCCGAGCCGCCCCGGGCCCAGAACGTTGACAGAGCGACCCTCGAGAAGGTTCTGCATGGACTCCAATCCCTCATCGGCTGAGACGGCCCAGAAGTCCATCTACGTCTCCAGCGCGGTGACCAACGCCGCAAAGATCCTCGTCGTCGGGCACTTCGCCGTGGGCAAGACGACCTTCATCGGCTCGCTGTCGGAGATCACGCCGCTGCGTACCGAGGAGAAGATGACCCAGGCGTCGGCGCACGTCGACGACCTCAGGGGCGTCACCGGGAAGACCACCACCACGGTCGCCCTGGACTTCGGCCGTCTCACCCTCAGCGACGACCTGGTGCTGTACCTCTTCGGCACACCGGGACAGCAGCGGTTCATGCAGCTGTGGGAGGACATGGCGCGCGGGGCGCTCGGGGCACTGCTGCTGGTCGACCCGGCACGGCTGGAGGAGACCTTCCCGGTCATCGACCTCATCGAGGGGTACGGCCTGGAGTACGCCATCGCCGTCAACTGCTTCGACACCGCCCCCATGTACGAGGAGGCGGAGGTGCGTGAGGCGCTCGACCTGCTGCCGGACACCCCGGTCGTCCACTGCGACGCCCGGGACCAGCAGTCGTCCGCGAAGGCGCTGATCGCGCTGGTGCGGCACCTGCTCGACCGCACGTCCTGACCCCCTCGCGTCCGCCCGGTCCGGGGGCCGGGGCCTCGGCCTTCCGGCCCCCGGCTCCGGTCCCCGGCTCACGGTTCACTAAGGAAGACTTCATGGAAGCTCACTCCCCGTCCGCGTCGGGTGCGGGCAGATGCCCGATGCACGACGCCCGTTTCGCCACCGATCCGCACGAGGTCTACGACCGGCTGCGGGAGCACGCCCCGGCCGGTCCGGTCGAGCTGGCCCCCGGTGTGGACGCCACGCTGGTCGTCGGGCACGAGATGGCGCTGCGGGTGCTCCAGAACACGGAGCTGTTCGCCCGTGACGCCCGCCGCTGGAAGGACCTGAACGAGGGCCGTATCGCCCTGGACAGCCCGGTGCTGCCGATGATGGCGTACCGGCCGAGCTGTCTGTTCACCGACGGCGCGGTGCACCTGCGGCTGCGCAAGGCCGTGGTGGACAGTCTGGCGCGGCTCAGCACCACGCGGATCCGGCGTGACGTCGAGCCGATCGCCGACTACCTGATCGACCGGTTCAGCGAGCTGGGCCGGGCCGACCTGCTGGGCGACTACGCCAAGCTGCTGCCGCTGCTGCTGTTCAACAAGATGTTCGGCTGCCCGGCGGACATCGGCGACACCGTCACCGCCTCCATGTCGGCGATCTTCGACGGCAAGGACGCGATGCGGGCCAACGAGGAACTGACCGTGGCCCTGATGGAGTTGATCGCGCTCAAGCGCCGCCGGCCCGAGGACGACGTCACCTCCTGGCTGATCCAGCACCCCGCCGGGCTGACCGACGAGGAACTCAAGGACCAGCTGGTGCTGTTGATGGGCGCCGGCATCGAGCCGGAGCGCAACCTCATCGGCAGTTCGCTGATGCTGCTGCTGTCCGGGTCGGGTGCCCGGGACAGCGGCATGCTGATCGAGGAGGCGATGGACCACGTGCTGTGGAACCAGACGCCGATCGCCAACTACGCCACGCACTACCCGGTGCGGGACGTGGACCTGGGCGGCCATGTGGCCCCAGCCGACACCCCGGTCGTCATCTCCTTCGCGGGCGCCAACGCCGACCCGGCGCTGGAGGAGGCCCGCCGCGCGCACAGCAAGGGCGCCCATCTGGCCTGGGGCGCGGGCCCGCACGCCTGCCCCGCGAAGGACCCCGCGCAGGTCATCGCGACCACCGCGGTCGAGCGGCTGCTCAACGCCCTGCCGGACCTGACGCTCGCCGTGCCGGAGAAGGAGCTCGAGTGGCGTCCCGGGCCGTTCCACCGGGCGCTGGTGGCGCTGCCCGTGACGTTCAGCCCCACGCCGGCCACCCGCGCGGCCACGGCGCTGCGCGAGCGGGCCGCCGCGATGCCCGAGGCGGAGCGGCCGGCGGCCGTCGCGTCGGCCCAGCCGGCCCGTCAGGCACCTTCGCGCAGGAAGGGGTTCTGGAGCAGCTTCCTGGACGTCTTCCGCGTGTGACGGAACCGGGATCGACGGAACTGCGGGCGCTTGAGGGGCAGTTGGCAAGCCCACGGCATGTGACAGGTGCAACACTCAACGACACATGACATACATAGTCGGAAGGGTAGGTTCCGGCGGTAACGGTAGCGTCCAGCCGAAGGAGCACCACGTGACCGCCGTTGGCGACATAAGCGGCCCCACCATCAGCGACCGCCGAGCCGTCATTTCCCTTCTCCGTCACCTTCGTTCGCCGGAGGGGCAGGCCGACCCCCTGCCCGTCTGGGAAGGGCTGCGCTCTCTGGGGGACGTGGTGCGCGCCCCCTGGGGCGCCTACTTCGTCACCTCGTTCGAGGCATGCAGCCAGGTCCTGCGGTCCAGGAACTGGCTGGTGCCGGACTTCGCCTGGCAGGAGCGGCAGCCCGACCCGCGCCGCTGGCAGGAGCTCGCCACCCAGGAGCTCACGGGCACCCTGTCCCGGATCAACGCCCCCTCGCACACCTGCCAGCGCCGCGCGCTCGGCAACCCCTTCGACCGCACCACCCTGGAGGGCCTGCGCCCGGCGGTCGCCCGGATCGTCACCGGCCTGCTCGACGGCCTGGAGGAGCGGCTGCGGGCGGACGGGGAGGCCGACTTCGTGCAGACGGTCGCCGAGCTGCTGCCCGTCCGCACGGTCGGCGAGTGGCTGGGCATCCCCGAGGAGCACCACGCGCACATCCTGGACTTCGCCCACCGGCAGGCGTACGCGCAGGAGCTCTTCCCGACCAAGGAGCAGCTGGCGCAGGCGGGGCAGGCCACGCTGGAGATGCGGGCCTTCTTCGGCGAGCTGGTCCGCGAGCGGCGGGCGCGTCCTGGCAACGATGTCCTCACCGGCTGGATCCGCCACTGGGACGCGCACTTCGCGGACGACCCTCAGGCCGCGGCGCGGGTGATCTACCACCTGACCATGTTCATCACCATCGCCTCGCTGGAGACCAGCGCGGTGCTGCTGACCAACGCGGTCCGCTTCGCGACCCAGGAGCCCGCCCGCGCCGAGTGGCTGCGGGCGCACCCCGAGCACATCGACGACCTGATCGAGGAGACGCTGCGCTACGACCCCCCGGTGTGGCTCAACTCCCATGTGGCCGCCGACGACACGGTGCTGGCCGGCACCCCGCTCGCCAAGGACACCACCGTGCACATCCTGTACGGGGCGGCGGCCCACGATCCGCGCCGCAACCCCGACCCGCACGTCTTCGACATCCTGCGCGACGGCGGCCACATCACGTTCGGCAGCGGCGCGCACTACTGTCTGGGCGCTCCCCTCGCCCGGTTCGAGGCGCGCGAGGCGATCGCGCAGATCCTGGAGCGCTTCCCCACGCTCCGCCCGGCCGGGCCGCCCGCCTACGACAACTCCCGTCTCGTCTTCCGCCGCATCACGTCCCTGAAGGTGACCGCATGACCGCATCGCCCCTCGCCGAACTCCCCGCCGACCAGGTGCTGAAGACCGTGCGCACCTACCGGCAGGGGCCCCTGCTCACGGTCGAACTGCACCTTCCCGAGGAGGGGAACGCGGTCGGCGACGCCATGCTGGACGACCTCCTCACCGTCCTCGACCACCAGGACCCCGGCGTACGGGTCCTGGTGCTGTCGGCGGCCGGGGACGCGTTCTGCCTCGGCGGCGACCGGCGCGAGTTCCCGCAGCACCTGGACGCCGACCCGACCGGCGACGGCATACGCGTCTCCGGGAAGAAGGCGCTGCGGGTGTGCGAGGCGCTCACCGCCAACCCGGCCGTCACCGTCGCCCGGGTCCAGGGCAGGGCGATCGGCGCGGGCGTGGGTCTGCTGCTCGCCTGCGACCTCCGGGTGGGCGTGGACACGGCCACGTTCCGGCTGCCGGAGCTGGCCCTCGGGGTGCCGCCCGCCTGGGGCGGGCTGCTCCCCCGGCTGATCAGCGAGGTCGGGGTGGCGCGGGTGCGCGAACTGATCCTCACCGCGCGGGTCTTCGACGCCCAGGAGGCCCTGGCTCTGTCCGTGCTGCACAAGGTGGTGCCGGCGGACGCGCTCGACGACGCGGTCATGGCGTGGGCGAAGCCCGTGCTGCGGCGTCCGGCGTCGGCGGTGCGGGTCACCAAAGCGATGCTCCAGTCCCTCGCCGCCCCGACCCGGCTCGCCGACGTCTCCCTGTTCGACCCGGAGCTGCTGACGGCGGTCCTCACCGGTCAGCGCGCGGCGGGCGCCGCCCGCTGACCCGGTGACCCGCGCACGGCGGCACCCGTCGGGAACGGGTGCCGCCGTCGTCGTGCGCGGACGCGGGCGCGGGCGCGGGCGCGGGAAAATCCGTTGCGCGGGGCGGGCCGCCGCCCGACGCTTGGTGCCCATGCCCACCTCCACGATCCGGCCCGCGACCCCGGCCGACGCCGCCGCCGTCACCGCCTTGATGAACCAGGTCGACGAGCTGGAGATCGGCCGCCCCGAGACCGATCTGCACACCGTGCTGGCCGACCTGGAGCATCCCGACACCGACCTGGAGCGGGACTCCTGGCTGGTGAAGGACGACGGACAGGTCGTGGTCTTCGGCCTGTTGTGGGACCCGTCGAGCGGTGAGCGCATCGACGTGGACCTCTACGCGCTGCCCTCCCACCAGGCGGACGCGGCCCGGACGCTGGCGGCGATGGAGGCCAGGGCGCTGGAGAAGGCCCGGGCCAACGGCGCCGCGCATGCCGTGGTGCACCTGCACCTCAACGCGGCGCCCACGCTCGACACCGGGCTGCTGACGGAGCGGGGCTGGCGGGTGGTCCGCCGCTACCACGTGCTGCACCGCCCCCTCGACCCCGCGCGGGACCCACTGCCCGAACCCCCCGCCGGCGTGCGGGTGCGCGCCTGCGTCACCGAGGAGGACCGGGTCCGGGTGCACGCCCTGTACCAGGAGTCCTTCGCCGGACACTTCGACTTCCAGCCGCGCTCCTACGCGGCCTGGCTGCACGATGTGGACGCCCGCGGGCTGGACTGGAACCTGGTGTGGATCGTCACCGCCGACGACCTGGGCGACTGCGGCTTCCTGATGGCGCGCGACGACCGCGCGGCGATGGCCTGGATCCGCAGCATCGGCGTCTCGCCCGCCGCGCGCGGCCGGGGTCTGGCCGGTCTCCTGCTGCGCCACGCCTTCGGGGTCTTCGCGGCGCGCGGCCGGGACACGGTGGGGCTCGGCGTGGACACGCGCAACGCGACCGGTGCGCCCCGGCTGTACGAGCGGCACGGGCTCACGCTGCACTACGCGGTGGACACCTGGGAGACGACGGTGCGGTGACCGCGGGGCGGTGAGACCGGTCAGGCCACCGCGAGTCCCTCGACGGGGCCGGACAGCGCGGCCTTGAAGTGCCGGGTCACCTCGTCGGCGAGCACCTCGCTCTCGCCCTTGAGCAGCGCCTCCACCACCTGGGCGGCGACGTCACGCGGGTCGTTCTTCGGCACGTCCAGGGCGCGGACCATGTCGGTGTCGGTGTAGCCGAGGTGGACGCCGACGACCTGGGTGCCCTGGTCCGCGAGCTCCCCGCGCAGGGAGTTGGTGAGCGACCACAGGGCGGCCTTGCTCGCGCCGTACGCGCCCGCGCCGGACGCCCACGACAACACCGAGTGCACGTTCACCAGCGCTCCCCCGCCCCTGCGGGCGAGCACCGGGGCGAACGCCTGGCTGACGCGCAGCGCGCCCAGGACGTTGATGTCGAACAGGTGCGCGACGTCGGCGACGCCGTTGCGCAGCAGGCCGCCCGGGATGGTGGCGCCCGCGTTGTTGATCACGATGTCGACGTCCGGCGCCTGCTCGGCCAGCCGGGCCACGGACGCCTCGTCGGTGACCTCCAGGGCCAGCGGCACGAGCCGCGGGTCCGCCGACGGCTCGGGGTGGCGGGCGGTGACGTACACCGTCTCGGCGCCGGCCTCGAGCAGCGCGGCGGCGAAGGCCTCACCCAGCCCCCTCTGGCCGCCGGTGACCAGCGCTCGGGCGCCCTTGATCTCGGTCATTGCTCTGCTCCTCGCATGGATGCACACGCACGCGCGTCGAAGCGCGACGGGGTGCGACGTAAGTAAAAGCGTTTTGCTTCTGTCGCCCACAGTGCGCCGAAATCGCGACAGAGTCAAGTACGATTGACCTATGTCATGGACCTCGACCGAGCGCTACTTCATCCGCCCCGCCCCGGGCGGGCTCGTGCTGGTGCAGGAGCTCCTCAACACCCGCGCCATCCCGCCGCACGGCGAGGACGTGCTCGCCGACGAGGAGAGCGGCGGCCGGTGGCTGCGGGACGTGACCGCCGCGTGGGCCGGGGCCCAGGGCCGGCCGGGTCCCTCGGGGGAGCCGCACGCCGGGGACCTGGAGCGGGTGAGGGCGCTGCGGGAGCGGCTCGCCGCCCTGGTGACCGGTGAGGCCGAGCCGGCGCGGGCGCCCACCGACGTCTCCCTGCGGCCCGCTCTGGACGAGGCGGGCCGGGTGGCCCTGGTGCCGGTCGGGAGCCCGGGCGAGTGGCTGGAGGCGTCCGTGTGGGCGCAGGTGCTGCTCGCGCAGACGGACGGCACCTGGCAGCGGCTCAAGCTGTGCCGGGAGCCGGGCTGCCGGTCCGCGTTCTACGACCGCTCGCGCAACAACAGCGGCGTCTGGCACGACGTCCGCCGGTGCGGGAACGCCGCGAACCTGCGCGCGTCCCGGGCCCGCCGCAGGCAGCGGACCGCCGGGGCGGCTGCCGGGGAGGCACGGGCCGGGGAGTGAAGCGGCGCACGGCGTCGGGGGGCGTGCCGTCTGCGAGAATGGGCGGCGTTCACCGGGCGCCCCGCACGCGGCGCCCCTCGTCGGTCCAGGAGCGTTCACGGTGTCGCCACAGCACGGAACCCGCTCGTCCGCGCACGGCGGCGGACGGCCCAGGCGGCGCGACCGGACGGAGCCCGGCCCGGACCGTGCGCCCGCCGTCGTGGACCGTGACGATCTGCGCGCCGACTGCTCCTCCTGCTTCGGCCTGTGCTGTGTGGCCCTGCCGTTCGCCCGCTCCGCCGACTTCGCCCGGGACAAGCCCGCCGGACGGGCGTGCGGCCATCTGCGGGACGACTTCGGCTGCGGCATCCACGCCCGGCTGCGCGACGAGGGCTACCGGGGCTGCACCGTCTTCGACTGCTTCGGCGCCGGGCAGAAGGTCTCGCAGGTCACCTTCGGCGGCACCGACTGGCGGCGGGATCCGGCGTCGGCGTCCGCGATGTTCGAGGTCTTCCCGGTCATGCGGCAGCTGCACGAACTGCTCGCCTACACCGCCGAGGCGCTGGACCTTCCGGCGGCCCGCCCCGTGCACCGCGAGCTGCGCCGGGCGCTGGCGCGGATCGAGAAGCTGACCCGGGGCGACGCCGAGTCGGTCGTCGCGCTCGACGTGAACGCGCTGCGCGGGGAGGTCAATCCGCTGCTGCTGCGGGCCAGTGAGCTGACGCGGGCACGGGTGCCGGGGAAGAGGAAGGATCACCGCGGCGCGGACCTGATGGGCGCGCGGCTGTCCGGGGCGGATCTGCGCGGGGCGAGTCTGCGCGGGGCGCTGCTCGTCGGCGCCGACCTGCGTGGTGCGGACCTGCGCGACGCGGACCTGATCGGCGCCGACCTGCGCGGTGCGGACCTGTCGGGCGCCGATCTCACCGGCGCCCTGTTCCTCACCCAGGCGCAGCTGACCGCGGCACGGGGCGACGCGGCGACGACGCTGCCGCCGTCGCTGGGCCGCCCCGCCCACTGGGCGCGTGAGGGATCAGCCGGCGGCGTTGTCGACGCGTAGCCGGACCTGCCGCTCCAGGCGCCGCAGGCTGTCGTCGAGGGCGCCGGTCACCTGCTCCTCGCCCGGGTCGTGGCCGCCCTCGAAGAAGGAGAGGTGCACGGTCACCTCGCTGGCCCCGCTGTCGATGCCGGCGACCTGGAGCCACCCGGCATAGCCGCCCTGTTCCCGTGTCCCCCATTCGATGCGCATCTGGTCCCGCTCGGCGCGCAGCAGGGCGGAGGTGTCCTCGTCGGTGCGGTCCTCGTGCACGGTCACGGCGGGCAGCCGCTCGGCGCGCACATGCAGGTCCGCGGGCAGCCAGTCACCCATCTGGCCGACGTTCGCCGCCTGGTCGAAGACCTGCTCGGGCGGGGCCGGCATCGTGTGCGAGCGCTCGTACTCGGTCATCGGTGCACCGTCCTCGGTCGGTCGCGGGCGTCCGGGGCCGGCCCACGGCGGCGGGCGGCGGCCCCGGCGCGCGGGTCATTCGTTGCCGAAGACGGCCTTCTGCACCTCGTTGGGACCGTCGAACCGCTTGGTCCCGGTCTCCGAGAGCTTCCTGACGAGGCTGTCGTCGGCGCCGTTGCTCTTCGCCACCGAGACGAGGTCGTCCTTGGCGGCGGGGTAGTCGGCGCCCTTGAGTGCCTTCTGCAGGTCGATCGGGCTGAGGTCGGCCATGGCGAGCCTCCCGTGGTGCTTCCGGCGCGGCGTGTCCGCGCGAGGACCGGCCGGGTACCCGCCGTCTGGCGAGCCGATTCACCTGTCACGCGGGTCCGGTCCGGACGACGGCCGGTTCCTCGGGGAGGATCCTGCGGGCTGACGGACTCGCGTGGTCGCGGACGCCCACCGGTGCGACGCTGGGGTGGTCAGGTTCCGGACGAACAGCCTGGAGGGAGACCGATGGGACGGGACGTCCCGGCGCTCACCTTCACCCGCGAGGACCGCCGCCGCTACCGGGTCAAGATGCAGCAGTGCCTCGACGCGCTCGCGCAGATGCTGCGCGAGTCGCGTTTCGAGGCCGAGCGGCCCCAGGTGGGACTCGAGATCGAGCTGAACCTGGTCGACGACCGCGCCGAGCCCGCGATGCGCAACACCGACGCGCTGGAGGCGATCGCGGACCCGGCCTGGGACACCGAGCTGGGCCGGTTCAACCTCGAGATCAACATCGCGCCCCGGCGGCTCACCGAGGGCGGTCCCGACGCGTGGGAGTCCGAGATCCGCTCCGCCCTGAACCACGCGGAGGAGCGCGCCCGTTCCATCGGCACGCACCTGATCATGACGGGCGTCCTCCCCACCCTGCGCCACGAGGACGTCGGGGAGGGCGCCCTGTCGGAGAACCCGCGCTACCGGCTGCTCAACGACCAGATCTTCGCGGCGCGCGGCGAGGACCTGCACATCGAGGTGACCGGCATCGACCGGCTGCGCACCTACGCGGACACCATCACCCCGGAGGCCGCCTGCACCAGCACGCAGTTCCACCTCCAGGTCGACCCGGAGGACTTCGCGGCGTACTGGAACGCGGCGCAGGCGATCGCCGGGGTGCAGGTGGCCCTCGCGGCCAACTCGCCCTTCCTGTTCGGCAAGGAGCTCTGGCACGAGACGCGGATCCCGCTGTTCGAGCAGGCCACCGACACCCGCCCCGAGGAGATCAAGGTGCAGGGGGTGCGGCCCCGGGTGTGGTTCGGGGAGCGGTGGATCACCAGCGTGTTCGACCTGTTCGAGGAGAATCTGCGCTACTTCCCCGCCCTGCTCCCCCTGTGCGACGACCAGGACCCCGCGGAGACCCTGCTGCGCGGCGACGTTCCGGAGCTCGGCGAGCTGACGCTGCACAACGGCACCATCTACCGCTGGAACCGCCCGGTGTACGCGGTCTCCCGCGACAAGCCGCACGTGCGCGTGGAGAACCGGGTGCTGCCCGCCGGCCCGACCGTCGCCGACACGCTCGCCAACGGCGCCTTCTACTACGGGCTCACCCGCGCTCTGGTGGAGGAGGAGCGGCCGGTGTGGTCGCGGATGTCCTTCTCCGCCGCCGAGGACAACCTGCGCACGGCGGCCCGGTACGGCATCGACGCGCGGCTGTACTGGCCCGGGATGGGCGAGGTGCCGGCGGCGGAGCTGGTCCTGCGGCGGCTGCTGCCGCTGGCGCACCGAGGCCTGGAGCTGTCCGGGATGGACGACGCGTGGCGGGAGCCGCTGCTCGGCATCATCGAGCAGCGCTGTGTGACGGGACGCAACGGCGCGGTGTGGCAGAAGGAGATGTTCCACCACATCGACGCGACCGCGCACTGCGGGCGGCACGAGGCGCTGCGCCGCATGACGCAGCAGTACATCGACTACATGCATCTGAACGCGCCGGTGCACACCTGGCCCGTGGAGTGAGGTGCGGGCGCCGGCCCCGTGCGGTCAGTCGCCGGCCCGCCGCAGGACGTCCGTCACCTCCCGCAGCACCGCCTCCCGCGCCTCGCCGGTCAGGCCGCTCAGGGCCGTGCCCTCCAGGGAGTCGAGCACCCGGCCCGGGTCCGCCGGAGCGGGGACGCTGCCGCTGACGACCTCGCCGCCGTCCCGTACGGCGGTGAACAGCCGCCGCCCGCCGACCCCTTCGGCGTGCACGGCGGTGGCGACCACCAGGGGCGGCGGGCCGCCCAGGTCGCCGGGCGCCTTGTAGTAGGCGCTGGCGAGCGGGCTGCGCCAGCGGAGGGCCAGCATGAGGGGGCGTTTGGCCACGACCTCCGCCAGTTCGGCCTCGTAGGTGCCGTCGTGGTCCATGACGGTCGCCCGCGCGTCGAGTACCAGCGCCGGGGGCAGGAGACAGCGCAGGGTGCTGCCGACGATGTTGCCGCCGACGGTGGCCGTCCGGCGCACGGCTCCGGTGCCGACGGAGGCGGCGGCCCGGCGCAGCACCTCCGGCACCCGCTCGTCGACCTGGTGCAGCAGCACGGCGGCCCCCAGGGTCTCGCCGTCCACCACGGTGGCCTCGGGCAGCCGGCGCAGGGACAGCGCCTGCTCCGGGAAACCGTCGCGCTGCCACTGGGCCCAGACGAGCGTGGCCCCGCCGACGGGCACCGCCCCCTCGGCCAGACACCGCCGGGCTTCGGACAGGGACGTGGGCAGACGCAGCAACACGGCGATCGACCTGCTTTCCTCGGCGCATGGTCCAACTGGGGCGGGACGTACGGCACTTCACGGGGAGGGGAGGACCGGCACCGCATTCTCACCAGCCGGCCGGGGGCGCGTACAGGGCTCACGCGTGCGAGGTGTGCTCCGGTCGGCACCACCTTGCGCACGGCCGCGTGTTTGCCCCATGGTTGACGCGCGTCACATGGCTCGTTGCTCACCCGATCCCGTACCGGAAGCGGAGACCGCATGTTGAAACGCGCACTGAGACTTGTGTTGTCTGTTGTCATGCTCATGGCCGGACTGGCGGCGGGGTCCCTCGCCACCGCCGGGACCGCGCACGCCGACGGCTGCTACACCTGGAACCGCACCCTGTCCCAGGGCGCGTCCGGCGCCGACGTCACCCAGCTCCAGATCCGGCTGAGCGGCTACCCCGGGTACGGCGCCGTGCTGGCCGTCGACGGCGAGTTCGGCCCGGCCACCGCCGCCGCCCTCAAGCGCTTCCAGTCCGCCTACGGCCTCACCGCCGACGGCGTGGCCGGCCCCAACACCTTCAGCAAGCTGTACGCCCTCCAGGACGACGACTGCACGCCGGTCCACTTCGACTACGCGGAGCTGAACCGCTGCAACTCGACCTGGGCGGGCGGCGCCGTGAGCGCCGCGACGGCGAAGGCGAACGCCCTGCGCACGATGTGGAAGCTGGAGGCGCTGCGGCACGCGCTCGGCGACCAGCCGATCCGGGTCACCAGCGGTTTCCGCTCCCAGTCCTGCAACAGCGCGGTGGGCGGCGCGAGCAACAGCCGCCATCTGTACGGCGACGCCGCCGACCTCGGCTCGGGACCGCACTCGCTGTGCACCCTGGCCAAGCAGGCCCGCAACCACGGCTTCAACGGCATCCTCGGCCCCGGCTACCCGGGCCACAACGACCACACGCACGTCGACCACCGCGGCAGCCGCTTCTGGTCGGCCTCGGCCTGCGGCATCTGACGCCCGCGCACACCGGGGAAACACCGAGGGGGTCCCGCACGGGGACCCCCTCACCTGCGACCGCACCCGTTCACGTGCCGTCGGGTCCGGCACGCCGTTCCCGAGGCGGGGTCACGGTGTCAGCCGACCGTCCACTTCTGGTTCGCGGTGCCCGCGCAGGTCCAGATCTGGAGCCTTGTGCCGTTGGCGGAGTTGTTGCCGGTCACGTCCAGGCACTTGTCGGCCTGCGGGTTGACGATGTCGCGGGCGGCGGTGACCACCCAGCGCTGGGCCGCGGTGCCGTTGCAGTCCCACAGTTGCACGGGCGTGCCGTCGGCCGTGCCTCCCGAGGCCACGTCCAGGCACTTGCCCAGCGCGCGGATCGTGCCGTCGGAACCGACCGTCCAGCGCTGCGCGGCGGTGCCGTTGCAGTCGTAGAGCTGGACGGGGGTGCCGTTGGCGGTGTCGGCCCCCGCGACGTCCACGCACTTGCCGGCGAGGCCGCGGATCGCGCCGCCGATCGAGGTGTCGCCGGTGGTCACCGAGACGTGGTCGACGAGGAGTTGCTGCGGGAAGACGGTGGAGCCGTCCGGGTCGCCGGGCCAGTAGCCGCCGACCGCGAGGTTGAGGATGAGGAAGAACGGCTTGTTGAACACCCACTGCCGGCCGCCCAGGTCGGCGGGCGTGCGGGTCTGGTAGACGTTGCCGTCCACGGACCAGGTGATGCGGTCCGGCGCCCAGTCGACGGCGAAGGTGTGGAAGGCGTCCGCGAAGGCCTGTCCGCCGGGCAGCGTGTAACCGGCGCCGATGCCGCCGGACCCGGAGTAGCCGGGGCCGTGGATCGTGCCGTGCACGGTGGACGGCTCGAAGCCGACGTTCTCCATGACGTCGATCTCGCCGGAGTCCGGCCAGTTGACCGGGGTGCCGAGCATCCAGAACGCGGGCCACATGCCCTGCCCGCGCGGGATCTTCATCCGCGCCTCGACGTGCCCGTACTGCGCGGTGAACTTGCCGGAGGTGTTGAGCCGGGCCGAGGTGTACTGGCAGGTGCCGTACCAGCACTGGTAGTTGGCCGGGTTCTCCTTGCGGGCGGTGATGACCAGGTGGCCCTGGCCGTCGAGCGCCGCGTTGTTGTTCCCGGCGGTGTAGTACTGCCGTTCGTGGTTGTTGACGTTGTCGCCGGTCTCGATCTGCCACTTCGACGAGTCGACCGCCGCGCCGGCGGGCCCGTCGAAGGTGTCCGAGAAGACGACGGCAGCCGCGGAGACGTCGGAGGCCCGGGCGGTGGAGCGGGCGGGCTCCGCCTGGGCGGTCGTGCCGGTCACGCCGGAGGCGAGGAGCGCGGCGGACAGGGCGGCGGCGGCCAGCCATCTGCGGCGCGTGCGCGGAGAGGACATGGCTCTCCCTTCCGTACGGCGCCCCGTGGGAACGGGTGCGCCGACCGTGGTGGGGGGTGAAGGTTCAACCACTTGATTCAAGATGTGAGATAAGGAGACGTCAACCCCCTGGTACGGACCAGGAATTCACATCGGACCGGGCCGGTCCTCCGGGCACCCCGGAGGGAGGTCAGGCCGTGGTGCCCCAGGAGGTGCGGTGGGCGCAGTTCGGGTCGTGCTCGGTCGCGCACGACGTCCACCAGCGCTCGCAGCACGCCGCCTCCACCTCGGCCCGGGCCACCGCGGCGGCGGCCGCGTCCCGCCATGCCGCCCGGCGCCCCTCACGCTCGCGCAGCGCGGCGACGGCCCGCCGTTCGTCGGCGATGACGGTCTCACGGACCACGCCCAGGACGGGCGCGAGGGAGGCGGCGGCCATGGCCAGGGTGGTCCAGGCCGGCACGGCGCCCCAGGTGCGCACCGTGCAGAAGGCGAGCCACAGGGCGACGACGGCGTACATGACGGTGAGAACCCGGCTGCCCCTGCTCATGCTCGTCTCCCCTACGGTCCTGCGGTCCGACGGACATCTGATGCCCCGGAAGCGTCACTCCATGACAGTGCGCCGAAATCGACCTCAACTCCCGCCCAGTGCGGGCGAGTTACTACCTACGCGGCGCCTCTTGCGTCACACTGCCTACGAGAAGCCGGGGCCGTTGGGGAGCGGGGGGGCTGGGGCATGGTCGCGCACAGACCGGTTGTGGCCGTGATGGCGGGGACGCTGATGCTGGTGGGGTGCACCGGTGGGTCCGACGGGGACACCGGCACCGACACCCGGAAGCCGTCGGGCAGGAGCAGCGGTACGGCGGGGGAACCCGGTTCCGGTCCGTCGTCCTCCGATCCGTATACCGTGGCGGAGGACCGGGCGCCCGCCACCCGGGCCGAGGCGGTCGAGTTCGTGCGCGAACTCCCCGTACGGCCGGACTACTTCGGCGCGGGTTACCGCGAGGGCGAGCCGTACGACGGCGATCCGGCCCGGTGGGCGGTGCTGGGCGAGGACTGCGTGTGGCGCCGCGAGCCGCTGCCGGACGGGGTGCTGGCCAGTCTCACCCGGGCGTTCGTGCTGCCCGCGACGAAGGACAAGGAACCCGTGCAGGTGTCCCTCACCGTCACCGTGCACGCGGACGTCACGGGAGGGCGACGGGACATGGCGGTGTCACTGGAGGAGTCGCTGCGCTGTCCCGAGCAGCGGCTCAACGCCACCCAGCGGGTCCGGGGGCTGTACTCGCAGGCCAATCCGTTCGAGGAGGAGCGCAACGCCATCGCCGACGACGACCTCGTGGAGTACGGGGAGTACCTGGTGGACGGGGACGAGCAGGCGCGTCCCTTCAACTGGTACAAGTACCGGCTCGGACCGGTCACCGTGGCCGCGACCGCCCGGATCGGCGCCGGACGCACCGAGGAGGAACGGAGCGCCGTCTCGTCGGAGGTGGCCAAGGGCGTCAGCTTCGTCGCCGCCGACATCGACCGGCTGGCCGGCGCGGGCGGGCCGAGCGGGAAGGCGGCGTCGCGATGAGTGAGCCGCTGCGATCCTCCGATCCCTCCCGCATCGCGGACTTCCGGCTGCTGCGGCGCCTCGGCGCGGGCGGCATGGGCGTGGTCTACCTGGGCCGCACCGACGCCGGACAGCTCGCCGCGGTCAAGGTGATCCATGCCGAGAGCGCCGAGGAGGAGGACTTCCGGGCCCGGTTCGCGCGGGAGACGGAGCTGGCCCGGCGGGTCGACAACCCCTGGGTCGTGCCGGTGCTCGGCGCGGACGCCGACGCGCGGACGCCGTGGCTGGCCACCGCCTTCGTCCCTGGCCCCTCGCTCGCCGAGGCGGTGGCCGCGCACGGCCCGCTGCCCGCGCCGGCCGCCCGGGTGCTGGGCGGGCTGCTCGCGGGCGCGCTGGCCGCCGTGCACGGGGCGGGACTGGTGCACCGGGACGTCAAACCCGGGAACGTCCTGCTGGCGCCGGACGGGCCGCGGCTCATCGACTTCGGCATCGCCCGTGCCGCCGACGACACCGCGCTGACGGCCTCGGGCCTGGTGGTCGGCACGCCCGGCTTCCTCGCCCCGGAGCAGGCGCGCGGCGAAGCGGCCACGTCCGCGAGCGACGTCTTCGCGCTGGGCTGCGTCCTGGCGTACGCGACGTCCGGCCGGCCGCCGTTCGGCACGGGTGAGCCGGACGCGCTGCTGTACCGCACGGTCCACGACGACCCGGACCTCAAAGGGGTGGACGGCGCGCTGCGGCCGCTGGTCGCCCGCTGTCTCGACAAGGACCCGGAGAGGCGCCCCACGGCGGCCGAGGTGGCGGGAGAGCTCGCCGAGGACGTCCCGGACGGCCCCGGCTGGCTCCCCGACCCGGTGGCCCGGATGGTCGCCGTGCGCTCCGCCGAGAGTCTCGCGCTGCCCGGTGTCGAGCCGACGGTCGTGGACGAGGGCGCGGAGGGCGCCGCGCCGGACGCCGCCCCCGAGGACGCCGTCCGGCGCCCGGGCCGGCGACGGCTGCTGCTGGCCGGCGGGGCGCTGCTGCTGGCGGCGGGCGGCACGGCCACGGCGGCGGTGCTCGCCTCCCGCGACGACGAGCCCGAGGGCTCCGGTACGGAACGCCCCGTGTACACGCTCGGCGTGCACTCCACCACCGGCGCCTCCACCGCCCTGTTCGACCGGGCCGTAGAGCGCGCGGCGCGCCTCGCCGTCGCGGAGCACAACGCCGACCCGCGCCGCGTCTACGACCTGGCGGTGCGGGTGGTGCGGGACCGCGGGGACTCCGGGAGCGCCCGGGAGGTGGCCCGTTCCCTCACCGCCGACCGGGACGTCGTCGCCGTCCTCGGGCCGGTCACCGAGATCGCGATGCGGACCGCGGCGAACGTCTACGGCGAGGCCGGGCTCACCCATGTGTCCAGCACCACGGGCCAGCAGGACTTCTTCCTGACGTCCCCGACGTCCTCGTTCCAGAGCGGCGCGCCCCATGCGGCGCTGGGCACCTGGATCGCCCTGCACGCCCTGGTGACCAAGCAGCTGGGCAGGATCGGCGTGCTGATCGACCGGTCGGGCGGGACGACCGTCCAGGACCAGGGCACTTTGCTGATCAGGCAGTGGCGGGACACCCTCGGCGCCGAGGCCGTGCCCGAGGTGGTGGCCGAGGAGACGGACGACGCGCCCGCGGCCGTGCGCTCCCTGCTGACGCGGGGCATCGCGTCCTTCGCCTATTTCGGTCCGCTGGACGCCACCGTCCGTGCCGCCCGGCAGCTGGCCGCGGCCGGCTTCGACGGGCCGTGCTGGATGCAGAGCCAGCTGTACGGCTCGGACTTCCCGCGGCGGGCGGGCGCCGCCGGTGAGGGCTGGTACGCGGTGACGGCGGCCGTGGACGCCGGCGCGCTGAGAACCGCGAAGGCGCGGGCCTTCGTCAAGGCGTGGCGCAGCCGGTTCGACTCCGCGCCGGGGCCGTACGCGGCCGAGGCGTACGACTCCGTGCGGATGCTGCTGGCGGAGTTCGCGCGGACGGTTCCGGCCCGCGGCGGGCGCCGTCCGGCGCGGGCCGCGCTCGGCGCCCGGATGGCGAAGGCCACGTACACGGGCGTCTCCCGTACCTACGCCTTCGGCGACTTCCACGAGTACAAGAGCGACAACCCGGGCTGGCTGAACAGCACGTACGTCCACCAGGTGCACGACGGGCGGTTCACGCAGCGGGGTTCGCTCGCGGACCTTCAGCGCGCGACGGAGGCCTAGGGGCATGGAGCGGCTGCGGCCGGCCGACCCCTCGGCCGTCGGCGGTCACCGGCTGGCGGCCCGGCTCGGCTCGGGCGGCATGGGTGTCGTCTACCTCGCGCGGTCCCCGCTCGGTGTGTGGTGCGCGCTCAAGGTCATCCGGGCCGAGCACGCCGACGACCCGGGCTTCCGGGCCCGGTTCCGGCGGGAGGCGGAGCTGGCGGCGCGGCTGGGCGGGCGGTGGACCGTGCCGGTCGTCGCGGCCGACGCGGACGCCGCCTCCCCGTGGCTGGCCACCGCCTATGTGCCGGGCCCGTCGCTCGCCGACGCCATCGCCCGGCACGGCGTCTGGCCCGAGGAACAACTGCGGCTCCTGGCCGCCGCGTTGGCCCAGGCCCTGGACGAGGTGCACACGGCCGGGCTGGTCCACCGGGACGTGAAACCGGCGAACGTGCTGCTCACCGCGGACGGCCCCCGGCTGATCGACTTCGGCATCGCCCGGGCGGTCGGGGCGACCGCGCTCACCGCCGACGGCTCGGTGGTGGGCTCGCCCGGCTATCTCTCGCCGGAGCAGGCCAGGGGCCGCACGGTGGGCCCCGCGAGCGACGTCTTCTCCCTCGGCTGCGTCCTCGCCCACGCGGCCACCGGCCGGGCCGTGTTCGGCACGGGCGGGGCGGCGGCGGTGCTGTACCGGACCGTGCACGAGCCGCCGGACCTGGACGGCGTGCCGCCCGGACTCGCCCCGATCGTGCGGCGGTGTCTGGAGAAGGAACCTGAGCGGCGCCCCGGTGTCGCCGAACTACGCGCGTTCTTCGGTGAGTTCACGGCGGACGGGTGGCTGCCGGAGGGGCTCCCGGCGCTGATCGCGGCGCAGGCCACGCGTGTGGTCGACCTGCCCGTGCCCGAGCCCACCGTCGTCGGCGGCGAGCCGGGCGGTCCGGGTCCGGGCGGTACCGGTCCGGGCGATACCGGTCCGGGCGATACCGGTCCGGGCGGTCCCTCCCTCACCCGGCGGCGTCTGCTCGCCACCGGGTCGGTGCTCGGCCTCACCGCCGCGGGGGCCGGCGCGTGGTGGCTCAGGTCCCGGGGCGCCCCCGCGCCTCCCCCGCCCGGCAACCGGCCCACGTACGTCGTCGGACTGCTGGGGCGCCGGGCGGACGGCGCCTTCACGGCTCAGGAGCACGGTGCGCGTCTCGCCGTCGACGAGCACAACCACGACCCCGCGCGGACGTTCGACCTCGTGCTGCGCACCGCCGACGACGGGGGCACCGCGGAGGGTTCCACGCGGGGCGCGGCCGGGCTGGTCGCCGGGCGGAACCTCGCCGTGGTGATCTGCGCCGGCACCAACGCGACCGTCCCCGCGGCCGTGACGGCCCTCACCCGCACCCGGACCACCGCGCTGGTGACCCGGGCCGACACCAGCCTGCTGGACAGCGCCAACCTCACCACCGCGCTGCTGCTGCGCCCGACCAGGACGGCGGGGCCGCCGGCCGTCCTGCGCCACCTCAACCGCGAGGTGAAGCCCGAGCGGGCCGTGGTCGTGCACGATCTCAGCGACGCCGCCGAGACCTCCGCGTTCGTGCGCGTCGTCACCGTGTTCGGCAAGCTCGACGCCCCGGCCGTGGTGGTGGAGGAGGTGGCGGCGAACGCGGGTTTCACCGCCGTCGCCCGGCGCATCGCCGAACGCCCAAAGGACGCCGTCCTGTTCGCGGGTCTGCGCCCGGAGCGTGCCGCTTCGCTGGACCGCGCGCTGCGGGAGGCGGGACACCGCGGGGCCCGCGTGGCGGACGAACCGGTACTGGGCGGACGCTTCCTCGCCGAGGCGGAGGGCTGGATGGTGGGCACCGCCTACGCCGACGCCGGCGCGGACCCGCGCCTGCGGACCTTCGCCGCCGCCCACCGCGAACTCCACGGCGACTCCCCCGCGCCCTGGGCGGCCGAGGCCTACGACGCCGTGCGGTTCGCCGCCCACGGCCTGGCCGAAGCCGGCGCCGACGGCCCCTCCGCCCTCCGCTCCGAACTGCTGCGCGCCCCCTGGCAGGGCATCACCCGCCGCTTCTCCTACGATCCCGGCGGCCAGTTCTACGACGCCGACCGGGACGGCGGCGCCTTCCTGTACCGGATCAGCGGCGGCGCCGCGCACTTCGTGGCCCGCGCCGACGACATCGGCGGCGGGGACGGATGACGGGGCAGCAGGTCACGGAGCCGAACGGGTGCGCTACATTTTGCTCGCCCTTGACCGCGATCACTCACCTTACGGAGCCGGCAACCTCATGAGCGACATCGTCAACGGACTCGGCCGGGCTGGCGCCTACGGCGCACTCGGCCTGGTCCTGCTGGTCCTCGGCATCTTCCTGGTCGACATGCTGACGCCCGGAAAGCTCGGCCGGCAGATCTGGCAGGAGCGCAACCGCAACGCCGCGCTGGTGCTGAGCTCCGCGCTGCTCGGCATCGGCGGCATCGTGTTCACCTCGATCTGGACGACCTACGAGGACTTCGGCAAGGGCCTGGCCTCCACGGCGGTGTTCGGCCTGCTGGGTCTGGTCATGATGGCCGTGGCGTTCTTCGTGATCGACCTGGTCACCCCGGGACGGCTGGGCGCGACGCTGGTGGAGGTCGAACCGCACCCGGCGGTCTGGGTGACGGCGTCCTGCAACATCGCGGTGTCGGCGGTCATTTCGGCGTCCATAGCCTGAGGACGCCTCATCGCCTGCCGACGTCCGAGCGTCACCGCCCGGGCGGCGCGCGGACGGTACGGGTGTTCCGGGCGGTGCACCCCGGCACCCTCGCGGCGGACCTCCTCGGCCACGAGGACACGGCTCCGGAGGGCGTGGACCGACGGGGTCGCCGAAGCCGCGGCCGACGAAGCTGCCGCCGCGTGCCCGGCGGGCCGTGACCGTGCCGTCCGAGCCCGCCGTTTCCGGATGCCGGGGAGCAGCCGCGGAAGGCCGCGGAGCCCCCGTCGCGCGCGGTCACCTCGCTCTGTCGGCCGCCGGGCCGGCTGGTCACCGTACGAACGGCGTCGGCATGCGCCGTCCGGCGTGCCGGGGCACCGGCGGCACCGTGGCCCCACCACCGCTGGTTTCCGCCGGCGAGCACCCGAGAACCGACGTCCGGTGGTCCGACCCAGCCGGACCTCTGCGCCGCCCAGCGCGGTCGGCTGCCGGAGCGCGGGTGCCCAGCCGGGCGATGTCCGCGCGGCCGACCGATGCCGGCGGCCCCGCAACGGGCGCAGCCGATGAGCATCCCGGGGTCACGGGACGGACACGGCGCCCGTGAAGTTGGCTCTATCGGAGCGTTACCGGAAAGTACGGAGCCCCTGCCGGCCGCGCCGACGCGCCCAAGCGGCACCCCTCAACGGGCCTGCGCCTCACCCCCGTACGGCTACCGGGGTGCCGGGGGCTGTTGTATGCCGGGTGCGGTCGCGTCGTGGCTGGGCGCGCGGTTCCCCGCGCCCCTGAAGGGCACTCCGCGCCCTCTGGGCGCGCAGTGCCTTCAATTGGTCCAGGAACCACCGGGACGGTGGCAATGCTGTTGCCGCCGACCGAGCCGCTCGGAGGGCCCTCCACCGGCCGTCAGGCCACCCTCCGCCGCTCCGGGGCGACCGCCGGGCGGGCGGCGGGGGCCGCGGTGACGCGGGCGGCCGTACGGACGCGGTACGTCGTGCGGTTGGGGTCGACGACCGGCTCGCCGAGCGTGATCCGGCCGCTCGCGTACAGCGCGTCGCACTCGGCGGTGGGCAGCGCGGCGTAGCAGCCGCCGGCGCCCGTCGCCGGGTCGATCGGGCGCCAGTAGCTGTACCGGCGGCGGCCGTTGGCGAACACCGTCACGTACGTGGGGGTGCGCGGGTTCGCGATGATGCGCAGCACGTCAGCCGTCGTCCCGGGCGTCGTGGGAGTCGCGGGCGCGGCGGCCCGGGCCGGGGCGGCGACGGCCGCCCGGGCGCGCCGTCGGCGGACGGACGGCAGGTCGACGAGGGTGGTCGAGCGGTCGACGGTGGCAAGCATCTGAAGGACCTTTCCGGAGCCGGACACGAGACCGTCTACCCAGCACCGCGCCGGAGTTGATCTCCTTTTCCGATCATTGTGCAACCTCACACCGACAACGTGCGACGGTTTTCGGACGTTCCCGGTCGACGTGTCGACATGACGACCGTGACGAACTGCCAGGCGTCCGCCGTCAGTTGCCGGCGAGCGGGTCGTGGCCCCAGTTCATCAGCGAGTGCCGCCAGCGCGAGTCGGTGACGTCGCCGGACGGCCGCTGCGCGAGGTGGCGGTGGATGTAGCCGACGACCTTGCGCATGTGGGCGTAGTCGTCCTCGGTGAGGTCGGCGCGCTTGGCGCGCAGCAGCTCGACGATGCGCCGTCCGGAGGCGTGCCCGGTCGACTCCCCGCCGTCCTTGTGCTGGCCGGCGCTTCGCGACTCGTCCGTCTCGAGCCACTTCTCCAGGTCGCCGGGGGTCATGTTGACCAGCTCCCGGAACTCGTTCCAGGTCTCCTCGTCGTCCGCGGCCACGGCGCTCACTTCTTCTTCTTGAGCGCGGACGGCTTGTGCACCGCCGTCTTTCCGGACTTGTCGCTGCGCACCTCGTACTGCGGATCGTCCTCCGAGGCCGCGACGGTGCGTCCGGCCGCCTCGGTCCGCTCGGTGATCTTCTGCTCGACCTCGCCCGTCGTCTCGCTGCCGTGGCTGCTCCAGGCGACGTGGTCGCCCTCGTGCAGGTCCTTCCCGGACTTCTTGCCGTCCTTCGCCATGTCCGGCGCCTCCTTCGTGTCGACCGTCGGGCCGTTTCCCACCCTGGCGGCAGCGGCGGCGACGCGCATCTCGGGCGGACAGCCGTCCGGGCCGGCCCCCGCGGAGGGGACCGGCCCGGACGGGTCGGTCAGCGCGCCGGACGTACCGGCGGACCGGTGCGGATCAGACGAGGTCGAACCGGTCGAGGTTCATGACCTTGTCCCACGCCTTGACGAAGTCCTGGACGAACTTCTCCCTGGCGTCGTCGCTCGCGTAGACCTCGGCGAGGGCGCGCAGCTCGGAGTTCGAGCCGAACACCAGGTCGGCACGGGAGCCGGTCCACTTCACCTCGCCGGTGGCGGCGTCACGGCCCTCGAACGCGGTCTGGTCCTCGGACGTCGACTTCCAGGTGATGCCCAGGTCGAGCAGGTTCACGAAGAAGTCGTTGGTGAGGACGCCCGGGGTCTCGGTCAGCACGCCCTGCGTGGACTGCTGGTAGGTGGCGCCGAGGGCCCGCAGGCCGCCGACGAGCACCGTCATCTCGGGGGCGCTTAGGTCGAGCAGGTTGGCCTTGTCGACCAGCAGGTACTCGGCCTGGAGCCGGTTGCCCTTGCCCAGGTAGTTCCGGAAGCCGTCGGCGGTCGGCTCGAGCGCGGCGAACGACTCGACGTCCGTCTGCTCCTGCGTGGCGTCGACGCGGCCCGGGGTGAAGGGCACCTCGATGTCGTGGCCCGCGTCCTTGGCGGCCTTCTCCACGGCGGCGACACCGCCGAGCACCACCAGGTCGGCGAAGGAGACCCGCTTGCCGCCGGTCTGCGCGGCGTTGAACGCCTCCTGGACGCCCTCCAGGGCACGGACGACGCCGGCCAGGCGGTCGGGGTCGTTGGCCTCCCAGCCGCGCTGCGGCTCCAGGCGGATCCGGCCGCCGTTGGCGCCGCCGCGCTTGTCGCTGACGCGGAAGGAGGAGGCCGCCGCCCACGCCGTCGACACCAGGTCGGACACGGACACGCCGGTGGCGAGGACGCGCTCCTTGAGGGAGGCGATGTCGGCGGCGTCGACCAGCTCGTGGTCACGCTCCGGCAGCGGGTCCTGCCACAGCAGCGTCTCCTCGGGAACCTCGGGGCCGAGGTAGAGGGACTTCGGGCCCATGTCGCGGTGGGTGAGCTTGTACCAGGCGCGGGCGAAGGCGTCGGCGAACTCGTCCGGGTTCTCGTAGAAGCGGCGCGAGATCTGCTCGTAGACCGGGTCGAAGCGCAGCGCCAGGTCGGTGGTGAGCATCGTCGGCAGGTGCTTCTTCGCCGGGTCGTGCGCGTCGGGGATGATCGGCTCGGCGTTCTTCGCCACCCACTGCTTGGCGCCCGCCGGGGACTCGGTCAGCTCGTACTCGTACTCGAACAGGTTCTTGAAGAACCCGTTGCTCCACCGGGTCGGCGTGGCGGTCCAGGTGACCTCCAGGCCGGAGGTGATGGTGTCGCCGCCCTTGCCGGTGCCGTAGGTGTTCCGCCAGCCCAGGCCCTGCTCCTCCATGGACGCGGCCTCGGGGTCGTCGCCGACGTGGTCGGCGGGACCGGCGCCGTGGGTCTTGCCGAAGGTGTGGCCGCCGGCGATCAGCGCGACGGTCTCCTCGTCGTTCATCGCCATGCGGCGGAACGTCTCGCGGATGTCGCGGGCCGCGGCGATCGGGTCGGGGTTGCCGTTGGGGCCCTCGGGGTTGACGTAGATGAGGCCCATCTGGACGGCGCCGAGCGGGTTCTCCAGGTCGCGGTCGCCGGAGTAGCGCTTGTCGTCGAGCCAGGTGGTCTCGGGACCCCAGTAGACGTCCTCCTCCGGCTCCCACACGTCCTCGCGGCCGCCGCCGAAGCCGAAGGTCTCGAAGCCCATGGTCTCCAGGGCGACGTTGCCCGCGAGGATCATCAGGTCGGCCCAGGACAGGCTCTGGCCGTACTTCTTCTTCACCGGCCACAGCAGACGGCGGGCCTTGTCGAGGTTGGCGTTGTCCGGCCAGCTGTTGAGCGGGGCGAACCGCTGCTGGCCGGCGCCGGCGCCGCCGCGGCCGTCGCTGATGCGGTAGGTGCCGGCGCTGTGCCAGGCCATGCGGACGATCAGCGGGCCGTAGTTGCCGAAGTCGGCCGGCCACCAGTCCTGCGAGGTGGTGAGGACCTCGGCGATGTCCCGCTTCACCGCGGGGAGGTCGAGGGACTGGAACGCCGCCGCGTAGTCGAAGTCCTCGCCGAGCGGGTTCGTGACCGGCGGGTTCTTCGCGAGGATCTTCAGATTGAGACGGTCGGGCCACCACTGACGGTTGCCGCCGCCCTGGGTGGGGTGCGGCGCGCGACCGTGCGCCACCGGGCAGCCGCCTGCCTCCTCCGCCTTGGGTTCGGTGACGATCGCGTCATGGTTCTCGGTCATGGGAGTCCTTCCGGGCGAAAACGTTCGCGCAGTTCAGGCACTGCGGGAGGTGGAACATCCGGGGCACAGGCCCCAGTAGACGACTTCGGCCTCGTCGACCTCGAAGCCGTGGCCGTCGGACGCGGTCAGGCAGGGCGCCTCGCCCACCGCACAGTCCACGTCGGCCACGGCGCCGCAGGAACGGCACACCAGATGGTGGTGGTTGTCCCCGACGCGTCCCTCGTAGAGGGCGGCGCCGCCCGCCGGGACGATGCGACGCACCAGGCCGGCGGCGCTCAGCGCGTTCAGCCCCTCGTACACCGCCTGGAGCGACACATGTCCTATGCGCCGGCGCACCTCGGCGGCGACGGTGTCGACGCCGAGATGGCCGCCCTCGCGGACGGTGTCGAGGAGCGCGACGCGGGCGGCGGTCACGCGGAGCCCCGCACCGCGCAGCTCCTCGGCGGTGGTCGACGGCCGGGATGCGGTCATGGGCCGAACCTACCGCCGAAGACGCGAACAATTCCAGAGAACGAACGGATCCATTCCTGGGGCGTGTCCGGTAACGGGGGGTGGCTCCCGGGTTGCGCACGGCACCGGGCGCGGGAGCGCCGGCCACCTGGCCCGACGAAGGGTCCGACCAGGGACTTCGTGCGGGAGCCGGGCGCTCAGTGCAGGACGTCGAGCGCCCCCGGAAGGATTCTCGCCGTGACGGGCAGGGTCGCGTCGACCTCGCCGTCCGTGCCGTACGGGATCGCCCGGTCGGCCTCGACGCGGATCTCGCGGCCGCGCAGGACGCGCACCTGGGGGCGGTGCAGGTGGGCGCCGGTGCGCAGTTCGTTCATCAGGGCGAAGAACAGCAGGCGGGGCGCGTGGCCGATCAGGACGACGTCGAGGAGGCCGTCGTCGAGCCGGGCGTCCGGGGCGATGAGACGGCCGGATCCGTACGTGCCGGAGTTGGCGGCGACCACGGTGTAGCCCGTGTGGGTGTGTTCCGTGCCGTCGACGGTGACCCGGTAGCGGGCAGGGCGCCAGGTGGTGACGGCCCGCAGTCCGCCCGCGTAGTAGGACGCGGATCCGCGCAGCAGGCGGGAGCGGTTGGCGTGGAGGTTGGCGAGGGCGTCCACCCCGGCGTAGACGCTGCCGAGCACGACGACGCGGTCGTGCGTGGCCGAGGTGACCTCGATCGTGTCGACGGGGCGCGGGTCGGCGTGGAGCAGGATCGCCGCCAGGGCCTCCGGGTCCCGGGGCAGGCCGAGCGCCCGGGCGAAGTCGTTGCCCCGGCCGGCCGGGACCAGGCCGAGGGTGGCGCCGGTGCCGCTGAGGGCGCCGCCGACACAGCCGGCCATGCCGTCCCCGCCGACGGCCAGCACGGTGCGGCCCGCCGTGCCGGCGGCGACCGCGAGTTCCCTGGCGTGCGCCAGACTCCGGCTGTACTCGGTCACCAGCTCCGCACCCGCTTCCCGCAGATGCCGGGCGACGGCGAGCAGCGCGGCCGCGGAACCGGCCGCGCCCGCGGTGGGGTTGACGACGGCGGTGAACTGTCGCATCGGGATGCCTCCGGGGGGACGGGCTACGGGATGGGGTGCACGGGACCCGCCGGGGCGGGCGCGGTGAGGGGCGGCGGCCAGTCGCGGTCCCGCACCCGCCGGCGGTCGAGCCTCACTCGGCAGGCACCAGTACGCCCGGGTTGAGCACGCCCTCCGGGTCGAGCCGGTGTTTCACCGCGCGGAGCGCCTCCGCGCCGAGGGGGCCGATCTCTCGGAGGTACCAGTCGCGGTGGTCGGTGCCGACGCCGTGGTGGTGGCTGATGGTGCCGCCCGCGGCGAGGATCGCCTCGTTGGCGGCGTGCTTCGCGCGCGTCCAGTGCGCCACGGGGTCCTCGCCCTGCGCGGACACCACCGTGAAGTACAGGGAGGCGCCGTTCTCGTAGACGTGCGAGATGTGGCACATGACGAGCGGTGGGGTGCCGGCCTCGGTGAGGGTGGCGGTGAGCGCGTCGCGGACGGCGGCGTAGAGCCCGGGGAGGCGGGACCAGAACGTCGCCGTCTCCAGGGTCTCCGCGAAGGCCCCGGCGTCGAGGAGGGCGTCGCGCAGGTACGGCGCCGCGTAGCGGCCGTGGGCCCAGCGCCGGCCGGGCTCCTCGCCGAGGGGCGTGCCGCCGCACTCCCGCAGGACGGCGGCGGCGCGCTCGCGCCGGTACGCCGTGTCCTCCTCGGTGCCCTCGTAGCCGGCGACGGCGGTGCATCCGTCGGCCTTGAGCTCGCCGGAGCCGATCGCCTCGGGGTTGGCCAGGCCGACGAGGGTCTCGGTCTCGTCGGACAGGCGCAGCACGGTGGGCCGGGGTCCGTCCTGGGCGAGCCGGCGCAGGGCGGCGGCGCCGGCGTCGAAGCTGGGGAAGCTCCAGCCCTCGTAGCGGCGGGTCCGCGGCACGGGCCGGACGCGCACGGTCACCGAGGTGATGACGCCGAACGCGCCCTCCGAGCCGAGGAGGAGCTGGCGCAGGTCGGGTCCGGCGGCGGAGCGCGGGGCGCGGCCGGTGTCGAGGGTGCCCTCGGGGGTGGCGAGGGTGAGGGCGAGGACCATCTCGTCGAAGCGGCCGTAGCCGGCGGAGGCCTGCCCGCTGGAGCGGGTGGCCGCGAAACCGCCGATGGAGGCCCATTCGTAGGACTGCGGGAAGTGGCCGAGGGTGAAGCCGTGTGCGGCGAGGAGCGCCTCGGCCTGAGGGGCGCGCAGGCCGGGCTGGAGGGTGGCGGTGCGGGAGACCGGGTCGAGGTCGAGCAGGCGGTTCATGCGCCGCAGATCGAGGGCGACGAAGGGGCCGCGCGTGTCGGGGGCGAGTCCGCCGACGACGGAGGTGCCGCCGCCGAACGGGACGGCGGCCAGGCCGTGTCGGCCGCACAGCCGGAGCACGGCCAGCACCTCGTCGTGGGTGGCGGGCAGCAGGACGGCCGCGGGGAGCGCGGCGGCGAGGTCGCCGTCGCGCATGCGCAGCAGGTCGGGGGTGGACTTGCCGCGGGTGTGCCGGACACGGGTCTCGGCGTCGGTGCGGACGTGGGCCTCGTCGCCGAGCGCGGCGGCCAGGGCCTGGTGCGCCTCGGGGGTGAGCGGGCTCGCGGGGACGGCGAGGTCCTCGAGCGCGACGGTCGCCGCCTCGCGCGGCTTGACGCCGAGCAGGTCGCGCAGCAGCCCGGTCACCGCGTCGGGCAGCGGGGCCGCCCGCTCCGGGTCGCCCCAGCCGCTCCAGAGCATGTCCATGTCTGTCGTCCTCATGGGTCGTCCGTCCTGACGGGTCGGAAGAGAGCGATGCCGTCGCCCGACGGCCTCACGTGGCGTTACACTGTGACACATGACGCCTATTCGTCACAACGGCTCGGCAGGTTCGGACAACGACGCGGTGCTCGACGCGGTGCGCGACTGCGTGCTCGCCGTCGGGGTCCGCCGCACCACGCTCACCGACGTGGCACGCCGCGCCGGTGTCTCGCGCATGACGCTGTACCGGCGCTGGCCCGACGTACGGTCGCTGGTCGGCGACCTGATGACCCGGGAGTGGATCGCGGTGGCCACCGGGGCCATGCCCGGGCGCAGACCGGACGTGACCGCGCGCGGGCTGCTCACCGAGGGACTCGTGGACGCGGTGCGGGACTTCGTCGCCCATCCGCTCTTCCGGAAGATCCTCGACGTCGACCCCGAGCTGCTCCTGCCCTACGTCCTGGACCGCCGCGGGGCGAGCCAGGAGGCCCTCCTCGAGCTGCTGGCCGGCGTGCTGCGCGAGGGGCACGCCGACGGCTCGGTGCGCCGCGTGCCCGTCGAACGGCAGGCGCGCTCGGTGCTGTTGATCGTGCAGTCCTTCACCCTGTCCCTGCGGACCGTGACCGACGAGGACGACCCCGAGCTGTCCGCCGAGGCGTTCCTCGGCGAGCTGCGCGGCATCCTGGAGAGGACCCTCACGCCATGACCCCCCTCAGCGGCACGTCCCTGTCCGCGGCCCGGCGCGCCCGCGACCTGGCCGACGCGGCGACCTCCGCCGTGGACGTGCTGGTCGTCGGCCTCGGCGTGACCGGCACGGGCGTCGCCCTGGACGCCGCGGCGCGCGGACTGCGGGTGGTGGCGGTCGACGCGCACGACCTGGCGTTCGGCACCTCCCGCTTCAGCAGCAAGCTGGTCCACGGCGGGCTGCGCTACCTGGCCTCCGGGCGGCTCGACGTCGCCCACGAGAGCGCGGTGGAGCGCGGGATCCTGATGGAGCGCACGGCGCCCCATCTGGTCCACGCCCAGCCGTTCGTCCTGCCGCTCACGCCGCTGGTGTCGCGCGGGCAGGCCGCTCTGGCGCGGGCCGGGTTCCACGCCGGGGACACGCTGCGGCTGGCCGCGCGCACGGCGCGGGCCACCCTCCCGGCGCCGCGCCGGCTGTCCGCGGTGGAGACCCGCCGTCTCGCGCCCGCGCTGCGGCCGGCCGGGCTGCGCGGCGGGCTGCTGTCGTGGGACGGCCGGCTCACCGACGACGCCCGGCTGGTGACCGCCCTGGCCCGCACGGCCGCGGGGCGCGGCGCGCGGATCCTCACCCGGGTCCGGGCGCTGGAGCTGACCGGCACGGGCGCCCGGGTCCGTGACGAACTCACCGGCGAGGAGGGCGAGATCCGCGCCCGCGTGGTGGTCAACGCCGCCGGGGTGTGGGCCGGCGGCCTCGTCGACGGGGTCCGCATCCGCCCCTCCCGCGGCACGCACCTGGTGCTGCGCCCGGAGAGCCTCGGCCCGCTGACGGCGGGACTGCACATCCCCGTGCCCGGCGAGACCAACCGCTTCGTGCTGGTCCTCCCCCAGGACGACGGCCGGGTGTACGTCGGCCTCACGGACGAGCCCGTGGACGGCGACATCCCCGACGTCACCGAGCCGCCGGAGACGGACATCGGCTTCCTGCTGGACGTCCTCTGCTCGGTCCTGCACATGCCCGTGCACCGCGACGACGTGGTGGGCGCGTTCGCCGGGCTGCGGCCCCTGCTGGACACCACGCCCGAGCACGCGGACGCCCCGCCCCGGACCGCCGACATCTCCCGGCGGCACGCCGTGCTCACCTCGCCGGACGGTGTCGTCACGGTGGTGGGCGGCAAGCTGACCACCTACCGGCGCATGGCCGAGGACGCCGTCGACGCGGCCGTACGGCTCCGGGGTCTGGCCGCCGGGCCGTCCCGCACGGCGTCGCTGCCGCTGGTGGGCGCGGCGGCGCCGCACGTCCTCGCCGGGCTGTCCGCGCCCCGCCGTCTGGTGCGCCGCCACGGCACCGAGGCACAGGCGGTCCTGGCCCTGGCCGAGCGGGACCCCCGCCTCGCCGAGCCGGTGCTGCCCGGATACCCGGTCACGGGCGCCGAGGTGCTGTGGGCGGTGCGGCACGAGGGCGCGCTGGACGAGGAGGACGTCCTGGACCGCCGCACCCGCATCGGCCTGGTCCCGGCGGACCGGGCGGCTGCGTCGGACGCGGTGCGCGCACTCCTGGACGGCGCGGCGGCGGGAGGCTGACGCGGGTCAGCGCGCGTGGACGCCGACCTCGTGCAGCGAGTAGCCGTACCGGGTGCCTCGGCTCAGGCCGACGACGCGCACCTGCCGTGCCTCGGCCGCGGGGAACACGGCCGTGTCCAGCCCGCCGTCGCCGGCCGTCGTGGACCACACGGTGCGCCAGTTCACGCCGTCGGCGGACACGTCCACGCGGTACGACGTCGCGTACGCCCGTTCCCAGTCGAGGGTGACGCGGCCGATCCGGTGCACGGCGCCCAGGTCGAGGCGCAGCCACTGGCCGTCGCTCCAGTCGCTGGCCCAGCGGGTGCCCCGGTCCCCGTCGACGGCCCGGGCGGGCGCGTGACTGGTGAACGGGTTCCACTCGGCGGAGGAGGCCGTGGCGTGGGCGCCCCGGGCGAGGTTCGCCGCCGGGCGGTGCGCTTCGGTCGCGCCCCAGGTGGTGAGGTAGGACTCGGCGCCGCGGAAGAGGTCGTCCACGACGTGCTGTCCGCCGACGCGCCGGATGTCCTCGATCCAGTCGGGCACCAGACCGTAGTGCGCGGCTCCGTCGGTGTTCAGGTCCCAGGTGCGCTGCCCGGTGGTCTGCCGGTCGAGGACGGAGCCGCCGTCGACGCTGCGGAAGGGGTAGATGACGGGGTCCGGCGCGTCGGCGCCGCGCGGGGCGGGCCAGCCGCCGACGCCGTTCATGTCGGTGCCGAAGCCGTAGCCGACGCCGTAGCGGTCCCGCAGTGCTTCGGTGCGCCCGGCCTCGGCGACGAACTGCTCGGAGCCGTTCATGTACTGGGCGGTGAACCCGCCGAGCCGGTAGACGCGTTCGGTCCAGTTCGGGTCCATCCAGCTGTGCGAGGACAGGACGCCCGGGTAGGACGCGGACTCGAACAGGTCGAGGACCCGGCCGGCGGCCTTGACGCTCATGTGGTCGATCTCGAGCATCATGTTGCGCCGCATCATGCCGCGCACGGCGTACTCGCCCAGCTCGGTCAGCCCGCGCACGTTGCACCGGGCGTCCGCGTCGTAGGCGGGGACCTGCACGCCCGCGGGAAGACGCCGCTCGGCGGCGGGGGCGGAGGCGAGGCCGATGGGGTTGTCGTGCTGCGGGCCGGTGCACGGCTCAGTGCGCCAGAAGGTGCCGGTGGACAGGAACTGCCCGACGTTGACGGCCGTGCCGAGCGCCCCGGAGTCGAAGCGCACGCCGCACAGCGCGTTGTCGAACTTGTGGCACAGGAACATGCTGCGCACGCCCAGGTCGTACAGCTCGTCGAGGCCCGCGTCGATGTCGTCCCGGTCGCACTGCGCGACGTCCAGGATCTGCTTGCAGCCGAAGGGCTCCGAGGTCTCGACGCCCAGCACCACGGCCAGTTTGCCCTGCTCGATCACCTCACGCGCCTGCGCGCTGTCGGTGACGATCCGGAACCATCCCTTTCCCGGCCCGCCGTACATGGCGTCGACGTAATCCTGCATCTCGTAGGTGAGGCGGGCCTGGAGCCGGATGGAGGTCATCTCGTCGCAGCCGCGGTCCTTGAAGAAGTACACCGAGCAGATCACGCCGTTGGTGACCAGGTCGTTGACCAGTACGCGCTGGCCGCCGCGCCAGGCGCGCTCGATCCAGGCGTAGTAGTTCTGCTGGTGGGTGAGCGAGTCGTGCGCGGGCCAGTCGGCGAAGGTGGGCCAGCCGTCCGGGTCGTGGCGGCCGTCGCCGCCGTTGGTGAGGAAGTCGAAGACGGCGAGGGTGCCGTCGGGATAGTGCTCGGGGCAGTCCTTGAGCGCGTCGGCGACGCCCCGCGCGGAGAACGGCCTGCCGCAGATGAGCCGGCCGCCGAAGGCCTCGTTGGACATGATGTGGTCGTGCGCGTCGACGAATCCGCGCACCCTGCCGGCGGAGTCGGTGCCCCGGAACGGCTCGCCGGTCACCCCGATGCGCGAGTCCGGCGCGGGCCGGGCGACCGGGTCCCACCAGCCGCCGTCGGCCGCGGAGCTGGACGTGGGCGTGAGCGCGGCGGCCAGGACGAGGAGGAGCAGCGTCACGATCCCTGCGTGCCGTCCGGCGCGAGAGGTGGTCATCGGCGGGTCCCTCCGTCGACGGAGCGGCCATGACCAAAGTTGTCATGACCTCTGCAACCCCCTCGGGGAGCATCGCCACTCGCGCGTACGCCGTCAAGAGCCCGCGCACGCCGACGCGGGAAGGCGGGGTCCACGGGCGCCGCGCCCGTGGACCCCGCCCGGTCGCCGCTACGGCACGAGCCGCGCGTCCGCCCAGTCGGCGTGGTCGGAGTCGACCCCGTCCCCGCCGTCCAGCACGCGCAGGGTCAACTGCCGTACGCCGGTGACGTCCACGTCGACGGAGAAGGCCGGGTCGGCGCCGTCGAGCACCCCGGTGGTCAGCAGACTCCTGCCGTCGCCGAGGACTTCGAAGGCAACGGTGCCCTTGCCGCCCACCTCGTCGTCGACGCCGACCTCGGCCCTGAACCGCCGGTGTCCGCCGTCGAGTTCGACGACCACCTCACCGGCCGCGTGCATCCCGAGGCCCTTGTCGTACACCGCGCCCGCCAGCGTGAGCGGGCCCCCGTCGGCGGGGTCGGTCTCGCCGTTGGACCCGTCCCGCTCGACCGGCCCCCACCCGTTGCTCTCGGAGGTGAACGGCAGGTCGCTCACGTAGGTGACGCCCGGCTCCGGCACGAACACCCGCACCGGGCGCTCCACCTGGAGCACCCCGGCACCCGGCCGGTCCGGTGCGCGGTACTCGGCGCGCACGGTCAGGTCGTAGCCGCCGGGGCGCACGTCGGACGGCACCCGCACGCTCCAGTCGCCCGACAGCGCCTCACCCGTGCGCAGTTCGGCGGCCGTGGGGTCGTCGCCGTCGGCGGTCCATCCGTCGGGGACGTCGAGCGTGAGGCGGACGTCGGCGGCCGGCCCGGACGTCTCCACGGCGAACCGGCCGGTCACGGCGGCGGTGCCGCCCGGCTCGGCCTCGGCGCGCGCCGGGTCGGCGGTGAGCGCGGTCAGCGGCAGCCGGGTCACCGGCTCGTCGCAGGTGTCGCGTCCGGGCGTGGCCCGGCAGATCTGCCCGGCGAAACCGCCGTGTCCGGCCGTCGGCACCTCCAGGGCGTCCCGGCGGGTGACGACGTGCCGTTCGCGCAGCAGAGCGCCGTCCTCGCCGTCCCGGACGACCTCCGCCAGCCAGCGCCCGCCGCCCAGGAAGTCCAGCGGAACCCGCTCCGTCGCCGCCTCACCGGCGTGGACGGAGCCCAGGAACCAGCGGTCGCCGTGGCGCCGGGCGAAGGTCGCGCTCTCGCCCGGCCGCCCGGCCAGCAGCCGCGTCTCGTCCCACACCGTCGGCACCTGCTCCAGGAACCGGGCCAGCTCCGGCCGCTCGCGGTAGGCGGCGAGGGACCCGGCGAAGTTCTGGAAGCCGGACTCGAACACCACCGACAGCGCCAGTTCGGCCGCGTCGGAGACGGTACGGGTGCCGAACTGGAAGCCCATCGGCGTGTAGTCCATCGAGCCGACCACGTTGCGCGTGTACGGCAGCGCCGTCAGCGCCGGCGCGGGCACGTTGCCCTGCTCGGCGCCGTACACCGCCTCCAGGCTCATCACGTGCGGCCAGGTCCGCTGGATGCCTTTGGGGAGGGTCGCGCCGTGGAAGTTGACCAGCAGCCGGTACCGGGCGGTGTCCTCGAGGATGTCGTCGTACCAGCGGAAGCGCTCCTGGGAGTCGGAGTCCATGAAGTCGATCTTCAGCCCGGCCGCGCCCCACTCCTTGACGCGGGGCAGGAACTCGGCGCGCTCGGCCGCCGTGTCGAGGTCGGTGTAGTGCACCCACAGCAGGACGTCGACGCCCCGCTGCCGGGCGTACGCGATCAGCTCGGGCATCCAGTCGGTGGTCTTCCAGCCGTCGTCGATCAGGGTGTACGGCCAGCCGTGGGCCGCGGCGAGGTCGACGAAGCGCTTCTGGGCGGCGAGGTCGCGCTGGCCGGGGCCGAAGCCGTCCAGCCAGGACCAGGCGACCTTGCCGGGCCGTATCCAGGAGGTGTCGGCGATGCGTGAGGCGGGGGCGAGGTCGTCGACGAGGGTGGACTCCGTGACGGTGGCGAGATCGCCGACGACGGCCGTGCGCCAGGGTGTGGCCAGCGGACCCTCGGACGTCACTTCCGGGTCGGCCAGGCGCACGGTGTAGCGCCCGTCGCCCTCGTGGACCAGCCGGCTCGCGTCGTAGCGGCCGTCCACGTCCGACTCGGTGAGCAGGGCGTAGGTGTCGCCGACCTGGAACAGCGCCGGGTAGGCGTAGGCGCCGGGGGCCGCCTCCGCCGCGGTGGTCGGGGCGTACAGGCGCTCGTAGTTGACCGAGTACGGCGTGAGCCAGGCCCGCGCGCCGGCGGGCGGCCGGAACGCGGACGCCTCCCGCTCCACGGTGACCGTGCCGGAGCCGGGCAGGACGTAGCGGTAGGCGACGCCGTCGTCGGCGACCCGGACCACCAGGCCGAGACGGGCGCCGTCCCGGCCGGAGAAGGTGAACCGGGTCTCCGTCATCCGCGCGGTGCGGCGGAGCTGCTTGCCGGTGGTCATGGAGTACCGCTCGGTCACCTGCCGGGTGTGGCGGGACTTGGCGACCAGCCCCGAGGTGAGGTCGGCGGCGGAGGTGACGATGCCGAGGGGCGCCGGTTCGAGCACCGTGACGGCGCCCTTGCGGGCGGTCAGGGTGAGGGTGCCGTCCGCGGGATCGAGACGGACGACGGCCGTGACGCCGTCCCGAGGCGCGCCGGGCTCACGCACGGTCCAGGCGCCGCCGGGGCCGGCGGCCCGCGCGGGCACGGTGAGCGTGGTGAGGGCGAGCGCGGCGGAGAGCAGCAGGGTGAGCAGGGCGGGGAGGAGCGTCGGGCGCGGTATGCCTGGCGACATGCGCGACGGTCTGGGCACGGGGGCCTCCGTCCAAGAGGTGACATCGTTGTCGGCCTTGGTTCGGGGTCAACCCTTCCCACTCACCCGTGTCTCAACCACCACCCGTCAGACGGCGGTTGGGCGCGGGTCAGGACGTGCCCCGCTCGTAGTGCAGCGAGATGGAGCGCAGGACGTCGGCGGAGGAGACGTCGGTGCGGCCCTCGTCGTGGATCTCGGCGAGCTGGACGAACGCGAAGGTGAGCGCGGAGGTGATCTGCACGATGGCGGGCCCGAGCTTCTCGGTGACGATCTCCGCGACCTCGCGGGCGCCGGCCTCGGCCGGGAGCTGGATGCGCGGCAGCATGTCCTCGAGGAGCCCGGCCACGGCGCTGTCGGCGGTCACGTCGGCGTCCGGGTCGGCGCGCAGCCGGCGGCGCATCTCCAGGGCCTCCGTGAGGATGCCGACGCACCGCTGCATGATCTCCCGCTGCTCCATGCGGCCATGCCTTTACACCGACTGGCCCGGCCAAACGCGATCTGCCTATCATCTCGGTGAGTGCGGCTTTCCTGCGGTTCGTCCCCGCCGGGGGCGGCCCGGAGTGTCCCCGCCCGAGTGAGTGATCCATGTCCCGCACCGGCCCCAAGGACCACGGCGACGAGCTGCTGACCAGGCTCGGGACGCTGACGGCCCAGGCGCGTGCGGCGGCGGAGGTGCAGCGCTCCCGGGTGGAGCTGGCCGTCGCCCTGCAGCGCGGGATGCTGCCGAGGGGGCTGCCCGAAGCCGACGGCGTACGGCTCGCGGTGCGGTACGTGCCCGCCAACCAGGGGCTCAACGTGGGCGGTGACTGGTACGACGCCTTCACCATGCCCGACGGCCGGATCGGGCTGTCGATCGGCGACGTGCAGGGGCACAACATCGAGGCGGCCGCCTTCATGGGGCAGGTGCGGGTCGGGCTGCGGGCGCTCGCCTCCGTGGACAGCCACCCGGGCGAACTCCTGGCGCGGACGAACGAGCTGCTGATGACGCTGGGCGGGGACCTGTTCGCGACCTGCACCTTCATGCGGCTCGACCCGGAGACCCGGCTGCTGGAGAGTGCCCGCGCCGGTCATCTGCCGTGCGTGTGGGCCACGGCCGACGGCCGCTCGGGCGTGACGGAGGACGAGGGCGGTCCGCCGCTGGGCGTGCAGTCCGGGGCGGCGTTCCCGGTGACGCGCTACCGGCTGGACTCCGGCGGGGTGTTCGTGATGGTCACCGACGGGGTGGTGGAGGGCCCGTCGATGCGTCTGGACGAGGGGATGGACCAGGTGGCGCGGCTCGCGGGCGTCGCGGCGGTCGCGCGGATGGACGTGGACGCGCTCGCCGCCGCCCTGATCAAGGGGGCGGCCGAGGTGGGGCACGACGACGACGCGGCGGTCCTGGTGATCGGGCACGACGAGCCGGCCGGTCAGCCATAGGGCCGACAGCGCCGCGCCTCTCACCTCGCCGTCGGGGCGGCCTCGGTGTCTGATGGCAGGTGTGGTGGCTCGCCAGGATCTCCGTGCACCGGCCCTCTTCGTGCTTGAGGCGCTGGCCGTCGCCGCCTGCTACTACGCCGGAGGCCGGCTCGGGCTGCTGTACGACCTGCGGATCAACGGCTCGGTGGTGTCACCCGTCTGGCCGCCGACCGGCATCGCCGTCGCGTCCCTGCTGCTGCTCGGACCGCGCGTCTGGCCGGGCATCGCCCTGGGCTCACTCCTCGTCCTCGTCCACCTCACCTCGCTGCAACCGGTCTCGCTGGGCACGGTGTTCGGCAACACCGCCGCGCCGCTGTGCGCGTACCTGCTGCTGCGGGCGGCCGGGTTCCGCACCGACCTCGCCCGATTACGGGACTGCCTGAGCCTCGTGTTCCTCGGCGGCTTCGTCGCCATGCTGGTCAGCTCGACGATCGGCGCCGGGCTGCTGGTCCTCTCCGGCGACGTGCCGGCCGGGCACTTCTGGTCGGTGTGGCTGCCCTGGTGGGTGGGCGACGCGATGGGGGTGCTGCTCATCGCCCCGGTGCTGCTGGTGCTGCCCCGGGTGCGCTCCCCCGCCCGCTGGTCGCGCTGGAAGGAAGGGGTGGCCCTGGCCGTCGTCACGGGCGCACTGGTGCCGTTCGCCACGTACAACCCGGGCAGTCTGCTCTTCTCCGTCTACCCGCTGCTGATCTGGGCGGCCCTGCGGTTCGAGCTGCCCGGCAGCATACTGTGCGCCCTGTTCGCGTCCGTCCTGGCCACCGGGGCGGCGACCGCGCGGGCGGGCCCCTTCGAGGATCTCCCGGACACCCAGATCATGATCAATCTGCATGCCTTCAACGCGGCGGCGGCCCTGACGGCCCTCCTGCTGTCGGCGGTGATCACCGAGCAGCACCACACCCGGCGCTCGGTGGAGCAGGCGTGCCGGGAACTGGTGCAGGTGCTGGAGCATCTGACGGCGGGCGAGCCCGCCCCGCGGGTGCGGCCGCAGCGGGAGGAGGGCCCCGGCGAGAGCTGAACGGCGGAGGCGAACCGGCCGCGCCCGCGGGTGCGTCGCGGCAGAACAGTATGAACGCAACCGCTCCGCCCGTGGTCCTCGGCGGCCGGCCTTCCTAGCATCGCCGCCCGTGCGCAGCAACGCGCCGCCGAACCAGGAGCCGCACCGTGAACAGATTCCGTCCTGCCCTCCGTCTCCCCCGCTCTCCCCGCCCGCCGCGCTCCCGCCGGCGGGTGGCGGGCCTGCTGCTCGCCGGGACGCTGGCCGGTGCCCTCGCCCCGGCTCCGGCCGCGCAGGCCCGGGACACCGGGCCCCGGCCGGCCGACTGTCCCGCCGGGCTGCCGGCCGGCGCAGCCTGCTGGACCGGCACGGACGCGAACGGCGCCCACTACGCGATCGCGGTACCCGAGCGGTGGAACGGCGGGCTCGTCGTGCACGCGCACGGCGGCCCCGACCTGGGCGACGCCTCGGACCCGGCGCGCAGCGTCGAGGACCTGGGGCGCTGGCGGGTGATGGTGGACCAGGGGTACGCCTGGGCCGGGTCGTCGTACCGCAGGGGCGGCTACGGCACCCGGATGGCCGCCGCGGACACCGAGAACGTGAGGCGGCTCTTCGTCGAGGAGTTCGGCGAGCCGCGGCGGACGTACGTGCACGGCCAGTCGTGGGGCGGCGACGTGGCCGCCAAGGTCGTCGAGACCTACGCCGGGAAGGCCGGCCCGTACGACGGGGCGCTGCTCACCAACGGGGTGCTGGGCGGCGGTTCGCGCGGCTACGACTACCGCGTCGACCTGCGCGTGGTCTACCAGTACTACTGCGCCAACCTGCCCCGGCCCGAGGAGCCGCAGTACCCGCTGTGGCAGGGGCTGCGCCGCGGCTCCACACTGACCTCGGCGGGGCTGCGCGCCCGGCTCCAGGAGTGCACCGGGTACGCGTCGCCGCCCGGGGAGCGCACCGCTCTCCAGCAGCGCAACCTGGACGACATCCTGAACGTCACCGGGATCCCGGAGCGGACGCTGGAGTCGCACCTGCGCTTCTCGGTGTTCACGTTCCGGGACATCGTGCACGAGCGGCTGGGCGGCCGTAACCCGTTCTCGAACCGCGGGGTGCGGTACTCCGGTTCGCACGACGACACGGCGCTCAACGCGGGCGTGGAGCGGTTCTCCGCCGACCCGGCGGCGGTGCGCGACCTGTCGTACGACAGCGATCTCACCGGGCGGGTGGCGATCCCGGTGCTGACCCTGCACGCCACGGACGACCCGACCGCGTTCGTCGAGCACGAGGCGGCCTACCGCGACACGCTGCGGGGCGCGGGCCGCGACCGGTGGCTGGTGCAGACGTTCACCGGCGAGCACGAGCACTCCGCGCTGAGCGACGCCGAGTACGCCACGTCGATCGCGGCGCTGGACCGCTGGGCGCGCACCGGCCAGCGGCCCACGCCGCGTTCGGTCGCCGCGTCCTGCCCCGCGTTCGACGAGGTGTACGGCACCGGCTGCTTCTACGACCCCGGGTTCCGCCCGGCGCCGTACGCGTCGCGGGTGCGGCCCCGCCCGGGCGGCACGTCCTGGCCGGCGATGACGGCCGCGCAGGAGAAGGCGTGGAGCCGCGTCCCCGGGGTCGGCATCGCGCCGTGACGCGCCGGGGCGGCGGTCACTCGCGCAGGGAGGCGGCGTCGCCCATGACGACCACCGGGTGCAGCGCCGGGTCGAGGGCGAGCAGCAGGTCCCGCATGTGCTGCTCGCTCAGGCTCACACAGCCCTGGGTGGGGCCGTCGTGGTCGACGTGCAGCCAGATGCCGCCGCCCCGGTCGGCGCCCAGCGGCCGGGTGAGGTCCAGCGGGGAGGTGCCGGGTGCGCGGTTGTAGTCGATGGCGACGACGTAGTCGAAGGACCCGTCCAGCGGCTCGCCCTCGAATCCGGTGCCGCTGACGGCGAAGCCGTCCGACCGGTCGTAGGGCAGCCGGGTGCCGGGGTCGGGGAGCAGTCCGCCGGCGTCGGTGAGGGTGTAGACCCCGATGGGCGAGCGCAGGTCGCCGGCCCAGTGGTCGTCGGTCCAGCCGCGGAGCGCGTTGCGGGCGGGCCAGACCGGGCCGGCCTGCCAGCCGGTCCCGGTGTGCCGGTACAGCACGGCCTGGGAGCGGTTGGCGTCCCGGTCGCGTCCGGTGACCACGACCACCTGACGGGCCGTGGCCGGGATCCAGGCGCGGGTGCGGGGGCCGAGGCCGGGGATCACGGCGGGCGCCTCGGTGGCCGGGCGGCCCTGCGCGGTGCCGGCCGCTCCGGGCGCGCCGGCCGCCGGGGCGGTCGCGGACGGGTTCGCGCGCGCGGTGCCGCCGGTGGCGGCGGGGTCGTCCCGGGCGTCGGTGCCGTTGCCCGCCCCGCACCCGGTGAGGGCGGCGAGGACGACGAGGACGACGGCCCGCAGCCACACCCCGGTACGGAGGCGGACGGGTCCGGCGGACGGCCGCCGGGCGGCGCCGGACTCGGCGCGGGGCGCGCGGTCCGGGCGGTCGGTCGATGAAGCCATGGACTCAGCGTGACTTCGTCTCCCCGCGATCGCCTCGGCTCCCCGCGCGCGTCCGCGTGAAGTCCCCCGTCTGCGCCGCCGGCGACCGGTGCCGCCCGCAGCGGGGCGCCTTCCGGCAAGGGCCCGTACGGGTGACGGGCCCGCACCCTCGCGTGGGGTGCGGGCCCGCCGGACGGAGCAATCGGCGTGTGAACGCCTACCGGTTGATCACGAAGGTCGAGCCGGGTTCGATCCGTACGTCGCCTTCCGCCGATCCGGTGATGGTGACGTTCGTCAGGGTGGCGCTGCCCCGGGCCCCGCTCATGGCGAGGATGCCGGAGCCGTTGTTGGACTCGCTGATGGTCACGTCCGAGATCCGCACGTCCGGCATGGCGCCGCCGCCGGTCTTGAACTGGATGCCGTCGTACGTCGAGTCGTGGATGTCGGTGTCGCGGATGACCACGCCGGGGATGTCGGGGCCCTGGGCGAACAGGGTGATGGCGCCGAACTCCTGGTCCTCGTTCCAGAAGGCGCCGCCGGTGCGGTACAGCCCGTTGCCGGCGATCAGGGTCTGGCCGGAGAACGGTGTGGGGTCGTGGTCGGTGGCCAGCATGATGCCCGGGTAGTTCATGGTGTCGTACACGAGGTTGTTCTCGATCGTGTTGCCGTACCCGCCGTAGACCGCGATGCCGTTGGCGCGCCAGGGCAGTTGGACGGTGTTGTTGCGGAAGTGGTTGTCGTGGCCGATGTCGGTCGCCGGGTTCTTGACGTACTTGCTGGACCACACGGCGAGGGCGTCGTCGCCGGTGTTGCGGAACGAGGAGTTCTGGACGGTGGAGTCGTGGCTGCCGTTGGTGAGGTTGATGCCGTCCGCGTAGGTGTTGCGGATCCGCATGCCGGTGAACTCCAGTCCGTCGGCCGGGTTCCACAGCTCGGGGATGTTGGAGTAGTCACGGCCGGCCCAGACGCCGACGTTGGCGTGCTCGATCCACACGTTGCTGATGCGGGTGTTCTTCCCGAAGCGCCCGTTGAGGCCGACGCCGCCCTCGGCGCCCCCGTCGCCGCCCCGGATGGTGCCGGAGCCGAAGATGGCCAGGTCGGAGATCTTGGTGTTGTCGTCGATGTCGAAGCCGAAGTTGCCCTCGTGCGGGTGGTTGATGCCGCCCGCCTGGTGCGGGGGCGTCAGGGTGTAGAGCTGGGAGTGCCACATGCCGGCGCCGCGGACGGTGACGTCACGGATGCCGACCTGGTTGAACTGGCCGCGGTCCAGCGGGTCGTCGGTGAGGATCTTCTGCTCCTGGCGCCACTGCCCGGCCGGGATCCACACGCAGCCGATCTCGCCGCGCTGGTCGGCGGTGACGGCCCGCTGGATGGCGGCCGTGTCGTCGATGCCGTCGTTGGGGACGGCGCCGTACTCGGTGATGGAGACGCACCCGGCGGGCCGCTCGGCGGGCGGGGCCACCTGCTCCAGGTCGATCAGGTCGACGACGTAGAAGGCGGCGGTGTCGTCGGCGTCGCGCTGGAGCCGGAACACGGTGCCCGCCGGGTAGCTGCCGTCGAGCAGCGCGTGGGACTCGTCGAACAGGCGGCGCGCGTCAGCCTGGGGGGTGTTGGTGAGTCCCTCGGGGTCGTCGGTCCTGCCGTACAGCCAGCTGTGCTTGGAGCTGAGTCCGAGCTTGCGCACGAACGTCCCGTCGGCGTAGAGGCTGAGGGTGGCCTCGGTGCCGCCGCCGCCCGGGGCGTCGGGGATGGAGTTGCGTACGACGATCGAGTTGGCGGCGTCGGTCGAGGTGAACTCCACGTACTGGCCGGCGGAGTCGAGCCGGACGGAGCTGCGGCCGGAGGACTCGGTGCCGAAGTTGGTGTGCCCGAAGGTGCGTTGTGCGTCGGCGGTCAGCAGGGTGCCCCGGTAGGCGCCGTCCTCCGCCTCGTACTCGGTGTACGGGACGACGGCGCCGCGGCCGACGACGAGGGAGCGGGTGAGGACGTTGTTGTCCTCGTCGGTCTCGGTGACCGTGCCGGTGGCGTCCGCGGTGGCGGTGAGGACGGCGGGGCCCTCGGTGGCGGTCCAGGTGCCGGCGAGCGCGACCTCGGCGGTGGCGCCGGCGGCGATCGCGCCGGTGGTCCCGTCGACGGTGCGTCCGGCCACGGTGAGCCGGGTGACCGAGCCGGCGGCGACGGGTGAGGTGCCCCGGTTGTGCACGGAGACGGTGAACGACACCGGCGCGCCCGCGGCGGGCGTGGCCGGGCTGGTGCGGATCGCGGTGACCTCCAGGTCGGGCCCCGGGGACTGGGCGACGGTCAGCCGGTCGGTGGCGGTCCGGCTGTTGTTGGTCTCGTCCAGCTCGGGGACGGTGTCGGTGGGGTCGGCCACGGCGGACACGGTGTAGCTGCCCCGGGCTCGGGTGCCCGCGTCCACGGCCACGGTGGCGGAGCCGCCCGGTTCGAGCGCGCCGACGGGGGCGCTGCCCACGACGGTGCCCTCCAGGCTGACGTCCAGGGTGGTGGCGGCGGACGGCGCGGTGCCGGCGTTGCGCACGGTCGCGCGGACGGTGACGGGGTCGGTCTCGGTGGGGGCGGCGGGGGTCCAGTCGAGGGTGGTGACGGTGAGGTCGGGGTTGGGCGCGGCCGTGCCCCGGACCTCCAGCTCGGCGACCTGGGCGCCGTAACCGGCGGAGTTGTGGGTGAACCTCAGCTGCACGTCGGCGACGCGTCCGGTGACCGGGACGGTGACGCTGTTGCCGTTGCCGGCCGGGTCGAAGGTGTGGTCGGCGCGGGCCTTCAGCGTGGTGTACGTGCTGGACGCGCTGTCGCGTCCGAGGATCTCGATGCTCTGGGTGCGCCGTTCCCATGCCGCGTCCGGGTTCAGCTTGACGACGACGGCGGTGAGGTCGGCCTCGGCGCCGAGGTGGACGGTGAGAGTCGCGGGGTGACCGGCCGACTCCCAGTAGGTGTCGAGGCGCCCGTCGTTGGCGTTGGCCGCCACGAAGGAGTGAATCGTGGAGGACGCCTCGACCGGTTTGCCGCGCGCCAGATCGGTCCCGTCGGCCGGTGGCTGCTCCGGTTCCCCTCCCCCGTCCTCGCCGTACACCTCGATCGCGGACAGCTGGGCGGCGTTCCAGCCGGTGTTGGCGGTGACGCGGACCCTCAGGTGGCGTACGTCGCGCGCCGGAAAGGTGAGCGTGACGGTGTTGGCCCGGTCCGGGTCGAAGCGGTGGGCGGCCGAGGCGGACAGCGCGGTGAACGACGAGCCGTCGGTGCTGCCCTCCACGGTGAGGGTCTGGGTGCGTGCCTCCCAGGCGGCCGGCAGCTTCAGCACGACCTCGTCGACCCGGACGGCGCCGCCCAGGTCGACGCGCACGGACTGCGGGAAGGAGCCCAAGGGGCCTTCCCAGTACGTGAGTTGTTGGCCGTCGGTCAGATTGGTCGCGGGGTACTCGGGATGGGACCCGGTGGCCGTGACGCCTCTGCCGAGCGCCAGGTCGGGTCCGCGGACCGCCTGCGCGGCGGCTCCGGCCGTACCGGGTGAGAGGCCGGCGGCGACCAGGCCGGCCAGGAGCAGGCCGGTGATCGTACGCAGGCCGAAACGCGTGCGTCTCATGAAGTCCTCGTTCCACGGCGGGTGTCGAGGGCGTGCGGCCACCCGGGCAGCCCGATGCCCCTGCCGTGGATTGCCGACGCCTGATGCGTAATTTGCGGGACGTCGTTCATTTCTTGCGGCTCTCGCTTTGAAGTTTCCGGCTCGCGCATCACTTGTCAATGGCGTGGACACGGCATCCGGAAGAGAACGGGGGCACCTCGCGCCTCACGGGCGTCAACCGGGCACCTCTCCGGGAGGCCGCGGAGGAGAAACGGTCAACCCCGCCCGGCCGTACCATGACTGGCCACCGGCAGACCACACGACGAAAGGACACCCACATGTCCGACCACTCGACCGTCGCCACCGATCTCACCTCGCAGTACGTCGCCCAGGTCGCGAACGACCTCGAGCGCAACGCCAAGGAGCAGGAGCGGGTCGGCGCGGAGATCGCCGAGTTGCAGGGGCAGTTGGCCGCGCTGCGGCGCGACCACGCCCTGCTGGTGAAGATGCGGCAGGCGCTGAATCTCGCGGCGGCGCCCGCGGACTCCGCGGCGGACGCCGCCGAGGACACCGCCGAGGACGCAGGGGTCGCCGAAGCCGTCGCGGTCGGCGAGCCCTCCGCCGTCACCGAGACCTCGGACGAGACCGCCCGGCCGGCTGAGGGGACCGCCGCGTCCGGTCGCGCGACCGTGCCCGCGCCGCGCAGCCGCGGCGGCGTCACGTCCGGGGCGCAGAAGCCGAAGCGGGAGCGGAAGAAGGTGACGGCCGGGGGCGCGGCCAAGAGCACAGGCGCGTCGAAGTCCGGTCCGGCGAAGGCCGCCGGTGCCAAGGCCGGGCGCAAGCCGGCCGCCCCCGCGCCCGAAGGGAAGGCATCGGCGGCGAAGACCCCGCGCAAGGCGCCGGCGAAGGCCGCGCAGTCCGCACAGACGGACGCGCCGAAGCTCGTCGACCTGGTCCGCGGTCACCTGGGCGAGCAGAAGGAGCCGCGCTCGGCGGCGGAGATCGCGGCGGCGCTGGGCCAGGCCCATCCCGGACGCACCGTCAAGGTCACGGTGATCCGCTCCACCCTGGAGGGCCTCGTCGCGCGCAACCAGGCCCAGCGCAGCAAGCAGGGCACCTCGGTGTTCTACACCGCGCCCGACGGCGGCACGCCGGCCCCGGAGCGTGCGGCGGACGCCCGGTCCTGAGTCCGGCAGGGCGCGTTCACGGCCGCGTGTGGCGCACCTCCGGCGGCTCGAACGAGACACGGGTGCGGGAGCCGTCCTCCGTCCAGGTCAGCTCCACGGCCTGGGCCTCCACGCGCACGTCGGTGACCGCCCGCCCCAGCGACGGGGCGTCCGGGCCGGCCGTGAGACACGCCAGGGCGAGATGCACGCTGGTGCCCCCGCAGCCGCCGGTGAGGCGCGGCACGCGGGCCCAGGGGGTCCAGGCGGTGCCCTGCGGCGCGGGGACCGTCTCCGGGGACGGGTCGTCCCAGCCGTACAGGCCGTGCAGGGCGGAGACCGTGGGCTCCTCGGGGCCGGTGGCCCAGCCGGTGAGGGTGACCCGCGATCCGGGCGGCGCCCCCACCACGCGGTGCACGCGCAGCTCCAGTTCGCCGTACGCGACGGTGACGCTCTCGACCCTCAGGCCCGGCACCATCGGCGGGCCCGCGACGAACACGGGCCGGTGCCACGAGGCGGCCCAGCCCCAGCCGTCGCCGTGCCCCGCGCCCAGAGGGTGGATGCGCCGGCGCACACTGGGCCGGCCGGCCACCTCCACCGACAGGTGGTTGTCGGCCACGTTCGCCCTCGCGGTGGGTCCGGTGCGGGTGGAGTAGGCCAGGCGGCCGTAGTGCGGGTCGTCGTCGGCCGCCGACTCGCCCTCGTGCGGCCGCACATGGTCGCTGCCGTGGTTGTGCAGCCGTACGGTGCCGTCGGCGCGGGTGGCCTGGAGGAGCAGGCCGGGTCCGGGCAGGGACAGCACCCGGTCGGCCTCCTCCACCGGGGCGGGCTCCTCGGCGTCGGTCCACAGGGCGTGGTCCGCCGGCGCGAGCAGCGCGACGAAGGCCTTCGACGCCCAGTAGGGCGACGCGGGACCGGAGTACTCCTGGAGGCTTGCCTCGTGCGGGCCGTACCAGCCGAGGGACAGCAGCCCGTCGGAGGTGAGCGCGCCCCGGTCGAGGAAGTGGCGCAGGGCGCCGCTCGCGATGCGGCGCGAGGCGCCCGGTGTCAGCGGGGTGTGGCCGGTGACCGCGCCCAGCGAGACGGCGGCGGACGCGGCGAAGCGGTACGTGAGCGAGCGGCCGAAGTGCAGCGGGGCGCCGTCCGCGCCGAACATCATCGAGAGGGCGTCGAGATGGGCGCGGAGGCGTCCGCCGTGGTGGGCGAGGGCGTCGGCGTCACCGGCGAGGTGGGCGTCGAGGACCGGGTACAGGTGCAGGGCCCAGCCGTTGTAGTGGTCGAAGGCGCGTCCGTCGCCGTCGGCGTACCAGCCGTCGCCGCGGTACCAGCTCTCCAGCAGGTCCTGCGCCCGCCGGCGGGCGGCGGCGGTCTCGGCGTCGCCCCGGCCGACGGACTGAAGGAACCCCGCGACGGTGTACGGGAAGAGGTACCAGTTGTTCGGGGCGGGAGTGTGCCTGAGTGCACCTCGCAGCCACTCCTCGGCGCGGTCCTGCACGGCCGAATCCAGCGTGTCCCACAGCCAGGGCGCGGTGAGCCGCAGGCCGAGCGCGACGGACGCGGACTCCACCATTGGCTGGCCCTGGACGTCGACGTCGAGGATCAGCGGCCAGGACTCGGTGTCGTCGCGGCCGGGCGTGCGGGTGCCGGCGGCGAGCCCGTCGGCGTACCGCTCCAGCAGGTGGTGGGGGTCGTCGCCGGCGGCGCCCGCGACGCGGAAGGCGGCGGCGAGGAACGTCCTGGCGTAGCCCTCGAGGCCGTCGGAGCGCACCCCCGACCGGGAGGGGCGGCCGGGCAGGTGCAGCAGGGCGCCGCCGGGGGTGGCCCACCGCCGGGCGGCCGTGAGCAGCCCGTCCGCCACCGCCTCCCAGTGGGCGCGGGTGTATCCGGTGCGGGGGCTGAGGTCGTGGTCGTCGGCGGGCAGGTGGAACGGGATGCTCATGCGAGGAACGCCAGCCTTTCGCGTCGGACGGGGTGCAGGAAGCCCTCTCCCGAGACCCAGCGGGCGACCTCGGAGACGGCGGTGTCGGCGAGCCGGCGCCACTCGTTGCCCTGCGAGCCGGCGAGGTGCGGGGTGATCAGGACGTGCTCGCAGTCCCACAACGGGTGGTCGGGCGGCAGGACTTCGGGGTCGGTCACGTCGAGCACGGCGCGGATGCGGCCGGCCAGGGCGGCGTCGGTGAGCGCGTCCTGGTCGACGACGGCGCCGCGCGCGGTGTTGATGAGCACGGCGCCGGGCCGCAGGGAGTCGATCAGTTCGCGGGAGACCAGCCGGCGGGTCTCGGGCAGCAGCGGGGTGTGCACGCTGACGGTGTCGCTGCGCCGGAACAGCTCCGCGAGTCCGACCGGGCGTACGCCGAGCCGGGCCGCCTCCGCCTCGTCGACGTACGGGTCGTGCAGCAGGACGTCGATGTCGTGCGGGCGCAGCAGGTCGATCACGCGGCGGCCGATGAGGGACGCGGAGAGGATGCCGACGGTGCGGCGGTGGTTGCCGACCGTGCGGGGGGTGCGCAGCCAGTCGGCGCGGGTGCGGGCGGCGCGGTACGCGCGGGCGCTCTCCAGGACCTGTTTGCCCGTCAGGAGGATCATCGCGAGGGTGTACTCGGCGACGGGGAGGGCGTTGGCCGCGGCGGCGGAGGACACCTCGACGCCCCGGTCCCAGCAGGCGTCGGTGACATGGCCGCGGACGCTGCCGGCGGTGTGCACGACGGCCCGCAGCCGGGGCGCCGCCCGCAGCACGTCGTCGTCCAGGGGCGGGCAGCCCCAGCCGGTGATCAGCAGCTCGCGGTCGGCGAGCACGGTGCGTGCGGCGGAGGTGGTGAAATCCTCCAGCACCGTCGGGGCGAGGTCGCACAGGGCGTCGAGGGCGGCGCGCGACTCGGGGTCGAGGACGGCCGAGGCGACGTCCGGGGACATGGCGAGGGCGGCGCGGGGACGGGGGCCGGGCGTGGGCTCGGTCATGCGGTGCGGTGACTCCTTGCGTGGGCGTTCACTTGACGGCGCCGGCGGTCAGACCGCTGCGCCAGAAGCGCTGGAGCAGGACGAAGGCCAGGATCAGCGGCACCACGGCGAGCAGCGATCCCATGATGACCACCGGGTAGTACTCGGGGGAGACCGACGCGGAGCTGTTCCACGTGTACAGGCCGAGGCTGACGGGATACAGGTCCTGGTCGGAGAGCATCACCATGGGCAGGAAGAAGTTGTTCCAGATGGCGGTGAGCTGGAACAGGAAGACGGTCACCAGGCCGGGCCCGAGCATCCGCAGGGCGACCCTCGCGTACATGGTGAGTTCGCCGGCGCCGTCGATGCGGGCGGCCTCCAGCACCTCGTCGGGGACGTAGCCCTGGCTGAAGACGCGGCCGAGGTAGACGCCGAACGGGTTGAACAGGACCGGGACGAACACCGCCCAGAAGGTGTTGACCAGGCCGGCCTCGGAGGCCATCAGGTACAGCGGCAGGGCGAGCACGGTCTGCGGCACCATCACGGCGGCGAGGACCAGCCCGAACAGCTTCTCCTTGTGCCGGAAGCGGTACTTGTCGAAGGCGTAGCCGCAGGCGACGCTCACCAGGGCGCCGACGGCGGCGCCGAGCACCGCGTACAGCAGGCTGTTGACGTACCAGCGTCCGTACAGGCCGCCGTCCATGGCGAACAGGTCGGTCAGGTTGCGGCCGAAGGAGAAGCCGTCCAGGGAGAGCAGGTCGCTGCCGAACAGGGCGTCGCGGTTCTTGGCCGCGGCGAGCACCAGCCACAGCACGGGCAGCAGGGTGTAGAGGACGGAGATCGCGACGACGGCGTTGACGGTGGCCCGGCCGAGCAGGCGGGGGCGCGGCAGGGTGGAGCCGGTGGCGCTCATCGGGCCTCCTCGGCGGTGGACTCGCGGCTGGTGAGGCGGGTGACGCCGTAGGAGAGGGCGACGGTGCACAGCAGCAGGATCACCGAGGCGGCCGCGGCGAGGCTGTAGTTGTTGCGGGTGAAGGCCGCGTCGTAGATGTACATGCTGGGCGAGAAACGGGAGTTGATCATCGGGGAGGACTGGCTGAGCAGCATCGGCTCGGTGAACAGTTGGAGCGCCCAGATGAGGGTGAACATGGCGACCGTCACGACGGAGGCCCGCACCAGCGGCGTCTTCACCTGGAGCGCGGTGCGCACGGGTCCGGCGCCGTCGACCACGGCGGCCTCGATCACCTCGCGGGGCACGGCCTGGAGGGCGGCGTAGAAGATCACCATGTTGTAGCCGAGGTTGCTCCACAGGGCGATGTTGACGATGGACGGCAGGACGGTGTGGACGCCGAGGAAGTCGACGGTGATGTCGGCGCGGGCGAACAGGTCGATGACCGGGCTGATGCCGGGCGTGTAGAAGGGATCTGCTGGAAGTCGACCTGGACGCGGTCGTGGGTGCGGTTGAAGGCGTCGACCACTTCCTGGCTGCCGCGCAGTGCGGACCAGAAGGTGATGCGTACGGGCTTCTTCCCGCCGGTGCTGCTGCTGCCTGATGGGGCGTCGTCCGCGCTCCCGCTGCAGGCGCCCAGGGCTCCTGCAAGCGGCGCGGCGGCCATCGTGGCGAGCACGGACCGACGGCGGTGTCGACCGGGCATGGCGCCTCCCGCGGCTCCTGGCGTGTCGGGGACACGGCTGTTCGGGACACGGGAATCGTCGGGGCCGCACCACTGAACGGTCAATAGATCGATCAGAAGAAACTAAAACGTTCAAACGCTCATGTGCCGTGTGCGGAGGTCAGAGCGGTCGCGTGGAGCCGCGGACGGACAGGGAGGGCAGCAGCTCCACCCTGCGGACGGGGGTGTGCCCGCCCGCCTCGGAGTCCAGCCGCTCGAGCAGCAGTCCGGCGGCGGCCCGGCCCACGTCCGCCTTCGGCGGGGCGACGGCGGTGAGGGGTGTGGTGCCGAGGCCGGCCACCACGTCGTCGTAGGCCACGACGGAGCAGTCCTCCGGCACCCGCACCCCGTGGTCCGCGAGCCGCTGCACCAGCATCAGCGCGTCGACGTCGCCGTGCAGCACCGCCGCCGTGGCGCCCGTCCGCCGCAGCACCTCGTGCAGCCCGGCGGTCTCCTCCGGGGCGTACGGGCCCTCCTGCCCGGCCTCGGGAGCGCTCAGCAGCCACGCCCACGCCTCCACCAGCGGGTGCGCCCCGGCGATCCGCGCGCACGCCGACCGCAGGGTGCGCGCGGTGGGGCTGTCGTCGCGGGTGGCGAACACGATCCGCCGGTGTCCGAGGCCCACCAGGTGCTCCACGGCCAGGTGGACGCCGTGGACGTGGTCGGAGCAGACCGAGTCCATCGCGTGCAGCGCGCTGCCCGCGGCGGGGCGCCGCTCCATCAGCACGGCGGGCACCTCCAGCGCGGCGAGCCAGGGGTGGTCGGCCTCCTCGTCGGCGAGGGTGCGCCAGCGCGGGGCGAGCAGCAGCCCGGCGGCGCCGTCCTCCAACGCGCGCTCCACCAGCGGGCGTTCGGCGCCCGCGACCTGGGGCGCGATGTGCAGGGCGATGCGCTTGCCGGAGGCCTCCAGCACCGAGCGGGCGCCGTGCAGGGACTCGTACAGGTAGGTGTGGCGCTCCGGCACGACGACGGCCACGGTGTCGCCGTCCGGCGGGCGCGGGGCGGGGATGTCACGGGCGGCGAGGGTGGAGCGCACGACACCGTGCCCGCGCCGCAGCCGCCCCTCCCGGGCCAGCTCCTCCACGTCCCGCCGCACGGTCACCACGGACACCTCGAGCTCGGCGGCGAGATCACTCACCCGCGCGGATCCCCGGGACTCCACGGCAGCGAGGATCCGCTGCCTCCTGACCTCGACCGGCTCGCGCATGAGGCCCCTCCCCGCGACGGAATGTTCGTTTGAGCGATGCGGGCATCATAACGATCGGCCGTGCGGGCGTCCGCGGACGCCGCCCGGCTCCCTTGCGTCGGTCAGGACTCGCGCGGGCGGATCGTCATGCCCGGGCGGCGGCGGTGGACCGTGAGGTAGGTGAGGCCGTCGGGGCCCGCCGCCAGGGAGCGGGCGGAGCCGTGGGGGAGCCAGGTCAGGGCGCCGGTGGGCAGGGGGTGTTCGCCGTCCGGGGCGGTGAGGGTGCCGTGGCCGGCGAGGACCAGCAGGAGGACGTCGAGGTCGGGCTCGCGGTGGGTGTCCACCCGGTGGCCGGGCGGCAGCCGGACGACGTTGGCGTCGAGCTGGCGTCCGGACTCGGCGAGCCGCCACAGCGCGCCGGCGCGGTCGTCGCCGGCGGCAGCGGCCAGTGCGGCCGTGTCGCAGAGGATGCGGGGCAGAGGTGCCTCGCCGTCCGGTGTGCCGGTGTGCTCCGACGTCATGGATCGCCGCCGTCCGTCCCCGAAGCCCGGCCGCGCCGGGCCTCACGCGCTCGCTGTCGTGCGGGAACCTAGCACGCGGCCGGGGGCAGGGCGGCCAGCCAGTCGACGAGGAGGCGGCTGGTGTCCTCGGGGCGTTCCTGCTGGACCCAGTGCCCGCAGCCCTTGAGGAGATGCGAGGACACCAGGCCCGGAAGCGTGACCGGGAACGCGTCGATCGCGTCGGCCATCCACGTGGTGGACGCGTCGAGTTCGCCGCCGATGAACAGGGACGGCTGGGTGAGCGGAGCCCCGTCGTACTCGGCGAGGTCCTCCCAGTCCCGGTCCATGACGCGGTAGCGGGCCAGCGCGCCGGTCAGCCCGGCGCGCTCGAACTCACCCGCGAACACGTCGAGTTCGGTGTCGGTGAGCCACGCGGGGAGCCGGTCCGCCGGGAGGCGTTCGCGGAGGGTTCCGCCCGGCCCGGTGAAGTGGGGCGAGGGCGCGCCGGGGCCGGGCATGGTGTCGGCGGACAGGGCCGCGTAGAAGCCGGCGAGCCAGCCGCGTACGTCGGGCTCGATCTCGGCCTCGGCGCGGCCCGGCTCCTGGAAGTAGGAGACGTAGAACTCCTCGTCGCCGCCCATCGACGCGAAGACGCTGGTGGGCCGCGGGCCGCCGCGCGGGGCGTAGGGCACGCTCAGCATCGCCACCGCGCGGAAGACGTCCGGCCGCATGAGGGCGGCGTTGGTGGCGACGGACGAGCCCCAGTCGTGGCCGACGACGACGGCGGTCCGCTCCCCCAGCGCCTCGACCACCGCGACGGCGTCCGCCACCAGCTCCCGCACCCGGTACGCGTCCAGGCCGGCGGGCCGGGAGGAACGGCCGTAGCCGCGCACGTCGACGGCCACCGCCCGGTAGCCCGCCGCCGCCAGCGCGGGCAGCTGGTGACGCCAGGAGTACCAGCTCTCGGGGAAGCCGTGCAGGAGCAGCACCAGCGGGCCGCTGCCCTGTTCCACCAGATGCGTGCGCCCCGCGGGCGAGGGAACCAGACGGTGGACGGGCGCTCCCGCCGGGCGGGGTGACGTCGGTGGCTGCACGGCTTGCTCCAGTGTCGTTCGGCGTGCGCGGGCCCGGGGGCCGGCTCGTACGCCGAGCATGCGCCGCGGCGGCGTCGGACGGCGAGCGATGTTGCCGGTTTCGCAAACCCCGCCCCGCCTCGCGGAACCCGCGTGCCGGTCCCCCGCTGTGCCGTCCCAGCGCTGTGCGATGATCCTGGCGGGCCCGGGGGCGCGCGTGCGTCGCGGTGTCGCCGGCGGGCTCCAGGACACGAGAGGCGGACGGACGTGACCGCGCAGGGACCGGGCGACGGCGGAACGCCGCAGGAGCGGGAGGACGGCGTGCCGTCCCTGCCCGACGACGTCTGGCAGCGGTTCCTCGGGGACAGCGAGCAGGCGATCCGTACGTCCGCGCCGAAGGAGCCGTCCGCGTCGCAGCGTGCGGCGGGACGGTCCCCACACGTCCCGCCGCACGCGGTGCGGCAGCCGCCGCGCCACGACGTCCCGGACGCCGTGGGCGACCTGTGGGCGCCGGACGATCCGTGGGAGGGTCCGGCCTGGCGGGACCTCGACGGGCGGGCCCGGCTGCGCCGGGTCGGGCGCGTCGTGGGGACGGCCGCCGCGATCGCCCTGGCGCTGGGCGCCTGGTCCCAGCTGTCCACCGGCGCCGGGACTCCGGTCGAGGGGCCCGGCGACACGGTGCTCCAGCAGTCCGAGGCCCCGGTGACGCTGCCCTCGGGGACCTCCGTGCCGGCCGGGCTCACCACCCCGTCCGCCACGGAGATCCGGACCGGCTGACCGACCGGCCGGCTGCCGGGCCGGCCGGGGCGGAGGCGTCCGTTCAGCCGCCCAGCGCCGCCAGGACGACCCCCTTCGCCTCCTCCTGGACCCGGCGCAGATGCTCGGGGCCCTGGAAGGACTCGGCGTAGATCTTGTACACGTCCTCCGTGCCCGACGGGCGGGCCGCGAACCAGGCGCTTTCCGTGGTCACCTTGATGCCGCCGACGGACGCGCCATTGCCGGGCGCTTCGGTGAGCACCGCGGTGACCGGCTCCCCCGCCAGCGTGTCCGCGGTGACCTGGGCCGGGGAGAGCTTCGCCAGGCGGGCCTTCTCCTCGCGGGTCGCGGGGGCGTCGATGCGCTCGTAGGCGGGTTCGCCGAAGCGCGCGGTGAGTTCGCCGTAGTGCTGCGACGGCGTCTTCCCGGTGACCGCGGTGATCTCGGAGGCGAGCAGCGCCAGGATGATGCCGTCCTTGTCGGTGGTCCACACCGAGCCGTCGCGGCGCAGGAAGGACGCCCCGGCCGACTCCTCGCCGCCGAAGCCGAGGGTGCCGCCGGCCAGTCCGTCCACGAACCACTTGAAGCCGACCGGCACTTCGACCAGTTCGCGCTTCAGGTCGGCGGCGACCCGGTCGATCATCGCGGACGACACCAGCGTCTTGCCGACGCCCGCGGCGGAGGGCCACCGCTCGCGGTGCGCGTACAGGTAGCCGATCGCGACGGCGAGATAGTGGTTGGGGTTCATCAGGCCGGCGTCCGGGGTGACGATGCCGTGCCGGTCGGCGTCGGCGTCGTTGCCGGTCGCGATGTCGAAGCGGTCGCGCTGTTCGATGAGGGACGCCATCGCGTACGGCGACGAGCAGTCCATGCGGATCCTGCCGTCCCAGTCGAGCGTCATGAACCGCCAGGTGGGGTCGGTGAGCGGGTTGACCACCGTGAGGTCCAGGCGGTGCTCCTCGGCGATGCGGCCCCAGTAGGCGACGGACGCCCCGCCCAGCGGGTCGGCGCCGATCCGGACGCCGGCCGCGCGGACCGCGTCCAGGTCCAGCACGCCCGGCAGGTCGGCGACGTACGTGCCGAGGAAGTCGTACCGGCCGGTAGTGGGCGCGGCGAGGGCGCGGGCGTACGGGATGCGGCGGACGTCCTTGAGGCCGCCGCGGATGATCTCGTTTGCGCGGTCCTGGATCCAGCCGGTGGCGTCCGAGCCGGCGGGGCCGCCGCTGGGCGGGTTGTACTTGAACCCGCCGTCGGCGGGCGGGTTGTGGGACGGGGTGACGACGACGCCGTCGGCGAGTCCGGTGCCGCGGCCCCGGTTGTGGGTGAGCACGGCGTGCGAGACGGCCGGGGTGGGCGTGTAGCCGTCGGCGCTGTCGACGAGCACCGTCACGCCGTTGGCGGCGAACACCTCCAGGGCGGTGACCCGCGCCGGTTCGGAGAGGGCGTGGGTGTCCGCGCCGAGGAAGAGCGGTCCGTCGGTGCCCTGCGCGGCGCGGTACTCGCAGATGGCCTGGCTGGTCGCGGCGATGTGGTCCTCGGTGAACGCGGCCGTCAGTGACGAGCCGCGGTGCCCCGAGGTGCCGAACGCGACGCGCTGCCCCGGGTCGTCGAGGTCGGGGTGGAGCGCGTAGTACGCCGTGACCAGCCGAGCGACGTCGACGAGGTCCTCGGGACCGGCCGGACCGCCCGCTCGCTCGTGCTGCATGTGCCCACTCCTTGGCAGAAGGTCGGTTGTCACGCTTGCGGGGGACATCTTTCCCCGCCGGGCCGTCGCCGCGCGAGTGGGCTTCCCCGGCCCCGCCCGCGTCAGATGCGTCCGCCGGTCATCCGGGTCAGGGGCCCGTGGGTGTGGCGTTCGGCGCGGCGGCCCACGGCGTAGGAGGCGGCGGTCAGCGCGGTCAGTCCGGCGGCCGCGCCCGCGGCGACCAGGCGGCGGTTGGCGACGACCGTCCAGGCGGTCTTGGCGCCGGCGGCGACCTGCCCGGAGGCGGTGACGACGGCGCGACGGCCGGCCTCCACGCCCTTGACGGCGGACCGTGCGGCGCCGTTCGCCGCGCGGGCCGCGCGCTCGGTGCCGGACGCGGCGGCCGACGCGGCGTCACCCGCCTTGCCGGTGGCGCCGTTGGCGGCGCTCTTCGCGGACTCGGTCGCCTTGCCGGTGGTCCGGTCGGCGGCCGAGGCGGCCTTGGACGCCTTGGACGCCGCGGATGCCGTGGATCCCGTGGATCCGGCGGTCGAGGTCTTCCGGTTCGCATTCTTGTTCTGTTCGGTCATGGACACCGGTTTGCCGCAGGGCGGCCCGGCAAACACATCGGGTCACGAGGCGCCGCTCACGGTCAACGCGGGCCAACGCGGTCCAACGCGGTCCAACGCGGTCCAACGCGGTCAACGGGCCGAAGCCGGGGAACGGTTCGCGGAATTCCGCGCCGCGCCGGGCTGCGCCCGCCTTTCGGGGGTACGAGGATGACGGCAAGCACGTCGCCCACCGAGAGGAGTCCCCATGCCCGGCATGGTGGAGCGCATCAAGCAGTTCGCACGGAGTCCGCAGGGGCGCCGCACGGCCGAGCAGGTACGGCGGGCCGCGGCCGACCCCCGGCGGCGGGCGCAGGCCCAGCGGCTGCTGGGACGGCTGCGCGGCGGCCGGCGCTGAGCCGCCCTGGGGCCTGACGGTGCCGCGCGCGAGCGTGCGGACCGCGGGCCGATCACCGGAAAGGACTCCATGAACGAATCGTCGGTCCGCACCGTGGGCTGGGCCCGCTCCCTGCCGATGGGCCAGGGGGTGAAGGCCGCCCGTGACTGGGCACAGGAGCACCTCGCCTCCCTGGGGTGGGACGAGACCGCGCCCGAGACGGTCCACGCCGTGCTGCTCACGGTGTCGGAGCTGGTCACCAACGCGCACGTGCACGCCCGCAGCGACGCGCAGCTGGTCATGTCGTGGGACACCCGCTGCCTGCACATCTCCGTGCACGACGGGTCCGCCGCGCTGCCCACGCCGCGCGAACCGAGCGAGGAGCGCGTCGGCGGGCGCGGCATGATGCTGGTCGACGTCCTGGCCGACACGTGGGAGGCCCGGCCCTGCCCGCACGGCAAGACGGTCACCGCCTGCTTCCGCGCGCCGGAGGCCACAGCCGCGGTGTGACCGATCCGGGCGGTGTGATCACCCCGGCGCGGGACGCGGACCCGGCCCGGCCTACGATCGGCCGGGCCGACCCCCGCAAGGAGCCCCGCCCGGTGACCGCCGTCCTGCCGCCCCCGCACCCCGCCACGCCCGCCCTGCCGGCCCCGCGCCGGCTGTCTCGCACCGAGGACGGCGAACGGCTGCACGCCCTGCTGTGGACCGCGGGTCCCGGACGCCGGATGATCAGCAGCGCCGTGCTGGGCGGCGGCATCGGTGAGCGCGCCTGGATCCTGAACGCGCAGGTGGCGCACGGCTACCGGCGCACCGACCCCGAGCGTCATCTCGCCGCCCTCGCCGACCAGGCGGGCATGCGCGGGACCGGGGTGGGTCTGATGACGGCCGCAGACGTGTCCGCGTACACGCACGCGCGCGACGGGGGCGCGGAGACGTTCGTCACCGCGGGCGTGAACGTGCGCGGCTGGGCCGCGCGGCCCGGTGAGGGCGCGGCGGGCGCCCCGGACCCGGGCACGATCAACGTCGTGGTGGCCGTGCCGGCCGCGCTGACGGACGCGGCCCTGGTGAACGCCGTCGCCACCGCCACGGAGGCGAAGGTCCAGGCGCTGGTGGAGAGCGGCCTCGACTGCTCCGGCACCCCGACCGACGCGGTGTGCGTGGTCGCCGACGCCCCGGCCCCCGGCCGGGAGACGCACGCGTTCGCCGGTCCACGGTCGCTGTGGGGGGCGCGGCTGGCGCGGGCCGTGCACCGGGCGGTGCGGGACGCTGCCGTGAGACATCACACACCTGCTCCGGGATACTGAGTGCGGTAGGGACTGCCTTGCCGGACAGGCAGGTTGCTTCGCGGGCACGGATGGGGGACCGTTGCCGCCGTACCCGCTGACGGCGACGAGAGAGGAGGTGGGTGCGCGACGCGCACCTCCTTCGTGATTTCTTCCCCCGGTTCCAGCGCCGATCCGTGCGATACGCGCGACGGGTCCGTCCCCACGTGGGACGACGCGCCCTGCCCTGTTCTGGTGCTGGACTCCCGCGGCCGCATCGCCGGCCGCAACCGCGCCGCCCGCCGCCTCACCGCGTCCTCCCCCGCCCCGTCCTCCGCCGCCTCCTCCTCCGACGTACCGCCGTCGTGGCTGGCCGAGGCGCACCGGCGTCATGTCGCCGGCACGCTCGGCGCGACGGCGGGCACGCCGGCCGGGATCCTCGCCGGCCGCTCCTTCGAGGCCCGGCCCTCGCCCCTCCCCGACGGCCGTGTGGCCTGGTGGCTGTTCGACCGCACCGACCTCGTACGGGCCCACGAGACCGTACGGGAGACCCGTGAGCGGGCCGACGCCACCTCCGACCTCTTCAGCACCCTGCTGTCCTCCCTGAACGTGCCGCGCTGCGCGGAGGTCGCCGCCCGCATGGCCACCGACCACCTCGCCGAGGCCGCCGTGCTGATCACCCCGCCGGCCGGCCACCGGTACGCCGTCACCCACGCCCTGCGCGGCCGGCGCGTGGTGCAGGAGACGCGGCAGATCGACCCGCTCACCGTGCCGGGGCTCGACGAGGCGCTGCGCGGTTTCCCGCCGGTGCCGGCCCGCTGGATCAACCCGGACGCCGTCCCGGACTGGGTGATCCCGGAAGGCTTCTCCGGTCCTGTCGGTTCCGTGCTGGTGACGCCGCTGCCCGGGCACGGGGTGCCCGCGGGCGCGCTGATCCTGCTGCGCGCGGACACCGAGAAGGGGTTCTCGCCCGAGGAGGAGGTGTTCGCCCGGCTGTTCGCCTCCCGCGCGGGCACCGCGCTGTCGGCGGCGCGCCTGTACAGCGAGCAGACGGCCGTCACCGGCACCCTGATGCGGGAGCTGCTGCCGCCGCCGCTGAGCCGAGTGCACGGCGTGGACTACGCGGGCCGCTACCGCACCGCCCTGGACCACGAGCGGGTCGGCGGCGACTTCTACGACGTCCACCCCGGCCCGGACGCGTCCGCCGAGACGTTCGTCGCGCTGGGCGACGTGGCCGGCAAGGGCCTGGACGCGGCGGTCCTCACCGGGAAGATCCGCAACACGCTGCACGCGCTGCTGCCGCTCGCCTCCGACCACCTGAAGGTGCTGCGGCTGCTGAACGGCGCCCTGCTCACCTCCCACCACGCCCGGTTCGCCACGCTGGTGCTGGCGTCCGTGAAGCGCCAGGACGGCGGTTCGGTACGGCTGCGGCTCACCAGCGCCGGGCACCTGCCGCCGCTGGTGGTGCGCGCGGACGGCCGGGTCGAGGAGATGCTCACGCGGGGCACCCTCGTGGGAGCGCTGCCCGAGGTCACCGCGCACACCGTGGAGACGGTCCTCGCGCCCGGCGACTCGTGTCTGCTCTACACCGACGGCATCACCGAGGCCCGCGGCGGCCCCCTGGGCGACGAGCTGTTCGGCGAGGAGCGGCTGCGGTCGGCCCTCGAAGGATGCGGCGGCATGCCGGGCGAGGCGATGGTGGAACACGTACAGATGCTGGCCGCGCAGTGGCTGGAGCCGGGGAGCCGGCACGACGACATGGCCGTCGTGGCCATCGGCGCTCCGCGCACCGGCCCCACGGCGGACGACCGCGCACCGGACGGTGCGGGCGGACGAGCACGGAGGACGGCATGAGCGGACCCAGGGCCTCGGCCGGCGAACTGGGCGAGGCGCTGTGGAAGGCCGTGATCGACGGCGACGAGTACGACGCCGTCGACGTGGTCGGCGGCGCGATGGCGGGGGGCTGGCAGGAGGAGGACCTGCTGCTGGACGTGGTCGCGGCGGTGCAGGCGAGGATCGGCCTCGAGTGGGCGGCCGACCGCATCACCGTCGCCCAGGAGCACGCGGCGACGGCGATCAACGAGCGGGTGATCACCGCCCTGGTGCACCACCGCTCCGGCACCCGCCCCGCCGCCGTCCGGGGCCGGGTCACGGTGAGCTGCGTCGACGGCGAGTGGCACGCGTTCCCCGCGCGGCTGGTCGCCGAGACGCTGCGGCTGCGCGGCTGGCAGGTCGACTACCTCGGCGCCCAGACACCGACCCCGCACCTGGTCGCGCACCAGCACCACACCAACTCCGACGCCGTGCTGCTCTCCGGTTCGATCCCCACGCATCTGCCGCGGGCGCACACCGCGATCACCGCCTGCCGGTCCGTGGGCGTGCCGGTGGTGGTGGGCGGCCGGGCGTTCGGCGTGGACGGGCGGTACGCGCGTGCCCTGGGCGCCGACGCGTGGGCCCCGGACGCGCGGGGAGCGGCGGCCGTGCTGGAGGCGGGGCTCGCGAGGCCGACGGGGGTCCGGCAGGCCGTCGACGACCTGCCGCACCTGGCCGACCAGGAGTACAGCATGGTCACGCAGTCGCGCGGCCGGCTGGTCAAGGAGACGCTGGCGGAGCTGGAGCGCCGCTTCCCGCCGATGCGGGAGTACAGCGTGGCGCAGCGTGAGCGTACGGCCGAGGACCTGGCGCACGTCGTCGACTTCCTGGCGACCGCCCTCTACGTCGACGCCGTCGAGGTGTTCACCGAGTTCCTGGGCTGGACGGCGGACGTGCTGTCCGCGCGCAACGTGCCGCCGCACTCCCTGGTGACCGGCCTGGACATCCTCGCCGACCGTCTGCACGACTTCCCGCGCGCCCTCACCACGGTGCGGGCGGGCGCCGCCCGTCTGACGGGCCGGACCGACCCGGCGGTCACGGACACGGTGGTCTGACGGGGGGCGTGCGCGGACACTCCCCCGCATGCCGCCCTCACGTGCACGCCTCCGTTCGCACGCCCCCGTGACACCACGTCACCTGCGCCGCCCCACCGCCCCCGCCAGCGCGCGCAGGACCGCGCTGCGGCCTCGGTCCGGGACGGTCCAGAGGGGCTGGCCCCGGACGCCCCAGCGTTCCAGCAGGGCGTTCGCGGCGAGGAAGCCGGTGGTCGCCGCGCGCTCCATCAGGGCGACCGGCAGGGGCGTGCGCACCAGGTCGCCGGCGACCGTCAGGCCCGGGTCGGGTGTGCGGACCGTGGGCCGGTCCTGGTAGCCGCCCACCGGGAAGAGCGGGCAGTCGGTGCCCCACTCGTGGCGGGCGTCGACGATCCCCGCCCTCCGGGTCTCCGGGTAGATCCGGTGCAACTGCTCCAGCAGCCGCTTCTGTTCGACCTCCCAGGACGCCTCCGGGGGCAGGGCGTATGCGTGCAGTTCGACGACGGAGCCGCCGGTGCGGGCGGCCCAGCGGGCGGCCTCGTCCTCGTACCGTTCGAGAACGCTGACGTTGTCGAGGGTGCCGTAGCCGCTGGTGCCGAGGAAGCCGGGCCGGTCGGGGGCGACGGGGCGGTCCAGCCAGAGGCGGGAGACCAGGAAGGGCGGGGCGTTGCGCAGCCGGGCGATCCGCTCCCGCCAGGGTGTGTCGCCGAGCCGGCCGGAGCGGTCGACGAGGGCGCGCAGTCCGGCGGCGTCCAGGGCGAGCACCACGGTGTCGTGGCGGCGCTCGTCCCGGTCGGTGGCGACCGCGTACCCGCCGTCGTCCAGGGGGTCGACGTGCTCGACGGGGGTGGAGGTGCGCAGGTCGGCGCCGTGCCGTGCGAGCAGGGCGGCGAGCGGCTCCCACAGGGCCGTGGGGAAAGGGGCGTTCGGCACGTCGAAGAGCAGGCCCTCGGAGGAGCCGAGGAAGTAGATGTGGAACATCAGCGCCATCTCGGCCGCCGACAGCAGCCGCGGGTCGGCGAAGAAGCTGCGCGAGAACACCTCGAATGCCAGATGCCGGGCGCTCGCCGGGAAGCGGACGGCGTCGAGGAAGTCGTGCGCGCTGACCGTGTCGAGGCGTTCGTACACCTCGGGCACGCGGACGTCGAGCAGCGGCAGCGCGGCCGCCGCGTCGATCCGGGGCAGGTCGCGCAGCGGGAAGGACGGGCTGAGCGCGGCGAAGGCGAGCGCGCTCCACGGCGGGGTGCGCGGCACGTGCCGGAAGCTGTCGTGCATGCCGTCGCTGTGCCGCAGCGGGTAGTCGGGCAGCGGGGTGAGGCGTTCCAGGGCGGGGTCGGTGCGCCGGAGCAGGCCGCGCAGGTTGTAGTACTGCCGGAAGAAGGCGTGGAAGCCGCGGCTCATCGTCGCGGGTGTGCCGTCCTTCAGGGCGACGGGCCGGCCGCCGACGCGTCCGCCGAGGTAGGGGCGGGCCTCGTAGAGGGTGACGTCGACGCCGCGTTCGGCGAGGGCGGTGGCGGCGGCCAGTCCGGCGATGCCGCCGCCGACGACGGCGGTGCTGGGCCGGCGGTCGCCGTCGACGCGGGGCGCGCCGGGCGGGGGCATCAGCACGCGGGCGCGGCGGTCACGGCCGCGGCGGGCGGCGGCCGGGCGGCGCGGCCGGGTCATCGGGCGGTCTCCGTCGTGGTGGGGCGGCGCCCGGTGAAGGTGTGGGTGATGCCGGTCTGCCAGCCGGGCAGCGGCAGGCGGCGCACGCTGTCGAAGCCGTTCGCCCGCAGCCGGTCGGCGAAGCGGCCGGCGGTGTCGAACTCGACGACGCTGCGCCACAGATGGCGGTAGAGGTCGCCGTCGCCGAGGAGGGTCGCCACGGGCTGGACGACGCCCCGGCAGACCAGGGTCCACACGGCGCGGTCGGTGCGGCGTCCGCCGAGGGTGTACTCGTGCACGGCGAGGCGTCCGCCGGGGGTGAGCAGGTCGCGCACGGTGCGCAGCACGGCGTCGGGGTCGGTGACGTTGCGGAAGAGGTAGGCGGCGAACACCGCGTCGAAGGGTCCGGTCACGCCGGCCTCGGCGAGCCGTTCGGCGGGCGCGTGGGTGAAGGTGACGTTCGGCGGCCAGGTCTTGGCGGCGGCCCGCTCCAGCATGCCGGCGGAGGCGTCCACGGCGGTGATGCCGGCGCTCGGCAGCACCTCGGCGAGGGCGGCGGTGGAGGCGCCGGTGCCGCAGCCGAGGTCGAGCACGCGCAGCCCCTCGCCGCCGCGGGGCAGGCCGAGGCGGCGTGCGGAGCGCCGCAGATGGGCGTGGTAGCCGGGGTTGGCGGCCACGAGGGTGTCGTAGCTGCGGGCGGCGTGGTCGAAGGCGGCGGCGAGGTGCTCGTCGCGCAGGAGGGTCATGGGGTCTCCGGGGTGGCAGGGGCGGGACGCGTCAGGGGCGTGGGGGGCCTTCGTAGGGGCGGCGGGGCAGGCCGGGCAGTTCGAGCGCGGAGCGGAGCATCGGGCCGACCGGCGCGTGCAGGCCGACGGCGAGGTCCTCGTGGAGGCGGGTGTCGCCGTCGAGGAAGCGCAGCAGCCGCCGCATGGGGACGCGGTCGAACAGGCGGCAGAACAGGGCGGGTCCGTCGGCGCGGCCGCCTGCCAGGGCGCGCAGCAGCACGGCGTCCATGGCCCGGGAGCGGGCCGAGTGGGCGGGCGGCGGCGCCGGGCGGCGGCCCGCGCGGAGGGCGGCGGCGACGGCACGGGTCTGGCGCTGGAGGCCGGCGAAGGTGTAGCCGGTGGCGGGGCGGGTGGCGCCGCCCGCCGCGCCGATGCGGAACACGGACTGGCCGGTGCGGCGGGGCAGCACCGCGTCGGTCATCGGGATGACGCCCGTCTCGGTGGACAGCACCTCCAGGTCGCCGAGCCGGAGCACGTCGTCGGTGTAGTGCCGTACGGCGGCCTCGTAGGCGTCGGGGGTGAGGGGGCGGGGGGAGAACTCGGTGTACTCCACCAGGGCGTCGTGCCGGCCGAGCGGCAGGACGTAGCCGAAGGACAGGCCGTCGGCGGGCTGCGGGGTGCGGAAGTCCATCAGTTCGGCGGTGCCGGGGGCGAAGGCGGGCCGGGCGGTGCGCACGAACCAGCCGTGGAAGTGCTGGAGCAGCGTGGTGCGGGCGGCCGGCAGGCTGCTGGGCGGGCGCGAGTCGAACACCCAGCGGGCGTGTACGGCGCGCGGGTTGCCGTCGCCGTCGCGCAGCCGTACCAGCGCCCCGCCGGGCACGTCCTCCACGGTGTCGACGGTGCCCTCGACGCGCCGTACCCCGTCCTGGCCCGCCAGGTCGCGGGCGACGAGGTGCTCGAAGTCGTCGGAGCGGATCATCTTGTAGCGCAGCGGCGCGATGTCCCCGTCGATGGAGCGGCCCGCCCGGTCGCGGACCCGCAGCCGCCGCCAGGACGCGGTGACGGCGGCGTCGAAGCGGCCAGGACCGGCCTCCCAGAAGCACCAGGTGCGGCGCGGCGGCCGCAGCGGTCCGGGGGGCGCCTCCAGCAGGGCGACGGACGGCGGCCGGGGCCCGCTGCCGGGACCGGCCAGCCGGTGGGCGAGGGACAGCCCGGCCGCCCCCGCCCCGACGATCGCCACGTCCGCCTCCAGCACGCCGGCACCACCCTCCTCGCTGCGACCCCGTGCGGTTACGCACGGCCGGTTGTTCCCGTCCGTGTGCCCGGTCGGATCCGGGTCACTCGGACGTGAGACGACGGGCGCGGCCGGGAAGGCATGCGCCGGTCGTCCTGCGTACCGGAGCGATGCGCATGCCGAGGGAAGGAAACACCGGATGCTCCCGATCGGGGCCAAGAGACACCGCGCGACGACCCGGTCGCGCGCGCCGCGCCCGGCTCGTCCGCCGCGACCCACCGTCCGGGTGCGGACCGTTGCGGTGACAGGGGCCGCGGACGGTCGTACGGCGGGGCGCCGTGTGCCGTGCCGTACCGCCGGGGCGGGGGCCGGACGGTGACCCGCACCGTTCCGGGGCGCACGGACCATGTCGTCGTCGTGGGGGCCGGGCTCGCCGGTCTGTCGGCGGCGCTGCACCTCCTGGGCGCGGGACGGCGGGTGACGGTCGTCGAGCGCGACGAGCAGCCGGGCGGGCGCGCCGGGCGGCTGGAGCTGGACGGGTACCGGATCGACACCGGGCCCACCGTGCTGACCATGCCCGACCTGGCGGACGAGCCGTTCGCCGCGGTCGGGGACAGCCTGCGCAAGCGGGTGGAGCTGGTGGAGCTGCGCCCCGCCTACCGGGCTCGGTTCGCCGACGGCAGCGGCCTGGACGTGCACACCGGGGCCGAGGCGATGGCCGCCGAGGTGGAGCGGTTCGCCGGGGCCCGTGAGGCGGCGGGCTATCTGCGGCTGCGCGACTGGCTGGGGCGGCTGTACCGGGCGCAGATGGGCCGGTTCATCGACGCGAACTTCGACTCGCCGCTCGGTCTGCTCCACCCGGACCTCGTGCGGCTGGCGGCACTGGGCGGGTTCGGCCGGCTGGACGCGCGCATCGGGAGCTTCCTGAAGGACGAGCGGCTGCGCCGGGTGTTCTCCTTCCAGGCGCTGTACGCGGGCGTCCCGCCGGCGCGGGCGCTGGCCGCGTACGCGGTGATCGCGTACATGGACACGGTGGCCGGGGTGTACTTCCCGCGCGGCGGCATGCACGCGCTGCCGCGGGCGATGGCGGACGCCGCCGCCGACGCGGGCGCCGACCTGCGGTTCGCGCGGGAGGTGACCCGGCTGGAGCGGTCCGGCGGCCGGGTCACGGCGGTGGTCGCGGGCGAGGAGCGGATCCCCTGCGACGCGGTCGTCCTCACCCCGGACCTGCCCGTCGCCTACCGGCTGCTGGGCGGGGCGCCCCGGCGGCCGGTGCGGCTGAGGCACTCGCCGTCGGCGGTGGTGCTGCACCTCGGCACCGACCGGACATGGCCCGAACTCGCGCACCACACCCTGTCCTTCGGGACGGCGTGGCGCGGCACCTTCGACGAGCTGACCCGCGCCGGGCGGCTGATGAGCGACCCGTCGCTGCTGATCACCCGGCCCACCGCCACCGACCCGTCGCTCGCGCCGCCCGGACGCCATCTGCACTACGTCCTCGCGCCGTGCCCGAACACCGACATCGGGCCGGGCGCGGCCGACTGGACGGACCTGGCGCCCCGCTACCGCGACGCGGTGCTGCGGACGCTGGAGGGGCGCGGCCTGACCGGGCTCGCCTCCGCGATCGAGGCGGAGTGCGTGGTCACGCCCGCCGACTGGGCCGCGCAGGGGCACGCGGCCGGGACGCCGTTCGCCACCGCCCACACCTTCGCCCAGACGGGCCCCTTCCGGCCCCGCAACCTGGTGCGCTCCGCCGACAACGCGGTGCTGGCCGGCTGCGGCACCACCCCCGGTGTCGGCGTGCCGACCGTGCTGCTGTCCGGGAAGCTGGCGGCGCGGCGCGTCACCGGCGCCCGCGGCCCCGCCGGTCGCGCGTCCACCTCGTCTTCCGCCCAGGAGGCCCCCCATGACCGAGCGTGAACTGGACGCGGCGGGTGTCGCCGATCCCGTGCTGCGCGAGGCGTACCGCCACTGCCGCCGGCTCAACGCCCGGCACGGCCGGACGTACTTCCTCGCCACCCGGCTGCTGCCCGTGGAGCGGCGGCCCGCCGTGCACGCCCTGTACGGCTTCGCCCGCTGGGCGGACGACATCGTCGACGCGCTCGGCACGGGCGCGGACACCGCCCGCCGGGACGCCGAACTGGCGGTCCTCGAGCGGGAGCTGGAGCAGGGGCTGCGGGACGGGGAGAGCGCCGAGCCGGTGGTGCGGGCCCTCGCCGACACGGCGCGCCGCTACCGCATCGACCACGCCCACTTCGCCGACTTCATGGCCGCCATGCGGTCCGACCTGGTGGTCACCGACTACGCCGACTACGCGGCCCTGCGCCGGTACATGCACGGGTCGGCGGCGGTGATCGGGCTTGAGATGCTGCCCGTCCTCGGCACGGTCACCGACCGGGAGACGGCGGCCCCGCACGCGGCGGCCCTCGGCGTCGCCTTCCAGCTGACCAACTTCCTGCGGGACGTGGGCGAGGACCTGGACCGGGGCCGGGTGTACCTGCCCGCGGACCTGCTCGCCGCGCACGGCGTCGACCGGGAGCGGCTGCGGTGGAGCCGGGACTCCGGCCGCCGCGACCCGCGCATCACCTCGGCGCTGCGCGCGTTCGAACGGCTGACCCGGGGCGTGTACCGGCAGGCGGTGCCGGGCCTCGCGATGCTCGAACCGGTGTCCCGCCCGTGCATCCGCACCGCGTTCGTCCTGTACGGGGGGATCCTGGACGCGGTGGCCGAGGACGGGTACGCGGTGCTGCACCGGCGGTCGGTGGTGCCGCGCAGACGGCGCGCCGTGGTCGCCGCGGACGGGCTGGCCCGGGTGGCCGCGGCCCGGCTGCGGGCCAGGTCGGCCGCCGCCGGCGAAGCGAACGGCGTCCCGCTGACGGGCGCGGGCCCGGTCGGGCCGCGGATGGTCGAGGAGGTCGCGTGATGGCGGATGACGGACGCAGGCGCCGGCGGCTGCCGCTCTCCCTGCGCCGCGACGCGGTGGCGTGGGAACGGCAGCGCCCCACCTGGCGGGACGCCAGGCCCGCCCTGATCGCCGGCGCGCTGAAGCGGGCGCAGGCACGCCCGTCGGGCAACTGGTACGTCGTGGGCGCCTCCCGCGGCCTCGGCGGCGACCGCCCGCTGGGCCGGACGGTCGCGGGGCAGGAAGTCGTGGTCTGGCGGGACGCGGACGGCCGTACGGTCGCGGGACCGGGCGTCTGCCCGCACCTGGGCGCGCCGCTGCGGGACAGCCCGGTGCGCTGCGGCACCCTCGTCTGCCACTGGCACGGGCTCTCCCTGAAGGGCGGGCCGTTCGCCGGCTGGGAGCCGTTCCCCGCGCACGACGACGGGGTGCTGGTGTGGGTACGGCTGGACGCGGTGGGCGGCGAGGAGCCGCTCGACGCGCCGGTGGTGCCGCGCCGCCCGGTCCCGGCGCGCGCGCTGACGGCGGTGTACGCGGGGGCCGGCGTCTGCGAGCCGGAGGACGTCGTGGCGAACCGGCTGGACCCCTGGCACGGGGCGTGGTTCCACCCGTACTCGTTCGTCGACCTCACGGTGGTGGACACGCCGGACGCCTCGGACGGCCCCGTGGGCCCGGACGAGGACGCGTTCGCGGTGGACGTGTCGTTCAAGGTGGCGGGGCGTCTGGTGGTGCCGGTGCGGGCGGTGTTCACGGCTCCCGAGCCGCGCACGGTCGTCATGCACATCACCGAGGGCGAGGGGGCCGGCTCCGTGGTCGAGACCCACGCCACTCCCCTGGGCCCGGACGCGTCGGGCCGGCCGCGCACGGCGGTGATCGAGGCGGTGGTCGCCGCGTCCGACCGCCGCGGCTTCGCCCTCGCCCGAGCCGCCGCGCCCCTCCTGCGCCCCCTGGTCCGCACGGCGTCGGCCCGCCTGTGGCGCGACGACCTCGCCTACGCGGAACGCCGCTGGGCACTCCGCTCGACGGGACGGTTCCCGGGGGCGTGAGGGGGCCCGCCCGGTGGGTTCACCGGGCGGGCCGGACGGGCGGCGGCTTCACCGTGCCGGCGGCGGCCCCGTCAGCGGTACGGCGCCGCGCCCGGCACGTTCGGAGGTCCCGGCCCACCGGACTCACGGCGGGACGACTCGCACGCCGGGGCGGCACATCTCGCCACGCGGCCGAACGGCGGCCGCACCGAAGACACGGCACCGGACCCGGCAGGTCCGGCAGCCCGACGCACCGGGCCCACCGGCCGGACGCGGCGCACCGGCCGCGGCGCATTCCGCCGCGCGGCCGGACGACGGCCCACCAGCGGCACAGCGCCAGGCCCCATGCGTTCGAACATCCCGGCACACCAGACCCACCGATGAGACAACCCGCACGCCGGGGCGGCACATCTCGCCACACGGCCGAACGACGGCCGCACCGAAGACACGGCACCGGACCCGGCAGGTCCGGCAGCCCGACGCACCGGGTCCACCGGCCGGGCGCGGCGCACCGGCCGCGGCGCACTCCGCCGCGCGGCCCGTTCCGACGTCCTGCCGTGCAGCCGCCGACCGCGTGAACCGGCCCACGGCCGACAGGCGGGACGAGGCACGTGGACGGCTGCCGGATCTCGCGCCGGAGCAGGGGCGTCCGGGCGTCCTCAGCCACCGGCGGCCCGGCCGACAGGCCGGACGGGATGGCGAAGCAACGCGCACCCTCAGCGCGGCGGGCGGAACGACGCGGGGCCTCGTCTCAGGGCCGCCCCGTCGCCTCCGCGTCCGCCGTGCCGCCTCCGCCCAGGAGGTCCGTGTGGCGCAAGGGCGAGCGCGCCTCGATGCGTGGGAGGTAGTGGCGGGTCGCCCTGGTGACCACGGCCGGCATCGCGGCGCGTACCGGCTGGGCCAGGCGGAGCCAGCGGGGGTAGTAGACGGCCGTGCTGCGGCGTTCCACCGCCAGGGCGAGGCGGGCCGCCGCGCGGTCCACCGGGTACACGTCCCGCACCGGCCACGGCATGTGCCCGCGCAGTTCCCGCATCACGCTGTGGCGGTCGGCGTCCTCGATCAGGTCGGTGCCGATCCAGGTGAGGTAGCCGAGGCCGACGGCCACGCCGAGGTGGGCGACCTCGGCGCGCAGGGAGTGGGCGAAGGCCTCCGCGCCCGCCTTGGAGGCGCAGTACGCGCTCATCAGGGGGGCGGCCCCGATGGAGGCCAGCGAGGCGACCTGGAGGTGGTAGCCCTTGGTCGCCGTCAGGTCGGGCAGGAACGTGCGGGCGGTCGCGGCGCTGCCGGTGAGGTTGACGTCGATGACGCGCCGCCACCGCGCCGGGTCGGAGTCGGCGAACAGCCCGGCGTCCGCCACGGCCGCGTTGGCGACGACGACGGACGGCGTCCCGAGCCCGGTGCGGACCGCGTCCGCCGCGACCGCCAGCGCCGCGTCGTCGGTGACGTCGACCTCGTGGGCGAGGGCGGGCACGGGCAGTTCGTCGGCGAGCCGTCGCAGCCGGTCGCCCTCGTGGCCGAGCAGCGCCACCCGCATGCCGCGTCCGGCGAGGTCGCGGGCCAGGGCTGCGCCTATCCCCCGCGCGGCCCCGGTGACCACGGCGGTCCGTCCGCTCAGCGGGCCGCGCCTCATCCGTCGTCCCCGCCGGTCACCTGGGGGTCGGTGTCGGGGCGGGCGGTGTGGTGCGGGTGGCCGGCGGTCCTGCGGGCCTCCTTCATCTCCGCCTCGTACAGGTGGTCGCGGCCGTCGGCCAGCTCCTCCAGCGCGGCCTGCTCCAGCTCCCGGAACGGCCGGTAGTACGTGTGGTCGTACGCCTCGACGATCTGGAACGTCCAGTGGCCGGGGATGACGTTGCGGCCGAGCACCTGGGTGCGCACGGTCTCCGCCCAGTCCGGGTGTCCGGCCTTGTGCAGGAGTTCCACGGCCCGGTCCAGTTCCAGGTCGGCGGTGCCGGTGAGCTGGTGGAAGCTGTAGAGGTGGCCGCGGGCCCGTTCGGTGGTCTCCAGTGCCTTCGACAGTGATCCCAGCGCCTCGACCGTCTCGTCGCTGACGCCCTCCGGGCGCCGGTGCCGGCGGTCCGGGCCGTCGTCGGGCTGTCCGTCCTGTCCGCTCATCGTCTCGCCTCCTTCTGTGGTCGCTGTATTCGGTCAGGCGTGCCGTTCGCCGCGGTCGGGCTGCCAGCGTCCGGTGCGGTCGCGGTGGGCCAGCAGCCGCTGGGCGGCGGCCAGGCCGGGCCCGAAGGACGGGCGCAGCGCGGCCCGTGCGGCGTTGGCGCCGGGCGCGCCGTGCACGCCGCCGCCCGGATGGGCGCCGGCGGACGCCAGGTACAGGCCCCTGACGGGGGTCTCGGGCCGTCCGGTGCCGGGGGCGGGACGGAAGAACAGCTGCTGGTGCATGGCGGTGGTGCCGCCGTTGATGGCGCCGCCGTGCAGGTTCCGGTCGAGGGACTCCAGGGTGGGCGGGGCGAGGATGCGGCGGGCCCGGATCCGGTCGCGGAAGCCGGGCGCGAAGCGCTCCACGTGGCGTTCCACGCGGTCGGCCATGCGTTCCTGCTCGTCCTTGTCCCAGGAGCCGGTGAGCCCGTCGTCGCCCGCGTCCGCGACGACGCGGTGCGGGACATGGGTGTAGGCCCAGGCGGACTCGGTGCCCCGCGGGGAGCGGGAGGGGTCGGAGGTGGTCATCTGCCCGAACAGCGAGAACGGGCGGTCGGGCACTCGCCCCATGGCGAGCTGGGCGGCGAAGCGGGTGAGTTCGTCGAGCCCGTCGGCGAGGTGCACGGTCCCGGCGCCCGCGGCCTGCTCGCACCGCCACGGCACGGGCCCGTCCAGCGCCCAGTCGACCTTGAACGTGGCGAAGTCCCACTGGAAGCGCTCCAGGTCGGACAGCCACTGCTGCGGCAGGTCCTCGGGGGCGACGAGCTCGCCGTAGAGGGCGGGTACGGACACGTCGGCGAGGACGGCGCGCCGGGCGGGGACGGTCTCCCCGTCGGCGAGCCGCACCGCGACCGCGCGCCCGTCGCGCACGACGACGCGTCGCACGGGCCGCCCGCACCGCAGCACTCCCCCGCGTGCCTCCAGGCGCCGCACCAGGGCGTCGGTGAGCGCGCCCGCGCCGCCGACCGGCACGGGGAAGCCGTACGTCTGGCCGAGCATGGACATCAGCCAGCCGAAGCCGCCGCTGCCGGCGGCCTCGGGCGCGAGGTCGGCGTGCAGGGCGTTGCCCGCCAGCAGCAGTCCGCCGCCCTCGCCGCGGAACTCCTCCTCCGCCATGCGCCGCACGGGCAGGACCAGGGTGCGCGCCATGCGCAGCCCGCCGGTGCCGCGCAGCCGTACGGCGAGCCGGAGCCCGGAGCGGACCGGCGGGAACGGCGTGAACAGGGCGTCCAGCAGGTCGGGGCGCAGCTTGTCCCACATGGCGTGCAGCCGCCGCCAGGCGTCGCCGTCGCCGGGCGCGAAGGCCTCGAGGGAGTCGGCGGTGACGTCGACGTCACGGTCGAGGATCGCGCAGCGGCCGTCGCTCAGCGGGTGGGCGACGACGTGCGGGGCGTGGCTCCAGCGCAGCCCGTGGTCCTCCAGGCCGAGCCCGGAGACGACCGGGGAGGCGGCGGCGAGCGGGTAGAAGGAGCTGAACAGGTCGCTGGCGAAGTCGGGGTGGACGCCGTGGTCGTGGCGGACGGCGCCGCCGGGTTCGGGCTGTTCCTCCAGGACCGTGACGCTCCAGCCGGCGTCGGCGAGCAGGTTCGCCGCGACCAGGCCGTTGGGTCCGGCGCCGATGACGACGGCGTCAGCCACGGGCGCCTCCCGCGTCGGGCTCGGGCGCCACGACCTGGCCGAGGTGCCGGCGCTCCTCCGCCTCGGCCGCCTCCGACTCCACGAGGTGCGCGAGCCGGGCGAGCATGGCCCGGTGGCGGATCTGGATGAGCGCCTCGACGGCCACGTTGTGCACGAGGCCGCCCGCGCCTCGCAGAGGGTGCTCGTCGACCTTGACGAGGGTCTGGTCGCCCCAGGGCCGGATCTCGATGGCGACGCGCGCGGTGCCCAGCGGTCCGGCCTTGGCCTCGAGTTCGATCAGCTCGCCGGGGACGACGTTCCGGACGACGGACTCGTTGTGCAGTGTCAGCGGGCCGAGGCGCACCTCGTAGCCGATCGCGGAGCCGAGCTGCGGCCAGTGGCCGCGCACCGGCTTCGACGAGGACGTGCCGACCACCCAGTCGGCGTAGCGGGTGCCGTCCTCCAGCACGGCCCATACGGACCGCGGGTCGGTGCGGATCAAGCGATGACGAACCGCCACTGTTGCCTCCTGTGTCCCTGAGCGCCACCGGTCAGCTTTGAGTGCCCCGTCTGGCCGCCGTCAACCAGGAGGGGCCGCCGGACGGGTCAGGCGGCGGGGCGGGTGGGGGCCAGCGCCCAGCGGATGCCGGCGGTGACGGCGGTGCCGAGCGGGCGGACGCACACGCCCTCGGCGGGCAGGCGGGGCACCCGCAGCTCGCGGGACGCCCACGGCGGCAGCAGGGAGACGGCGTTGGCGGCGAGGACGCCGTAGGGCAGCCGGGCGAGCAGCGGGACGGGCGGGTCGAGCAGCAGGAACCGGGCGGTGGCCAGGGCGTCGGGGGTGGCGTGCAGTTCGTCGCGGTAGGCGGCCAGCCGCTCGGCAAGCTGGGCCCGGTTCACGGGCGGGTCGGGGACGCCGAGGGCGGTGGCGATGCGCGCCATGTCGGCGACGTACCCGTCGCAGCCGGCGTCGTCCAGCGGGCGGGCGCCGTAGCGCTGGTGGGCGCGCAGAAACATGTCGACCTCGGCGACGTGCACCCAGCACAGCAGGTGCGGGTCGGCGGCCCGGTACTCCCGGCCGTCGGGCGCGGTGCCGCGGACCGTGTCGTGGACGGCGCGCACCCGGTCGACGGCCTGCTGGGCGCTGTCGGCGGTGCCGTACGTGGTGACGGCGAGGAAGGTGCTGGTGCGCTGGAGCCGGCCCCAGGGGTCGCCGCGGAAGCCGGAGTGGGCGGCGACGGCGGCCATGGCGAGCGGGTGGAGCGACTGGAGCAGCAGGGCGGACAGTCCGCCGATGAACATCGACGCGTCGCCGTGCACCTGGCGCACCGGCCGGTCGGGGCCGAACCAGCGGGGGCCGGGGGTGCCGTGGATGCGGGCGCGGTTGTCCGGCCCGTCCGGTCCGGCCACGCGGGAGAAGATGGCGTGGCCGATGCGGTCGCGCAGCGCCGAGGCGGGTTCGGCGATCCGTTTCATGCCGGTGGCGCCTCCTCCCGCCGGCCGGGACGGCCGGTGTCCTACGGCTACGTCTGCCCCGGTCGCCGGTGTCGTACCCGTGTGCGAGGCGGGACGGTCCTGTGCGAGGCGGGGCGGGTCAGGGGACGTCGCCCCGCCACTCGTACACCCGGTCGCCGGGCGCGCGGGGCGCGTAGACCGCGCGGCCGCCGGGGCCGTAGCGGCCTATCTCGGTGGGCAGGCCCACGCCGTGCCGCTGCTCCGCCGGGCCGTGGTCGGTCACGTCCAGCAGCAGCCCGTCCAGCGGGCCGCCGGACAGCTCCGCGTACACCCGTCCCTCGCGCGGTCCCGGGTCGTCGTGGTCCGCCCCGTACACCCGGCCGCGCATGAACTCCGTCTCGTCCATGACGGCAGGGTGACATCCGGCACTGACAACGGCCCGGGGGGGGGACGGCCGCTACGCCGGCTCCTCCGACGCCACCGCCGCCCACGGCGCCGCCGCGCGGCCCTGGCTCCAGGCGAGCAGCCCCTCGCCGTCGACGCAGACGATGCCGCACCGCTCGGCGTACTCCAGCGCCGGAACGGTGAACTCCCCGGTGGTGACGACGACGGCGACGTCGGCCTCGTGGACGGTGAAGCAGGTGCCGCCGAAGCGCTGGAGGTCCTGTGAGCCGACCTTGTTGTCCTCGCCGTAGCGCTTGCACTGGACGACGAGGCGGCGGCCGTCCGGGGTCAGGGCCGTCACGTCGGCGCCGAGGTCGCCCGCGCCGCCCACCACCTCCACCCGCGTGCAGCCCTCCCGGGCGCACAGCTCGGCGGTGGCGGCCTCGAACTCGTCGGGCGTCAGGGCCTCGTGGTCGATGCCCTGGGCCACGGGAAGCGGTGAGGTGACCTCGTCGGGCGGGCCGGCCTGGGCGGGGACGGTGAGCGGGGCGGGCGGCGGGGTGTCCAGGGCGTCGAGGGCGGTGGACGTACCCCGGGCGAGTGCGCGTCCGGCCTGCCGGGCGATCCGCGCCGCCGACAGCCGCCGTCTGCGGCGGCCCCGGGCCACGGCGACGGCGAGGACCAGGCAGAGCAGCACGACGGCCCACACCGGGCGCCGCTGCACCGCCCCGGCCAGTGCGCGCACCGCCAGGCCCCCGGTGACCAGAGCCGCGGCGAGCAGGCCGAAGAACATGGCGGTGGAACGCAGGTCGAAGCGCCGGCCGGGGCGCAGCGCACGGGTACGACGCTCGGGCATGGTCACCGTGGTGACTCCTCTCTGTGGACAGCCGGACCGCCCCGGCGTCCCTGCCGACCGGGCACGCCGAAGATCACGTACGCCGTCTGCCCCCGATCGGCGCGCTCACCGGACCGGGGTGTTCACCGCACCGGGGTGTTCACCGCACCGGGGTGTTCACCGGTTCACGGGGTGGGCGGCCTGTTTTCGTGCGGGGTGGGAAAGATGCGATCCGTGAGGGGATGCCACGATGGCCGGGAGCCCGGCCGGACGGAGGAGACGGACGTGGACTGGCGGGTGTTCGCCCAGCGGATGGCGTCGATGGCCCGGGATCTGCTCGCGGAGCACACGCTCGACGCGACGCTGGAGCAGATCTCACGTTCGGCGGTGGAGCTCGTGGACGGCTGCGACGCCTCGGGCATCCTCGTGCTGAGCGAGGGACGGGTGCGGTCACTGGCGCCGACGGACGAGCTGGTCACCGACAGCGACCGGCTCCAGGGGGAGCTGCGCGAGGGGCCGTGCTTCGACGCGGCGCGGCCCGACCACCCGGAGCGGCTCTTCCGCATACCCGACCTGACGGCGCCCCCGGAGCGCTGGCCGCACTTCGTGCCCCGGTGCCGGGAGCTCGGGGTGGGCAGCATGATGGGCTTCCTGCTGTACACGCGGGAGGAGGAGCTGGGCGCCCTCAACATGTACTCCCGCAAGCCGGGGACGTTCACCGAGGACAGCGAGACGGCGGGCTGGCTGCTGGCGTCGCACGCGGCGGTCGCCTTCGCCGCCGCCCGCACCGACGAGCAGATGCAGGAGGCCATCACCACGCGTCATCTGATCGGCGAGGCGATGGGCATCCTGATGGGCCGGTACCACGTCACGGAGGACCAGGCGTTCGATCTGCTGCGCACCCGGTCGCAGCGCACCAACACCAAGCTGCGGGACGTGGCACGGGAGATCTGCGGGCCGGGCGGCGCGGACCGCTGACCGCCCGGCCCGCCGCGCGGCGCCCGGCCCGCCGCCCGGCGCCCACCGCCCCGCGCGTGCTCAGCGGGCGGCGCCGGTCCAGGTGTGGGCGACGTCGATCACGAGACGCCCGTCGAGCTGCTGCACGCGGAACGGCAGCCGTCCGCGCACCCCGAGGCCGAGCTGCGTGTCGCCCTCGAAGCTGCCGGCGAACCGCGCGTCGCGGAACGTGCGGTACCCGGTGAGGTCGACGCCCGGCAGGGGACGTCCGGCGCGCGCGGGGTAGGTGGCGCCGCCCGTCCCGGGGTCGTACGCGGGCGCGGTGACGCGCACCTCGAGGACCGCGCCGCCGGAGACGGGGATGTGCCGTCCCGAGCCGTCCTGGTGGAGCCGGTCGACGTAGCGGACGGAGTATCCGAGGTCGCCGCGCGCGGCGCCGGGCACGTCGACGACCATCCGGTCGTAGCAGTCGTGCCGGCCGGTGCGGACGTTCCGCACGGACTCGGCGGTGGCGGCGCCGGCCGCCTTGTCGCCGCTGCCCCAGCCGGTGGGGCAGGCCGTGGCCGCGGCGGGCGCGGCGGGCGGGGCGGCCACGGCCGGAACCGCCGCCGTCGCCAGCGTGGCGCCGAGCAGCACCACCGTCGCGCAGATTGTTCTTGATTGAATCATTTCGGCCCCCTGGGACGCCATCGTTCTGGTATCGGGTGAGACGACCGGGATGACCCGATGGTTGCGGTACGTTCGGCCGGTCGCCGTACCGGCGCGCATGGCACATGCTGGTGGGGAGCGGACGAACGTCCCGTTCCATGTGCACCGGGAGGGCGCTACATGGGTGGTGCAGCCGCCGCACCGCGCGGGAAGCGGCCGGCGGGCGTGCCAGCGCCCGACGCGGAGGAGAGCCGGACCCTGCGCGGCGAGAACCGTGTCGAGGACGCGCTCGCGGACGCCGTGGTGACGGCCGTGCAGAACACCGGCGGGTACGGCGGGGCGGTCTACCTCCGGTCGCGGGACCGCAGGTCACTGGTGCTGTGCGTGATGTCCGGCGTACCCCGCTCGCTGCTCAAGCCGTGGTGGCGGATCCCGGTGAGCGGCACGCTGCCGATGTGCGAGGCGTTCCGCAGCGGCGAAACCCTCTATCTGCCCGACGACCGGGCGACGATGCTGCGCTTCCCACAGTTCACGGCGGCCCTGCCGTACTCGTTCGCGCACGCCTACCACCCGGTGCGGGTCGGCGGGGAGACGGTGGGCGTCCTCGCGGTGCTGCACTCCTCCGCCCAGGAGCCGGCCGGCGAGCGGGAGGTGCGCGAGGCGCTGCGCCTGGCCGGGCTGGACATGGAGGAGCGCCTCGCCGGGTTCGCGCGCGGGCTGCCGGGCCGCACGGACGCGGACGCGCTGTCGTACGGCATCGAGTACGACGACCAGCCGGTCAGTGTGCGGCTGCCGACGCCGCCCGCGCAGGCGGTCGCGGTCGGGATGATCGAGTGGGACCTGGACAGCGACCGCTGGTCGGGCGACGACGACGCGCTGGAACTGCTGGGGGTGTCCCGCGAGGAGTTCGACGGCACCATGGCCGCGGTCGAGGTGCGGGTGACACCGGACGACCTGTACGAACTGCGGGCGGCGCGCCGGGAGGCCGAGGACACCGGGCAGATCCGGGGCCGGCACTTCCGGGTGCTGGACGAGTCGCAGGACGACAGCGAGACGGTCCACTACCGGCCGGTGGAGCTGTGGGGACACGTGGTGCGGGCGGGCGACACCGAACGGCTGCTGGTGGGCGCCCTGGTGGACGTGGCGGGCGGGGTCACCGCGGCGGAGGCGGCCGAGCGGCTGCCCGACGGGCTGTTCTCGCTGGACCAGGACGGCAGGGTCATCTACGCCAACCGCCGCTGCCAGGACCTGCTCGGCTGCGATCTGGAGCGGCTGCTGGGCCACCACCCCTGGCAGGTGCTGACCTGGCTGCGCGACCCGGCGTACGAGGACCGCTACCGGGCGGCGATGCTGACGCAGCAGCCGGTGTCGTACCTGGTGCACGACCCGGACGGCGTGTGGCTGGGCTTCGTGCTCTACCCGGGCGCGCACGGGCTGACCGGCCGGGTCTTCCGCACGGCCGCCCCCGCCGGGGCGGAGCCGGGACGGCCGCTGACGCCCGCCGCGGAGCAGCCGGCGGTGCCGCCGACCGGGCTGGTCACCACGGCCCGCGCGGGGGCGCTCTACCACGTGGTGCAGATGGCGAGCGTGCTCACCGAGTCCGTCACCGTCCAGGACGTGTGCCGGGCCGTGTCCGAGCAGCTCCTGCCCGCGTTCGGGGCGCAGGAGGTCGCCCTGTACACCGTGCGCGACGGGCGGATGTACCTGCTGTGGGAGGACGGCTATCCGCAGCACTTCCTCGATCCGTTCGAGGGGGTGCCGCTGGAGGCGGAGCTGCCCGGGGTGCACGCGCTGACCGCGCGCCTGCCGCTGTTCTTCGAGTCGCCGGAGGAACTGGTCGGCGCGTACCCGAGGCTGGCGCTGGACCCCATGACGTCCTGGGCGTTCCTGCCGCTGATCGCCTCCGGGCACGCGATCGGCTCCTGCATACTCGGCTGGAACACCGCGCACCGCTTCACCGCCGAGGAGCGCAGCGCGCTGACCGCGCTGGCCGGGCTGGCCGCGCAGGCGATGGAGCGGGCGCGGCTGTACGACGCGGAGTCGGCGGTGGCGCGCGGGCTTCAGGAGGGGCTGCTCCCGCACCGGCTGCCCGCCATCGACCGGCTGCGCATCACGGCCCGCTATCTGCCCGGCACCAAGGGCATGGACATCGGCGGCGACTGGTACGACGTCATCCGGACGGGGAGCGGGGTGGCGCTGGTCATCGGGGACGTGGAGGGGCACAGCGTGGGCGCCGCGGCCGTCATGGGGCAGCTGCGCAGTGCGGTGCACGCCTTCGCCGCGAGCGGGCGGCCGCCGCAGGAGGTCATCACGCACACCAACCAGCTGCTCGTCGAGCTGGAGACCGACGTCTTCGCCACCTGCTGCTACATCGAGCTGGACCCGGCGACCGGGCACGCCCGGGCCGTGCGCGCGGGCCACCCGCCGCCGCTGCTGCGGCGCCCCGACGGGAGCACGGAGAGCCTGGAACTGGCGGGCGGTGTGCTGCTGGGGGTGCAGTCGGACGCCGACTACCCGGTCACCGAACTCACCTTGGAGCCGGGCAGCGTCCTGGCGCTCTACACCGACGGGCTGGTCGAGGTGCCCGGCAGCGACATCGCGACCGGCATCGACACGGTCCGCATGTGTCTGGGCGTCAGCCGGACCGACTCCATGGAGGAGCTGGCCGACCGGATGCTCGGTGCGGCCCGCCGCGCGGAGGACCGGCCGGACGACGTGGCGCTGCTGCTCACCGCGTACGACGCGGCGGAGCCCCGCTGACCCGCGCGGGCCGGGGCCGGCAGGGGTCGGACGCACGGGGCGGGCGCGCTCAGGCGCAGTACCGCACCAGCCACTCGTCGGAGTCGTAGGCGAAGCGGGCCGGGTCCGGCGCCACGGCGGGCCGCTCCTCGATCAGGTCCTCCACCCGGACGGGCTCCGGCAGGCTCCCGAAACGGGCGTGGCGGGCCCGGGCGGCCACGTCGTCGTCCTCCTGTGCGCGTACGGCGTCACGGCTCACGGCGCTTCCCCTCTCCGGCGGCCGGCGCTCCCCCCTCGGACAGCGCCGCGGCCTCGTGCGATCAAGTGTCACACACGGACGGCGTGACGGACCGGGGCGTGCGCGGTCCGGGGTCCGGCGGTCGGACGCGCCGGCCCGCCGGGCAGGTGAGCCCGCTCCCCCGGGCCGCCGCGCGGGGATGCCGGGGCGACCGCCCCGCCCTCTAATGGGCAGCAGGCGCCGGGATCCGCCCGGCCGGGCGGAGGAGAGCACGTCGATGCCGTCGACACGCGGTGGGGCGGGCGCCGGACCCCGGGCGGGTGTGCTGCGCCGGCTGGGCGAGTGGTGCGCGCGCCACTTCGTGGTGGTGATCGTCGCCTGGCTGGTCGCCCTGGTGGTGCTCCAGGTCGTCAGCCGGGCCGTCGGCGGCGCCTACTCGGACAACTTCACGCTCTCCGACTCCCAGTCGCAGAAGGGCGTCGAGGTCCTCCAGCGGCACGACCCGCAGGCCGGCGGCTACAGCAGCCAGATCGTCCTCCACGACGACCAGCGGCAACTGACCGCCCTCGGCTCGCAGACGTCCTCGACGGTCTCCGCCCTCGAACAACTCCCGCACGTCCTGTCCGCGCAGAACCCGCTGACCGCCGCGGGCTCGTCCTCCGGCTCGTCGCAGCCCGACGTGGGACCGCTGTCGTCCGACGGCAGGACCGCGTACATCACGGTGCGTTTCGACGTGCAGCCCTCGACGCTCGGCGACGGCTATCTGAGCGGGGTGAACGACGCCGTGCGCCCGCTGCGGGAGGCGGGCGCGCAGGTCGAGTACGGGGGTCCCCTGGGCGAGCTGGCCCGGCCCGCGCCGGACGACCGGATCAGCGAGCTGATCGGCTTCGGGGTCGCCGTCGTGGTGCTGCTGATCGGGTTCGGCAGCGTGCTCGCCGCCGTCATGCCGTTGCTGACCGCGCTGATCGCGGTGGTCGCCGGGCTGGCCGTGCTCGGGCTGCTGGCCGTGGCCACCACGTTCGCCACCGTCTCCCCGACCCTCGCCACGATGATCGGTCTGGGCGTCGGCATCGACTACGCGCTGTTCCTGATCACCCGTCACCGGCAGGACCTGATGAACGGCACGGACCCGGTGCGGGCGGCCGGGCACGCCACGTCCACCAGCGGCCGGGCGGTGCTGGTCTCCGGCTGCACGGTGATCGTCGCCCTGGCCGGACTGTCCGCGTCCGGCGTGTCGTTCATCGCCAAGCTGGGACTGGCCGCCGCCGTCACGGTGGTCTCCGCCGTCCTCGGCGCGCTGACCCTGGTGCCGGCGCTGCTGGGGCTGGCCGGCGGCCGGATCGACCGCTGGCGGGTGCGCGGGACCGTGGCGGAGACCGGCGCCGGGCCGGGAGCCGAACCGCACGGCGCCTGGCACCGGTACGCGCAGCGGGTGGCGCGCCGGCCGTGGACGTTCCTGACGGCGGGCGTCGCCGTGATCGCCGTGCTGGCGATCCCGGTGTTCTCCATCCAGCTCGGTCACATCGGCGACGGCGCGGACCCCACCTCGTTCACCGACCGGCGCGCCTACGACCTGATGACCGACGCGTTCGGGCCGGGCTCCAACGGCCCGCTCACCGTGGTCGTCGACCAGTCCTCCGTGCCGCAGTCGCAGCGCTCCTCCCTCGCCTCGCAGGCGCAGCAGACGCTGGACGGCGTCGAGGGGGCGGCCGTGGTCACGCCGCTGACGCCCACGCAGGACGGCGACGTGCTGGTGGGCACGGTGTACTCCACGGCGAGCCCGCAGAGCGCCACCACCACCGACCTGGCCAACCGCCTGGTGGACGACACGCTGCCTCAGGCGGTGCGCGGCACGGACGCCTCGACGTACGTCACCGGCACGACGGCCGCGCAGGTCGACTTCCGCGACCTGGTCGCCGAACGGCTGCCGTGGATCATCGCCGTGGTCGTCGCCCTGGCGTTCCTGATCATCCTCGCGGTGTTCCGCGGCCTGCTCGTCGCGGTGAAGGCGGCCGTGCTCAACGTTCTGTCCATCACGGCCTCGTACGGCGTGGTCGTCGCGGTGTTCCAGTGGGGCTGGGGCGGTCCGGCGCTGGGGGTGTCGGGCACGGTGCCGATCGAGAGCTACGTGCCCATGATGATGTTCGCGATCGTCTTCGGCCTCAGCATGGACTACGAGATCTTCCTGCTCTCCCGCGTCCACGAGGCCTGGCGGCGCACCCGGGACGCGCGGGCCTCGGTGGCGCACGCCCTGGAGATCACCGCGCGGGTCATCACCTGCGCCGCGCTGATCATGGTCAGCGTGTTCGCGGCGTTCGTGGTCAGCGACAACGTGGTGGTGAAGATGCTGGGCCTGGGCCTGGCGGTCAGCGTCCTGATCGACGCGACGGTGGTACGGCTGCTGCTGGTGCCGGCGGTGATGACGCTGCTGGGCGCGCACGCCTGGTGGACACCGCGCCGCCTGGACCGCCTGCTGCCGCACATCGACGCGGAGGGCGAGGACGCGGGCGAGAGCACGAGCACGGCGGCGGACCGCTGAACGCGCCCGGCGTCCGGTCCGGCACGCACAAGGGCGGCAGGGCCCCGAAGGGTCCTGCCGCCCGGTGTGTCGGGTGTGACCGTCAGGCGTTGCGCCGCACGCTGCGGAGCACGAAGAAGCCGAAGATCACCAGCACTCCGCCGATGGCGGCCGGCCACAGCTGCGCGCCGGTCTCGGCGAGGCTGCCGCTGCCGCCCTGGGCCTGGGCGCTGTTCTCGAGCTCGGGGAGGCTGCCGGGCACCTGGGAGGCCTGCGCCGCCTGGCCGCCGTCGTCGCCGTTGCCCTCGTCCTGGCCGCCGCCCTGGTCGCCGTTGTCCTGACCACCGGCGTCGGCCGGCTCCGAGACCTTCACGTCCGGCTGGGCCGTGGCCTGGTCGTCCGCGGGCTGCTCGGTCGCCGGGGGCTGCTCCTGGCCGCCGTCCTGACCGCCCTGGTCGCCGCCCTGGTTGCCGCCCTGGTCGGCGTCGTCCTGACCGCCGCCCTGATTGTCACCACCCTGGTTGCCGTCGTCCTGGCCGCCGTTGTCGCCCTGGCCCGGGTCGTCGGGCGTGGCGGAGGGCTGCTCGGCGCCGTTGTCGCCGCCGGCGTCGTCACCGCCGTTGTCGCCGCCGCCGTTGCCGTTGTCACCACCGGCGTTGCCGTCGTCTCCGCCGTTGTCACCACCGGCGTTGCCGTCGTCTCCGCCGTTGCCGTTGTCGCCGCCGTTGTCGCCGCCGCCGTTGTCGCCGCCGGCGCCGCACTCACGGCCCTCGTTGATGCACGCGACCATCTCGTTCATCAGGTCTTCCTCGAAGACGTTGATGAAGTCGCCGTGGTCCGTGATCGGCTTGTGCAGCTGCTCGGGGAAGGAGTCCACCGCGAACAGCGGGACCGTCTTGCCGCCGTCCTCCAGGCTCGGCGCGTCGACGTCGTACACGATGCGCTGGACGAGCTGCGGGATCGGCTGGAAGCCGGCCGGGCAGTTGCCCTCGGCGTCCGTGAACGCCATGTGCGTACGGTGGTTGGCGCTGTCGATGTTGCGGCCGTCCCAGCAGCTCTGGAAGGCGAACGAGCGCACCACGTCACTGCCCTCGGGGCAGAGCGGGTACTTGTCCTTCAGCTGCCGGTCCTCGAAACCGGTGCAGCTCCAGGAGGCGTTGGCGTTGGCCGGGCCGTTGACGAAGGACTTGGCGTCGCCGGTGATGATGCGCAGCAGCCGGGGCATGGCCGTGACCTTGCCCTTCGGGTTGCCGACGAAGGTCAGCGTGACGTCCTTCGGGGTGACGATCTCACCGGCGTTGCCCTCGATGCCGCCGCCCGGGGACTGGGCGTCGCGCTCCTCGGTGCCGTTCTGGAGGCGCAGCACCGGCCAGTAGTAGGAGGACTTGTCGCGCTGGTCCGCGCAGCTGGTCTCAGCCTTCGTCAGCTCGTCGTCGCTGACGAAGGCGTTGGTGGCCTGGTTGCCGATGTAGTCGTGGAAGTGGTGGGCGCCGTTGCTCACGCCGGGCGCGGCGATGACGTTGTCCGAGTTGAACACGCCGTTCGCGTTGACGCCGCAGTCACTGACGAAGGTGCCGGTGGAGGCGTCCCCCGACGGCTGCGGCTTGTTGACGTTGGGCTGGACGCTCTCGATGGAGACGTAGTCGCCGGCCACCGGGCCGTTGCCCGCCTGGCCGCCGTTGCCGCCCTGGTCCTGGCCGCCGTCCTGGCCGCCCTGGTCGCCGCCCTGCTGGTCGCCGCCGTCCTGCTGGCCGTCGCCCTGCTGCTGGCCGTCGCCGTTCTGCTGGTCCTGGCCGTCGCCGGCCTGGTCACCGCCGTCGCCGCCCTCCTCGGGGGCGGGGGCGTTGCCGGAGTCGCGCACCGCACAGGCGGCGAGGTCGTCGAAGCCCTGCGGCAGTTCGCCGCCGGCCTTCTCGACGGCGGCCCCGATACGGCCCAGCACGGCGGCCCGCTTGTCCTTCAGCGGTCCGGCGATGGCGTTCTCGGCGAAGCCGGGGTCCTGGCGGATCGCGTCGGCCGACTCGCCGATCCGCTTGTACGCCTCGGCGATCTGGGCGTCCAGGTTGGCGAGTTCCTTGTCCACCTCCGCGCGGGCCTGGTCGGGCACCGCGGTGAGCTGGGTGGCCACGTCGGGGCAGTCGACGGTGGCGGCGCCCGACAGGACCTGCGCGTCCGTCGTCCCGCCGTCCGTGGCGGAAGCGTAGACGTTGGCCGCCATCATGCCGCCGCCGCCGAGGATCAAGGCGAAAGCGGCGAGTGTCGCGCGCTGTTTGGGGCGTCTGCGTGTGTTGCGTGCCAAGGCAGTACTCCTACGCTTCTGTCGCGGGGGACGGGCATTCGATTCCCACGCGTCATACGCAGGCGGACCGCGTCGTGTTCAACCGGCTCACAACTTCTTCCGGAAATCTCGGCAACCGCACGCCACTTGGGACGCACACGGCCCTCGCCGGACAGGGGCGTCCGGCGAGGGCCCGGAGGGCGATCGCGTGACGTCTTCGCCGGTCGGGGCGGGTCAGGCTTGGCCGCCTTGGCCGGTCCCGCTCAGCCGAAGTCCACGTCGCTGCACAGGAAGTACGACTGGTCCGAGTGCGAGGCCTGCCAGATCGTGTAGACGACGTGGTGGCCGGTCAGGCCGGACGTGCTCACCGGGATCGCGTAGTCGCCGGCCGGGGCGTAGGAGCCGGTGCGGGTCAGCAGCTGGAGGTCGTCCCAGCGCAGCCGCTGGGTGGTGGGGTCGAAGCCCTGCCTGGTCACGTAGACGAGGAAGTAGTCGGCGCCGTGGCGGGCCTGGTCGTACAGGTTGACGGTGAAGCTGCTCCCCACCCTCGTCTTCTTCCAGGCGCCGGGTGTGTCCATGGAGCGGTAGCGGCCGTTCTCGGTGTTGCCGCCGCTGCACAGCGTGCCGTCGGGGACGACCGCGCGGAAGTCGCCGGCCGAGCCGTCACGGTAGAGGCCGTTCCAGTTCCACATGGCGTTGGGGTTGTCCTGCCAGGCCTGCCAGCACATCGGGTCCTGCTGGGCCATCGCCGGGTTCTGGAAGTCGCTCCCCCACCGCTGCCAGCAGCCGTAGTTGCGGGACGCGGGGTCCACCACGGAGCCGTGGGCGTGTGCCGTGCCGCTCCAGGGGACAAGGCAGAGCAGCGCGGCGACGACGGCGCTCAGGACGAGCGCGAGCCGGGGCCGGCCCCGCAGCAGGTCTCGCGATAACAGAGCATGCGCATGCCAACTCATGGGTTCCTTCTTTCCGCCGTGGGGGTCATGGAGTGCGGGCGCGCGCACCTGCCGCACGCCCGGTGGGAGCGCTCCCAGGGGAAATCTGCCTCCGGACGACGGAAGGGGCAACCCTTCGATCCCGCCACTTCCGTCACCCGGTGGCGTGTTCGACACGTTCGACGGCGGAAGTCGGACGGACCTTGTCAGAGGCGGTCGAGAGCGCCCGTCGCGCGGCCGAGGCAGACGACCGAGGCGTCCATCGGCACGCCCTCGATCTCCTCGAAGCCCAACCGGTCGTAGAAGGCGCGGGCGGGCTTGTTGGCGACCGCCATCACCAGGTGCACGGCCGGGACCCCGCGCCCCGCCAGGGCCGCGAGCAGGGTGCGCATCAGCTGCCGCCCGTGACCGCACCCCTGCCATTCGGGCAGCAGGTCGATGTGCAGATGGGCGGGCCAGGGGGCGAGTTCCGGCACGACCATCCGCTCGGGGTGGTGCAGCAGCCAGGCGATCGTCTCGTCCGGGGTGGCCGGCGGGCCGGACGGCTCGGGGTGGCGCTCGGCGACCAGCGGGAGCCACTCGGCGCGGAACCGCTCGGCGAACCGGGCGGTGTCGGCGGCGCCGACCACGTAGCCGACCGCGTTCCCCCGCCCGTCGTCCAGCACGAAGGCCAGCTCGGGCTCCAGATGCGCGTAGGGGGCGGCGAAGGCGGCGGTGAAGACGGAGGGGTCGGCGTAGTGGGGGCGGCTGTCCTGGCCGTTGTGGGCGGTGCGGACGCAGATGTCGTCGAGGGCCGCACGGTCCTCGGGGCGGTACGGACGGACGGCGGGAGACTCGGCCATGACCGACATCCTGCACTCATGGGAGCGCTCCCACAAGCCCCTGGTGTCCGGCCCCGCTCACCCGTGCGCCCGGGCGTGACATGGCGGACCGGGGGCACCCGGTGGCCATGAAGCTGCATATCCCGGGCCGGGACGACCGGCCGGCACACCAGGACGCGCCGGACGAGTCCGCATCCTCGCGGGGGGCCGGGCAGCCGGCGCAGGAGCCGGGCCCGAGCGACGCGGTGGAGCGCGCGGCGCCGGACAGCCCGGCCAAGCTGCCCAAGGGCGCCTGGAAGGCCGCCCTGAAGGGCAGTGTGCGGGAGTTCAAGGACGACGAACTCACCGACCGCGCCGCCGCCCTGACGTACTACGGGGTGCTGGCGCTGTTCCCGGCGCTGCTGGCGCTGGTCTCGATCCTCGGCCTCACCGGCAGATCGACCACGGACAAGGTGCTGGAGAACGTCCAGGAGCTCACCGCCCCGGGTGCGGCGCGGGACATCATCACCCAGGCGATCGAGCAGCTTCAGGGCGGCGCGGGCGTCGGTTCGCTTGTCGCGGTCGTCGGTCTGCTGCTCGCCGTCTGGTCGGCGTCCGGCTATGTGGCGGCGTTCATGCGCTCGGCGAACGCCGTGTACGACATGCCCGAGGGGCGCCCGGTGTGGAAGGTGCTGCCGGTCCGTGTCGGGGTGACGGTCGCACTGCTGCTGATGGCCGGGATCAGCGCGCTGATCGTGGTCTTCACCGGCGGTCTGGCCCGTCAGGCGGGCGATCTGCTGGGGCTGGGCGACACGGCCCTCACGGTCTGGTCGATCGCCAAGTGGCCGGTGCTGGTCCTGCTGGTGACGGTCATGATCGCGCTGCTGTACTGGGCCGCCCCGAACGCCAAGGTCAAGGGGTTCCGCTGGGTCACCCCGGGCAGTTTCCTGGCCCTGCTGATCTGGCTGGCCGCCTCCGCCGGGTTCGCCGTCTACGTCGCCAACTTCGGCTCGTACAACAAGACGTACGGCACGATGGCCGGTGTCATCATCTTCCTGATCTGGCTGTGGATCACCAATCTGGCGATCCTGCTCGGGCTGGAGTTCGACGCGGAGATCGCCCGGCAGCGGGCCATCGCCGGCGGGCATCCGCCGGAGGAGGAGCCGTACACGCAGCCGCGTGACACCCGCGCCTGGGACGAGCAGGACCGGGAGAAGATGGACGGCGCCTGACGGGACGTGCGACGCGGGCCGCGGGCGTCGGTCTTGGCTGGCGTCGGTCTTGGCTGGCGTCGGTCCGGCCGGGCGGGGCCCGGCGGGCGTCAGTCCGCCAGCCCCGCCGCGAGGGTGGCGCCCAGTTCCCAGCAGCGCTCCAGGGCGGCCTTGTCCGGCTCGCCCGTGACGGTCACCGCCTCGGCGGCGCGGCGCCAGCCGAGGCCGGTGGTGACCGACTCGATCCCCCGCACGGCGCCGGTGACGTCGTTGCCGCCGTGCACGTAGTACCCGAAGGGCCTGCCCTTCGTGGCGTCCAGGCAGGGGTAGTAGACCTGGTCGAAGAAGTGCTTGAGCGCGCCCGACATGTAGCCGAGGTTGGCGGGGGTGCCGAGCAGGAAGCCGTCGGCGTGCAGGACGTCGGCGGCGGTCGCGGACAGCGCGGCGCGGCGCACCACCTTCACGCCCTCGATCTCCGGGGCGGTGGCGCCGGAGACGACGGCCTCGAACATCGCCTGGCAGTTCGGCGAGGGCGTGTGGTGGACGATCAGCAGGGTCGGCACAGGCACGACCCTGCCGTGCCGGCCGCCGCGCCCGCAAGCCGGGATCCCTCCGTGTGCCGTTGTGACGGCGGCACACGAGTGGCACGATGCCCGGCATCGGCGACTGGGAAGCGAGGCGGTGGCGTGGGCGACGAGGTGCACGGGTCCCCGGCGGCGGACGTGTTCGACGCGCTGGGCGTCGACTACGAGAAGGCCTTCGCGTCCTCCACGGCGCACCGGGCGTCGCTGGCCTGGCTGCTCGAACGGCTCTCCCCCGGCAGCGCCGTGCTGGACGTGGGCAGCGGCACCGGACGGCCCACGGCCGCCACGCTGGCCGGCGCGGGGCACCGGGTGCTGGGCGTCGACGTGTCCCCCGTGATGGTGGAGATCGCCTCCCGGCAGGTGCCCGAGGCGGAGTTCCGGTGCGACGACGTCCGGCGGATGGCGCTCCCGGAAGGCTCGTACGACGCGGTCTGCGTGTACTTCTCGCTGCTCCAGATGGCCCGGGAGGAGCAGCGGGAGCTGGTGGGCCGGCTGACGGCCGCGCTCAGGCCGGGCGGCCTGCTGGTGCTGGCCACCGTGCCGCTGGACGTGGAGGAGTTCGACGGGGTCTTCATGGGACAGCCGGTGCGGGTCACCAGCTTCGCCGCGCAGGACGTCCACGCCCTGGTGCGGGAGGCGGGGCTGGAGGTGGAGTGGGAGGAGAGCACGATGTTCACCCCGAGCCATCCGGCGGCCCGCCCGGAGCCGCAGCTGTTCCTGCACTGCCGGCGCGGCGAGGCGGCCTGACGACCCGGCTGCCCGGCTGCTGCCCGGCTGCCCGGGTTGTCACGACACGGACCGGGTCTCCCCCTGGGCCGCCTGGAGGTCCGCGAGGAGTTCGGCCTGGCCGGTGAGGACGCCGGACAGGATGGTGCGCGCGACCCGCAGCAGCTCCGCCACATGCGGGTCGGTCAGCGAGTAGTAGACGGTCGAGCCCTCCTTGCGGCCGACGACCAGGTTGGCGCGGCGCAGCACCGCCAGCTGCTGGGAGAGGTGCGCGGGCTCGATGCCCACGTGGGGCAGCATCTCGCCGACCGAGTGCTCGCGTTCGCTGAGCAGCTCCAGCACCCGGATGCGGGCGGGATGGCCCAGCGTCTTGAAGAACTCGGCCTTCAGCTGGTACAGCGGCGTGGTCATCGTGCCGTCCCCTTTCCGGCGCGGCAGCGGTACGGCCCGTTCACCCGGTCCTCGGTCCCTCGCCTCGTCTGTGCGTCGCCATCGGCCTCGACAGTTTCCGACATTAGCAATTCGTCAGGTGCCCGGCCCTGTCCCGGCCGTCCCTGGCCCGTGAGGTGCCCGGCGCGTGCCCGGTTCACAGCGGGAGCGTGATCCAGACGCTCTTCCCCGGGCCGTCGGCGTCGCCCCGGACGACCGCGGTGCCGCCCAGGGCGTGGGTGAGCTCCAGGACCGTGGCCAGCCCGCCGGGGCCGGTGGCGTGCCCTCCGGTGAGGTCGGGGCGCTGGGGGTGGCGGTCGTGCACGGCGAGCACCAGGCAGTCGGGGCCCGCCGCGTAGTACACGGTGGTCTGCGGGGACAGGGCGGCGGCGTGGCGGACGGTGTTGGCGACCAGTTCGCCGAGGATCAGCAGGGCCGGTCCGACCGCCGGGTGCCGCTCGTCGATCCCCCACTCCGCCAGGGCCCGCTCGGCGGTCTCGCGGGCGACGCGCACGGCGCCGGGGCCGGTGGGCACGGTGAGCACGTGCCGGTGCGGCAGCGCGGCCTGCGGGGTCGCGGACCTCACCGCGCGTCACCGGTGGGCACGGGCGCCGCCGCGGCCGGGGCGCCGCCGGTGCGCAGCACCCCGTCGCGCTCCAGGTGCGCGCGGGCCGCCTCGATCGCCTCGGGGGTGGTGGCGTACTCCCGGCCCTCGTGGCGCAGCAGGTCGAGGACGCCGACGGAGTCGAGGGCGCGGCGCTGGCCGGGGCGGACGCCGGAGACCATGACGACGATGCCGCGCCGCCGCAGCTTGGTCACCGCGTCCTTGAGGACCAGCGCCCCGGTGGCGTCGACGACGCTGACGTGGGACATCCGCAGGATGACCACGCGGACCTCGGCCAGCTCGGTGAGCTCCAGCAGGAAGCGGTGGGCGGCGGCGAAGAACAGCGGGCCGTCGATGCGGTAGGCGACGATGTGCTGCGCGAGCAGCTCGTGCTCCTCGTCGGTGTGGTCGCCGCGGTCGAGCGGCAGCGGGGCGAGCCGGGCCTGCCGGGCGACCGCGCGCAGGGCGAGCACGCCGGCGACGACCAGGCCGATGATCACCGCCTGGACGAGGTCGAGGACGAGCGTGGCGACGGCCGTGAGGACGAGGATCACCGCGTCGGAGCGGGTGGCCCGGGTCATCGCCCGCAGCGAGCCCACCTCCACCATGCGCACCGCGGTCGCCAGCAGCACCCCGGCGAGGGCGGCCAGCGGGATCCGCGACACGAGCGGGGCGGCGGCGAAGACGATCACGGCGAGTACTGCGGCGTGGGTGAGGGAGGCCAGTCGCGAGGTGGCGCCGGTGCGGACGTTGACGGCGGTGCGGGCGATCGCGCCGGTGGCGGGGACGCCGCCGAACAGCGGGGCGGCGATGTTGGCGAGCCCCTGGCCGAACAGCTCCCGGTCGGGGTCGTGCCGCTGTCCGACGGTCATGCCGTCGGCGACGGAGGCGGACAGCAGCGACTCCAGCGCGGCGAGCGCCGCGACCGCGAGGGCGGGGGCGAGCAGACTGCCCATGGCGCCGGCGTCCAGGAACGACAGGGAGGGCGCGGGCAGCCCGGCCGGCAGGTCGCCGATGGGCCGTACGCCGTCGAGTCCCGTGGTCTCGACGACGACGGTGGCCGCGATCACGGCGAGGACGGAGAAGGGGACGGTGGGCTTCCAGCGCGCGCCCGCCAGCATCACGGCCGCGACGGCGGCGGCCAGCGCGGGCGCGGTCCACTGCGGGTCGCGGGCGAACTCCCGCGCCGCGTGCCAGGCGACGGTCAGGACGCGTTCGCCGTCCGGCTGGGCCACGCCGAGGGCGTTGGGGATCTGCTGGAGCCCGATCACGCAGGCGATGCCGAGGGTGAAGCCCTCCACGACGGGCGCGGGCACGTAGCGCATGCTGCCGCCGGCCCGCAGCAGGGCCAGGCCGACGAGGATGACGCCCGCCATCAGTCCGACAGTGAGGACGCCGGCGGGTCCGTGGTCGGCGACGATCGGCACGAGGACCACGGTCATCGCGCCGGTGGGTCCGGACACCTGGAGGTTGGAGCCGCCGAACACGGCCGCGAGGGCGCCGGCGACCACAGCGGTGGCCAGTCCGGCCTCCGCGCCGAGACCGGAGGAGACCCCGAAGCCGAGGGCGAGCGGCAGCGCGACGACCGCGACGGTCAGCCCGGCCAGCAGGTCCCGGCGGGGACGGCGGCGGGCCTGGCGGAGGTCGGCGCGGGCGGGGAGCAGCGAGGTGATGCGGGACCGGAACCCGGCCGGTGACAGCGGTACGGACACAGCCCCTCTGCTTCGTTCACGACGACATGACGAGGCAAGCATGTAGTGACTTGCGAAAATTTGCAATTCAGCAGATCACTGCGTCGGATCGGGACGCTGTGTGGTTGAGGGATCGGGACGCTGTGTGGTTGAGGGTGGCTTCGGCGGGGCTCAGCCGGTCATCCGCTTGCGCCACATCGGCTCGACCTGGCGCCATTCCTCCTCCCACCGGTCCAGGCGCCGCAGCCGGAGCCGGGCCCGGGCGGCCCATCCGCAGAGCAGCACGATGCCCCCGGTGACGACGGCGACCGTGATGCCGGCCATGGCGATCTGGAAATGCGCCTCGGCGCCCGCGGGCGGCGCGGACACGAGGCGGCCGGCCTCGTCGTTGTGGACGGTGACCTCGGCGCCCTTCTTGCTGCCCACGGGGACCTCGGCCCGTCCGGTGTGGCGGGTGCCGTCGGGTGCGGTCCAGCGCACCTCGGCCCAGACGCCGCTGCCGCCGTTCTCCGACTCCAGCGCGGGGGCCGCGTCGCGTGCGTCCTCGACCAGCACGGCCGGGACCGGGCGGGTGCGCTCGCGGCGGTCGTCGAGGGACGCGCCCACCCCGCCGGCCGCCGCGAGTCCGGCGAACCCCGAGAGGACCAGGGCGAGGACGGCCGTGGCGATCAGCAGCCAGGCCTCGGCGATGTCGCTGCGGCGGCACAGCGGGTTGTCCCGCCATCGCCACCAGGGCACCCTGGGCCTCGCGCCATGCGTCGTCGCCATGGGAGGTCACCTCCTCGCGCGGGTGCCGTCCGCGCCACCACCTCCAGGGTGGCCCGTTCTCCCCCGTCCCGCACGGGCGGAACGGGCCTTTTCGCGAAACGGGTCCTTATCCGGACCGTCGGGCGATTTCGCCCGGACCGGTGGGTCAGCCGGCCGTCGGACGCACCGGGACGACCTCGTGCTGCGGGACGCCGAGGACGACCTTGAGCGCACCCGTCTCGGCGGCGCCCGCGAAGACGTCGTACGCCTCCTGCATCTGGTCCAGGGGGAAGGCGTGGGAGACCAGACCGCGGGTGGGCAGCCGGCCGGCGGCGGCCATCCGCAGCAGCGTGGGGGTGGAATGCGTGTCGACGAGGCCGGTGGTGATGGTGACGTTCCTGATCCAGAGGTCCTCTAGGTGCAGCGTGGCGGGCGCGCCGTGCACGCCGATGTTGGCGACGTGCCCTCCGGGGCGCACCACCCGGGTGCACAGTTCGAAGGTCTCCGGGCGGCCGACCGCCTCGATCACCACGTCCGCGCCGAGTTCCCCGGTGAGATCCTCGACCAGCTGCTCGGGGCCCTCGCTCGCGTCGGCCACCGCGTCGGCGCCGAACTCCTTGGCCGCCTGGAGCCGGGACGCCGCCAGGTCCACCGCGACGACGCGTTCCGGGCCGAACAGCTGGGCCGCGGCGATCGCGGCCAGCCCGACCGGTCCGGCGCCGACCACGACGACGGTGTCCCCGGGCCGTACCCGGCCGTTGAGCACGCCCACCTCGTAGGCGGTGGGGAAGATGTCCGCCAGCAGCACCGCGTCCTCGTCGGCGAGGCCGCCGGGCAGCGGGTACACCGACAGGTCGGCGAACGGCACCCGCACGTACTCGGCCTGCGTGCCGTCGACGAGGTGCCCGAGGATCCAGCCCCCGCCGCCCCGGCACTGCCCGTACACGCCCTCGCGGCAGAAGCGGCAGCGGCCGCACGCGGTGATGCAGGAGACCAGGACCCGGTCGCCGGGCCGTACGGTGCGGACGTCGGCGCCGGTCTCGACCACCTCGCCGACCGCCTCGTGTCCGAGGACGGTCCCGGGGCGCACCTCGGGCACGTCGCCCTTGAGGATGTGCAGGTCCGTCCCGCAGATGGTGACGGCGTCGACGCGGACGATGACGTCGCCGGGCTCCCGGATCTCCGGATCGGGAACCTCCTCCCAGGCGGACTGCCCGGGGCCGTGGAAGACGTAACCCTTCATGCCGATCCTCACCCTTCTCGCTGAGCGGCGGGCTCGACGCCGGGCGCGCGCGCCCGCCTGCGTCGGCGGAGCCGGGGTCTCCGGAACCGCCCTGCACTTCCAGTGTGTGCGCGGTGTGCCCGTTTCGCCGCCACGGGCGGGGTGAGGTGCGGGCACCCTCCGTGACGGCGCCCGCGCGTGCGGTGGGCGGGTCCGGCAACGTCGGGCGGGGGCCTGCCCCCGGGCCGGGCACGGCCGGGCCACTGCGCCCCGCCGCCGGCACACGGCCCCGCCGCCCCCGCGGCCACCCGACACCCCCACGTCCCCGGGCGGCGTCGCCCCGACGAGCGAGCCCGTGCCCGAGGACGCGGCCGGGACGGGCCTGCGGTGCTCGTGCCGGGCTGGGCCTGTCCGACGGGCATCGCTCCTCCGAGGCCCGGAACGGCCGGGTCACCGCGCTCCGCCGTCAGCGCCGTGTGGTCCGCGGCCGGTGGGCGGGGGGGTTTTCGCCAGGCCGACAGCACCGCGATCGAAGCCCGGGCCTGCGGCCCGGCCGGAAACGGGGTCGGATCGCCCGCCGGGACGCCGGTTCGCCTGGACCGAGACGGCCGAGGCAGCCAGGGTGCCGATCCCGCCGGCGGAACCGCGCGGCCCACAGCCGACGCGGCCGCCCCACACCGACGCGCCTGCAACCGCCGAACCAGCGGCCTCGCGCCGAGGGCCGGGCCTGCGGCCGGGTCGAGTTGGCCGGCGTCAGGCCCGGTGAGCGGTCCGGGGCGAGCCGGGCCGATGGCGCCCCGGACCGGGCCGATGCCCGTACCTTCGCGCTCCCGCGCTCAACAGCCGCCGCGCGCGGTCCCCCGCCCCACCGCCGCGGAGAACCGGCCCCGCAACCGCCCCCACCGGCACCGAGAGGGCGTTGCGGCTCGAAGCCGTGGACGCCCCTCAGGCGACCGGCCGGGCGATCCCCGTGTGCAGGAGGTCGCGGGTGTGGCGGGCGGAGTCGGACAGGCGGAGGGTGAGGCGGGTGGCGAGGGCGTAGAGGTGGTGGACGGCCGGGAGGCGTTCCAGGCGGGGGCGAGGGCGGAGAGGGTGATGGCGAGGGCGATGCCGGTCCAGGCGAGAGGGCCCAGGGGGACGCAGCCGAAGAAGTGGCTGACGCCGGGCGTCTGCACCAGGGCGGCGAGGACCGCGGCGGAGCCCAGCGCGGTCACCCACACCAGGGTGCTGTGGCGGCGTCCGGAGAGGGTCTGCACCAGCTGTGCGCCGACCACCCCGCACAGGGCCATGGTCGTGGAGCGGCGCTCGGTGCCGGGGGTGTACCGGCCGATCAGGTACGCGGTGACGGCGCCCAGGCAGGTGGTGACGCCGCGCCGCCGGATGGAGCGCAGCAGCGGCGTGCCGAGCACGTCGAGACCCATGGGGCCGGTCGCGGCGTGCGCGGCGGTGGACGGGTCGGAGCTCGGCGTCACGGCGACCGCCATGGCCGGGAACATGTCGGTGAGCAGGTTGACCAGGAGCAGCTGGCGGGTCGACAGCGGGGAGGAGCCGGCGAGCAGGGTGCCCAGGACGCTGAAGCCGACCTCGCCGGCGTTGCCGCCGATGAGGATGCTCACCGCGTCGGCCACGCTGCGCCACAGCGCCCGGCCCTCGGCGAAGGCGTCCACCAGGACGGACAGGTCGCCGCCGGTGAGGACGATGTCGGCGGCGTTGCGGGCGGCCGCGGAGCCGCGGGCCTCGATGCCGACGCCCACGTCGGCGGCGCGGATGGCGGCGGCGTCGTTGGCGCCGTCGCCCGCCATCGCGACGACCCGGCCGGCCTGCTGGAGGGCCTCCACGACGTGCAGCTTCTGCTCGGGCGCGACGCGGGCGACGACCCCGGCGCCGTGCAGGGCGCGGACGCGTTCGGTGCGGCCCATGGCGACCAGGTCGTCCCCGGTGACCACCTCGGTCTCCTCGGGCCAGCCCAGTTGCAGGGCGATGGCGCGGGCGGTCTCCGGGTGGTCGCCGGTGAGCATGACGGGCAGGATGCCGGACTTGCGCAGCGCGGTGAGGAGTTCCTGGGAGGTGTCGCGGGGCACGTCGGCGAGGGCGACGAACCCGACGAGCTCCAGTCCGGAGAGGCCGGCCTGGACCTCGGCGTCCGGGTCGGAGCCGGCGTACCGGCGCCGGGCGACGGCGAGGACGCGCAGGCCCTGCCCGGCGAGGGTGTGGGCGGCTCCGGCCGCCTCCTCGGGCAGGTCCGCGCACGCGGGCAGCACGGTCTCGGGGGCGCCCTTGACGACGAGGTACGCGCCGTCCTCGCCGTCCCTGCCGACGGCGGCCGCGTAGCCGCGGCTGGCCTCGAAGGCCAGTTCGCCGTGGGGAGTCCAGGACTCGTCCGGCGGGGCCGCGTCCAGCACCGCCTCGTCGGTGGCGTGCGCGACCTTGCGGCCCTCGGCGGTCTCCTCCTGGGGACAGGCGCGCGCCGCGAGCCGTACGACCGGCACGGCACGCCCGTCGTCCGGGGCTAGGACGGCGCCGTCGGCGGTGGCGACCCGCACCAGGCGGAGGCGGTTCTCGGTGAGGGTGCCGGTCTTGTCGAAGCAGACGGTGTCGACCCGGCCGAGCGCCTCCAGGGTGCGCGGGGTGCGTACCAGCACGCCCCGGCGGGACAGGCGGCGGGCGGCGGCCATCTGGGCGACGGTCGCGACCAGCGGGAGCCCTTCGGGGACGGCGGCCACGGCCACGGCGACCCCGCCGCTGACCGCGCGCCGCAGCGGGCTGCCGCGCAGCAGGGACAGGCCGGTCACCAGCGCGCCGCCGGTGAGGGTGACGGGCAGCGCCTTGCGGGTGAGCTCCTGGAGCCGGGCCTGCACACCGGCGGGCGGCGGGGTGCGGGAGGCGAGGGCGACGGCGCGGCCCGCCTCGGTGTGGTCGCCGGTGTCCACGACCAGTGCCTCGGCGCGGCCGGCCACCACGGTGGTGCCCTCGAAGACCATGCAGGTCCGCCGCGCCACCGGTGCGCCCGGTGTCGGTCCGACGTCCTTGGCCACGGGCAGCGACTCGCCGGTGAGCGAGGACTCGTCGACCTCGAGACCCTCGGCGCTCAGCAGCCGCGCGTCCGCCGGTACGACGTCTCCGGCGGCGAGGTCGATGCGGTCGCCCGGCCGCAGCCGCGTCGCGTCGACGGTGACGGTGCGGCCGGGGGTGAGGCGGCGGCGCGCGCGGGGCTGCTGGCGGGCGGCGAGCCGGGCGAGGGCCCGCTCGGCGCGCAGCCGCTGGAGGCCGCCGGCGACCGCGTTGAGGTCCATCGCGCCGACCACGAGCAGCGCGTCCACCAGCGAGCCGAGCAGCGCCGAGGCGACCGCGCCGGTGGCCAGGACCGGGGTGAGGGGGTCGTCGAGCTCGCGGCGGACCGCGCCGGCCGCGTCCCAGGTCCAGCGGGCGGGCGCGGCGGCGCCGGTGGCGGCGAGGCGCGCGGCACGCTGCCGGACGCGGGAGCCGAGCAGGGCGAGCCCGACCGGTTCGGCCTCGGTGCGGGCGTGCCGGAGGAGGGTGCGCGCCTCGTGGGGTTCGAGGGCGTGCCAGGGCACGTGCAGCCGGGGTTCGGGCGGGGTGGCGCGGGCCACGCGGACGGCCTCGGTCCAGCCGGTGAGCAGGGCGCCGGCGGCGGCGACGTTCACCGGGGCGTGCCGGGTGAGCCGCCGCCACACACGGCCGCCGGGGGTGCCGCCGCGGGCGACCATCAGGCCGGAGAGGGCGGCGCCCGCGCGGGCCAGGGTCTGCGAGCGGCGGCCGACGCGGCGGGCCGCGGGGATGGCGGTGAGGAGCCGCCAGACGTCCGCGAGCCCGCCGGGGGCGAGGGCGTCGGCGCCCCACGGGACGGCCGAGCGGCCGTCGGTGAGGGCGATCGCCACGTCTCCCGCGGGCAGCCCGTCGGCGACGTCCCGGTCCCCGCCGGCGGGCACCCGGGCCACGCTGACGACGATGTGCCCGTCCTGCTGGAGGGCGCGGACGGCGTCGCCGAACGGCAGGTCGGCGGGGGCGACCTCGTCGGCGAGGCGGGTGATGTCCTTCAGTTCGGAGCCGCCGGTGACGACGACGTGCAGCCCGGCCCGGCGGGCCGCGTCGAGCACCGCCTCGGCCCACGGGTGCACGGGGTCGTGGTACGGCGCGGGCTCCTCGTCCTCGGCCGGGGGCAGGCCGCGCAGCGCGTCGGCGTGCAGGACCAGCGAGTCGGCGATCTCCAGCTGGCGCAGCCGGTCCCCGCCGCGCACCAGCACGCCGGTGCGGGCGAGTTCGGTGCCGAGGACGGAGTTGAAGGCGGCGGGGCCGTAGCGCGCGGCCTTGGGCGAGCCGGCCAGGACGGCCTCGGCGGCCTCGCCGGTGTCGTGGGTGACGAGGAGCGTGGCGGCGGCCCCGGCCACGCTGCCGGTGCCGGCGTTGGCGGCGTACGCCTGCGCCGGGGTCACGCGCAGGGGCGGTCGGATGCCGGGCGCGGGCGGGACGCTGGTGCGCCGTTCGCGGCACACGTCGTCGTGGAGCGCCTCGAAGGCGGCGGCGCGGGCGGTCGCCTCGGTGAGCTGTCCGGCGCGCAGCAGCCCGTCGAGCAGCAGCGACACCGGGGACTGGGCGGCGCCGTGCGCGGCGGCGTTGGCGGCGGCGAGCAGCAGCTCCATGCCGCTGCCGCCGAGGCGTTCGCGCAGCCGGGCGCGGAAGCGGGGGTTCTCCCGCAGCAGGGTGACGAGGGCGGTGACCGCCTTGGGGCTGCGCGGCAGCCGCAGCGACCGGGCCGCCAGGGCGCCGGCCGCACCGGCGGCGTCCAGCAGCAGCGCGGCGGCGGCGACCCGCACCTCGCGCGGGTCGCCGGGGTGCGCGGGGTCGGCCTCGGGACCGGGGCCGGCGTCCTCGGTGAGCCCGAGGCGTTCGGCGGCGGCGACGGCACGCTCGGTCACGCGGTCGCCCGCCGCGTCGGTCACGGCCGTCACCACGAGCCGGGCGAGCCCTTCGTCCCAGTACGCGGCCACGACGTCGGGGTGTTCGAGCAGTTCGGCGGCGACCCGGCGGGCGAGGGGGCCGGCGGAGACGTCGGGGTGGCGCAGCGCGAGGTGCACACGGTGGCCGGCCCGCCAGTGGCGGTCGGCGCCGAGGGCGTTGCGGGCGACATGGGTGAGACGGCGCGTGGCGACGTGGACGGAGGCGACACCGTTGGCGGTGCCGCGGGCCGCGCCGGCGGCGGCTCCCGCCACGGCCCCGGCGAGGGGGGCGACGTCGAGCAGGGCGAGCATGCCGGATCCCGCGGCTCAGCCGTGGTCCCGGCCGCGGGCCGGCCGTCCGGTGCCGTCGTCGTGCCCGGTCGCCGCGGCGACCTTCCGCAGCGCGGACGCGGTCCCTTCGTCGCCCACCTTGGCGGGCTGCACGCGTGCCGCGGGCCGGCCGTCGGTGCGGTGCCGGGCGGGGGTGAGCCGGGCGCCGGGGCCGGTGTCGCGGTCCTCGCGGGGGTCACCGGGTCGGCCGCCCGCCGGGACCACGCCTTCGCGGGTCGCGGCGGCCCACGCCTCGTCCTCGGCGGAGGGGGCGCCCGGCGCTCCGTCGGCGGTGGCCCGTTCGTCCCGCGGCCTGGTCAGCCACGCGACCGCCGCGCCCGTGACGGCGACGGGCCACTCCACGAGGCCGGCGACGCCGAGGACGCCCGCGCCGGTGTAGACGGCGATGCGGCGGCCGCGGGGCGTCAGCGCGCCGAGGGTGCCGAGGGCGCTGCCGGCCGCCCGGCCGGCCTGTTCGGCGCCCGGCAGCCGCCGCAGGTGCGAGACGACGGCCCGCAGGGGCTGCGGAAGCTCCGGCGCTCGCGAGATGTCCTGCTCCATGTCGACCTCCACCACCGGACACACGTGTCCGCTTCAAGGACCTTTCGCCCATCGTCGGCCGGGAGCGGCCCGCGCGCCGCCCGGGTACGGCCGAAGCGGTTCCCCGTGCCCTCCCGCGCCGGCGTTTCGTGCGGATCGGCGCGGCTGAGACCGGCGTACCTCTGGACCGACCCGGGCGGGGTCCGGTGCGTGCGGCTGCAAGGCGCTGGAGGTATGGGGCGCGGGTGCCGGGCACCGTGACGCCGGGGTGATCCACAGGACAGGCCCTCGGGTCCGGGTCCGGGCCCGTGTCGGGACGGGCGCGCCGGGTACCAGGAACAGGCACACCAGGCGTCGCGAAGGGAGCGGTCATGACGGAGAACGGCGAGGACGCCGCCCGGACGCGGCGCCCGGGGACACCGGACCTCCGTCTGGCTTCCGAGGCCCCCGGGGAGGCGCCGCCCCTGGACGTGCGGGCCGAGGCGCCGCTCGGGCCCGCCGACGAGGCCGACCTGCCCCGGGACCGCAACCAGGCCATCCTGGAGGCGGCCAAGCAGGTGGGCGCGGTGCTGAAGCGGGGCGGGCACCTGTTCGCGCTGGCGGGCAGCGTCGCCGTGCACGCCCACGGCGGCAGCGGCAACCTCCAGCACGACGTGGACTTCTGCGTCCGCCCGGAGGACGCGGGCCCGGTCGCGGCCACGCTGCGGGACGCCGGGCTGACCGTCTACAGCCCGCCCGAGGACTGGCTGATCAAGGCCACCTGCTTCGGGCAGGACGTCGACATCATCTTCGAGCTGGCGCACCGCCCGGTCTCCACGGACATGCTGCGCCGCGCTGGGGAGCTCCCGGTGGAGTCGGTCCGTATGCCGGTCCTCGCGCCGACCGACCTGCTCACCGGTCTGATCGCCGCGTTCTCCGAGCACCACTGCGACTTCGGCGCCGTGCTGCCCATCGCCCGCGCCCTGCGCGAGAAGGTCGACTGGGAGCAGGTGCGGCGCGACTGCGGCGACGCGCCCATGCCGGCCGCCTTCTTCTTCCTGCTGGAGCGCCTGGACGTCATCCGACCCGCCCGTGGAAGGGAATCCCCATGAACACCCACGACGCAGGACCGGCGGGCGGCGCCCCGCCCGCGGGTCCCGAGTACCGCGTCGCCCACCTCCAGGACCGTCTGGCCTCCGGCGAGCTGGGCGAGCTCGGCGTGCACGCGGAGGTCCGCGGCGGGGCCGTCCTGGTCACCGGGACGGTGCCGTCCGCCCGCTGCCGCGACGACGTCCTGGCCGTGGTGCGCGAGGAGCTCGGCGGGCTGGACGTGCACACGGACGTCGTCGTCAGCGAGTCCTCGTCGCCCGACCACGCGGAGGAGCTGTCATGATCCGGGTCGCCGCGGTCGGGGACATCCACATGGGGCCCGACACCCGGGGCGTGCTGCGCCCCGCCTTCGACACCCTGCCCGACTGCGCCGACCTGCTGCTGCTGGCCGGCGACCTCACCCGGCACGGCACCACGGACGAGGCGCGGGTGGTCGCCGACGAGATCCGCGGCCTCGGCGTGCCGGTGGTCGCGGTGCTGGGCAACCACGACCACCACGACGACCGGCAGGACGAGGTGTCCGGTCTGCTGCGGGACGCGGGCGCGCACGTCCTGGAGGGCGAGGCGACGGTCCTGTCCGTCGGGGACGCGCGGGTCGGCGTGGCCGGCACGAAGGGGTTCGGCGGCGGGTTCGTCGGGGCGAGCGCCGGCGAGTTCGGCGAGCCGGTGATGAAGGAGTTCGTGCGGGTCTCCCGCCGCTGCGCCGACGGTCTGCGGACGGCGCTGGAGCGGCTGGCGGAGGAGGACTGCGACGTGCGGATCGCCCTCACCCACTACTCCCCCGTGCCGGAGACGCTGGCCGGTGAGCCGCCGGAGATCTACCCGTTCCTGGGGAGTTATCTGCTGGCGGAGGCGATCGACACGGCCGGCGCCGACCTCGCCGTGCACGGGCACGCGCACGCCGGCAGCGAGCACGGCATGACCACCGGCGGCGTCAAGGTGCGCAACGTCGCCCAGCCGGTCATCGGGCGGGCCTTCCACGTGTACCACCTGCCGCTGCGCGAGCGGGTGGGGGCGCACGCGGGGACGTCCGCCGGCTGATCCGCCCGCCCGGATCCCCGCGTCCCCGAAGCGCCGCCGGTCCTGCCGGCGGCGCTTCGCTGTGCGCCCTCCCCGTACCGCCTGTGGTGTGAACGCCCCGCACGGCACGCGTCTGACGACCATTTCGTCTGCTTAGCATGCAGCTCTCCGTGTCGGCGGCCCGCCTGCCCGCGGCCTCCGTCCACCCCTCCCCGTACGAGAGGACTCCCGATGGCGCTGCCGGGCCGTACCGGACGACCTGCCCCCGCGCTCGCCCCCGCCCCGTACGACGCCGAACTGCGCGCCGCCGCCCGCCATCTGTCACGCCGTCGCTTCCTGACCGTCACCGCCGCGACCGCCGCCGTCGCCTTCACCACCAACCTCCCCGCGCGCGGGGCGTTCGCCGCGCCCCGGCTCGACGCGGCCCGCATCACCGCGGACCCGTTCACCCTCGGCGTCGCCTCCGGTGACCCGCTGCCGGACTCGGTGCTGCTGTGGACCCGGCTCGCCCCGGCGCCCTACACGCCGGACGGCGGCCTGGGTCAGCAGCAGGTGGAGGTGGCCTGGGAGGTCGCGCTCGACGCGTCCTTCGCCCTGGCCGTGCGCGCCGGCACCGCCCTGGCACACCCCGAGTACGCGCACAGCGTCCACGTCGACGTGGGCGGCCTCGACCCGGCGACGACGTACTACTACCGCTTCCGCACCGGCGCCTGGATCAGCCCCACGGGCCGGACCCGCACCGCCCCCGCCCCGGGCGCCGACGTGACGCGGCTGCGGCTGGCCGCGGTCGCCTGCCAGGCGTACCACGACGGCTACTACACCGTGCACCGGCATCTGGCGCGGGAGGACGTCGACGTGGTGTTCCACCTCGGCGACTACCTCTACGAGTACGCCGTCGACTCCGCGGGCGGCGCCCGGAACTACACGGACCGGGTGCTGCCGTCCGTGTTCAACCGGGAGACGACGACCCTCGCCGACTACCGGATGCGGTACGCGCTCTACAAGAGCGACCCGGACCTGCGGGCCGCGCACGCCGCGCACCCGTTCGTCGTCACCTGGGACGACCACGAGACGGAGAACAACTACGCGGCCGACCACGACGAGAACGGCAGCGACCCGGCGCTGTTCCTGGCCCGGCGGGCCGCCGCCTACCGCGCGTACTGGGAGAACCAGCCGCTGCGCGCAGGCCGGCTCCCCGACGGGCCCGACGCCCGGCTGTACCGCAGGCTGCACTGGGGCACGCTCGCCCAGTTCGACGTCCTCGACACCCGCCAGTACCGCTCCGACCAGGCCTACGACGACGTCCCGCACGTGCCGGGACCGGAGACCGACGACCCTGCGCGCACCCTCACCGGGGACGCCCAGGAGCGCTGGCTGCTCGACGGGTGGGCGTCCTCGACCGCGCTGTGGAACGTGATGCCCCAGCAGGTGTGCTTCTCGCAGCGCCGCCTCGACCTGGGCGACCCGGCCAAGCTGTCGATGGACGCCTGGGACGGCTACCGCGCGAGCCGCGGCCGGCTCGTCGCCGGGGCGAAGGCGGCCGGCGTCGACAACTGGCTGGTGCTCACCGGCGACGTCCACGTGGCGTACGCCTTCGACGTCAAGGACGACTTCGACGACCCCGCCTCCGCCACCGTGGGCACGGAGTTCACCTGCACCTCCGTCGCCAGCGGCCGCGACGGGGCCGAGCGCCCCGCCAACTGGGACACCTACCTGCGGGCCAACCCGCACCTGCGGTTCTACGACGGGCGCCGCGGCTACCTGCGCCTGGAGCTGAACCGGGAGAACGCCCGCGCCGACTTCCGGACCGTGCCCGCCGTGACCGTGCCGGGCGCGGCCGTGTCCACCGCGGCCTCCTTCGTCACGGAGGCCGGCGCGCCCGGACTGACGCCCGTGTGACGTCACCCGTCCGATCCCGCCCGCCTACTGCACACGGAGGTACGTCACCATATCGATCGTGCGACGTCCGGCGTGTCCTGACATCGCGTCGGCCACGCCGGGCAAGGAAACGGTCTCCGCGACAGCCACGCCGCCCCATCGAATGGAGACGTACCGCATGGTCCTCAGACACGCCCGGACCGCGCGCCGCTCGGCGCTCGTGACCCTCGGCGCCCTCGTCCTCGCCGGACTCCCCCACGCGGCGGCGGCCGACGCCGCCCCCGCGGACGGGCCCACGCCCGGGGCGGCCCAGACCCTCGGCGCCGACCGGCCCTCCCCCCACCTGCTCAGCGCCCTCCAGCGCGACCTGAAGCTGAACGAGGACCAGGCGTCCACGCGCCTGGTCAACGAGGCCGAGGCGGGCACCCGCGCCGGCCGGCTGCGCAACTCCCTCGGCGAGCGGTACGCGGGCGCCTGGCTGCGCGGCGCGACCGCGGACGAGCTGACGGTGGCGACCACCGACGCCGCGGACGTGCCGGCCATCGAGGCCGAGGGCGCCACCGCCCAGGTGGTCGAGCGGCCCCTGGCGGCGCTCCAGGCCGCGAAGAGGAAGCTGGACGCGGCGGCAGGCCGCGTCTCCACGCTGGACTCGCCCGTCTGGTACGTCGACGTGGTGAAGAACCAGGTCGTGGTGCAGGCCGTCGACCAGGCCGCGGGCGCCGCCTTCGTGGAGGCGGCGGGCGTGGCGGGCGAGGACGTCGGCATCCGCCTGGCGGCCGAACGGCCCCGGCCGCTCCAGGACATCACCGGCGGCGACGCGTACTACATCGACGACGCGGCCCGCTGCTCCGTCGGCTTCTCCGTCACCAAGGGCGCCCAGGGCGGCTTCGTGACGGCCGGCCACTGCGGCCGCGCGGGCGCGACCACCACCGGCTACGACCGCACCGCGCAGGGCACCTTCCAGGCGTCCGAGTTCCCCGGACGGGACATGGCGTGGGTGGCCACGCAGAGCCAGTGGACGCCCACGCCCGACGTCAAGGCCGCGGACGGCCAGGAGGTCCAGGTCACCGGCTCGGCGCAGGCGCTGGTCGGGGCGTCGGTGTGCCGCTCGGGCTCCACCACGGGCTGGCACTGCGGTGTGATCCAGCAGCACGACGCGAGCGTCCGCTACCCGGAGGGCACGGTCGACGGGCTGACCCGGACGACGGTGTGCGCGGAGCCGGGCGACTCGGGCGGCCCCTATGTCGCGGGCGCGCAGGCGCAGGGGGTCACCTCCGGCGGCTCCGGCGACTGCACCAGCGGCGGCACCACGTTCTACCAGCCCGTCAACCCGATCCTCTCCCAGTACGGGCTGACCCTGACCACGGCGGCCGTGCAGACCGCGCCCGCGCAGCAGGAGGGCGGTGCGCAGGCGTGGACCGCCGGCCGGGTCTACGAGGCGGGCGCCACGGTCACCCGTGACGGCGTGACGTACCAGTGCCTCCAGACCCATCAGGCGCAGGGCGCGTGGGCGCCCGCCGGGACTCCGGCGCTCTGGCAGCGGATCTGACCCGCGGACGCACGGCGCCGGCGGCGGTCCGGGGACCGCCGCCGGCGCCGTGTGCGGTCAGCGGCCCTCGGCGAGCAGCGCGTACGCGGTGGACACGAACGGGTCGTTCGCGCGGAAGCGGCGGGTGCAGACGGCGGCGAGGGCGGTGCCGGTGTCGGTACGGAAGCCGAGGAACGCCTGCTGGCCGAGGGTGGCCCCGCTGTGGAAGTACAGCGGGCCGCCGTCGGTGGGGTGCCGGAACCAGGCGACGGTGTGCACGTGCCGGTGGCCGAGTCCCCGGCGGAGCACGGGTGTGCGGACGGCGTGCAGCGCACCGGACAGCGGCGGGCAGCGGGCGGGGTCGAGGTGGGCCTCGAGGAAGGTGAGCAGGTCGTGGGGGGTGGCGCGGACGGCGCCGGCCGCGCGGAAGCCGCCCGCGTCGAAGGCGGGCAGCGTCCCGGTGCCGTCCTTGTCGTGGCCGACGGCGTCCAGCCCGTCGCCGGCGGGGCGGGGGACGGTGTCGTGGAGGCCGAGGGGGGCGAGCAGGTGCTCGGCGAGCAGGTCCTGCCAGTCGGCGCCGGTGGCCGCGCCGAGGGCGTGGCCGAGGACGGCGACGCCGAAGTTGGAGTAGCGCCAGCGGGTGCCGGGGCGGTGGCGGGGGCGGTACCGCAGGAACGCGTCGACGACGCGGGCGTCGGGGTAGCGCCCGTAGGGGTTGGTGCGCCAGGCGGGCAGTGCGCGGGGGTAGAAGCCGGCGGGGAGCGCGGGCAGTCCGGCCGTGTGGGTCACCAGGTGGGCGAGCGTGACGGGGGTGCGGCCGGGCGGGCGGCGGGCGCCGAGGAGCGCGGCGGCGGGTTCGCCGCCGGTGAGCCGGCCGCTGTCCACCAGGTGCGCCAGCAGCAGTCCGGTGAACGCCTTGGTGGCCGAGCCGATCTCGTAGCGCAGCCGGTCGCGCGGGCGTGCGGGAGCCTCTCCGGTCCCCCCGGTGACGACGGTGCGGCGGCCGTGGCGGGAGAGCGCGAAGACGGTGTCGGGGGCGTCGGCCGCGGCGACGGCCTCGGCCAGCCGCTCGGGCCGGCCGCCGTCCCCGACACCGGCGTTCGGGGAGGGCCGGTCCTCCTGGCCGGTCGGCGGGCCCGGCCAGGAGATGCGGGACGCCGTCGTCATGAGGCGCGGGCCAGTTCGGTGAGGGCGCGGGAGGTGGCCAGGACCGAGGCGAACGCGGCGACCAGGGTGGAGTGGTAGACGACGTCGAAGACGGCCTCCTCGTCGCCCTCGGGCATGTCGCGGATCGCGGGCATGGCGCCGTCGGGCTGCTGGGCGGCGGCGAAGGCCCGCCAGGCGGCCTCGTCGAGGGTGGGACGGGGCAGACAGGCGTCCACCACGAGGAGTTCGCCGAGCAGGTCCCAGCGGCGCAGGTCCAGCCAGTCGTCGATCCACGCGGGCAGCCAGGTCGCGAGATAGTCGGCGATGTCAGGGGGCAGCCCGTCGGGGTTCTCGCCCCAGTCGGTCAGATGGAACACGCAGTGCGTGATGTCGTAGCCGATGTGGCCCTCGACGGTCCAGGGTTCCGGGGTGCGGGCCAGCCAGGTGAAACGCAGGGCCTCGGCCTCCGAGGGGCGGGGGGTGAGGCCGAAGCGCCGCTGGAACGCGGACAGTCCGAGCCGCCGGGTGGGGGAGATCTCGAGGGCGGACCAGCTGTCGAGGCGATGGTTCAGCACGACGTGGCGCTCCAGCTCGGGGTGGCTGTGACCGAGTTCGTGGAACGGCAGGTACACCTCGAAGGGGACCGGGGAGGCCGGCTCGGTGCGCTGACCGCGCACCAGCATGGTGCCGCCGTCCAGGGTCTCGCGCCAGACGTGGTCGAGCAGCCGGCGGGCCAGCTCGGCCTGGCGGGAGCCGGCGACGCCCTCGCGGAACAGCACCTTGCACACGAGGGCGAGTTCGCCGACCGGTTTGAAGCGTTCCAGGAAGCCCACCTCGGGGTCGACGTCGGGTTCCAGGCGGAAGCCGTCGCGGTGCGCCCAGAGCCATTCCAGGGCGCCGACGCCGACGGTGTGGACGAGACGGGGGTCGGTCATGCCGGCGCTCCTTGTCCGCCGGGCCGCCGCCCCGCCACGGCCGGCGCGGGCCGCTCGGCCGGGCGGGCACCGGCCAGGACCGCCGCGAAGGCGGCCATGAGGGTGGAGTGGTAGTGGTGCAGGAAGTAGCGCTCGCCCTCCGTGCCGGGGGCGGCGCCGATCTCGTCCAGGTCCCGGTCGTCCAGGGGGACCTCGCCGGACGGGCCGCGGGCCGCGAGCAGCCGCCCCCAGTCGCCGGCGGGCACGTCCTCGCCGGTCGTGCGGGCCACGATCGCCGCCACGGCGAGCAGTTCGCCGCCGAGGTCCCACAGCCCGGCCTCCAGGCAGGTGTCGAGCCAGGGCGGCAGCCAGTCGCTCAGATACGCGACGAGGTCCGGCGGCAGCGCGGCGGCGTCGCACCCCCAGTCGCTGAGATGGAAGACGACGTGGGTGAGGGCGTATCCGGCGTCGCGGCCGAACGTCCACGGCTCGGGCAGTCCGCCGAGCCAGGTCTGCGGCAGGCCCGGCGGTGTCTGGCCGAGCGGGTGGACGCCGCAGCGTTCCTCGGCGCGCAGGACGCCGAGCCGTCGCGTCGGATCCTGTTCGGTGAGTCGCCAGCCTCGGGTGCGCGCCACCACGGCGGCCGCCTGTTCGAAGGCGGGGTGGCGCAGTCCGGCCGAGGCCAGGGCGGCGTACACCTCCAGCGGGTAGGTGGCGAACGGCTCCAGGCGCTGCAGCCGCAGGAACAGCGCGCCCTCGTGCGTCTCCTGCCAGGCGAAGTCCAGCAGTCCGCGGGCTCGGGCGTGCAGCGGGTCGGCGGGTTCCGTGAGCCGGGTGACGGTCGCACAGACCTGGGCGAGCTCGCCGAGCGGCTTCCAGCTCAGGTCGACCTCGCCGTCGACGGCGAGCGCGTCCTCGCCGAGAGCGAAGCCGGCGCGCTGGGAGTCCACCCAGGCCAGCGCGGTTCCGGCGACGGTGCGGAGGTCCTCGGTGAGCGCGGTCACCCGCGTGCTCCGGTCCGCATCCGCCGGGCGGCCTGCACCTGGAGGGCGACGAGCGGGTCCTGTCCGCCCATCAGCTCCACGAAGTCCAGCCCGGCCTCCAGGCCGACCGTCTCCGGTACGCCGGGCAGCAGGGTGAGCCAGCGGCCGGCGCCGGCGGCCTGCCGCCAGTCGCGGCGGCGCACCGCGCGGACGAAGCCGCGGGCGACGTCCACGGGCCGGCCCTCCGCGAGGCGGCTCACCGCGCAGTCCTCCCCGGGCAGCGCGAGGGGTGCCAGGACGGCGAGTTGATGGGTGAGGACCTGCCAGGTGGCGCCGTCCAGCCACGCGGTGTCCGGCTCGTCCGGCGCTTCCGCGGAGGAGGGGTCGGCGCGGCGCAGGGTGCGGGCCATCGCCCAGTGGCTCCACCGCACGGTGGGCGCGGCGTCCGCGCGGGGCGGGTACGCCTCGAACGCCTTGCGGAAGACGGCCAGCTCCGCCGGGTCGGGCGGGGTGCGCGAGAGAAGGCCCGGCAGCAGCGCGTCCGCTCCCAGGACGCGTACGGCGGCCGGTGCCAGGTCCCCCGCTTCCGCGTCGGTCCCCACCGGGGGGACGACGTGAGCGTGGTCCCCGCCCCTGAGGGCGGAGACCACACCGGAAGCGAGGTCCTGCACCGCGGCCTGCAAGCGGGTCGAAGTGCCTGACTGCTCCATTCGACTGCTCCCGTCGATCCGTTCAGCCCTTCTTCGGGCGCGGAGTCGGCGGCGACAGCAGCAGCTTGCCGCCGCCGGAGAGGAGCGCCAGGCCGGCGCACTGACGGCTGTCGCGGTAGACGCCGTCGGCCTCGACCGGGTCGAGCGCCGCTTCGATGTCGGCGGCCTGGATTCCGGTGACTTCCTCGATGACCTTCTCGTCGGGACGCATGACACCATCTCCCTGAGGTGTGGCGAGTAGCTTCTCCTTCAGATTCACCCATATCGGACAAATCACGCCACTTGTCCCCGACTTACTTTCGTCACTTCTTCAACATGCGGCGGGGGAACGGGCGCAGGGCGCGGGGACCGCCAGCCGGCGGCCCGCCCTACGCCCGCAAGGATGACGCCGCTGTGCGGAAGGGTGGGGACGCGGTACAGGGGGATGGCCAGATTCTGGTCCGGAACCGTGTACTCCAAATGGGCTAGTTGCGTCGCGAGCGTCTCCAACACCCCGACGCTGAGCCCCTTGCCGGGGCAGCGGTGGCCCGTCGCCGGGTCGCCGCCGCCCTGCGGGATCAGCTCGTCGCGCCCGACGGCCCGGTCGAGGAAGCGCCGCGGCCGGAACGCGTACGGGTCGCCCCACAGCGTCTCGTCGTGGTTCTGGCCGTACACGTCGAGCACCACCAGGCCCCCTTCCGGGACCCACGCGCCCCGCCAGAACAGATCGCGGGTCGCGAGGCCGCCGAGGAACGGCACGAACGGGTAGAAGCGGCGCACCTCGTGCGCGAACGCCGTCCGGAACGCCACGTCGCCCTCCACGAGCGGCACGCGGTTCTCCGGCCGGCGGTGCAGGGCGTGCGCGGCGAACGCGACGAACCAGGCGAGGGCGGTGGTCGGGCGCAGCACGTTGAGCAGTTCGACGGCGGCCGTCTTCTCGTCCAGCGGCTCCCCGTCCGCGTCGCGGTGCCCGCAGACCCGCTCCAGCACCGACCCTGCGGGCGCGGTGACCTGTCCGGTGCGCACGTCGCGGACCAGACGGGCCAGCCGCTCCTCCTGGCGGCCGCGGGCGCGCCGGGCCCGCAGATGGCGCGGCCCGGCCGTGGCGAAGCCGTCCACCATCGCGGTCATGTCCCGCGCGGCCGCCCCCGCCCCGGCGTCGTCCAGCGGCACGCCGGCCCAGCGGTGGACGCCGCGGGTGAGCACCGTGGCCGCCTCGTCGAACAGCACGATCGACGCGCGGCGGCCCCACCGCGGTACGGCCTCGTCCCGGGCGGCGGACACCTGCTCGGCGAGCCCGGCCACCGCGGCGGGCTCCAGCAGCGGGAGGAACAGGTCCTTGCGCGCGCGGTGGGCGGCGCCGTCGAGGGTGTGCACGGCCTCGTGTCCGAAGAGGGTGCCGAGGACCGGCTCGGGGATGGCGCGGTGCCGGTGCACGTTCCGTTCGTCGTGGAAGAAGCGGACCGCCTCCGGTCCGCGCAGGGCGAGGGCCGGGCGGCCCATGATCCGGGTGCGGACCACGGAGCCGGACGCGTCGCGCAACCGGTTGGGCAGCCACGCGTAGCCCTCGGCGAGGAGCGGCAGGGTGCGGTCGATCAGGGGGCGGCCGAGTACGTCCATCGCGGCCGGGTGCCCGCGGGCCCTCCGCGGACACTCCGGTGAACGGGCGTCACACCCGAGCGGGCGTGGCGGAGGCCACGCCCGGATCGAGACCCGGGTCACTTCGGGGGCGGAGGGGCGGGGTCTACGGTGCCGCCGTATCGCCCCTCGTCCTCCCCGATGTGCTCCCGACCTGTGCTCCCGATGCGGACGGACCTCTCATGCCGGCCCACCTCTCCTCCCCCGTGACGGCGGCCACCGCGCAGTGGCTGACCCGTGCCTTCCCCGCGTCCGGCGGCGCCCTGTCCGCCGCCCTGTGCGAGATCCAGGCCCGCCAGGCCGTCACCGTCGCGGCCCGGCTCCGCTACCCCACGGCGATGGACGCGGAGCTGGCGGGTGTCGCCGGTCCCGGGGGCGCGGCCCGGCTCGACCGGGTCACCGGCGCGGAGGAGCTCGGCACGCAGCCCTGGCGCACCTGGGTCGACGAGGTCGTCGCGAGCTGGGCGGCATGCCTGCTGTCCGACCCCGTGCTGGCCGCCCGGGCGGTCGCCGCCCTCCCGCCGAGCCCCGGCGAGTACCGCCGCCTCCTCTCCCCCGATCCGGCGGACACCAGGGCCGCGGCCCTCCTCCGCCACCCGGACCTCCTCGCCCCGGTGGCCGCCCTCCACCGCGAGTCGCTGCTGGCGCGACTCGGCAGGGAGGCGGCGCCCGCCGCGTGAGACGGCCCGCGCCCGCCGGTGCCGGCGTCGTCACGCTCCGTGGTTCACCCGACTGCACCAGGCGACCGTGCCGTCCGCCGCCGTGCGGGTGAGGGTGTGGGGCATGAGTAGCCCCATATCCCGGAAGTGGGAGCACGCCGTCGTGACCGGCGGCGCCGGATTCGTCGGCTCCCATCTGTGCAAGGCCCTGCTCGACGCGGGCGCGGCCGTGACCTGCGTGGACGATCTGAGCACCGGACGGCCCGAGAACGTCGCCCCGCTGCTCGACCGGCCGGGGTTCACCCTCGTGCAGGCCGACGTGTCCCAGGAGCTGCCGGTGCGCCGGCGGCCCGACCTGGTGCTGCACTTCGCCTCCCCCGCGTCCCCCGCGGACTACCTGCGGCTGCCGCTGCACACCATGGAGGCCGGCAGCGCCGGCACCCGCAACGCCCTGACGCTCGCCCACGAGTCGGAGGCCCGGTTCGTGCTGGCGTCGACGTCGGAGGTGTACGGCGACCCGCAGCAGAACCCGCAGGACGAGCGGTACTGGGGCAACGTCAACCCGGTCGGCCCGCGCAGCGTGTACGACGAGGCCAAGCGCTTCGGCGAGGCGCTGACCACCGCGCACGCGGAGACGTACGGCACGGACACCTGCATCGTGCGGCTGTTCAACACGTACGGCCCCGGCATGCGCGGCCACGACGGGCGGGCGGTGCCCACCTTCGTGCGGCAGGCGCTGGCCGGTGAGCCGCTCACCGTGACCGGGGACGGCCGGCAGACCCGCTCGCTGTGCTACGTCGACGACACCGTCGCCGGCATCCTCGCGGCGGCCGCCCACGGCATGCGCGGCCCCGTCAACATCGGCAACCCCGCCGAGATCAGCATGCTCGCCCTGGCCCGTCTGGTGGTGGCCCTGGCCGGTTCCTCCTCCAAGGTGCGCTACATCGAGCGCCCCGTGGACGACCCCGCCGTGCGCTGCCCGGACATCACGCTGGCCCGCGACAAGCTCGGCTGGGAGCCGCTGGTGGGGGCCGAGGAGGGCCTGCGGCGCACGATCGACTGGTTCCGCGCCGAAGCGGCCCGCGGCTGAGCGGACCTGCCCCGCCGGCCCCCAGGACCGGGCGCCCGATCCGGCCGCCGCCCCGACGCGAAAGGTCCGTCCGCCATGCGCATCCTCGGCATCAACGCCCTGTTCCACGACCCCGCGGCCGCCCTGGTGATCGACGGCCGTACCGTCGCCGCCGCGGAGGAGGAGCGGTTCTCCCGGCGCAAGCACGGCAAGCGACCGCTGCCCTTCTCCGCCTGGGAGCTGCCCGAGCGGGCCGCCGCCTGGTGCCTGACCCGGGCCGGGCTGCGCCCCCAGGACCTCGACGCGGTGGCCTACTCCTTCGACCCCGCCCTCGCCCGCCCCGCCGACGCGATGGGCCTCGGCGATCCCTGGGACCATCTGCGTCTCACCTACGCGCGGGAGGCCCCGAACTTCCTGCGGACCGCGCTGCCGGGCCTCGACCCGCAGACCGTGCGCTTCGTGCCGCACCACATGGCGCACGCCGCGTCCGGCGCGTTCGCCGCCCCCGACGCCGACAACTGCTCGGTGCTGGTGCTGGACGGCCGCGGCGAACGCGCCTCCCACCTGGCCGCGCGCCGGACCGGCGGCCGGCTCGAACCGCTGCGCGCCCAGGACCTCCCGCACTCGCTGGGCCTGGTCTACGAGGAGCTCACCGAGCACCTCGGCTTCCTGCGCTCCTCCGACGAGTTCAAGGTGATGGCGCTCGCCTCCCACGGCACCCCGCGCATGCTGCCCGAGCTGCGCCGGCACGTGTACCCGACCGGCGACGGCGGCTTCCACGCCGCCGGGGTGCCCTGGGCGCAGCTGTGCGCCCCGCGCGGCCCGGACGAGCCGTGGACGCAGGACCACGCCGACGTCGCGGCGAGCGCGCAGGCGGTGCTGGAGGAGACGCTGCTGGACCTGGTGCGCTGGCTGCACGGCCGTACCCACGACGCGGTGCTCACCCTCGCCGGGGGCGTCGCGCTGAACTGCGTCGCCAACTCCCGGATCGCCCGCGAGGGTCCGTTCTCCCGGGTGTGGGTGCAGCCCGCGGCCGGCGACGCGGGCACCGCGCTCGGCGGCGCCCTGCTGCTGGCCGCGGGCGCCGGGGACGCCCCGGAGCCGATGACCGGCGCCGACCTGGGCCGGGACTGGTCCGACGCGGAGCTGGGCGCGTGGCTGAAGACGGCCGCCGTGCCGTGCGAGAAGCCCGAGGACATCGCCGTCACCGTGGCGCGGACGCTGGCGGACAACGGCATCGTGGCCTGGTTCCAGGGGCGCAGCGAGTACGGCCCCCGGGCGCTCGGCCACCGCTCGCTGCTGGCCCACCCCGGGCACGCGGGGAACCTGGAGCGGCTCAACGACGTCAAGGGCCGCGAGCAGTTCCGGCCGGTGGCGCCGATGGTGCTCGCCGACCGGGCGGCGGAGATCTTCGACGGGCCGCTGCCCAGCCCGTACATGCTGTTCGTGCACGACGTGGCGCCCGCCTGGCGGGACCGCGTGCCCGCCGTGGTGCACGTCGACGGCACCGCCCGCATCCAGACGGTCGACCCGGCGCGCGAGCCGCTGCTGGCGCGGATGCTGCGCGAGTTCGAGCGGCTGACCGGGCTGCCCGTCGTCGTCAACACCAGCCTCAACACGGCGGGCCGGCCCATGGTGGACGACCCGCGTGACGCCCTGGAGTGCTTCGGCTCCTCCCCCGTGGACCTGCTGGCCGTCGGCCCGTACGCGGTGCGGCGCGGCGCGCTGTTCCGCACCGGCGACACCGCCGGCTCCGGCGACACCGGCGACACCGGCGACTCCGCCGACTCCGGTGAGGAGGTGCCGCGATGACCGGTCCTGCCGCTCCCGCCGGGGAGTACGCGGTGGTGGTGCCCACCCTGGGCCGCCCGTCGCTCGCGGCGTGCCTGCGGGCGCTGGCCGAGTCGGAGGGGCCGCGTCCGGCGCGGGTCGTGCTGGTGGACGACCGCGAGGACCCGGCCGTGCCGCTCACCGCGTCCGTGCCGCCGGCCCTGCGGTCCCGGACCGTCGTGGTGCCCGGCGGGGCGCGCGGCCCGGCCGCCGCCCGCAACGCCGGGTGGCGGGCCGCCGGGGACGCGCCGTGGATCGTGTTCCTCGACGACGACGTGGTGCCCGGCCCCACCTGGGCCGACGACCTCGCGCTCGACCTCGCCGGGGCGAGCGTGGCGACCGCGGGGATCAGCGCGCGCATCGAGGTGCCGCTGCCCGTGGACCGGGCGCCCACCGACTGGGAACGCAACGTCGCCGGACTGGCCGGGGCGCGCTGGATCACCGCCGACATGGCGTACCGGGGCAAGGCGCTGCGGGCCGTCGGCGGCTTCGACGAACGGTTCCGCCGGGCCTTCCGGGAGGACGCGGACCTGGCGCTGCGGATGCTCGACGCCGGCTGGACGCTGGCGGAGGGACGCCGTACGACCACGCATCCGGTGCGGCCCGCGGACCGGTGGGTCTCCGTGCGGCTCCAGGCGGGCAACGCGGACGACGTGCTGATGACCCGGCTGCACGGGCGTGACTGGTGGCGGCGGGCCGGCGCGCCCCGGGGCCGTCTCCCGCTGCACCTGGCGGTGACCTCGGCCGGGCTCGCGGCGGCGGTCTGCGCGCTGACCGGGCGTCCGCGCGCCGCGTGGGCGTGCGCCGCCGGGTGGCTCGCCGGGACCGCCGAGTTCGCCCTGGCCCGGATCCGGCCCGGTCCGCGCACCCGGGACGAGATCGTCACCATGGTCCTCACCGGCGCGCTCGTCCCGCCGGCCGCGGCCTGGCACTGGCTGCGCGGACAAGTGCTGCACCGCACCACGCCCTCCCACCGCGGCCGGACGGCGCCCCCGTCGCCCTCCGCGGCGGCGCCGTCCGGCGAACGGATGCCGACATGACCGCCGGCCGTCCCCGCCCACCGGCCCGCGCCGGACCCCGGCGGGCGCCGCGCGCACGCTCCCGGCCGCGTCCGCGGCCGGAACCCGATCCGCGGACGGCGGTGTCCGCATCCCGGCCGCGACCGATCACGGAGGTGAGCCCATGACCGCGGACTACGCCCCTGTCCCCCCGGGCGTGCTGTCGATCGCGCTCGTCTCGGAGCACGCCAGTCCCCTCGCCGCGCTCGGCGGGGTGGACGCCGGCGGACAGAACGTCCATGTCGCCGCCCTGGCCACGGCGCTCGCCGACCGCGGACACCGGGTCACGGTGCACACCCGCCGCACCGCGCCCGAGCTGCCGGACCGGGTGCGGCTGGGCGAGCGCGTGGGGGTGCACCACGTCACCGCCGGGCCCGCCGAGCCGGTGCCCAAGGACCGGCTGCTGCCGCACATGGACGAGTTCGCGCGCGTGCTCGTCCGGGAGTGGCGCGCCCGCACCCCGGACGTGGTGCACTCCCACTACTGGATGTCGGGGCTGGCCTCGCTGGGCGCGACCCGGGAGCTGGGCCTGCCGCTGCTGCACACCTTCCACGCGCTGGGCACGGTCAAGCGCCGCCACCAGGGGAAGGCCGACACCAGCCCGCCGGAGCGGATCGCCTGCGAGATCGAGGTCGGGCTCGGCTGCGACCGGGTCGTCGCCACCTGCCGTGACGAGGTGTCCGAGCTGGTCCGCATGGGCGTGCCCGCCGGCCGGATCGGCGTCGTGCCGTGCGGCGTCGACACGGAGCGGTTCACGCCGGCGGGCCCGCGCTGGGCGCGCGGCCCGCACCGGCACCGGCTGGTCCAGCTCGGACGGCTGGTGCCGCGCAAGGGGGCCGCCGTGTCGGTGGCCGCGCTCGCGCTGCTGCCCGGGGCCGAGCTGCTGGTGGCCGGCGGGCCGCCCGCGGAGCGGCTGGACGACGACCCGGAGGTGCGCAGGCTGCGCGCGGTCGCCCGGGACGCCGGGGTCGGCGACCGGGTGCGGTTCCTCGGCGGGGTGGACGCAGGGCGTGTGCCGGCGCTGCTGCGCTCCGCCGACGTGGTGCTCTGCCCCGCCGACTACGAGCCCTTCGGCATCGTCCCGCTGGAGGCCATGGCCTGCGGCCGCCCCGTGGTGGCCAGCGCGGTCGGCGGCCAGCTCGACACGGTCGCCGACCCGGCCACCGGACGGCTGGTGCCGCCCGGCGACCCCGAGGCACTGGCCGCGGCCGTGGCGAGCCTGCTCGCCGACCCGGCGGGACGCGAGGCCTGCGGGGTGGCCGGCCGCCGCCGGGTGCTCGGCCGTTACGGGTGGGCACGGGTCGCCGCCGCCACGGAGGCGGCGTACTGCGAGGTCCTCGACAGCGAGCCGGCCGTGACCAGGACCGGCTGAACCGCCGGCCCGACCGGCCCGCGGACGTCCGACGTTGGAAGGAGGTGCGGGCGCCGTCGCCGCCCCCGGAGGGCGACGCGCCCGACACGCCATGACCGAACACCCCGCGCTCGACGCCGCACGCCTGCACTGCCGGTCCCTCGAGGACGCCCTCGACGGGCTCCGCCGGCACGGCCTGACCCGGATCGCCGACTGGGGCGGCCGGCTCGCCTCCGTCCTCGCCGGCGGCGGCCGGCTGCTGGCCGCCGGCAACGGCGGCAGCGCCGCCCAGGCCCAGCACCTCACCGCCGAGCTGGTCGGCCGCTACCGCAGCGAGCGGCCCGCCTACTCGGCGCTCGCCCTGCACGCGGAGACCTCCAGCGTCACCGCCATCGGCAACGACTACGGCTTCGACCACGTCTACGCCCGCCAGGTCGCCGCGCACGGACGCCCCGGCGACGTGCTGATGCTGCTGTCCACGTCGGGGCGCAGCGCCAACCTGATCGCCGCCGCGGTGACGGCCCGGCGGGCCGGCCTCCAGGTGTGGGCGCTGACCGGTCCCGGCCCCAACCCGCTGATGGAGGCCGCCGACGAGAGCCTGTGCGTGGCGGCGGCCTCCACCGCGACCGTGCAGGAGACCCATCTGGTCGCCGTGCATCTGCTCTGCGAGTGTTTCGACGCCGCCGTGGCCGCGCCCCCGGCGCGGACCGTCGCGGCCGTTCCCGGGAGGCTGACATGACCGGACCCAAGCCGCTGGTGGTGGTGGGCGACGTCCTGCTCGACGAGGACATCGAGGGGGTCGCCACCCGGCTGGCCCCCGACGCGCCCGCCCCGGTCGTCGACGTCACCGGTGATCGCACGCACCCGGGCGGCGCCGGGCTGGCCGCCGCGCTCGCCGCGCGGGGCGGCCGCGACGTGGTCCTGGTGACCGCGCTCGGCGACGACCCCGCGAGCGAGGCCGTACGGCAGCAGCTCAGCGGGCGGGTACGGCTGCTCGAGCTGCCGCTGCACGGCACGCTGCCGGTGAAGACGCGCGTCCTGGCGGGCGGCCGGCCCCTGGTGCGCATCGACCGGGGCGGCGGCACGCCCGGCGAACCGGACGAGGCGGTGCGCGAGGCCCTCGCGGGCGCGCACGCCGTCCTCGTCGCCGACTACGGCCGGCACACCGCCGGCGCGGTACGCCCGCACCTGGAGGAGGCCGCCCGGCGCACCCCGCTGGTGTGGGACCCGCACCCCCGCGGCGAGGCGCCCGTGCCGGGGGCGCGGCTGGTCACGCCCAACGCGGGCGAGGCGGTCACGCTCTGCGCGGGCACGCCCGGCGTGTCCGGCGCGTCCCTGGGCGCCTTCGCCGAGCGCGGCACGGCACTCGCCGAGCGCTGGCGGGCGGCGGGCGTCGCCGTGACGCTCGGCGAGCGCGGGGTGCTGCTGACCCGGCCGGGCGGCGGCACGCCGATGCTGATCCCGGCGCCGTTCCACGCGGACGGCGACCCGTGCGGCGCGGGCGACTGCTTCGCGGCGACGACGGTCGCCGCGCTGGCGGACGGGCTGCTGCCGGAGGAGGCGTTGCAGCGGGCGGTCGCCGAGGCCGCCGCGTTCGTCGCGGCGGGCGGCGCGGGCAACCCGGACCTCTGGCACACGCCGGCCGTCCCGGTCCCCGCCCAGGACCCGGCCTCCGACGCGTTCGAACTGGCGCGGGAGGTACGGGCGCGGGGCGGCACCGTGGTCGCCACGGGCGGCTGCTTCGACCTGGTGCACGCCGGTCACGTGGGTCTGCTGGAGAGCGCCCGGCGGATCGGCGACTGCCTGATCGTCTGCCTGAACTCCGACGATTCCGTCACCCGCCGCAAGGGCCCGGGCCGCCCCCTCACCACGGCCGCGGACCGCGCGAGGGTGCTGGCCGCGCTGGGGAGCGTGGACGCGGTGGTGATCTTCGAGGAGGACACGCCGGAGCGGGTGTTGGGCCGCTTGCGGCCCGACGTGTGGGTGAAGGGGGGCGACTACTCGGTGCAGGATCTGCCCGAGGCGGAGGTGCTGCGGACGTGGGGCGGGCAGGCGGTGGTACTGCCGTACCTGGACGGTCACTCGACGTCGCTGCTGGCGCGGCGGGCCGCGGATGCGGTTGCGGTGGCTCTGAAGCCCACGGAATAGGCGCGTGCGCCTTTCGGACGCGGTGAGTTTCGCCCCCCCTCGGGGCGTTGAGCTACGTGCGCCTTATGGGCGCGGGTGGGACACGCCCTATAGGGGCGCGGGGAACTGCGCGAACGGGGGTCCGGGGGCGGAGCCCCCGAGTGCCGGGCCGCTCACGC
>NZ_JBHRWL010000004.1:0-197268 GCF_042647945.1 Streptomyces lusitanus
CGACGACGACCTTCATCTCCTCGTCGGCGAGCTTCTTCACCGTGTCCAGCGCGAGGATGATCTTCCCGCCGTCACCGCGCGCGTCCAGCAGCGTCCGCTCCACCGACACCGGGTGCACCGTGTCGCCGTTGGCGAGGATCACCCCGTCCTTCAGGGCGTCCCGCGCGCACCACAGCGAGTAGGCGTTGTTCCACTCCTCCGCCTTGTCGTTGTCGATGAGGGTGAGCTTCAGCCCGTACTTCGCCTCCAGCGCCTCCTTGCGCGCGTACACGGCCTCCTTGCGGTAGCCGACCACGACACCCACCTCCGTCAGCCCGATCTCCGCGAAGTTGCCGAGCGTCAGGTCCAGGACCGTCGCGGCCTCCGGGTCGCCCTCCGCGCCCACCGGCACCAGGGCCTTGGGCAGCGTGTCGGTGTACGGGCGCAGACGCCGGCCGGCGCCGGCCGCGAGCACGAGGCCTATCATCGCGGTCGTTCTCCTCACGGGACATGAAAAAGCGTGTGGCCCTGCCCCGCGAGGGACAGGACCACACAGCGTAGACGCAGGTCAGCTCTCGTCGGCCGCCGCCGTGACGGAGGACGGCGCCTGCTGCTCGGCCGCCGCCGTCTTCTTCGTCGTGGCCTTCTTCGCCGTCGACTTCTTGGCCGCGGTCTTCTTCGCCGCCGTCGTCGTCTTCTTGGCGGCGGTCTTCTTGGCCGTCGTCGTCTTCTTCGTGGCGGCCTTCTTCGCCGTGGCCTTCTTGGCCGTCTTGCGGGCGGCCTTCTTGGCCGGAGCGGCCTCCTCGGCGCCCTCCACCGGCTCGGCGGCGGGCTCCGACGCCTCGACGGCCTCGGCCTCGGCGGGCTTCCGCTCGTCCGCCGGGGCGGACGGCAGGACCACGACGGCCGTGTCCTCGGACGCGGTCGAGGTGCTCGGCTTGCGCACCGCGCGACGGCGCGGACGCGCCGGGGCCTGTGCCTCGGGCGCGGGCTCCGGAGCGGCCTCCTCGGCCGGGGTCTCCTCGGCCTTCGGCGCCTCCTCCGTCTTCGCGGGCTCGGCGACGGTCACCACCGCGGCCTCGGCGCCCGCCGGGGAACCGGCCGGCGCGGACACCTTGCGGGTGGCCCGGCGGCGGGTACGGCCCTGCGGAGCGGCCTCCTCGGCGGCCGGCGGCACCACGACGTCCTCGGCGGCGGCCGGCTCGGCCAGCGCCTCGGCGGCCGTCTCGGGCTGCACGGGACGCTCCGCCTCCTCGGCGGCCGTCACGTCCTGCGCCGTGGGGACGGCCGGCGTCTCCTCGGCGGCGGGCGCCTCCTCGGCACGCTCCTCGGCCTGCCTGCGGCCGCCCCGTGCGCTCTCACGCCCCGGGGAGCCCGCGGGCGCGGACGCCCGGCGGCTCGCCCGGCGGCGCGTACGGCCACGGGAGGCCGCGGCCTCCGCCTCGGCGGCGCTGCTGTACAGCTCCTCGTCCGGGGTGAACTCGGGCGCCGGCAGCGCGGCCGGCTCGGCCACCTCGGCGGCGACCTCGGCCGGCGTCTCCGACTCGGCCTCGGCCTCCTGCTCCGGCGTCTCCGCCACGGCGGCCTCGTGCTCGTGCGGCTGGTCCGCCGCGCCGGCCCGGGCCCGCTTGCGGCGCTTGCCGCCGCCCGCGGAGGACGGCTGGTCGAGGTGGACGATGACACCGCGGCCGTTGCAGTGGACGCAGGTCTCGGAGAACGACTCCAGCAGGCCCTGGCCGACCCGCTTGCGGGTCATCTGGACCAGGCCCAGCGAGGTCACCTCGGCGACCTGGTGCTTGGTGCGGTCCCGGCCCAGGCACTCCAGCAGGCGGCGCAGCACCAGGTCCCGGTTGGACTCCAGCACCATGTCGATGAAGTCGATGACGATGATGCCGCCGAGGTCGCGCAGCCGCAGCTGGCGCACGATCTCCTCGGCCGCCTCCAGGTTGTTCCTGGTGACCGTCTCCTCGAGGTTGCCGCCCTGACCGGTGAACTTGCCGGTGTTGACGTCGATGACGACCATCGCCTCGGTCCGGTCGATCACCAGCGAACCGCCGCTGGGCAGCCAGACCTTGCGGTCCAGCGCCTTGGCGAGCTGCTCGTCGATCCGGTACGTGGCGAAGACGTCGACCTCGCTGGTCCACCGGGACAGCCGCTCGGCCAGGTCGGGCGCGACGTGGGAGACGTACCCGTGGATGGTCTCCCAGGCCTCGTCGCCGCTGACGACGACCTTGGAGAAGTCCTCGTTGAAGATGTCCCGGACGACGCGGACGGTCATGTCCGGCTCGCCGTACAGCAGCGTCGGAGCGGTGCCGCCGTTCTTGGACTTCTTCTTGATCTCCTCCCACTGCGCCTGGAGCCGCTCGACGTCGCGGCGCAGCTCGTCCTCGCTCGCGCCCTCGGCAGCGGTGCGCACGATGACGCCCGCGTCCTCGGGGACGATCTTCTTCAGGATCGTCTTCAGCCGGGACCGCTCGGTGTCGGGCAGCTTGCGGCTGATGCCGGTCATCGAACCCTCGGGCACGTAGACCAGGTAACGGCCGGGCAGCGAGACCTGGCTGGTGAGGCGGGCGCCCTTGTGGCCGATCGGGTCCTTGGTGACCTGGACCAGCACCGGCTGCCCGGACTTCAGCGCGGACTCGATGCGGCGCGGCCCGCCGGACATGCCGAGCGCCTCGAAGTTGACCTCGCCGGCGTAGAGCACGGCGTTGCGGCCCTTGCCGATGTCGATGAAGGCGGCCTCCATCGACGGCAGCACGTTCTGCACCTTGCCCAGGTACACGTTGCCGACGTACGAGGTGGCCTGCTCCTTGTTGACGTAGTGCTCGACGAGCACGCCGTCCTCGAGGACGCCGATCTGCGTGCGGTCGCCGTGCTGGCGGACCACCATGACGCGCTCGACGGCCTCGCGGCGGGCCAGGAACTCGGCCTCGGTGATGATCGGGACGCGGCGGCGGCCCTGCTCGCGGCCCTCGCGGCGGCGCTGCTTCTTGGCCTCCAGGCGGGTGGAGCCCTTGATGGACTGCACCTCGTCGGACGGCTCGGCCTTCGGCCGGGGCTCGCGGACCTTGACGACGGTGCGCTCGGGGTCGTCGGCGGACGCCTCGGGCTCCCCGCCGCTGTCCCCGGCGCGGCGGCGACGGCGACGGCGGCGACGGCTGCTGCTGGAGCCGCCGTTGTCCTCGCGCTCCTCGCGCTCGCGCTCGTCGGCGTCCTCGTCGGACCGCTCGGCGGTGTCCTCGGCGTCCTGGGCGGACTGCTCGGCGGTGTCCTCGCCGTCCTGCTGCTCGGCGCCGTCGGCGTCGGCGGACTCGCCGCGCCGGCGACGACGGCCGCCACGGCGACGGCGGCGGCGCGAACCGGACGCCTCGGTGTCGTCGGTGTCGTCGTGGTCGTCGCCCTCGTCGGTGTCGTCGGCGCCGTCGGTCCGGTCCTCGGTCTGCTCCGGGGCGTCCTCGGCGTCGGCCTCGGGGGTCTCCTCGACGGCGGCCGGGGCGGTGGCCTCGGTCTCGTCGGAGGCGCCCTTGCGGCGGCGACGGCGGCGGGAGGCGGCGGGCTGCTCCTCCGGGAGCTCCTCGGTTCCCTCCTCCGGCTCCGGGGCCTCGGTGAGTCCGGCGGCGGCCTCGGCGGCGGCCCGCTCGGGGGTCTGGAAGCGGGGCTCGGTGAACACCGGCGGCTGGAACACGGCGACGGCGGGACGCGCGGGACGGCGCGGGGCGCCCTCCTTGTCCTCGTCCCCGGCGGCGCGGGCGGGGCGCGCCGGCTCGGCGAACCCGGCGGCGGCCTTGCGGACGGCGCGCCGGCGGCGGCGCGGGCCGGCGTCCTCGGCGGGGGCCTCGGGGGTCTGCGCGGCGGGCGTCTCGGCGGGGGTCTCGTCCTGCGTGTCGTTCTCCGTCACCGGGGCCTCCTCGGCGGTCGGGGCGGCCTGCTCGGTCTCGTCGTCGCGCCCGGCCGCGACGGCCTCGGCCGTCGCCTCCGCGGCGGGAGCGCCGGCGGGCGCGGACGCGCGCCGCGAGGCACGGCGACGGGTGCGGCGCGGGGCTGCTTCCTCCGTCGTGCCGGCGGCGTCGGCGGCGGGCTCGGGGGTCGCCTCGGAAGTCGCCTCGGCGGCGGCCGGAGCGGGCTCCTCGGCCGCGGGCTCCTCCGCCTTGGGCTCGGTGGGCGTCTCGGCCGCCGGGGCGGTCACGCTGCGCGTCGCGCGACGACGGGTGCGGCGCGGAGCGGCGTCCTCCGTCACGTCGGCGACCGGCTCGGCCTGGGTCTCGGGGGCCGCGGCGGTCTCGGCGGCGGCCGGGGTCTCGGCGGCCGGGGCGGTCACGCTGCGCGTGGCACGGCGCCGGGTGCGGCGCGGAGCGGCGTCCTCCGTCACGTCGGCGACCGGCTCGGGCGCCGGGGCGGCGGACTCGGACGCGGTCTGCGCCGCCGGTACGACGGTCTCGGCGGCCTCCGCGGACGCCGGCGCTCCGGCGGGCGCGGCCGCGCGGCGGACCGCACGGCGACGCCGGGGCGCGGGGGCCTCGGTCTCCTGCGGGGCGTCGGTCGTGCCCTCGGCAGGCTGGGACGTCTCCGCCGCCTCGGCGGGCGTCTCCGTGGCCGGTATGGCCGGCGTGACGGTCTCCGCCGTGCTGCCCTCAGCAGCGGCGGGCGGGCCCGCCGGGCGGGACGCGGCCCTGCGTCGCCTGCGCGGCGGCAGGGTGTCGCTGGGGGTGTTCGGTTCGGAGCCCTCGATGGGCTCGGTCGGTTCGAGCATGCGGGCGTTTCTCCCGTCAGGCTCCCGGGCGCCGCGCCTGGTCCGGCGATGCCGGTGACGTCCGCGGCCCGCGCGGTGCGCGGTGGCCGCCGTCCGGGGCGCGGGCGCCGCTCGGAAGCTCTCTGTGTCCTGTCTCGCCGGTTCCGTACGCCGAATGCGTACGGCCTGGCGAAAGTCTTCTGGTCGGTGCGCTGCCCGACCCAGGTGGCTCCCGAGTTCGAGGGCGGCGCTTACGACGTCCGTCCCTACGCGGGACCTTCCTTACGCCGGCGCCGTCGCGGCGGCAGTGGCGGCGGCCGTGTGCGGCTCGGTCGCTGCTGCCTCGCGGTCGGGCGCGAGCGGGTCGGTCACCGTGCCGGTCTCTTCATCGAACAGCCCCTGCGCCAGCCTGGTCACCGCTACGGGGACCGGCGGCGCCAGGTCGGCCACGGCGCGGAGACCGGACAGGACGTCGTCGGGTCGTACGGCAGGCGTCACGTGCCGAACAACCAGCCGCAGTATCGCACAGGGCCGGTCGGTCGGCCTATCAGCCGGCGAGGAGTCCGTCCCGGCCGCGTCCTCGACGGTTTCGAGGGCGACGACCGCGGAGCGGGCGTCGAAGGTACGGATGCCGTTCTTCATGCGGCGCTGGACCTCGACGGTCCCGGCCGCCTCGAAGGCGTCCACCGCGCGGCGGGCGTCCTCGGGGGCGACACCGTCCAGCCGCAGCTCCCACACGGAGGCCGTGAGCCGGTCGGCGAGCCCGGAGGTGCGGGCCTCGACGGCCTCGACGATGTCGAGCCCGGCGGGCATCGACTCGTCCAGCAGGGCCCTCAGCCGCTCGGGGTCCCGCGGCTCGGTGAGCGCGATCTCCAGGTACTCGGCCTCGCTGCCGGTGCCGGTGGGTGCGGCATTGGCGTACGACACCTTCGGGTGCGGCGTGAAACCGGCCGAGTACGCCATGGGCACCTCGGCGCGGCGCAGCGCGCGCTCGAAGGCACGCTGGAAGTCACGGTGGCTGGTGAACCGGAGGCGGCCGCGCTTGGTGTAGCGCAGTCGGATGCGCTGCACCGCGGGTGCGGGCGGCGGGCCTTCGGGCTGTCGCTTGCCCAGTGGATCTTCTCCTTGTCGCAAGGGGGCGCCGTCAGGCGCCTTCCCTTCCAGGGTACGGCCGTACGGGTGCGACCCCGGCGGCCCGGTCGGGCACCAGGGCCGTGTCCCTGTTCAGGGTACGTGCACGCGGGGACGGCAGTTCCCGGGCGGCCGTACCGCACGCCCGGGTCACCGTCCGACGGGACGTTTCTCCCGCGTACCGATACCCGGCGGGCCCGCGGGCATGCCGAGAACCCGCCGGACGTCCCGGCGGACCTGGCGCGCGGTCACGCGCACGGAACGCAGCGCGTCGCGTGTGACGCGCCCCACACTCCGGGCGGCCTGGGCGACGGGCCTGAGCACCGCGGCACGGACGGCGTGACCGACGGGGGTGAGCACCGTCCGGTACACCCAGCGGGCCGGCTCCACGACCGTCCACCGGAAGACGGCGGCCAGGGCCCGGCCCACGGCGAGCGAGACGTACCCGGCGATCCGCCAGGCGTGCCCGAACGCGGCCCCGACCTCCCGCGCGACAGCCGCGAGCACCCTGCCGACCGGGGACAGCACCCAGCGCCACACGGCGTACGCGGGCAGCACCACCAGGACGCGGACCGTCCAGTACAGGGCCGTGCCGATCCCGGTGACCAGCAGCGAGCCCAGCCACGCCAGCCCCCTGCCGCACCACAGCAGCGCGTGCCCGACCGGCGTCAGCACCCACCGGTACAGCCACACCGCGGGCACGACGAACAGCCCGCGCCCCAGCCAGAGCAGCGCGTCCCGCACGGCGGCGGCGCACACGGCGAGCCCGTGCCCCAGCGGTGTCAGCACGCGCGCGTAGAACCACACCGCCGCATGGCCGAGGGGCGTCAGCACCCACCGGTACAGCGCCCCGGCCGGGACGACGACCAGCACCGTGCCCAGCCACCGCAGCGCCGTCCCGAACGGCACGAGCACCCAGCGCCAGAGCGGCACCAGCACCCAGCGCCACAGCGCCACGAACGGCCACACCAGCACCGCGCGCCCCACCCACAGCAGCGCACGCCCCACCGGACGGAACACCCGGTCGCCGAGGAACCGCCCCGCGACCACCAGCGCGTCCCACACCATCCGCACCGGCACCACCAGCACGAGCACCACGATCCGCACCGGCATGCGGAGCGCGACGACGAGGCGCCCCTCACCGCCCGGCTCCTCCCGCGACCCCTTTTCCAGATCCATACCGGCAAGGACGCACAGGACGCCCCCACGGATGCGAACAAGCGCCTCCGGGTTCTTCATATGCTGAAAGGCCCATCGAAAAAAGGAAATTCGGAGCCTTTGACAAACCCATTGTCCCTACGGCCGTTCACTCATTCGCCGCGCATCCAAGTGAAAGTGCCGCCGTTAGTCGCTGTATGAAGGCAAGCAGGTCAGGTCCGCTCCAACTGCACTGCACACGACGGCTGTTGAGTGCTTCCGCCGGCCCTATGAATCAATTTTGACATGAATGATGAACGCTACGACCCGCTCTGGCACAACGCCGACGCGACGGACCCGTACTACGAAACGGGAACCGGCCGGCACCGGGCCGGAGCCGTCTACGCGGAGCCCGTCGACCCCGCCGTGCCGCCCTGGGACCCCGCCGAGGAACTGGCCTACCTCCTCCAGGAGGCCCGCGCCGAGGAGTACGCCGCCCCCACCGTGCCGCCACCGCGCGAGGAGTACGCCCCCACGGTCCCCCCGCCACGCGAGGAGACCTCGGTCACCGCTCCCCCGGCCGGCAGCCCCATGGGCAACCTCCAGGAGATCACGGCCAGCCTGCCGCCCCTGCGCTCCGCACCGCGCGCCCACCGCAAGCCCCCGCGCCCGCGCCCCGACGCCCTGCGCGTCGCCAGCTACGCCATCGCCGCGATGGCGGCGGTCACCGTGTCGATGGTGAGCGTCTTCAGCGGCGTCGTCACCTACGAGCCCCTGCTCCTCGTCACCACCGCGCACAGCAGCGGCGACTCCTCGTCCTGGTGGCCCATCCTGGTGTACGGCCCCTGGCTGGCCGGCTCCTTCTCCATCCTCCGCGCCGCCCTGCACCAACGGCGCGCCCTGCACTCCTGGTTCGTCGTCCTGCTCTTCTCCTCCGTCGCGGTCCTGCTGTGCGTGGCCCAGGCGCCCCGCACCGTCACCGACACGGCGGCAGCGGCCCTCCCGGGCGTCGCCGCCCTGGCCTGCTTCCAGCAGCTGGTCCGCCAGATCACCCTCACCCGCCCACCCCGCCGCACGGTCAGCCCCCGCCACCGCGTCCGCCCGTACGGCGGCCGCCAGGTGCCGTAGGCCCCACCCCCGCACACCACGGAGCGGCGGCCCCCTGGTCGGGGGGCCGCCGCTCCGTTCACGCGCGCGCCACACTTTCGTGGGTGCTTATCTGAACTCATGTCTGGAAAACGGCACTACTCGCTAGCGTCGACGTCATGGGGAGACGAATCAGGGGCCGGAGTGCGACCGATCGAAGGCGGTATGACGTCCAGACCGAGTGGAGCAGGGCCGACGTAGCCCTCCTGGAAGAACTGAGGAGGGCAGAGGCCGCCCTCCCCGACGACGCACCACGGGCTTTGTTGTCCGTGCGGCTGTCCGTCCTCACCGAGGCCACCACATCACCCATCCGACAGGAACTCGACCTCCGCAGGCTGGCGCTGGACCGTGGCTGCCGAGTTGTGGGTGTGGCGAGCGACCTCAATGTGTCGGCCACAAAGGTGCCACCGTGGAAGCGCAAGGAGCTCGGCGAGTGGCTCAACAACAGGGCGCCGGAGTTCGACGAGATCCTCTTCTGGAAGCTGGACCGCTTCGTACGACGACTAACCGACCTCAGCACCATGATCGACTGGTGCCTGAAGTACGGGAAGAACTTGGTCTCCAAGCACGACTCGATCGACCTGACCACCGCGGCCGGAAAGACCATGGCGGGCATCGTCGGCGGCATCGCCGAGATCGAGGCCGCCAATACGAGCACCCGGGTCGCCAGCCTCTGGGAGTACGCCAAGACACAGAGTGACTGGCTCGTGGGCAAGCCTGCGTACGGATACGAGACCGCGGGGGCTGGAGACGGCAGGGCCGTCATCGTGATCGACAAGAACGCGTACCGGGCACTGCACTGGTGCCGCGTCGCCGCCACGAGGGCCAAGCCCGCCTCGGCCAGGCGCATGGTCAAGGTCCTTGTACGGGCCGGCCTCTGCGGACCGGGCCTCACCGCTTCCACCTTGCTCCGGCGCCTCAGGAACCCGGCGCTCATGGGGTACCGGGTGGAAGAGGACAAGAACGGGGGCGTGCGTCGTTCGAAGGTCGTTCTCGGCAGCGACGCCGAACCGATCCGCGTGGCGGACCCCATCTTCACCGAGGGTGAGTTCCGAACCCTGCAAGCAGCTCTCGACCGCCGAGCGAAGAACCAGCCCACGCGGCGCCCCGGCGGAGCGACGAAATTCTTGGGCGTCCTGATCTGTCACGACTGTGACTCCAACATGACCGTGCAAACGACCCGGGTCAGCGGACGGTCGTACCAGTACCTCCGCTGCGGCAGATGCAAGGCAGGAGGCCCCGGCGCACCTCATCCTGATGACATCTACGCCCAGCTTGTGGCGAAGGTACTGAGAGTGCTCGGGGACGAGCCGGTCATGACGCGCGAGTACCGTCAGGGCGCTGCAGCCCGCGCCGAGCGGCAGCGCCTTGAGCAGTCCATCGGCTACTACATGACCGGCCTCGCGCCCGGAGGCCCCTTCACGACGACGCCTTTCACGCGGGAGCGGGCCGAGAGAACGCTGGCCGACCTGATCAAGCAGTTGGAGTCCGTCGACCCGGCCTCGACGCAGGACCGATGGGTCGCAGTGCACAACGGCAAGACGTTCCGCGAACACTGGGAGGAGGGCGGCATGGAGGCCATGGCGACCGATCTGCTACGGGTAGGAGTGAGGTGCGTGGTCAAGCGCACGAAGGTGCAAGGCGTCCGCGCCCCGCATGTCCACCTGACGTTGGTGATTCCCGATGATGTCCGAAGTCGCCTGCTGCTGAAACGGGACGACTTCGCCGAAGCGTCCTGAGACGCTGCCATCGGCTTGATCAACTGACGGCCACGCCGGGGATGAAGGCCACGAGCCCGGACAGGAAGCTGCCGATCGCCGCCAGCGTCACCAGGGTGGCCTTGCCGTCCGAGAACAAGCCGGAACAGAACGCCCGAAATTGACGGCGAAGGATCAGCATCTTGAGCTTCTGCCATCGGTGCTGGCGGATATGGCAGCCCATGAGCAGGCCCGTCGCATTGTTGCGGCAACCGTCGTTCCGTCCCCGCACCGGGGCTCCGCAGGTCACAGGAGCCTGGAAGAAGGACCATAGGAGCACAGCCGCGGACAGTACGGCGATCACCACCGGCCCCGCTGCTTCGTTGATCCATGCGGCAATGAGCAGAGCACCGGCAAGGATCCCCCACCATTGCCCCAGACCGCCGAGCCGGCCACGTCTCGCCCCCGAAGTCACCATGTCTCTCATCGTGGCGATGTCGGGGGCGAATCGTGCCCGGGGCAAGTGGAATGGCCGAAAGCGTGCATGCGGGGAGCCGGGAGAGCGTCCGACGAGGCCTTGCCCGCCTCAGTGCGTGTGACCGCCCGAGGCCGGCACCGGACCCGCGTTCTTGACCGTCAGGGGAAGTAGCTTCTTCCCGGTCGGACCAATTTGTATGGCCGTGTCCATCTGAGGACACACCCCGCAGTCGAAGCACGGGGTCCAGCGGCAGTCCTCGACCTCGGTCTCGTCGAGGGCGTCCTGCCAGTCCTCCCAGAGCCAGTCCTTGTCCAGGCCCGAGTCGAGGTGGTCCCAGGGGAGGACCTCCTCGTAGGTGCGCTCGCGGGTGGTGTACCAGTCGACGTCCACGCCGAACGGGGCCAGCGCCTTCTCCGCGCACCGCATCCAGCGGTCGTAGGAGAAGTGCTCGCGCCAGCCGTCGAAGCGGCCGCCGTCGTCGTAGACCGCGCGGATGACGGCGCCGGTGCGGCGGTCGCCGCGGGAGAGCAGGCCCTCGACGATGCCGGGCTTGCCGTCGTGGTAGCGGAAGCCGATGGAGCGGCCGTACTTCTTGTCGCCGCGGATCTTGTCGCGCAGCTTGGCCAGGCGCTCGTCCGTCTCCTCGGCGGACAGCTGCGGCGCCCACTGGAACGGGGTGTGCGGCTTGGGCACGAAACCGCCGATGGAGACCGTGCAGCGGATGTCGTTGGAGCCGGAGACCTCGCGGCCCTTGGCGATGACGCGCGTGGCCATGTCGGCGATCTGGAGGACGTCGTCGTCGGTCTCGGTGGGCAGGCCGCACATGAAGTACAGCTTCACCTGGCGCCAGCCGTTGCCGTAGGCGGTGGCGACGGTCCGGATCAGGTCGTCCTCGGAGACCATCTTGTTGATGACCTTGCGGATGCGCTCCGAGCCGCCCTCGGGCGCGAAGGTCAGGCCGGAGCGGCGGCCGTTGCGGGTCAGCTCGTTCGCCAGGTCGATGTTGAACGCGTCGACGCGGGTGGAGGGCAGCGAGAGGCCGATCTTGTCTTCCTCGTAGCGGTCCGCGAGGCCCTTGGCGATGTCGCCGATCTCCGAGTGGTCGGCGGAGGACAGGGAGAGCAGGCCGACCTCTTCGAAGCCGGTCGCCTTCAGGCCCTTGTCGACCATCTCGCCGATGCCGGTGATGGACCGCTCGCGCACCGGGCGCGTGATCATGCCGGCCTGGCAGAAGCGGCAGCCGCGGGTGCAGCCGCGGAAGATCTCCACGGACATGCGCTCGTGGACGGTCTCGGCGAGCGGCACGAGGGGCTGCTTCGGGTAGGGCCACTCGTCGAGGTCCATGACGGTGTGCTTGGACACACGCCACGGCACGCCGCTGCGGTTCGGCACGACGCGGGCGATACGGCCGTCGGGGAGGTACTCGACGTCGTAGAAGCCGGGGACGTACACGCCGCCGGTCTTCGCCAGGCGCAGGAGGAGTTCCTCGCGTCCGCCGGGGCGGCCCTCCTCCTTCCAGGCGCGGATGATCCGCGTGACCTCCAGCACGGCCTGTTCGCCGTCACCGATGATCGCGCAGTCGATGAAGTCGGCGATGGGCTCCGGGTTGAACGCCGCGTGGCCGCCGGCCATGACGATCGGGTCGTCGTCCGTGCGGTCGCGGGCCTCCAGCGGGATGCCGGCCAGGTCCAGCGCGGCGAGCATGTTCGTGTAGCCCAGCTCCGTGGAGAAGCTGAGGCCGAACACGTCGAAGGCCCGCACCGGGCGGTGGCTGTCGACGGTGAACTGCGGCACACTGTGCTCGCGCATCAGCGCCTCGAGGTCCGGCCAGACGCTGTAGGTGCGCTCGGCCAGGACGCCGTCCTGTTCGTTGAGGACCTCGTAGAGGATCATGACGCCCTGGTTGGGGAGTCCGACCTCGTAGGCGTCGGGGTACATGAGCGCCCAGCGGACGTCGCAGGAGTCCCAGTCCTTGACCGTGGAGTTGAGCTCTCCGCCGACGTACTGGATCGGCTTCTGCACATGCGGGAGCAGAGCTTCGAGCTGCGGAAACACTGATTTCACAGACTCGGCGGCTTCGGCAGGCATCTCGCGAACCTTCGTGTGGTGACTGCGGTTCCCCCGGGCCGGTGCCTCAGGGGCGGGTGACCATCCAGACTAACCCGCCCCGAGGGTTCTCCCGTACGGCGCTCAGAACGGGAACTCCCGGCTGATCGAGCGCCACGCCTCGGGGAGCGCCTCCTCGGCGACCCGGGCGCGGTGCGCCTCGCCGGCGTGCAGCACCCCGTAGGTGAAGTCGCTCTCCCCCGCCGCGTGCGCCACCGCGGCCAGCTCACGGAGGGTGCGGCGGGCCATGACGCTGTCCTGGTGGTCGCCGAGGAGGCCCTGGAGCGCCTTCATGTCGCGGACCGTCTCCTCGGCGGGCCCACCGAGCGCGGGGGCGGCGGTCTCGGCGGCGTACCGGGTGCGCTTGGTCTTCTTGCGCGCCTCGTGCAGCGCGGTGTCGCGTTCCGTGCCGGGCGGCAGTTCCAGGGCGTGCTCCACGAGCCCGGCGAGCTTGCCGAAGTCCTTGGCGACGGCCTTGGCGAGCACCTTGTCCGGGCGGGCGGCGGCCTTCTTGCGCAGGGGCGGGTCGGCGAGCAGGGCGTCGAGGGTGTCGAGCAGGCGGAGGTGGCGGCGGGAGTCGAGGACGGCGAGGAGCTGGTGGTGGGCGCCCCTGTGGCGGGCCTCGGACCAGGCGGCGAGGCGCTCGGCGACCGGGCCGGCGACCTGGTCGGCGGGGAGGCGGCCGAGGGCCTGGGTGAGGCGTTCGGCGAGGACCTCCTGGTCGCGGTCGGCGCCCAGTTCGGTGGCGAGCCACTTCAGGTCGGCGGAGACCGGGTCGGTGACGGTGCGGTCGAGGACGCTGCGGAAGCTGCGGAAGGTGCTGCGCAGGCGGCGGGTGGCGACCCGCATGCGGTGCACGGCGTCGGGGACGTCCTGCCGTACGGCGGGGTCCAGCTCGACGAGGGCGTCGCGCTGGGCGCGGACGTAGGCGAGGACGTGGTCGCCTGCGGTGACGGGGGTGCCGTCGGGGCGGGGGCGGTGCTTGTGCCGGGGGGCGGCCTCGGGGGCCGTGGCGGGGGGTGTGCCGGGGACGCCCTCCTGTGCTGAGGATGTGGAGGCCGACTCGGTTCGGGGGTCGGTCTCGGCGAGGGCGCGGGCCAGCTTCGAGGCGGACGCCGACGGCCGTACGCCCGCCTTCCTCAGCCGCTTCTCCACCTTGTCGAGGAAGTCCGGGTCGCCGTCGTCGGCGAGTTCCACCTCGATCTCGGTCCACCGCGCCTCGCCGCCTGCTCCGGTGAGGCGTTCGGCGTGCACGGTGTCGACGCTCACCTCGGCGAGCAGCCGGTCCTGGTCGTCGAGGAGGTGACGGACGTCGCGGTCGGAGCGCAGCCGGACCACGGGCCGTACGTCCCGGTCGCGGACGCGGGAGCGGAGCAGGGCGGCGAGTTCGTCCGGGAGGGTGTCGGAGAGCGGGGCGCGGATCTCGTCGCGCACGCCGGGGGCGACGGGGAACTTGAGGTGCCAGCCGGCGTCGGCGCCTCCGGTGCGGCGGCGCAGGGTGACGGAGGACGCGGCGAGGCGCAGGTCGGCGGTGTCGTGGTAGGTGGCGTCGAGGTGGGTGACGCCCCGGTCCCGCACGGACGCGACGCCGCGGACGCGGGTCAGGTCGGGCAGGGCGGCGTCGTCGGACTCGTACTTCCGCTCGATCTCGCGCTTGGTGTCCGCCATGCACCGAATCTAGTCGCCGTGGGTGCGAAGCGGCAGTGGGCCGCTCCGCACCGGTGACGTACGACGACCGGGTCAGGCGGACATGGGGCGTTGCATCCGGATGGATTGCAGCAGGCCCACCGCGAGCCAGGTCGCGAACATCGAGGAGCCGCCGTAGGACACGAACGGCAGGGGCAGACCGGTGACCGGCATGATGCCGAGGGTCATGCCGATGTTCTCGAAGGTCTGGAAGGCGAACCAGGAGACGATGCCCGCCGCGACGACCGTGCCGTACAGGTCGGTGGTGTCGCGGGCGATGCGGCAGGCGCGCCAGAGGATGACGCCGAGCAGGCCGATGATCAGCGCGCCGCCCACGAAGCCGAGTTCCTCGCCGGCGACGGTGAAGACGAAGTCGGTCTGCTGCTCGGGGACGAACTGGCCGGTGGTCTGGGAGCCCTGGAAGAGGCCGGAGCCGGTCAGTCCGCCGGAGCCGATGGCGATGCGGGCCTGGTTGGTGTTGTAGCCGACGCCGGCCGGGTCGAGTTCCGGGTTGGCGAACGCGGCGAAGCGGTTGATCTGGTACTCGTCGAGGATGCCGAGCTGCCAGACGGCGATCGCGCCGGCCGCGCCCGCGCCGAGCAGGCCGAAGATCCACCGGTTGGAGGCGCCGGAGGCGAGCAGCACGCCGAGCACGATGATGACCATCACCATGACCGACCCGAGGTCGGGCATGAGCATCACGATCAGCATGGGCACGACGGCGAGGCCGAGCGCCTGGAGCACCGTGCGGTGGTCGGGGTAGGGCTTGTCGCCCGCGTCGACCCTCGCCGCCAGCAGCATCGCCATGCCCAGGATGATCGTGATCTTCACGAACTCCGAGGGCTGGAGGGAGAAGCCGCCGGGCAGCTGGATCCAGGAGTGGGCGCCGTTGATCGTGGAGCCCAGCGGGGTGAGCACGAGCAGGATCAGGAACACCGAGGCGCCGTAGAGCAGGGGCACCGCCGTGCGCAGCCCGCGGTGGCCGAGCCAGATGGCGCCGATCATCAGGGCGACGCCGATGCCGGTGTTGAGCCAGTGGCGGACCAGGAAGTAGTACGGGTCGCCCTGGTTGAGCTCGGTGCGGTTGCGGGTGGCCGAGTAGACCAGGAGCGAGCCGAGCAGGGACAGGGCGAGCGCCGCGAGCAGTATCGTCCAGTCCATCCGGCGGGCGAGGCCGTCGCGGGCGAACACCCGGGTCCAGCCGGCCCGCTCGGGTCCGTACCCGGAGACCTGGAAGCTGTTGACGCCGCCGGTCATGACGCCGTCCTCTCCGGGCGTGCCGCGCGCGGCCGGGGTGCGCGGCCGCGTGGGTGTCCGCCGCCGCGGCCCGGGCCGCCGCCGCGCCGTCGCCTGCGGCGGGTGTCGCGGTTGGTGTTCTCCGGGGACGGGGTGGTGCCCGCCTGCTGCGGGTCGGCCGGGTCGTCGCCCTGCGGGGTCGTGGCCTCGGCGTCCGGGGACGGCGAGGCGTTGAACTCCTTGGCGAAGTCCTTGGCGGTCTTCGGCGAGGCGATGGTGCCGTCCGTGCGGACCTTGGGGAGGGTCTTCTGCGGCGTGGGCAGCAGCGCCTTCTTGTTGTCGATCTCGCCGTCCTCGGACACGCCGTAGAGGGCGTTGTAGATGTTGCGCACGGCGGGGCCCGAGGCGCCGGAGCCGGTACCGCCCTGGGAGATCGTCATGACGATCGCGTAGTCCTTGGTGTAGGTGGCGAACCACGAGGTGGTCTGCTTGCCGTACACCTCGGCCGTACCGGTCTTGGCGTGCATCGGGATCTTGTCCTGCGGCCAGCCCCCGAACCGCCACGCGGCCGTACCGCGGGTGGCGACTCCCTCGAGGGCTTCGTCCATCTGCTTGAGCGTCTTCTTCGACGTGGGCAGCTTGCCGTGGGCCTTGGGTTTGATTTCCGTGACGGTCTTGCCGTCGGGGCTGATGACGGCCTTGCCGACGGTGGGGTCGTACAGCGTGCCGCCGTTGGAGATGGCGGCGTAGATGGTGGCCATCTGGATGGGGGTGACGAGCGTGTCGCCCTGGCCGATGGAGTAGTTCACCGAGTCACCGGCGCGCAGCCGGTTGCCTTCGAGGCAGTTCTCGTAGGCGATCTGCTCGGCGTAGCTGCCGCCCTTCTTGCCGTACTTGCACCAGGCGTCCTTGTTGGCCTTCCAGTAGTCGGCCTTCCACTGGCGGTCGGGGACGCGGCCGGTGACCTCGTTGGGCAGGTCGATGCCGGTCTCCTTGCCGAGGCCGAACTCGTGGGCGGTCTTGTAGAACCAGTCGTGGGCGTTCTTCTTCGGCTTGTTGCCGCCGTCGCGCTTCCACTCCTCGTGGGAGAGGGCGTAGAAGACGGTGTCGCAGGAGACCTCGAGCGCCCGGCCGAGGCTGATCGGGCCGTGGTTCTGCGACTCGAAGTTCTTGAAGACCTGGCCGCCGATGGAGTACGAGCTGGAGCAGTTGTAGGGGCCCTCGAAGGAGTAGCCGGCCCTGATGGCGGCGGCCGTCGGGATCACCTTGAAGATGGAGCCGGGCGCCGACTGGCCCTGGATGGCGCGGTTGAGCAGCGGGTAGTTGGACTTGGTGCCGGTGAGCGCGGCGTAGTCCTTGGCGGAGATGCCGCCGACCCAGGAGTTGGGGTCGTAGGTCGGGTTGGAGGCCATGGCGACGACGCGGCCGGTCTTGGCCTCCATGACGACGACGGCGCCGGAGTCGGCCTCGTAGTTGCGCCCGGTGTTGCGGTCGTGCTGCTTGCGGGCCTCCTTCATCGCCTCGTTGAGCTGGTACTCGGCGATGCGCTGCACGCGGGAGTCGATGCTGGTGACGAGGTTGGCGCCGGGCTCGGCGGGGTCGGACTTGGCCTGGCCGAGGACGCGGCCGAGCTTGTCGACCTCGTAGCGGGTGACGCCGGCCTTGCCGCGCAGCTGCTTGTCGTACTGCCGCTCGAGACCCGAGCGGCCGACCATGTCGGAGCGCAGGTAGGGCGAGTCGGTGTCCTGGGCCTGCTGGATCTCCTCGTCGGTGACCGGGGAGAGGTAGCCGAGGACCTGGGCGGTGTTGGCCTTGCCGGGGCTGGGGTAGCGGCGCAGGGCCTGGGGTTCGGCGGTGATGCCGGGGAAGTCCTCGGCGCGCTCGCGGATCTGGAGGGCCTGGCGGGGGGTGGCCTCGTCGGTGATGGGGATCGGCTGGTAGGGCGAGCCGTTCCAGCAGGGCTGGGGGGTCTCGGCGTTGCACAGCCGGACCTTGGTCATGACGTCCTCGGGCTTCATGCCGAGGACGCCGGCCAGCTTGGTGAGGACGGCCTTGCCGTCGTCGTCCATCTTCATCAGTTCCGTGCGGGAGGCGGAGACGACGAGCCGCGTCTCGTTGTCCGCGAGGGGCACGCCGCGGGCGTCCAGGATGGAGCCGCGCACGGCGGGCTGGACGACCTGCTGCACGTGGTTGCCGGAGGCCTCCTTGGCGTACTGGTCGCCCTCGCGGATCTGGAGGTACCACAGCCGCCCGCCGAGGGTGCCGAGGAGGGAGATGACGAGGACCTGGATGACGACGAGCCGGATCTGGACCCGGGGGCTGCGGCCGGTCTCGGGGATGTTGGTCACGCGGCTTCCTCCCCTCTCAGAGCGCGTGCGGGTGTGGGCTGACGAGTGGTGAACGACCGGCCGGTGGACGCGCGTTCCAGCCGCGTTCACTCGTACCGGTGAAGTTTCGGGAGGTCACAGGCGCTTGACCCCCTTGATGCGTCCGGCGCGGGCCGAGCGGGCGCGGGCCGCCTTGACCCGCAGGCCGCCTCGCTGTCCGCCGATGCGCAGGCCGGTGCCGCCGGACAGCCAGCCGGAGGAGATGTCGCCGGCCTTGGCGGAGTTCGTCTCGGCGAGGGGGTCGTTCTCGGCGCGCCGCGCCAGTGCCATCACGCCGGGCACGACGAAGGGCGCGAGCAGCAGGTCGTACAGGGCGGCGGTGAACAGCAGGCCGCTGAGGCCGACATGACGGGCCGCGGTGTCCCCGACGAGGGCGCCGACGCCGGCGTAGAGGAGGGTGGAGCCGACGGCGGCGGCGACCACCACGACCATCGGTCCGGCCGCCGTCTTCACCTGCCCGCTCTCGGGTTTGACGAGTCCGGCGAGGTAGCCGATGACGCACAGCACGAGGGCGTAGCGGCCGGCGGCGTGGTCGGCGGGCGGCGCGAGGTCGGCGAGGAGGCCGGCGGCGAAGCCGACGAGGGCGCCGCCGACGTGGCCGTAGACGAGGGCGAGTCCGAGGACGACGAGCAGCAGCAGGTCGGGGACGGCGCCGGGGAGGTGGAGGCGGGCGAGGACGCTCACCTGGACGACGAGGGCGACGACGATCAGCGAGCTGGAGAGCAGGATCCGGTTGACGCGCATGGGGTGACAGCTCCTACTGCTCTGGCTGGTCGGGACCGTCGGCGGGCGCCGAGGGCGTGACGGTCACGGTCACGGTCGGCGTGGGGGTCGGCTCGGGCTTCCTGGGGAGCACGGTGTCGCGCGGGTCCTTCTTGGGCGCCTGGACGACGACGCCGACCACGTCCAGCTTGCTGAAGTTCACGAACGGCGTGACGTACAGGGTGCGGGTCAGGTCGCCGCCGGAGGGGTCGACGCGGGAGACGACGCCGACGGGGACGCCGGGCACGAACGGCTTGTCGGCCTGCGAGCCGAAGGTGACGAGCCGGTCGCCCTTCTTGATCTCGGCCTTGCCGTTGAGGAGTTCGACGCGCAGCGGGCGGTCGCCCTGGCCGGAGGCGAAGCCGAGTTCGTCGCTGGACTCCATGCGCGTGCCGACGGTGAAGTCGGGGTCGCTGGCGAGGAGGACGGTGGCGGTGCCGGGGCCGACGGTGGTGACGCGGCCGACGAGGCCGTCGCCGTTGAGGACGGTCATGTCGCGCTTGATGCCGTCGTCGGCGCCGGCGTCGATGGTGATGGTCCAGGAGAAGCCCTGGGCGGCTCCTATGGCGATGACCTGGGCGCCCTTGATGCCGTACTGGCCCTTGCCGGCGATGCCGAGGAGTTTGTCGAGCTGCTTGAGCCGGCTGCGGCCGCGGTCGTCGCTGCCGAGTTCGGCCTTGAGGGCGGCGTTCTCCCGCTCCAGTGCGGCGAGCCGGTCGTGGCGGTCGCCGGACTCGCGGACGGCGGTGACGGCGTTGCCGATCGGGTCGACCGCGCTGGACACGCCGTTCTCGATCGGGCCGAAGACCGACGCGGCCGCCTGGCGGGCACCGTCGACCGGTGAGTCCTCCCCGCCGCGGATGTCCACCGTGATCAGCGCGAACGCGATGGCGATCAGCAGCACCAGGAGCAGCCGGCTCTCTTTCGTGTCCCTCACGTGCGGCGGCCGTGCCTTCCTCGTCGAGAACGGGTATGAGGTGAAGTCTGTTCAGGTGTGGGTTCGCGTGAGGGGTCTTCGGGGCGTCACCGCCCGCGCCGCCCCTCGACACCAGCGCTCCGCCGTACGGGAGGGAACGTCCCGTACGGCGGAGTCGTGGCGGTGTGTCATCGGCGGGGCTGGGCGTCCAGCACCTGCTGGAGGGCCTCGAACTCCTCGACGCACTTGCCGGAGCCGAGCGCCACGCTGTCCAGGGGGTCCTCGGCGATGTGGATCGGCATGCCGGTCTCCCGGCGCAGCCGCTCGTCGAGGCCGCGCAGCAGGGCGCCGCCGCCGGTCAGCACGATGCCGCGGTCCATGATGTCGCCGGACAGCTCGGGCGGACACTTGTCGAGGGTCGTCTTGACGGCGTCCACGATGGCGTTGACCGGTTCCTCGATCGCCTTGCGCACCTCGGCGGCGGAGATGACCACGGTCTTCGGCAGCCCGGAGACGAGGTCCCGGCCGCGGATTTCGGTGTGCTCGTCGGTGTCGAGGTCGTACGCCGAACCGATCGTGATCTTGATCTGTTCCGCCGTCCGCTCACCCAGCAGGAGCGAGTACTCCTTCTTGATGTGCTGGATGATGGCGTTGTCCAGCTCGTCGCCCGCGACGCGGATGGACTGGGCGGTGACGATGCCGCCGAGGGAGATGACCGCGACCTCCGTGGTGCCGCCGCCGATGTCCACCACCATGTTGCCCGTGGCCTCGTGGACCGGGAGCCCGGAGCCGATGGCGGCGGCCATGGGCTCCTCGATGATGTGCACCTGGCGGGCGCCGGCCTGGGACGACGCCTCGATGACGGCGCGGCGCTCGACGCCCGTGATGCCGGAGGGCACGCAGACGACGACCCGCGGGCGAGCCAGATACCGCCGCTTGTGGATCTTCAGGATGAAGTAGCGGAGCATCCGCTCGGTGATCTCGAAGTCGGCGATGACGCCGTCCTTCAGGGGGCGCACGGCGACGATGTTGCCCGGCGTGCGTCCGATCATCTTCTTCGCTTCGGCACCGACCGCGAGGATGCCACCGGTGTTGGTGTTGATCGCGACGACGGACGGCTCGTTGAGTACGATTCCGCGACCCCTGACGTACACCAGCGTGTTGGCGGTCCCGAGGTCGACAGCCATGTCACGGCCGATGAACGACATTGAGTTCCCCATCAGGATTCGTCTGGCCTTCCCACGAGCTTTTGAGGGCTTTTCAGGTCGGCGAGGTGGGTGCGGTGACGCGATGGCGTCCATGGTAGACGTGCCTTCGCGCACACTGTGCGAGGGTCTTCGCCATTGTCATCAGATGGCGCGTCGCCCTGCCTTTGGAGACGGGCCAACGGGGGCATCCGTTCCCCCGAACGCCGTGCATATGCCAGAAAAGGCCCGAGGGCAAAGCTCTCAGACCATACGAGGGACGACAAATACCCGGGGCGGGTCCGCGACGTGATCGTTATGCGCGGATTTCGTCGCGACGGAACGCCCGCGCGCGGCGACGCCACGGCGTGTCCGGGCGGCAGCGCCGGGTCACCGTCCGGACCCGTCCGGGAGGGTGCGCGCCGGTCACGGGAGCGACCGGCGCGCGCGTGGGAAAACGCTCAGGCGCGGCCCGGGAAGAAGATCTTGATCTCGCGTGCGGAGGACTCCTCCGAGTCGGACGCGTGGATCAGGTTCTCCCGCACGATCACGCCGTAGTCACCGCGGATCGAGCCGGGCGCGGCGGCGATCGGGTCGGTGGGCCCGGCGAGCTGGCGCAGGCCCTCGATGACCCGCTCGCCCTCGACGATCATCGCGACGACCGGGCCGGACGCCATGAACTCCACGAGCGGCTCGTAGAACGGCTTGCCCTTGTGCTCGCCGTAGTGCTGCTCCAGCGTGTCCTGGTCCAGCGTGCGCAGCTCCAGCGCGGTGATCGTCCAGCCGGCCTTGCGCTCGATGCGGCTGATGATCTCGCCGGTCAGGCCACGACGGACGGCGTCGGGCTTGAGGAGGACGAGGGTGCGCTGGCTCACTGAGGGCTCCTTGTGGGTCAAACGGTGCGGGGCACCGAGGTTACCGGGCGTGTCGGACGGTCCGTCACGCAGTGTCGGCCTGCTGCGCCTGTGCGGCGAAACGGGCCTTCGCCTCGTCCACCTTTCGCCCGAAGTGCACCGACGTCCACCACAGCAGCGCGAAGACCGCGCCCATGAAGAACATCATCGGGACGAACACGCCGGAGGCGATCAGCGCGAGCTGCAGCGCCCATCCGAGGGCCACCCCGCCCGGCCGGCCGACCATCCCGCACAGCGCCACGGACAGGAACATCGCGATGCCGCAGACCGTCCACACCGTGCCGGTCGACAGGTCGGGCTGCTTCATCGCGACCAGGCCGGCGAACCCGATGACGAAGAACTCGCCGATCAGCGTCGAAGAACAGAGCGTACGCAACGGATGTCAGCCCTTCCCCAGGAGCAGCCGGGCCTCGCCGACCGTGATGACGGAACCGGTGACGAGGACACCGCCGCCGGCGAACTCGCCCTCCTCCTCGGCCAGCGTGATCGCGGCCTCCAGGGCGTCCGGCAGCCGCGGCTCGACCTGCACGCGGTCCTCCCCGAACACCTCCACGGCGATCGCGGCCAGCGCGTCCGCGTCCATCGCGCGGTGGCTGGTGTTCTGGGTGACGACGACCTCGGCGAAGACCGGCTCGAACGCCTCCAGCAGTTCGCGCACGTTCTTGTCGCCGCTCGCGCCGACCACGCCGATCAGGCGGCTGAACTCGAAGGCCTCGCCGATCGCGGCGGCCGCCGCCCGCGCGCCCGCCGGGTTGTGCGCGGCGTCCAGCAGCACGGTCGGCGAACGGCGCACGATCTCCAGCCGGCCCGGCGAGGCGACGGAGGCGAACGCCCGCCGTACGGTCTCGATGTCGAGCGGCTGGGCGCGCTGGGCGCCGACGCCGAAGAACGCCTCGACGGCCGCGAGGGCGACCGCCGCGTTGTGCGCCTGGTGGGCGCCGTGCAGCGGCAGGAACACCTCGGTGTACTCGCCGCCCAGTCCGCGCAGCGTCATCAACTGGCCGCCGACGGCGACCTGCCGGTCCAGGACGCCGAACTCCAGGCCCTCGCGGGCCACGGTGGCGTCCAGCTCGACGGCCTTCTTCAGCAGCACCTGCGCCGCGTCCACCGGCTGCTGCGCCATGACGACCGTCGCCCGCTGCTTGATCACGCCGGCCTTCTCACCGGCGATCTCCGCGGGCGAGCCGCCGAGCCGGTCGGTGTGGTCCAGGTCGATCGGCGTCACCACGGCGACGCCGGCGTCGATGACGTTCGTCGCGTCCCAGGTGCCGCCCATGCCGACCTCGACGACGGCCACGTCCACGGGCGCGTCGGCGAAGGCGGCGTACGCCATGCCGGTCAGCACCTCGAAGAAGGACAGCCGGTACTCCTGCGCGGCGTCGACCATCTCCACGTACGGCTTGACGTCCTGGTAGGTCTCCACGAACCGCTCGGCGGAGACGGGCGCGCCGTCGAGGCTGATCCGCTCGGTGACCGACTGGACGTGCGGGGACGTGTAGCGGCCGGTGCGCAGGTCGAAGGCGCCGAGCAGCGCCTCGATCATGCGGGCGGTGGAAGTCTTGCCGTTGGTGCCGGTGATGTGGATCGAGGGGTAGGAGCGCTGCGGCTCGCCCAGGACGTCCATCAGGGCGGAGATGCGGTCCACCGACGGCTCGAGCTTGGTCTCGCCCCAGCGGGTGGCGAGCTCGGCCTCCACCTCGCGCAGGGCCTTGTCGACCTCGGGGTCGGCGGGACGGCCCGGGACGCCCGCCTGCGGCGGGCCGCCCTGGGTGCGCAGCGTACGGCTGCCGGCCTCGATCACCGCGAGGTCGGGGTCGCGGCGGGTCTCCTCCTCCACGAGCTCCGCGAACTCCTCGAAGGTGTCGTCCGGGTCGGGACCTGCTGAATCTGGGCGCTCGCTCACGCTCCCCAGTCTACGGAGCGGCGCGGGTGGTCCCCCGCACACCCCGGCGCGGGGTCAGCCGAGCCACTTCCGCCAGCCCGGCCGCCCCCACAGCACGCTCACGGCGAAGGACAGCGCGGCCGCCGCCACCGCGGTCACGGCCAGCGCGGCCGGCGCCCAGGGCCCGTCCGGCAGCCGCCCGGCGACCGGCCCCACCAGCAGCCGCACCCACATCAGATGCACCAGGTACGTCCCGAACGACGCGTCCGACAGCCGCGCCACCAGCGGCCGCGCCCGCTCCGGCACCCGGATCCCGGCCACCGCGCCGATCACCGCGAAGGTCACGGCGGCCACGGCCACGCCGCCGTACGCGGCGGGGTGGCGCACCGTGAGCTGGTACACGGCGAGGCCGGTGAACGCGACGGCCGCGCCCGCGGCCCACAGCGCCCGCGGCCCGAGGCGCGGGGCGGCCAGCAGGGCGGCGCCGGCCACCGCGTACACCACCGTGGACAGCGGCACCGACCAGCCCCAGTCGGGCGGCGACCAGCCGGTGATCTCCCGCACGTCCCCGGCGAGCGCGGGGGCGAGGGTGAGGGCGGCGAGCAGCGCCAGGGCGCGGGTGGGCAGGGTGCGCCGCCGCACCACCAGCACCACGACGCCGAGCAGCAGGAGCAGCGGCACGTAGGCGTACAGGTACCAGAGGTGGAAGGCGGCCTCGACGGACCCGAACAGGGCCCGCAGCCCCTCCTCGGCCGGGCCGGCGCCCGGGCCGCCGGTCAGGTAGGCGCACAGCAGGTACAGGGCGGTCCACACGGCCATCGGGCGCAGGATCCGGCCGAGCCGGGTCAGCAGCCGGCGCTCGTCGCCCACGGGCGCGCCGGACAGCGCGGCCCAGCCGGCCATGGCGAAGAACACCGGCACCGCGAACCGGCCGGCCGTGTCGCCGAGGATGCCGGTGGTGTCGTGGCCCGCGTCGATGAACTCGGCGGAGGCGTGCACCAGCACGACGGCGGCGGTGCACAGCACGCGCAGCAGGTCGATGTCGTACCGCCGCTCCCGGCCTGCGGTGCGGTCCGGCGCGTGCGGCTCGGCGGCCGGCGCGGCGGCGGGGGTCACGGGGGAGGACATCGGCGGGGCGCTCCTGGCGGCGGGGTCGTGCGGCGGGCGAGTCCGCAGGTTCCCTCTTCCGGGTTACAAGGTCCCCACCACGACGTGAACGGCCCCCGGCCGGAACGTACCGGTCGGGGGCCGTGCGGGTCGCGGGCCCTGGGTCAGGCCTGGGTCAGGCCTGGGGCAGCCGCTCCAGCTGGGTGCGGATGCGGACGATGTCCTCGTCCGCCTTGGCGAGCCGCGTGCGGATCTTGTCGACGACGTGGTCCGGGGCCTTGGCCAGGAACGCCTCGTTGCCGAGCTTCGCCGTCGCCTGGGCCTTCTCCTTCTCGGCGGCGGCGAGGTCCTTGGCGAGCCGCTTGCGCTCGGCGGCGACGTCGATCACGCCGGACAGGTCCAGCGCGACCTCGACACCGGCGACCGGCAGGGTCGCGGTGGCCGTGAAGGAGTCGCCCTCCGGCTGGAGACGCAGCAGCTGGCGGACGGCCGGCTCGTGCGCGGCGAGGGCGGTGCCCTCCAGCGTCAGCCGGGCGGGGACCCGCTGGCCGGGCTGGAGGCCCTGGTCGGCGCGGAAGCGGCGGACCTCGGTGATGACCGACTGGAGCGTCTCGATCTCCCGCTCGGCGGCCTCGTCGCGGAAGCCGCTGTCGGCCGGCCAGTCCGCGACGACCACGGACTCACCGCCGGTCAGCGTCGTCCACAGCGTCTCGGTGACGAACGGGACCACCGGGTGCAGCAGCCGCAGCGTGACGTCGAGGACCTCGCCGAGGACGCGCTGGGAGACCTCGGCCGGCTCGCCGCCCGCCTGGAACGTCGTCTTGGACAGCTCGACGTACCAGTCGAAGACCTCGTCCCAGGCGAAGTGGAACAGCGTGTCCGACAGCTTCGCGAACTGGTAGTCCTCGTAGTACGCGTCGACCTCGGCGACCACCGAGTTGAGGCGGGAGAGGATCCACCGGTCGGTGGACGACATCCGCGAGGCGTCCGGCAGCGGGCCCTCGACCGTGGCGCCGTTCATCAGCGCGAAGCGCGTGGCGTTCCAGATCTTGTTGGCGAAGTTCCGCGAGCCCTGGACCCAGTCCTCGCCGATCGGGACGTCGACGCCGGGGTTGGCGCCGCGCGCCAGGGTGAAGCGGAGGGCGTCGGAGCCGTACTTGTCCATCCAGTCCAGCGGGTTGACCACGTTCCCGAAGGACTTGGACATCTTCTTGCCGTTCTGGTCACGGACCATGCCGTGCAGGGCGATGGTGTGGAACGGCGGGGTGCCGTCCATGGCGTAGAGGCCGAACATCATCATCCGGGCGACCCAGAAGAAGAGGATGTCGTAGCCGGTGACCAGGACGGAGTTCGGGTAGAACTTCGCGAGCGACTCGGTCTGCTCGGGCCAGCCGAGCGTGGAGAACGGCCACAGGCCGGAGGAGAACCAGGTGTCGAGGACGTCGGAGTCCTGGCGCCAGCCCTCGCCGCTCGGAGGCTCCTCGTCGGGGCCGACGCAGACGACCTCGCCGTCCGGGCCGTACCAGACGGGGATGCGGTGGCCCCACCACAACTGCCGCGAGATGCACCAGTCGTGCAGGTTGTCGACCCAGTCGAAGTAGCGCTTCTCCATCTCCTGCGGGTGGATCTTCACCCGGCCGTCGCGGACGGCGTCGCCCGCGGCCTTGGCGAGCGGGCCGACCTTGACCCACCACTGCATGGAAAGACGCGGCTCGATGGTGGTCTTGCAGCGCGAGCAGTGGCCGACGGAGTGGACGTAGGGACGCTTCTCGGCGACGATCCGGCCCTCGGCGCGCAGCGCGGCGACGATGGCGGAGCGGGCCTCGAGCCGGTCCAGGCCCTGGAAGGGGCCGTGCGAGGTGATGACGGCGTGCTCGTCCATCACGGTGATGGACGGCAGGTCGTGGCGCTGCCCGATCTCGAAGTCGTTCGGGTCGTGCGCGGGCGTCACCTTGACGGCGCCGGTGCCGAACTCGGGGTCGACGTGCTCGTCGGCGACGACCGGGATGGAGCGGTCGGTCAGCGGCAGCTTGATCAGCTTGCCGACGAGGTGCTTGTAGCGCTCGTCCTCGGGGTGGACGGCGACGGCCGTGTCGCCGAGCATCGTCTCCGCGCGGGTCGTGGCGACGACGATGGTGTCGTCCCCCTCGCCGTACGTCATGGAGACGAGCTCGCCGTCGTCGTCCTGGTACTCGACCTCGATGTCGGAGATCGCGGTCAGACAGCGCGGGCACCAGTTGATGATGCGCTCGGCGCGGTAGATCAGCTCGTCGTCGTAGAGCCGCTTGAAGATCGTCTGGACGGCCTTGGACAGGCCCTCGTCCATGGTGAAGCGCTCACGCGTCCAGGCGACGCCGTCGCCGAGGCGGCGCATCTGGCCGCTGATCTGGCCGCCGGACTCCGCCTTCCACTTCCAGACGCGCTCGACGAACGCCTCGCGGCCCAGGTCGTGGCGGGACTTGCCCTCCTTGCCCAGCTCACGCTCGACGACGTTCTGCGTGGCGATGCCGGCGTGGTCCATGCCGGGCTGCCACAGCGTCTCGAAGCCCTGCATGCGCTTGCGGCGGGTGAGGGCGTCGATCAGCGTGTGCTCGAAGGCGTGGCCCAGGTGCAGGCTGCCGGTGACGTTCGGCGGGGGGATGACGACGGTGTACGGCGGCTTGTCGCTCTTCGCGTCCGCCTCGAAGTAGCCCCGCTCCACCCAGCGCTCGTACAGCGGCCCCTCTACGTCGGCCGGCGCGTACTGGGTCGGCAGTTCGGTCGTGGGCGCTGGTGGCTGCTGCTGAGCGTTGTCGGTCACGGGGTCAGTTTAGAGCCGTCACGGGGGTGTCCCGAAACGCGTTTCCTTTGTAACGGTGCGACCCCCGGCGGTCTGGAGTCGTTGCCTTTGAGCCAGGATGTCAACAGAAGTTGAGCGTCTCGAGGGGAACCGAGTCATGAGTCACCAGCAGCCGGGCCCGTACGGCGGGCAGCCCCAGCAGCCCGGTCCGTACGGACAGCAGGGCCCGTACGGGGGACAGCCGCCGACCCCGCAGCCCGGTTACGGCTACCCCCAGCAGGCGCCCCCGCCGGCCCAGCCCGGCTACGGCTACCCGCAGCAGCCCGGACAGCCGGGGCAGCCGGGCGTCCCGCCGCAGCAGCCGCCCTACGGCCAGCAGCCCGCTTACGGCCAGCCGCCGTACGGGCAGGCACCGTACGGCCAGCCGCAGTACGGCATGCCGCCCCAGCCCCCCGCCTCCCGCGGTGGCGGCGGCAAGGTGGCCGCGATCGTCGTCGGCGCCGTCGCGGTCGTCACGGCCATCGGCGTCGGCGCCTACTTCCTCCTCGGCGGCGACGGGGGGAGCAGCGCGGCCGGCCTCACGGACGACGGCCCGCACAAGCTGACCGTGCCGAAGACCGTGCTGGACGAGTACCAGCGGTTCGGCGACCCCTCCGAGGAGAGCGACTCGGACACCGCGAAGGACATGGAGAAGAGCGGGGTGAAGAACGGCACCGCCATCCTCGGCCAGTGGTCCACCGCCGACTTCGGGAACTACGACCCGGCCGACCCCAGCACCGCGGGCGACTTCCCCGACCGCTCCGAACTGCTGACCGCCAAGGGCATCACCATGGTGGGCGGCTACGGCGAGATCGCCGACCCGCAGAAGACGCTGGACGAGTTCTTCGCCAACATCCAGGAGCAGGTGGAGAAGAGCTCCACGGAGAACACCGGCGGCATGCAGAACGCCGAACTGGTCGGCGAGCCCGAGGAGGTCGAGATCGCCGGTACGGTGGCGAAGTGCCAGTCGACGAAGAGCGTCAACTCGCTCACCAAGAAGGAGTCGACGGACTGGTTCTGCGCCTGGGCGGACCACAGCACGGTCGGCATGGCCTCGCCCGGCGACAACTCCGGCACGGGGGTCGACAAGGACACGGCGGTGGACATCACCACCAAGCTCCGCGAGCAGATCCGCGTCAAGGCCTGACGGCACCGCAGCAGCGACCACGAGGGGGAACCCAGTCATGAGCTTCAACCAGCCGGGCCCGTACGGCGGGCAGCCGCAGCAGCCCGGTCCGTACAGCCAGCAGCCGGGACCGTACGGACAGCCGCCCCAGACCCCGCCCCAGCCCGGCTACGGCTACCCCCAGCAGGCGCCCCCGCCGGGTCAGCCCGGCTACGGCTACCCGCAGCAGCCCGGACAGCCAGGCGTCCCGCCGCAGCAGCCGCCCTACGGCCAGCAGCCGCAGTACGGCATGCCGCCCCAGCCGCCGGCGTCCGGCGGAGGCGGCGGCAAGAAGGCGGCGATCATCGTCGGCGCGGTCGCGGTCGTCGCGGCCATCGGTGTGGGCGCCTACTTCCTGATCGGCGGCGGCGGTGGCGCCGGCGGCCTGGAGGACGACGGCCCGCACAAGCTGTCCGCGCCCTCGTCCATCCTCTCCGACGAGTACGACCGTCAGGGCCCGGCGCAGGAGGAGAAGGCCAGCTCCAGCGACGCCAAGGATCTGGCGCAGGCCGGGGTCAGCGACGCCACCTCGGTCGGTGCCGTCTACTCCACCACCGACCTCACGAAGCTGGACCCCGAGGACCCGTCCGACCTGGCGAAGCTCCAGACCGCGGAGAACATCACCTACTTCGGCGTCTACGGCAAGGTCGAGGACCCGGAGAAGGCCCTCGACGTCATGTTCACGCAGATGCAGAAGAACACCGACGACGAGAAGGTCACGCTGGTCGGCGACCCGAAGTCGGTGTCGCCCGACGGGCTGGACGGCGCCGTGATGAAGTGCCAGGAGGCCGAGACCACGCACCCGGTCACCAAGAAGGAACAGACGACGTTCATGTGCGTGTGGGCCGACTACAGCACGGTCGCCGTGGTCGAGCCGACCGCCACCGCGAAGACGTACTCGCTCGACGAGTCCGCGGGACTCGCCGCCGACGTGCGCAAGGAGGTCCGGGTCGCCAAGTAGGGCCCGAACAAGCGGAAAGGGCGTCCGGCGCGATGCGCCGGACGCCCTTTCCGTCTGTTCGGAAGGCTAGGCCGTCTTCTGCTCGCCCGAGCCGCGGCCGCGCGAGTCGCGCGGGATGAGCGTCGGGTTGACGTTGGAGAGCACCACGTCCGCGGTGATGACCACCCGCGCGACGTCCTTGCGGGACGGCACCTCGTACATCACGCCCTGGAGGACCTCCTCCATGATGGCGCGCAGGCCGCGGGCGCCGGTCTGGCGCAGGATCGCCTGGTCGGCGATGGCCTCCAGCGCCTCACGCTCGAAGTCCAGCTCCACACCGTCGAGTTCGAACAGGCGCTGGTACTGCTTCACCAGCGCGTTGCGCGGCTCGACGAGGATCTGGAGCAGCGCCTCGCGGTCGAGGTTGTGCACGCTGGTGATGACGGGGAGCCGGCCGATGAACTCGGGGATCATGCCGAACTTGACCAGGTCCTCCGGCATGACCTCCTCGAACTGGTCCTTGGCCTCCCGCTCCTGCTTGGAGATGATCGTCGCGCCGAAGCCGATGCCCTTGGCGCCCGCCCGGCCCTCGATGATCTTCTCCAGTCCGGCGAAGGCGCCGCCCACGATGAACAGCACGTTCGTCGTGTCGATCTGGATGAACTCCTGGTGCGGGTGCTTGCGGCCGCCCTGCGGCGGGACCGAGGCGGTGGTGCCCTCGAGGATCTTCAGCAGCGCCTGCTGCACGCCCTCGCCGCTCACGTCCCGGGTGATCGACGGGTTTTCGCTCTTTCGGGCGACCTTGTCGATCTCGTCGATGTAGATGATCCCGGTCTCGGCCTTCTTGACGTCGTAGTCGGCCGCCTGGATCAGCTTGAGCAGGATGTTCTCGACGTCCTCGCCGACGTAGCCGGCCTCGGTGAGCGCCGTGGCGTCGGCGATCGCGAACGGGACGTTCAGCATGCGGGCGAGGGTCTGCGCCAGCAGCGTCTTGCCCGAGCCCGTGGGGCCCAGCAGCAGGATGTTGGACTTCGCCAGCTCGATGGCGTCGTCACGGCCCTGGGCGCCGCCGTTCTCCCCGGCCTGGACGCGCTTGTAGTGGTTGTAGACCGCCACGGAGAGCGCCTTCTTGGCCGCCTCCTGGCCCACCACGTACCCCTCGAGGAACTCGTAGATCTCGCGGGGCTTGGGGAGCTCCTCCCAGCGGACCTCGCTGGTCTCGGCGAGCTCCTCCTCGATGATCTCGTTGCAGAGGTCGATGCACTCGTCGCAGATGTACACACCGGGCCCTGCGATGAGCTTCTTGACCTGCTTCTGGCTCTTGCCGCAGAACGAGCACTTGAGCAGATCGCCGCCGTCACCGATGCGTGCCACGGTGTGCTTCCCCTTCGCCTGGGAGACGACCGGACGTCCATGTCCGGCGGCTCCTGGTGCTGCCTTATGTCGACGGTACCTTGCCTGGCCCCCCGTTCGGGCCCCCCTTGGCACGGTTCACTTTGACGTGGACCGTGCCAAACCGTGCCAAGGGGCGGCAGACGTTACACCCCAGCAGCGCCTCAGCGCAGGCTGGAGTTGTCCATCTTCCGGGTGGTGATGATCTGGTCGATCAGGCCGTACTCCAGCGCGTCCTCGGCCGTGAGGATCTTGTCGCGCTCGATGTCCTCGCGGATCTTCTCGATCGGACGGGTGGAGTGCTTGGCCAGCATCTCCTCCAGCTGCGTACGCATGCGGAGGATCTCGTTGGCGGCGATCTCCAGGTCGGAGACCTGACCGCGGCCGGTCTCGCTGTACGGCTGGTGGATCAGCACCCGGGCGTTCGGCAGCGCCATGCGCTTGCCGGGCGTGCCGGCGGCGAGCAGGACGGCGGCGGCGGAGGCCGCCTGGCCCATGCACACCGTCTGGATGTCCGGCTTCACGTACTGCATCGTGTCGTAGATCGCGGTGAGCGCGGTGAAGGAGCCGCCGGGGCTGTTGATGTAGACCGAGATGTCCCGGTCGGGGTCCATCGACTCCAGGCACAGCAGCTGCGCCATGACGTCGTTGGCGGAGGCGTCGTCGATCTGCACGCCGAGGAAGATCACACGCTCCTCGAAGAGCTTCGCGTACGGGTCGTACTCGCGGATGCCCTGGGAGGTGCGCTCGACGAAGCGCGGGATGACGTAACGGGACTCGGCCTGCGGACCGGTGTAGCGGCCCTGCGAGCCGGTCATCTCCTGCACGGCCTGCATACGGTCGTAGATCCCGCTGCCGGGGAATGCGTTCACGGTGTCTCCTGAAAGGGGCTGAGGCGGTCGGCCGGGGCTGCTGGGGTCCCCGGGCTCTCACGGGCCCGGGCGGGGTCCTGCGGGGCTCCTGGAGCCTCGCGGGGCCCGCTCAGGCCCCGGTGCCGCCGCCGCCCGGCATGCCGGCGGCCGTGGCGATCACGTCGTCGATGAGGCCGTACTCCTTGGCCTCGAAGGCGTCGAACCAGCGGTCACGGTCCGAGTCACGGGTGATCTGCTCGATCGTCTGGCCCGTGTGCTGGGCGGTGAGCTCGGCCATGCGGCGCTTGGTGTGCAGCAGCCGCTCGGCGTGGATCTTGATGTCCGAGGCGGAGCCGGCGAGGCCCGCGGAGGGCTGGTGGATCAGGATCTCCGCGTTGGGCAGCGCGAAGCGCTTGCCGGGCGTGCCCGCGCTGAGCAGGAACTGCCCCATGGACGCCGCGAGACCCATGGCGATCGTCACCACGTCGTTCTTGATGTACTGCATGGTGTCGTAGATCGCCATGCCGGCCGTGATCGAACCGCCGGGGCTGTTGATGTAGAGGTAGATGTCCTTGTCGGGGTCCGAGGCAAGGAGCAGCAGCTGTGCGGTGATCTTGTTCGCGATGTCGTCGTCGACCGGCTGGCCGAGGAAGATGATCCGCTCGCCGAGCAGCCGGTTGTAGACCTGGTCGCCGAGGCCACCACCGATGGAAGGCTCGCCGGCGGCTGAAGGCATCAGATTCGTCACGTATCCACCTGCTCGTCTTACGACGGCGCCGGGCCGTCTCACGTGTTCCCTGCGGGGCGGGAGCCGTATCGGAGACTCCACTGCCCTGGTATTCATGGACCCTAACGCGCGGGTCCCTTCGGGGAATCCCGGAGATGGGAGTGTTCGCCGGGGGCGTAGTCCGGTGCGGGGGCGTGGGGGCCGGTCGCGCGGTTCCCCGCGCCTGTGGGCGGCGTCCCGCCCCCTGGTGTCGAGAAGGCCCCGGGGTTCGCGCCCCGGGGCCTTCTCGGTCGATCACCTTGCCGGGGCTCAGCCCTCGGTCTTCTCCTCGGCCGTCTCGTCGGCGGTGGCCTCGGCGGTCTCGGAGGTCTCGGCCTCGGTGGCCTCGTCCTCGTCGTCCTCGAGGTCGACGGTCTCGCCGTTGGTGTCCTTGACCGTGGCCTTCTCGACCACGACGGCCAGCGCCTTGCCGCGGGCGACCTCACCGACGAGCAGCGGGACCTGGCCCTGCTCGACGACGGCCTGGGCGAACTGGTCGGGGGACATGCCGGAGGAGGCCGCACGCCGCATGAGGTGCTCGGTGAGCTCCTCCTGGTTGACGTTGAGCTTCTCCTGCTTCACGAGCTCGTCGAGCACGAACTGGGTCTTGATGCCCTTGATCGCGGCCTCGCGGGTCTCGTTCTCGAACTCCTCCTCGGTCTTGCCCTGGATCTCCAGGTACTTCGCGAGGTCCAGGCCCATCTGGCCCAGCTGGTGGTGCTCGAGGTTGTGCTTACGGGTGTTGATCTCGTCCTCGAGCAGCTTCTCGGGGACGGGGACCTCGACCAGCTCGAGCAGCTTGTCCAGGACGCGCTCCTGCGCCTGCGTGGCCTGGTCGTACTGCTTCATGTTCTCCAGGCGCTTGCGGCTGTCCGCCTTCAGCTCCTCGAGGGTGTCGAACTCGGAGGCGAGCTGGGCGAAGTCGTCGTCCAGCTCGGGCAGCTCACGCTTGGCGACCTGGGTGACCTTGACGGTGACCTCGGCCTCCTTGCCGGCCGCCGAGCCGCCCTTCAGCTCGGAGGTGAAGGTGGCCTCGCCACCGGCCTCCAGGCCCTTCACGGCGTCGTCGATGCCGTCCAGCAGCTCACCGGAGCCGATGGTGTACGAGACGCCGCCGGCGACGCCGTCCTCGAGGACCTCTCCGTCGACCTTGGCCTCCAGGTCGATGGTGACCACGTCGCCGTCCTCGGCGGCGCGCTCGACCGGGGTCGTGGAGGCGAAGCGCTCACGGAGCTGCTCCACCGACTTGTCCACGTCCTCGTCGGTGACCTCGACGGCGTCGACCTCGACCTCGATGCCGGAGTAGTCCGGGATCTCGATGGCCGGGCGGATGTCGACCTCGGCGGTGAAGTTCAGCGTCTCGCCGTCCTTCAGCTCCGTGATGTCGACCTCGGGCTGGCCCAGCGGGCTCAGCTCCGCCTCGTTCACGGCGTCGGTGTAGAACTTCGGGAGGGCGTCGTTGACCGCCTCCTCCAGGACCGCACCACGGCCGAAGCGCTGGTCGATGACCCGGGCCGGGACCTTGCCCTTGCGGAAGCCCTTCACCGTGACCTGCTGGTTGATCTTCTTGTACGCCGCGTCGAGGCTGTCCTTGAGCTCCTCGAAGGGCACCTCGACAGTGAGCCGAACCCGGGTCGGGTTCAGGGTCTCCACGGCGCTCTTCACGGTTCGGTCTCCTTGTGGCTGACTTCTCGGGTTCTGCCGGGACCAGAGCGGTCCGGCCGATTCGCCGCCCGGAGGACTTTCAGAGACACACGGGCGTGCAGCTTGCATAGTAACGGCAGCGGCTGCGGCACCCAAAAGGCGATCACGGATGGTGAGCAGGTGGCTGGTCGGGGTGGCGGGATTTGAACCCACGGCCTTCCGCTCCCAAAGCGGACGCGCTACCAAGCTGCGCCACACCCCGTCTGGTGCGATCCGTAGGGTACATGCACGCGGGCGGAAGGGCCGCCGCCTTTACCTGCGCGGGGTGGCTCCCGGCGGCCGGCCGGACACGGGGTGTGCGGCGAGGGCGTACGACCCGCTACGATGCCTGTCGGTGCCGCGGTCACAGACCCGCGGCGCGCACCGTGCGGGCGTAGCTCAATGGTAGAGCCCCAGTCTTCCAAACTGGCTACGCGGGTTCGATTCCCGTCGCCCGCTCCAGATGGCTCAGGGCCGGTCCGGAGATCTCCGGGCCGGCCCTGAGGCGTGTCGGTGGGGGCTCCGTCGTGGGCGGGGTCAGAAGCTGATCGAGTTGATCATCTCCGCTATCGAGTCCAGGAAGCGCTGGATGTCGTCGGCCATGCCCGTCGAGGCGAGGAAGAAGCCGAAGAGGACGGCGACGATCGCCGGCCCGGCCTTGATGGAGCCACCTCTCAGCAGCACCACCAGGATGATCGCCAACAGCAGCACCACTGACAGTGAAATGGCCACAACTGATCACACCCTTGGTCGGTTCGGCTTCGCCGGCCCGGGCGACGCATCCCCGCGCACCCCGCCAGAACCATCGTGCCACCAACACGCCCGGCCTAACCGGCGGCTGACACATCGTCCATCCCGGGCCCGCGCCTCCGCCTCCGCCGCACCGGCCGCGAAGTTCCAACACCTGTTTGTCGTACGGCAATTCGAGAGAACACCCGGGCGGGTAATCGGGCGGCTTTCCGCGACCTTACGCGCGACTTACGGACACCCCCTTCTCCGCACCCTCACAACGTGTTCGCGGATAATTCGAATTGCCGGTGTTCCGCCCCGCGGGACGGACATGCCACCGGAGTCGCCGACCGCCCTCATGACCGGATTGATCCGGAATAGTCCTGACAAAAACGGCGTGTGTGAGGGGTAACAGGGCATCTCTTCACGAGTGTTGCCCCTCACATCTACGGCATGCGCGTATTACCGATTCCGGGGTACTCGAACGCACGCATCACGCGATAACCAGGAATGACGTCGGGCGTTTTACGGATTCCCGAGGACAACGCTAGGGTGCCTGAGATGTTCCACGCTGCCTCGTCCCCCGCAAGCGCAGCGAGCTCCCCGATCGCCTCCCCGTTCCACCGCCGGGAGGGCCAGTGACGAACTCGCAGCGACCGTACGGCAACAGCAGGACGCCGCTCCCCCCGGTGCAGACGCCGGCGAACGGAGTGCCGGCCCCGCGCTCCCCGGAGGGCTCCCGGACCGCGCCGGGAGGCAGACAGCGCGACGCCTTCTTCGACAACGCCAAGTACCTGGCGATCGTGCTGGTGGCCGTCGGCCACGCCTGGGGGCAGCTGCTGGACGACGGGGCGGTCGAGACCGCCTACCGCGTCGTCTACACGTTCCACATGCCGGCGTTCATCCTCGTCTCCGGCTACTTCTCCCGCGGCTTCGACCTGCGCCCCAAGCACGTCCAGCGGCTGATCACCGGGGTCGTCGTCCCCTACGTGGTCTTCGAGACCGCGTACTCCCTCTTCCAGCGCTACGGCAACGACGAGCCGGAGCACGGGATCACGCTGCTGGACCCCACCTACCACCTGTGGTTCCTCTGCGCGCTGTTCGTGTGGCGGCTGACCACGCCGCTGTGGAAGACGGTCAGGCACCCGCTGGCCCTGTCGCTGGTGCTCGCCGCGCTGGGCTCGGTGTGCCCGCAGATCGGCGACGACCTGGAGCTCCAGCGGGTGCTTCAGTTCCTCCCCTTCTTCGTGCTGGGCCTGACCCTGCGGCCCGAGCACTTCCGGATGGTCAAGCGCCGCTCGGTGCGGGTGGCGTCCGTGCCGGTGTTCGTCGCGGCGGCGGTCGCGGCCTGGGCGACGATGCCGTACATGCGGCTCGGCTGGCTGTACCACAGCGACTCCGCCCAGGAGTTGGGCACGGCCTGGTGGACCGGCCCGGTCATGGTGTGGGCCACGCTCGGCTGCTCGCTGGTCATGACCGTCTGCTTCCTCGCCTGGGTGCCGCGCCGCCGCATGTGGTTCACCTCCCTCGGCGCGGGCACCATCTACGGCTATCTGCTGCACGCCTTCCTGGTGCGCGCGGGCAACTACACGGACTTCTACGACCTGCCCGCGCTGCACGAGCCGCTCGGCGTGCTCGGCCTCACCGTGTTCGCGGCCGCCGCCGTGACGCTGCTGTGCACCCGGCCGGTGCGGCGGGCGCTGCGCTGTGTGGTGGAGCCGCGCATGGACTGGGCGTTCCGGCGGGACGCGGGCGAGGCGGCCCGGGTCCGTGAGCAGCACCGGCCCGCGGAGGTGCGGGCGCCCGGCGAGAAGGTCTCGGTCTAGCTCCCGGTGTCCAGGCCCAGAAGGGCGCGCATCCGCGCGTACTTGGCGGTCAGCCGGGTGCGCGTGGCGTCGTCGAGGACGGCGAGGCGGGCCGGGTCGGCGTTGTGCGCCAGGTCCGCCTCCTTCACCAGCAGCGCGCCCGGGGTGGCCAGGACGCGGGCCGCGTAGTCCTCGGGCGGCTCGCCGGGCCGCTTGGTCACGGCGAGCACGATGTCCTTGGTGCGCCGGGTGAGCGCCGCCTCCTCCAGCCAGGCGTGGCTCAGCTTGTCGTCCTCCACGGCGTCGTGCAGCCAGGCCGCCGCGATCTGCTCGTCGTCGCCGCCGCGCAGCCGTACGCCGTCGGCGACCGCGCGCAGGTGCTCGGCGTAGGGGCGGCCGGCCTTGTCGGTCTGGCCGGCGTGCGCGGCGCGGGCGGTGGCCTCGACCTCGGCCAGGTCCATGAGCGGTGTCGGGTTCACGCGTCCAGTGTGCCCGGCGCGGTTCAGCGGGCCGCGGCCGCGGTGGGGCCCTCGCGGCAGATCAGCAGCAGCGCCCGGTCGTCGTTGACGTCCTTGGCGACGGCCTCGATGAGGTGCCAGGCGGCGCCGTGGAAGCCGCCGGCGACATAGCGGTCGGCCTCGCCGGTGAGCCGGTCGATGCCCTCGACCATGTCCCGGTCGGAGGTCTCCACCAGGCCGTCCGTGAACAGCATCAGCACGTCGCCGGGGCGCAGCGAGCCCTTCACCGGGTCGAACTGGGCGCCGTCGTACACGCCCAGCAGGGGGCCGTCGGCGGCCTTCTCCTCCCAGCGGCCGCTGCCCGCGCTGAGCTGGAGGCCCGGCGGGTGTCCGGCGGAGTAGAGCTCGTAGTCGCCGGAGTCCAGGTCGAGGACCAGGTGGATGGAGGTGGCGAAGCCCTCGTCCCAGTCCTGGCGGAGCAGATAGCCGTTGGCGGCCGGGAGGAAGTCGTGCGGGGGCAGGCTGCCGAGGAGGCCGCCGAAGGCGCCGGACAGCAGCAGGGCGCGCGAGCCGGCGTCCATGCCCTTGCCGGAGACGTCGGTGAGGACGACCTCCAGGGTGCGTCCGCCGTTGGTGCGGGCCGCGACCACGAAGTCGCCGGAGAAGGACTGGCCGCCCGCCGGGCGCAGCGCCATCTCCCGGTGCCAGCCCGTCGGCAGTTTGGGCAGCTTGCTCTGCACGCGGATGCGTTCGCGCAGGTCGAAGAGCATGGTGCCGCCGCGCCGCCAGGGCACGCCGACCCGGCTGCGGAACTGGGCGACGAGCAGCCCGAAGAAGCCGCAGGCGGCGACGACCAGGACCACGCCGGGGGTGACCCGGGCCACGCCCTCGGTGTAGGGGCCGAGTTGCACGGCCTCCACGATCAGCGCGGTGGCCGCTGCCGCGTACAGCCCGAGCAGGCTGGCCGGGCGCAGCAGCAGGCCGCCCGCGACGATCGGGATGCACAGGGCGGCCGGCGAGCACCACACGGAGTTGGCGAGGGTGCCGGCGGCGATCAGCGGGACGGTGAGGAGCAGTCCGGCGAGCGCGATCCAGTCCGAGCCGTCGCCGCGGAAGTAGTCGACGGCGGCCCGGCGCACGCCGACGCGGGCCCGGTGCCACTGCTTCTTCAACCGGGCCGTGAACGTCTCGGCCGCCGCGCGCCGCTCTCGTCCTGCTGCCATCAGTTCGGGACCCTATCCATCCAACCGGCCGCTTGGCACGGGAGGTCCAGCTTGTCCCCCCTGACGGGGGCCGGACTCACAGTGAACTTCACGCGGGGGCGTCCCGGGTGCGGGCGGCGGAAATTGCCTCGCCCGGATTGCCGGGAGCCTGGTAGGCATGGGCCATGGTCGACGATCACACGGGCCCGGCGCCCGAGCTGCGCAGCCTGCTGCCGGACGAGTGGGACAGCGCGTACGGGACCCTGCTGCGGGCCTTCGGCGGGCCGCCGGAGGCCGAGGAGGAGCGTCAACTGTGGCGTGACCTGACGGAGTTCGGCCGTTTTCTGGCCGCCTGGGACGGTGACCGGTGCGTGGCGTCGGCGGGCGCCTTCTCCTTCCGGCTGACCGTGCCCGGCGGGGCGTCGGTGCCGGCCGCGGGCGTGACGATGGTGAGCGTGGCCGCCACGCACCGGCGGCGCGGGCTGCTGACCTCGATGATGCGCCGGCAGCTGGACGACATACGTTCCTGGGGCGAGCCGCTGGCGGTGCTGACGGCGTCGGAGCCAGCGATCTACGGCCGGTTCGGCTACGGAGCGGCCACCTTCCAGCTGGACGCGGAGATCGACACCGTGCGCGCCGGTCTGACGGTGCCGGACGGTACGGACGACGTACGCCTGCGGTACGCGGACCCGGCCGAGGCGCTGGACGCGTGCGAGGCGGTCTACGCCCGGCTGGTGCCTGGGCGTCCCGGGATGCTCGCGCGCCGGCCCGGCTGGGAGCGGCTCGGGCTGCTCGACCCGGAGAGCACGCGGGGCGGGGCGTCGGCGCTCCAGTGCGTGGTCGCCGAGCGGGACGGCGCGACGGTGGGGTACGCGCGGTTCCGGGTGAAGCCGTCCTGGGGGCCGGAGGGACCGAACGGACAGGTGACGCTGAGCGCCCTGGAGGCGCTGGACCCGGCGGCGGGGGCGGCGCTGTGGCGGTTCCTGTTCGACCTGGACCTGACGTCGTCGCTGCTGGCGCGGGGACGGCCGGTGGACGACGCCTGGCAGTACCTGGTGAGGGACGTACGCCGCTGCCGCCCGGCGCTGCGGGACGCGCTGTACGTGCGGCCGGTGGAGGTGGGCGCGGCGCTCGCGGCGCGCACCTACCGGACGCCGGTGGACGTGGTGCTGGAGGTGGAGGACGCCTTCTGCCCGTGGAACGAGGGCCGCCGGCGGCTGAGCGGGGACGCCAAGGGCGCGACCTGCGAACCCACCCGCGACCCGGCCGACCTCGCCCTGTCGGCCCGGGAACTGGGCGCCGCCTACCTGGGCGGGGTGAGCCTGACCGCACTGGCGGCGGCCGGCCGGGTACGCGAACTGCGCCCCGGCGCGCTGGCCGAGGCGACGTCGGCCTTCGGCAGCGACCCGGCCCCGTGGCTGCCCCACGGCTTCTGACCGGCGGCGGACAGCCGGACGAAGTCCGGGGCCACGGTTCCGGCGCGTGCGCCGGGGCCAGGGCCCGGGGTCAGCGGCCTGATGGCGTCGGCCGAGGCCGCGGGCTCCGACACATCGGCGGAGGTGTGTGCCTGGACCCGTGAGCCGGGTCCGAGGCCCCGCACGTCAGCCGGGGCAAGGGCCCGGACCCGAGGCCGGATCGGAAGCCCCGGCACGCAGCCAGGTCTCGGTGGCCTGGACGCGTGAGCCGGGGGCGGAGGCCCGGCATGCGGCCGGGGTCAGGGGACCGAGCACGCCGGCCAGGGCCGGAAGGCGGGCCCGGACCCGTGAGCGGGGTCGGGGACCTGGGCGCGTCGGTCAGGGGCCAAGGCCCCGGCACGTCGGCCGGGGTCTCGGGCCCGGCGCGTCGGTCCGGGTCAGGCCCGCTGGCAGGTCGGGCACCAGAAGAGGTTGCGGGCGGCGAGGGGGGCCGTGCGGATGTCGGTGCCGCAGATGTGGCAGGGGCGGTTCGCGCGGCGGTAGACGTAGACCTCGCCGCCGTGGTCGTCGACGCGGGGCGGGCGGCCCATGGCCTCGGGGGTGTGTTCGGGGCGGACGGTGTCGATGCGGTTGGCGCGGACGCCTTCGCGCATCAGGACCACCAGGTCGTCCCAGACGGCGTCCCACTCGGCGCGGGTGAGGTCCTTCCCGGCCCGGTAGGGGTCGATGCCGTGCCGGAAGAGCACCTCGGCGCGGTAGACGTTGCCCACGCCGGCGACGACCTTCTGGTCCATGAGGAGCGCGGCGATCGTCGTGCGGCTGCGGCTGATCCTGCGGTACGCGCGCTCGGGGTCGGCGTCGGGCCGGAGCGGGTCGGGGCCGAGCCGGTCGTGCACCGCCCGCTTCTCGGGCTCCGTGATGAGCGCGCAGGTGGTGGGGCCGCGCAGGTCGACGTACGCGGTGGCGCCGGCCAGGCGCAGCCGCACGGTGTCGGTGGGCGGCGGCGCCGGGGCGGGGCCGAAGGTGACCTTGCCGAACAGGCCGAGGTGGATGTGCACCCACTCCGGGTGCCCGGGGTCGCCGAAGCCCAGGAAGAGGTGCTTGCCGTGGGCGTCGGTGGTGCGCAGCGGGGTGCGGTCGAGGAGGGCCGCGGCGTCGCTGAACTTGCCCTGGGGGCTGGTGACGCGCAGGGCGGGGTCCGCCCGGAAGGCCTGGGCGTAGTCCTCGGCCAGCCGGTGGATGGTGTGTCCCTCGGGCACGGTCCCCCTCGCTCGCTTCGCTGCCTGTTACCCGGTCCCTACTGCTGCGGGTGGTGCGCGGGGATCGGGGGGAGGTCGCCGGTGGTCTCGTAGGCGGAGAGCATGTCGATCCGGCGAATGTGACGCTCGTCACCCGAGAACGGGGTGTTGAGGAAGATCTCGACGAACTTCGTCGCCTCGTCCTGGCTGTGCATGCGCGCGCCGACGGCCACCACGTTGGCGTCGTTGTGCTCGCGGCCGAGGGCGGCGGTCTGCTCGCTCCAGGCCAGGGCGGCCCGTACGCCCTCGACCTTGTTGGCGGCGATCTGCTCGCCGTTGCCGGAGCCGCCGATCACGATGCCGAGGGAGCCGGGGTCCGCGGCGGTCCGCTCCGCGGCGCGGAGGCAGAACGGCGGGTAGTCGTCCTGGGCGTCGTAGATGTGCGGGCCGCAGTCGACGGGTTCGTGCCCCGCCTCCTTGAGCCACTCGACGAGGTGGTTCTTCAGTTCGTAGCCCGCATGGTCGGAGCCGAGATACACGCGCATGCGTCGAGTGTGACACGGGCCGCACGGGGAAGCGGCGCGGGGTGGGCCGTACGAAAAGTGTGAGCCAACCCACAGGACCTGAGGCAAAGCTCGGGTAACGATTGGAAACCAAAGGTTCCTGAGAAAGTACGCCTCCGTTTCACTGGTTCAGCTCGTGCACCGCTCGTACGAGTTCCGCTCAACCGGCACATAAGGAAGACCCCACATGACGTCGCAGCCGACCCTCACCGAGGCCCCCCACGGCCCCGAGGGCCCCGGACGCCCGCCCACGGGCTCCGGGCTCCAGGCCGGTCTCAAGAACCGGCACCTGTCGATGATCGCCATCGGCGGTGTCATCGGCGCCGGACTCTTCGTCGGATCCAGCACCGGCATCGCCACCGCCGGCCCCGGCATCCTCCTGTCGTACGCGCTCGTCGGCACGCTCGTGGTGCTGGTGATGCGGATGCTCGGTGAGATGTCCGCGGCGAACCCGACCTCCGGCTCCTTCTCCGCGCACGCCGACCGCGCCCTCGGACCCTGGGCCGGATTCACCATCGGCTGGCTGTACTGGTTCTTCTGGGTCGTCGTGCTCGCCGTGGAGGCCACCGCGGGCGCCGCGATCCTCGAAGGATGGATACCCGCCGTGCCCCAGTGGGGCTGGGCGCTCATCGTGATGGTGGTGCTGACCGCGACCAACCTGGTGTCGGTCGGCTCCTACGGCGAGTTCGAGTTCTGGTTCGCCGGCATCAAGGTCGTCGCCATCGCGGCGTTCATCGTCGTCGGCGGGCTGGCCGTGTTCGGCCTGCTGCCCGGCGCCGACAGCGACCAGGCGGGCCTGTCCAACCTGACCGGTCACGGCGGCTTCCTGCCCAACGGCGCGGGCGCCATCCTCACCGGCATCCTGCTGGTGGTGTTCTCCTTCATGGGCAGCGAGATCGCCACCCTGGCGGCCGGCGAGTCGGAGGACCCGCAGCGCGCCGTCACCAAGGCGACCAACAGCATCATCTGGCGGATCGGCGTCTTCTACCTCGGCTCGATCCTCGTCGTGGTCTGCCTGCTGCCCTGGGACAGCAAGTCCATCGCCGAGGACGGCTCGTACGTCGCCGCGCTGGACTCGCTCGGCATCGCGCACGCCGGCCAGATCATGAACTTCATCGTGCTGACGTCGGTGCTGTCCTGCCTGAACTCCGGGCTCTACACGGCCTCCCGGATGGCGTTCTCGCTCGGTGAGCGCGGGGACGCGCCGAAGGCGTTCGCCCGGACCACCCACCGGGGCGTGCCGCGGACCGCGATCCTCGTCTCGGTCGTGTTCGGCTTCGTCGCCGTCTTCTTCAACTACAAGTTCCCCGACTCCGTCTTCCTGTTCCTGGTCAACTCCTCCGGCGCGGTCGCGCTGCTGGTGTGGCTGGTGATCTGCTTCTCGCAGCTGCGGATGCGGAAGATCATCCAGGCGGAGGCGCCGGAGAAGCTGATCGTCCGGATGTGGCTGTACCCGTACCTGACGTGGCTGAGCATCGGCTTCATCGTCTTCGTGCTGGTCTACATGCTCACCGACACCGAGCACGACGGCCGGTCCACGGTGCTGCTGACGATGCTGGTCGCGGCCGTGGTGCTGGCGATCTCCCTGGTCCGGCACCGGCTGGCCGGCCGGCGGGGCGTCGCCGTGGACCACGACGAGGTGAAGGCGGGCTGACCCGCTTCCCCCAAAGGGAACAGGCACGACAGAAGGGCTCGGCGGGCGCTGATACGGCGCCCGCCGAGCCCTTCGGCGTGTGAGGGAAGGCGTCAGCGCTTGTCGACGAGCTTCCAGGCGGTGGGCAGCAGACCCATCGCGAGCGCCGCCTTGAGCGCGTCACCGATGAGGAACGGGGTCAGGCCGGCGGCGATCGCGGCCGAGGCGGACATGCCGGTCGCCAGCGCGAGGTACGGCACGCCGACGGCGTAGATGATCGCCGAGCCCAGCACCATGGTGCCGGCCATACGCCAGGCGGAGCGGTCGGCGCCGCGGCGGGCGAGCGCGCCCACGACGACGGACGCCAGCAGCATGCCGAGGATGTAGCCGAACGACGGCATGCCCATGCCGGACTTGCCCTCCGCGAACCACGGCACGCCCGCCATGCCCACCAGCGCGTACACCGCGAGGGACGCGAAGCCGCGGCGGGCGCCGAGGGTGGTGCCGACGAGCAGCGCCGCGAAGGTCTGGCCGGTCACCGGCACCGGGGAGCCGGGCACGGGCACCGCGATCTGGGCGGCGAGACCGGTGAGCGCGGCGCCGCCGAGCACGAGGGCCGCGTCCCGGACGCGGGAGGCGGGGACGAGGTCGGCGAGGACCTGTCCGGGCCGGGCGGTGGTGACGGTGGCGGTGCTCATGAGGACTCCCGGAGTGAGGGCAAGGGGGAACACGGCGACGCTATACCGGCGTCCCCGCGCCGATCACCAGCAGCGCTCGACAAAGGCTCGAACAGGGAGTTGGTGGGCTCCGGACAAAGGAACGGTGTCACACCTCGCGCGAGGTGACACGGGTCACTGAGGTGACGTGGTGTCGGCGACACGGACCGGCGGGACGCGGCTGTAGGGATCCGCCAACAGGGGCGGCGGTGTGCGCGTGTGCCGTCTCGCCCGTCGGTCACGGTCTGGGCAGCCGGCGAGGCCGTTTGCTAGCTTCGGGCCATGGTCGCCCAGTCCCGGAACTTCACCTCGCGTCGCCACGTCGATCTGCGACGCGTGGGCGCGGCTGCCTGTCGCCTCCTCTGACGAGGCGGACGGAGCGGATCCGGCGCGCCTCGACTCCCGTACGACGGCGCAGTGTCGGACCCGTTCCCGAGGAAGTTCCCCATGCTTCGTACCGTGGCACCCCCGCCCCACTCCCCCGCCCGCCCGGCGCGTGCCGCCGACCCCGACCGGCGGCGCACCAGCGCCCGCACCGTGCTGCGGTGCGTGCTGGAGCACGGTCCGGTGGCGCGCAGCACCATCGCGCGGCTCACCGGCCTGTCGCCCGCCTCCGTGACCGACCACTGCGCCCGCCTGGCCGAACTCGGCCTGCTGCGGGAGGCTTCGGCGCCGCGCCGCTCGGGCGGCGTGGGACGGCCGCACCTGCCCCTCGACGTCGACCGGTCGCGGCTGGTGGTCGGCGGGGTGCATGTGGCGGTGCCGTACACCACGGTGGCGCTGCTCGATCTGCGCGGCCGGGTGGTGGCCGAACGGCGGCTGCGGCACCCGGACACCGAGCCGGCGCGGGTGCTGGAGCGGGCCGCCGGCGGTCTCGCGGAACTGCTGGGGCGGGTGCCGGAGCGGCGGCCGCTCGGGGTCGGCTTCGCGGCCGGCGGCTGGGTGGACCGCGCGGCCGGCACGGTCGTCGACCATCCGCTGCTGGGCTGGCGGGACGTCCCGGCGCGTACGGTGCTGCGCGCCCGTACCGGGCTGCCGGTCCATGTGGACGGACACGCGCGGGCGTTGGCGGACGCGGAGCGGCTGTTCGGGCCGGCGGCGCGGGGCGGCCGGAGCGCGCTGCACCTGTTCGCCGGGAACATCGTCGACGCGGCCTTCGCCACCCACGACGAGGTGCACCACGGGCCCAGGTCCCAGGCGGGCGCGATCGCCCATCTGCCGCTGGCGGGCGGCGTCGAGCCGTGCGCGTGCGGCCGGACCGGCTGCCTCCAGGCCGAGTTGAGCGAGCGCACCCTGTGCCGCCGGGCCCGTGAGGCCGGCGTGTGCGACGGGCGCGATCCGCTGCACGTGGTCGACGCGGCGGCGGCCGGGCATCCGGTGGCGGCGCGGCTGCTGCGGGAGCGGGCCCGCATGGTGGGGCGCGCGGTGGGGCTGCTGACGGACGTCCTCAACCCGGAGAGCGTGATCGTCACCGAGATCGGCGTCATCCACCGGCCGGACTGTCTCGCGGCGCTGCGCGGCGAGCTGGATCCGGCGCGGGCGGCCACGGTGACACCGACAAGTTTCCCGGAATCCGTGCTGGCCGTCGCGGGGGGAGCGGTCGCTCTCGACGTGCTCTACCGGGACCCGCTGAGCGTGTCACCACAGCGTATTTAATTCAGAAACTCGGAATATTGACAGCCCTCCTCAGGGACAAGGAACATGCTGGTCATGACCTGTCGCACCCTCTGTTGCTGACACGTTGACGCGCGGTCGTCCGCGGCGTCCCTCCTCTCTCGCGCGCTTTTTCCTCCGGGCATTTCCGGCCCGGTAATCCAGCCTGCCTTTCCGTCCCCGCGCACTCTTCTGTGCGCTTTTCCCTTCCCCGGGAGTTTTCTCATGCCCGCACCACCGGCGCCCGGCCTCGACCGGCGTCTCTTCCTCACCTCCCTGCTCGGCGTCACCGCCGCCGCGGCCGGCCTGAGCGGCTGCGCCGAGGCCGGGGCCGCGGCCGACGAGGCCGCGCTGAAGGCCCCGCTGGCCCGGAAGGTTCCGCCGGGGACCCGCCTGAAGATCTCCTCGTTCGAGGGGTTCCAGGAGATCCAGCTGAAGCTGGCCGGCCTCGACGACCTGCCCTTCGAGGTGGCCGACTGGCTGAACATCGGGGCCGGCCCGGACGTCATCAACGCCTTCCGCGCGGGGTCCCTGGACCTGGCCAACAATGCGGGAATCCCGCCCATCCAGGCCTTCTACCAGGGCTTCGACGCGCGGATCGTCGCCATCAACGTGACCCGCAAGCCCAATTACCTTTTCGCCACGAAGCCGGGCAGCGACATCCGCACGGTCGCCGACTTCAAGGGCCGGCGGCTGGCCTTCTCCCAGGGCCAGGCGCAGGGCGTGGTGCTGCTGCGCGCTCTCAAGAAAGCCGGCCTGGACCACGACGACGCCGAGCTGGTCCCGCTGACCAGCAACCAGTTCTTCACCGCCCTTCAGTCCGGGCAGGTGGACATCGCCCCGCTCGGCATCAGCCAGGCCCCCGCCTATCTCGAGCAGTACGGGTCGAAGGGCGCCCGCACCATCCCGACCGACGTGGTGGACCTGCTCAACCTGCTGTGGGCGCCGGCCGAGGTGCTCGCCGACCGGGCGAAGGCCGCCGCGGTCGCCGCGTACATCCCGTACTGGGCCCGGGGCGCGGTGTGGCAGTACGAGCACCCGGACGTGTGGAACAGGGAGTACTACGTCAAGCGGCAGAACCTCACACCCGCCCAGGCCGAGTCCGTCACCGCCCTCGCCAACAAGCCGTACTTCCCGCCGCGTTGGGACGAGGCGATCGCGTGGGAGCAGGAGACCGCCGATCTGCTCGCGGAGGGCGGCTACGTGAAGGAGTTCGACGTCGGCGCCCTCTTCGACCGGCGCTTCGAACCGCTCGCCGCGCGGGCCGTGCCCGCGGAGTACCGGAGGTGACCGCCGTGACCACGACCCCGACCGGAACCACGACCAAGACCTCGGCCGAGACCCCGGCCGAGACCGCTGCCTCGACCGCGCCGCCCGCCGTCGAGGAGGAGCACCAGGTACGGCGACGACGGCGGCTGTCCCCGGGCAGGCGGCTGCCCGCCGGCCGGATCGCCGGCCCCCTGCTCGTGCTGGCGCTGTGGGCCGCCGCCTCCGCCGCCGGACAGCTGGACCCCGGCGCGATCCCCGCGCCCTGGACCGTGGTGGAGACCGGGATCCGGCTGTGGACCGAGGGCACCCTGCCGAACGACGTCCTCACCTCGCTGCGGCGCGCCGGGGCCGGGTTCGCGATCGGCCTGACCGCGGGCGTCGTGCTGGCGCTGGCCTCCGGGCTCAGCCGGATCGGCGAGGCGCTGATCGACGGCAGCGTGCAGCTCAACCGCGCGGTGCCCACGCTGGGTCTCATCCCGCTGTTCATCCTCTGGCTGGGCATCGGCGAGACCTTCAAGATCGCGATCATCGCCATCGTCGTCTACATCCCGATCTACCTGAACACCCACGCCGCGCTGTCGGGCATCGACCACCGCTTCGTGGAGCTGGCGGAGGTGCAGGGCCTGTCCCGGTCCGCGTTCGTCCGGCAGGTCGTCGTGCCGGGCGCGCTTCCCGGCTTCTTCGTCGGGCTGCGGCTCGGCGTCACCGGGTCCTGGCTGGGCCTGGTCGTCCTCGAACAGATCAACGCCACCAGCGGACTCGGCTACATGATGTTCCAGGCGCAGAACTACGGCCGGACGGACGTGATCCTCGTCGGTCTCGTCGTGTACGGCCTCTTCGGCCTGGTCTCCGACACCGCCGTCCGCGCGATCGAACGGAGGGTGCTGTCATGGCGCCGCACACTCAGCAGCTGACCCGGCCGGCCGTACGGCTGCGCGGCCTGACCCGGTCCTTCGAGGGGCGCACGGTGCTCGACGGCCTCGACCTGGACCTGCCCCCCGGCCAGTTCACCGCGCTGCTCGGGCACAGCGGCTCCGGCAAGAGCACCCTGCTGCGCGCGATCGCGGGCATCGACCACGGGGTGGCGGGCAGCGGCACCCTGACCGCGCCCGAGCGGGTGTCGGTGGTCTTCCAGGACTCCAGGCTGCTGCCCTGGCGCCGCGTCCTGCCCAATGTGCTGCTGGGCCTGGACGGCAAGGACGCCGAGGAACGCGGCCGGGCCGCGCTCGCCGAGGTCGGCCTCGCCGGCCGGGAACGCGCCTGGCCGAGCGAGCTGTCGGGCGGCGAGGCGCAGCGGGCCGCCCTGGCCCGGTCCCTGGTGCGGGAGCCGGAACTGCTGCTCGCGGACGAGCCGTTCGGGGCGCTGGACGCGTTGACACGCATCAAGATGCACGGGCTGCTGCGGCAGTTGTGGGAGCGGCATCGGCCGTCGGTGCTGCTGGTCACCCACGACGTGGACGAGGCGATCGTCCTCGCGGACCGGGTGCTGGTGCTGTCGCGGGGGCGGATCGAAGTGGACCTGGCGGTCGAGCGTGAGGCGGGTTCCCACGGGGAGTACCGGGCGGAGTTGCTTCACGCGCTCGGCGTGACCGACACGGGGGCTGCCGCCCCCGGACCCCCGCTCCGGCCCTGACGGGTCTCGTCCTCGAACGCCGGACGGGCTCAAAGATCTCAAGCCGCCCGGCGCGGAAAACGTAACCCCCTGCTCAGACAGAGGATTTCCCATGCCCAGACAGCTCCACCTCAACGCCTTCCTCATGAACACCGGTCACCACGAGGCCTCCTGGCGGCTGCCCGAGAGCGACCCCTACGCCCATGTCGACCTGGACCACTACGTACGGCTGGCCCGGATCGCCGAACGGGGGACCTTCGACTCGCTGTTCCTCGCCGACGGGCCCCAGCTGTGGAACACCGTCGCCCAGCGTCCCGCCGGGGCACTGGAGCCGCTCACCCTGCTCACCGCCCTGGCGACCGCGACCGAGCACATCGGGCTGATCGCGACGGCGTCCACGTCGTACAACTCGCCCTACAACCTGGCCCGGAAGTTCGCCTCGCTGGACATCGTCAGCAAGGGCCGGGCCGGCTGGAACATCGTCACCACCGCCGGCGCCGAGGCCGCCCGCAACTTCGGTCTGGACGCCGAGCCCGCGCACGCCGAACGGTACGCGCGCGCCGCCGAGTTCCTGGACGTCGCGCGGCTGCTGTGGGACAGCTGGGAGGACGACACCGTCGTCGCCGACAAGGCGGCCGGGGTGTGGGGCGACGACGCCAAGATCCATCCGCCGCGCCACCGGGGAACGTACTTCCGGGTCGAGGGCGCGCTCAACGTGCCGCGTACCCCGCAGGGGTATCCGCTGCTGGTGCAGGCCGGGTCGTCGGAGGACGGCAAGCGGTTCGCCGCGCGGTACGCGGAGGCCGTGTTCACCGCCCAGCAGACCCTGGCCGACGCGCAGTCCTTCTACGCCGACCTCAAGGCCCGTACGGCGGCGGCCGGGCGCGACCCGGACCATGTGAAGGTGCTGCCCGGCATCGTGCCCGTGGTCGGCTCCACCGAGGCCGAGGCGCGGCGGCTGGAGCAGGTGCTGGACGAGCACATCGTGCCTGAGCACGGGGTGCGCCGGCTGGAGGAGCTGCTGCGCCTCGACCCGGGCACGCTCGCCCTGGACGCCGAGCTGCCCGAGAAGCTGCCGTCGGAGGACGAGATCGAGGGCGCCAAGAGCCGCTACACGCTGATCGTGGAGCTGGCCCGGCGCGAGCGGCTCACCGTGCGGCGGCTCATCGCGCGGCTGGGCGGCGGGCGCGGGCACCTGACCTTCGCCGGCACGCCCGAGCAGGTCGCCGACACCATCGGCCGGTGGTTCGCCGAGGGCGCCGCCGACGGCTTCAACATCATGCCCGCCGTGCTGCCGTCCGGCCTGGAGACCTTCGTCGACCAGGTCGTCCCCCTGCTGCGCGCCCGCGGCCTGTTCCGCACCGAGTACGGCCCCCGGCAGACCCTGCGCGAGCGCTACGGCCTGCCCCGCCCCGCCAACCAGCACGTCACCGGCGTACCCGCCCTCGTCTGACCCTTTCCGACCCGACCCGGCACGACCCCGAAAGGACACCCCTCATGGCCGACCTCGAGATCACCAAGGTCACCGCGAACATCGGCGCCCGCGTCTCCGGCGTCGACATCTCCCGGCCGCTGGACGACGCGACCGTCGCCGCGCTGCGGGAGGCGCTGAACACCCACAAGACCCTCCTCTTCGACGACGTGAACCTTGACGACGCGGGTCAGCAGGCGTTCGCCCGGCACTTCGGCGACATCACCGGCGCCCATCCGACGGTGCCCGCCGTGGACGGCGCCCCCAACGTGCTGCCGGTCGACAGCGAGGGCGGGCGCGCCGCCAACAACTGGCACACGGACGTCACCTTCGTCCTCAACCCGCCGCAGGCCAGCACCCTGCGCAGCATCACGATCCCGCCCTACGGCGGCGAGACCCTGATCGCGAACGCGGCCGCCGCCTACCGGGACCTGCCCGAGCCGCTGCGGCGGCTCGCCGACACCCTGTGGGCCGAGCACACCAACGACTACGACTACGCCGTCCCGGAGGAGGCGATCGACGAGACGGAGGCGGCCCGCCGCGCCCGGTTCACCTCCATCACGTACCGCACCGTCCACCCCGTGGTGCGCGTCCACCCGCTGACCGGCGAGCGCGGGCTGTTCATCGGCGGGTTCGCGCAGCGGATCGTGGGACTGTCGAAGGGCGAGTCCCGCAAGGTCCTCGACCTGCTCCAGGCGTACGTGACCCGGCCGGAGAACCTGGTGCGCTGGCGCTGGTCGCCCAACCAGCTGGTGCTGTTCGACAACCGCATCACCCAGCACTACGCCGTCGACAACTACGACGGTCTGCCGCGCCGGCTGCACCGGGTGACCGTCGCCGGTGACATCCCGGTCGGCGTCGACGGCAAGGAGTCCTACGCGATCGAGGGGGACGCCTCGCACTACACGACGGTCGCCGCGTAAACGGACTGCCACCCTCCGTACGGGGCGTGTCCACATGCTGGGCGTCCTCCTCGCCCGTCCGGGGAGGACGCCCAGACTGGGCGGCGTTTTGTCTTCTCCCCCCACATTGGACGAGCCGCGCCCATGCCCTCCACCACTCCGGTCGAGACGCCCACGGACACCGACGGCGTCTCCCTCTCGCACGGTCTCAAGCAGCGTCACCTGTCGATGATCGCCCTCGGCGGGGTGATCGGCGCCGGGCTGTTCGTCGGCTCCGGCGCGGGCATCGCCGCCGCGGGCCCCTCCATCGTGATCGCCTACGCCCTCTCCGGCCTGCTGGTCATGCTGGTGATGCGGATGCTGGGCGAGATGTCGGCCGCGTATCCCTCCTCCGGGTCCTTCTCCTCGCACGCCGAGCGGGCCATCGGCCCCTGGGCCGGGTTCACCGCCGGCTGGGCGTTCTGGGTGCTGCTGTGCACCGCGGTCGGCCTGGAGGGCATCGGCGCCGCGCAGATCGTCCACGGGTGGCTGCCGGGCACGCCCGAGTGGGCGTGGGTGGCGCTGTTCATGGTGGTGTTCTGCGGGACCAACCTCGCCGCGGTGAAGAACTTCGGCGAGTTCGAGTTCTGGTTCGCCGCGCTGAAGGTCGGCGCGATCTCCCTGTTCCTGGTGCTCGGCGTGCTGGCGCTGGCCGGTGTGCTGCCCGGCACCGACTCGCCGGGCGGCTCGAACCTCACCGAACTGCTGCCCAACGGCGGCGAGGGCCTGGTCATCGGTCTGCTCGCGTCGGTGTTCGCGTACGGCGGCCTGGAGACGGTGACCATCGCGGCGGCGGAGTCCGAGAACCCGGTCCGCGGCGTGGCCCGCGCGGTGCGCACCGCGATGTGGCGGATCGCCCTCTTCTACGTCGGCTCGATGGCGGTCGTCGTCGCGCTCGTGCCGTGGGACTCCCCGCAGGTGGTGGAGGACGGCCCCTACGTCGCCGCCCTGGACCGGCTGGGCATCCCGGGCGCCGGCCAGCTGATGAACGTCGTCGTGCTGGTGGCGCTGCTGTCGGCGATGAACGCCAACATCTACGGCGCCTCCCGCATCGGATACTCGCTGGTGGAGCGCGGCCAGGGCCCGGCGTGGCTGGGCCGGGTGTCGGGCGGGGTGCCGCGCGCCGCCGTGCTGGTGTCCTCCGTCTTCGGCTTCCTGTGCGTGCTGCTCAGCTACTGGCGGCCGGACGACGTCTTCGCCTGGCTGCTGAACATGATCGGCGCGGTGATCCTGGTCGTCTGGATCTTCATCGCCGTCTCCCAGCTGCGGCTGCGCCGCCGCCTGGAGCGCGAGACGCCGGAACGGCTCGCCGTCCGGATGTGGGCGTTCCCCTGGCTGACCTGGGTGGCCCTGGCCGGCATGGTGACGGTCTTCGTCCTCATGGCGAGGGAACCGGACACACGGGTGCAGCTCTACTCCACGGGAGCGATGACGCTGGCGCTGGCCGCGGTGGGCTACGCCTGGCAGCGCACCCGCGCCCGCGCCGGCCGCTGAGCCGGCGCACCGTTCACCCGGCAGGCGGAAAAGAGATAAGCCCCCGCGAGGACATGACTCGCGGGGGCTTCCGGTGTGCGGCATTCCGGGTCATCGTTGCGCAATGGCGACACAGCGGACGAAGAAGGACTACTGCTGGACCTGTGGCAGCGACCAGCAGCACCGACAGCTGACCAGGAAGGAGGAGGACTGGCTCAAGGAACGGCTCGGCCGCAACGGGGTCGGGGAGTTCTGGCTCTGCGTGAACGTCCTGGACCCCGACACCGGCAAGCAGTGCCGCAACCTGCGCACGGGCTTCAACAAGAAGCCGTTCGCCGAGCCGATCAAGGCGCCCGTGCTGGACTGACGTCCGTCACAGGTTGCTGAAGTCCGGGCCCTTGGTGCGGGTGCGCTTGATCTCGTAAAAGCCCGGGACGGAGGCCACCGCGAGGGTGCCGTCCCAGAGGCGGACGGCCTCCTCGCCCTGCGGGGCGGGGGTGACGACCGGGCCGAAGAAGGCGATCTCCTTGCCGTCGGGGCCGGGAACCGCGATCACCGGGGTGCCGACCTCCTGGCCCACCTTGTCGATGCCCTCCTTGTGGGAGGCGCGCAGCTGCGGCTCGTACGGGGTGTCGTCCCAGTGCTCCATGAGGGAGTCGGGCAGCCCCACGTCCTTCAGCGCCGCCGCGACCGTCTCCTTGCCCGGGCCCTCGCCCTTGTTGTGGATACGGGTGCCGAGCGCGGTGTAGAGGTCGCCGAGCACCTCGGGCCCGTGCTCCTCCTGCGCCGCGATGACCACCCGGACCGGGCCCCAGGCCTTCACCTCGAGCATCTCGCGGTACTCCGCGGGCAGCTCGTCCAGCTTGTCCTCGTTGAGGACGGCGAGGCTCATCAGGTGCCAGCGCACGTCCAGGTCCCGCTGCTTCTGCACCTCCAGCACCCACCGGGAGGTCATCCAGGCCCAGGGGCACAGCGGGTCGAACCAGAAGTCGACGGGCGTGGCGGGAGACTTGTCCGACATGTCGCTCCTCGTGAAGGCAGTGTTCCGTAGAGGCAACGCCGGGGGCCGTCCCGGCCATTCCCGGCTGACCCGCGTCAGGAGCACATGGCAGGATCGGGGCTGTCCATCCCTGTCGACGACGCTGAGGAGTCCGCCCGTGCCCGGTGAGAACCTGACCCGTGACGAGGCCCGGGAGCGGGCAGCGCTGCTGTCCGTCGACGGGTACGAGGTGTCCCTGGACCTGCGGTCCGCGACCGGCGAGCACGACGGCGACGGCCCGCGCACCTTCCGGTCGGTCACCACCGTGCGGTTCCGCTGCGCCGAGCCCGGGGCGAGCAGCTTCGCCGACCTGATCGCGCCGAGCGTGACGGCGGTGTCCCTGAACGGCCGGGACCTCGACCCGGGTCAGGTCTTCGACGGCAGCCGCATCCTCCTGGAGGACCTGGCCGCCGACAACGAGCTCGTCGTGGACGCGCAGTGCGCGTACTCCCGCACCGGCGAGGGCATGCACCGCTTCGTCGACCCCGAGGACGGCGAGGTGTACCTCTACACCCAGTACGAGCCGGCCGACTCCCGCCGGGTCTTCGCCAACTTCGAGCAGCCCGACCTCAAGGCCCCGTACCGCTTCGAGGTGCGCGCGCCCGAGGGCTGGACGGTGTGGAGCAACGGGGCCGGTGAACTCACCGACGGGGTGTGGCGGTTCGCGGAGACCAAGCCGATCTCGACGTACATCACGTGCGTGGTGGCCGGCCCGTACCACTACGTGACCGACTCCTACGAGCGGGTCTTCGAGGACGGCACCCGGCTGGAGATCCCGCTCGGCGCGATGTGCCGCAAGGGTCTCGCCCCGCACTTCGACGCCGACGACGTCTTCCTGGTGACCAAGCAGGGCCTGGACTTCTTCCACGACCACGTCGACTACCCGTACCCGTTCGGCAAGTACGACCAGGCGTTCGTGCCCGAGTACAACCTGGGCGCGATGGAGAACCCGGGGATGGTGACCTTCCGGGAGGAGTTCATCTTCCGGGGCAAGGTGACACGGGCGTCGTACGAGGGCCGCGCCAACGTCATCCTGCACGAGATGGCGCACATGTGGTTCGGCGACCTGGTCACCATGGAGTGGTGGGACGACCTGTGGCTGAAGGAGTCCTTCGCGGACTTCATGGGCGCGTTCGCGCTGGTCGGCGCGACCCGCTTCACCGACGGCTGGATCACCTTCGCCAACCGCCGCAAGGCGTGGGCGTACCGCGCGGACCAGCTGCCCTCCACGCACCCGATCACCGCGGACATCCGCGACCTCCAGGACGCCAAGCTCAACTTCGACGGCATCACCTACGCCAAGGGCGCCTCGGTGCTCAAGCAGCTGGTGGCGTACGTCGGCCAGGACGCGTTCCTGGAGGGCGCCCGGCGCTACTTCAAGCGGCACGCGTACGGCAACACGCGCCTCGGCGACCTGCTGTCGGTGCTCGAGGAGACCAGCGGGCGGGACATGGCCGCGTGGTCCCGGGCGTGGCTGGAGACCGCCGGGGTCAACTCCCTCACCCCGCAGGTGCTGCTGCGCGAGGACGGCACGGTGGACGAGCTGGCCGTGGTGCAGGAGGCGGCCGAGTCGCACCCCGAACTGCGCCCGCACCGGGTCGCGGTGGGCCTGTACCGGCGTGACGCGTCCGGCGCCCTGAAGCGGTACGCGCGGGCCGAGACGGACGTCGAGGGGCCGCGCACGGTCGTGGCGGAGCTGGCGGGCGCGGACGCGCCGGAGCTGGTGCTGGTCAACGACGAGGACCTGACGTACTGCAAGACGCGCTTCGACGACACCTCGCTGGCCACGCTCCGGGCGGCCCTGGGCGACCTCACCGACCCGCTGGCCCGCGCGCTGTGCTGGTCCGCGCTGTGGAACATGACGCGCGACGCGCTGCTGCCCGCCCGGGACTTCATCGCCCTGGTGCTGCGGTTCGCGGGCCGGGAGACCGACATCGGCGTGCTCCAGATGCTGCACGCCTGGGCGGAGTCGGCGGCCGTGCACTACACCGCCCCCGAGCGCCGCGAGGAGGCCGGGCTGCGGCTCGCCGAGGGCGCGGCGGAGCAGCTGCGGGCGGCCGGCGAGGGCAGCGAGCAGCAGCTGGCGTGGGCGCGCTTCTTCGCCCGGGTCGCGTGCGCCCCGGGGGACTTCGAGCTGCTGGCCTCGCTGTTGGACGGGACGGAGACGCTGCCCGGTCTGGAGGTGGACCAGGAGCTGCGCTGGGCGTTCCTGGAGCCGCTGGCCGCGCACGGGGCGGCCGACGAGAAGCGGCTGGACGAGGAGCTGGCGCGGGACGACACCGCCTCCGGCCGCCGTCACCACGTCCGCTGTCTGGCGGCGCGCCCCTCGGCGGCGGTCAAGGCGCAGTGCTGGGCGCAGGTCGTGGAGTCGGACGCGCTGTCCAACGCGCTGGTGGAGGCGACGATCGCGGGCTTCGCCCAGGCGTCCCAGCGGGAGTTGCTCGCGCCGTACGCGGAGAAGTACTTCGCGGCGATCGAGCGGGTGTGGACGGAGCGGTCGATCCAGATCGGGATGGACGTGGTCCGGGGGCTGTTCCCGTCCTACGAGGACTCCCAGGGGACCCTGGACGCGACCGACGCGTGGCTCGCCGCTCATGAGGGCGCGGCGCCTGCGTTGCGGCGGCTGGTGCTCGAGGCGCGCGATGATCTTGCTCGCGCGTTGCGGGGGCAGGCGTGTGACGCCGCGGCGGGCTGAAGCTGGCAGCGCGGCTGTCCTCACCGGCCGGGGCTCTGCCCCGGACCCCGCTCCTCAAACGCCGGAGGGGCTGGGTGGTGCGGATGACGCCGGAGGGGCCGGGTGGTGCGGGCGAACGCCGGAGGGGCCGGGTGGTGCGGGTGAACGCCGGAGGGGCCGGGTGGTCGGTGAGGGGCTGAATGGGCGTCGTTACCGAACGCGGGCATGCAGCCCGTAACCCCGGCCCCTCACCCGAACGGACCAGGGGGTTTCGGTATCCGAACAGGCGTCCTTTAGTGCGGGGTTGTCCGGGTTCGTCGACGGGCGTGTAACAGGGGTTCGGAGGGCGGCCGGAGGCGGGAAATTGCCGGTCATGAACCACAACATCCCGCTCTCCCCGCGCCCCCTGCACCACCTCTCCGCCGGCACCGGCCGCCGCGTGCTGACCCACACGCAACTCAGGGCGCACGGCGTCTCCGCCGCGGAGGCCGGAGAGCAGTGCCGTCCCGGCGGGCCCTGGCAGCAGCTGCTGCCCGGCGTGGTCCTGCTGCACCCGGGTCCGCCGACCAGTGAGGAGCGGCTGCACGCGGTGCTGCTGTACGCGGCGCGGGAGCGGACCGTGGGCGTGCCCGCGCAGCCGGACGGGGACGCGCCGCCCGCCTCCCCCTACGGCGAGGCGATGATCACCGGTCTGGCCGCGCTGACCCTGCACGGCTTCACCTCCGCTCCCCCGCTGCCGTCCCAGGAGACGTTCGACGTGCTGGTGCCGCGGCTGCGCCGGCTGCGGTCGACGGGCTGCGCCCGGATCGTGCGGGCCGCCGCGCTGCCGGTCGCGGAGCAGGTGACGGGGCTGCCCGTCGCCCCGGTCCCGCGGGCGCTGGCCGACGCGGTGGCGGGCCTGAAGGACGCGGTCGTGGTGCGCCGGCTGCTGACGGAGGCGGTGCGCGGCGGGCACTGCGAACCGGCGGCGGTGGTACGGGAGCTGACCGCGGCGAAGCTGCTGAACCGCCCGCACGTGGTGGACGCGGTGGACTCGCTGCTGGCCGAGGGGCGGGCGCTCGCGGAGTCCCGGCTGTACCGGCTGGTCCGCGAGTACGGGCTGCCGGACCCGTGCTGGAACGTGGACCTGCGGCTGCCCGGCGGCCCGCACCTCGGCGGCCTGGACGCGTACTGGCCCGAGCAGGCGGTGGCGGTGGAGCTGGACACCCGCGCGCCCCGGCCGGGCGGGCGGCCGGAGGACGACGCCGAGTGGGTGGAGCACGCCCGCAAGCGCGAGCACCTGGAGCGGCTCGGCATCACGGTCGTGCACATCACGCCCCGCAAGCTGCGGGACGCGGCGGAGCAGCAGGCGGCGGTGGTCCGCACGGCGCTGATGGCGTCGGCGGACCGCGACCCGGCGGCGTACGTCGTCGTGCTGCCCCGCTAGTGCGGCGGTTCGGCGCGCCGCGGGGGGCGGAGGGGCCGCCGGGGACGGGAGCGTGCCCCGGCGGCCGTCCGCGCGTCAGTCGCCGCAGTACTCCGCGTCGATCACCGTCTCGGTGTTCCCGGACCAGTCGCCGTTGAAGTTGAGCGCCAGGGAGTGCCGCCCGTCGCGGGTGGTGACGGCGTCGGACGTGGAGCCGTGGATGCCGCCGCCGTGGCCCCAGACGGTCACCCCGCAGCTCAGCTCGGTCCGCATCAGGCCCAGCCCGTAGGCGTGGGTGCCGTCCACGGTCACCGTGTCGGTCATCTCGTTCAGCTGCGTCCTGGGCAGCAGCCGTCCGGTGAGCAGGGCGCGGTAGAAGCGGTTGAGATCCTGGGAGTCGGAGATCATCTCGCCGGCCGAGGAGGCCATGGACGGGTTGAGCCGGGTGACGTCGAGGACCGGACCGCTGCCGTCCAGGGTGAGCTTGCCGTAGGCGCGGCTGCTGGGTCCGGGCACACCGGTGCGGGTGCCGGGGACGGAGGTGCCGGTGAGGTGCAGCGGCGCGATGACGCGCCGGCGGATCTCCTCGCCGTAGGGGCGGCCGGTGGCCTTCTCGATCACCATGCCCGCCAGCACGTAGTTGGTGTTGGAGTAGTTCCATCCGGCGCCGGGCTCGAAGTCCGGCTTGTGGGACGTCGCGACGCGCACCAGCTCCTCGGGGGCAAGGGTGTCGTAACGGTGCTCGAGGAAGCCCTCCTTGAGGAAGTAGGTGCGGCCGAAGTCCTCGTCGGCCGTGTAGTTGAAGATGCCGCTGGTGTGGTTCAGCAGCTGCCGCAGGGTGATCCGGGTGCCGTCGTGGCCGCTTCCGGTGACCAGGCCGGGCAGCCAGGAGTCGACGGTGTCGTCCAGCGACAGCGTGCCCTCGGCCTCCAGCTGGAGCAGCACCGTGGCCACGAAGGTCTTGGTGATACTGCCGACCCGGTAGCGGTCGTGCGTCGAGCGCGGGCGCTCCGTGCGCAGGTTCCCCACCCCGGCGGTGGTGCTCCAGACGCCGCGCCGGTCCTCCGCGCGCAGCGTCACGCCGGGCACCCCGCCCTGGACCGTGGCCCGCACGGCCCGTGCGGCCGCCGCGTGGTCGCCGGTGTCCCCGGTACGGTCCGCGCCCGGTGCCGCCGCCACCGCGGGGGCCGCCAGGGCCGCCGAGAGGGCCACCGCCACCGCTGCCACCGCCGTCGTCCGCATCCGCTTCCGCATGCTCGTTCCTCCCCTGTTCGTGGTGCCCGGTCGCGGGGAGGGACCGCGCCGGGTGGCGGCGGGGTTGCCACGACTCGTGCCGGTTGATCGAGTTCCGGCCGTTGTGCACGGGTGCGCCGGTGTCATCCCAGGGCGGCCTCCAGGTGCCCCTCGGCGGGCCGTTCGCGCCACAGCCGCAGGGCGGTGTCGATCAGGTCGATGCGGACCAGGCCGGGGACGGCGTCAAGGGGCTGCCAGGCGGCGAGTTCGGTGGAGCCGCCGATCTCGTGGCGCAGCTCGCCGCCGGCGACCCGGGCCTCGTAGATCAGCCGCAGGGCGTGGTGGTCGACCGGGCGGCGGAAACGGCCGGCGAGGGTGCGGCGCCTGGAGTCGACCCCGAGGAACCCGGTGACCTCGACGAGATGGCCGGTCTCCTCCTCCAGTTCGCGCCGCACGGTGTCGTAAGGATCCTCGCCGTGCTCCATGCCGCCGCCCGGCAGCACCCACTCGGGCACGCCGTTCTCGTCCCGTGACCGGGCGAGGAGAAGCTGTCCGTCGCGCACCACCACGGCGTAGGCCGCCACCCTCAACGTCCGTCGCATCGCCGGACGGTAACCCACGCGACCGGGGACGCACAGGGGCGTATTCGGGCGGTCCGCACTGTGGACACCCACCCTGCATGAGCATGACGGACTTGTCCGCTTCAGGCGCGATCCCCCCATACGGGCACCGGGGGTTTTCCCCACACCTCTCCCGGCCTTCCGGCCAACTCTCGCCAACACCGGCCCTTTACGCGAAGCTCATCGATCGTCCGGTAGTGCATTCCGGATCCCGGCGTCCAGGAACGTTCACCCCTGGCCGCTCCCGTTCGTTCGCTCCTTTCAAGGGATGCCGATGACCAACTCCCCGCAGCGCGCCCCCATATCGGGCACCAGACGCGCGGCCCGCATAGCCGTCGCCGCCGGTCTCGTCGCCGCGCTCTCCGCCGCCGGGCCCGTCCCGCTGGCCCTCGCCGCCGACGGCCCGGCCGCCGCCCCGGCCGACGCGGACGTCAAGTCCGCCCCCGACAAGCTCGGTTCGCACGACGCGGAACTCCTCGCCGACGCCAAGGCCGAGGGCGCCAAGCACGTCACCATGATGATCGCGACGGCCCCCGGGAAGACCGCCCAGGTCACCGAGGAGATCGAGGACGTCAAGGGCGCCTCGGTCGGCCGCCTCGACGACAAGCTCGGCTACGTCCGCGCCACCGTGCCCACCGGCAAGGCGGACGCGGCCATCGCCGCCGCCGCCAAGCTCTCCTCCGTGCACGGCGTCGACCTGCGCGAGGAGATCCTGCTCGACGACCCGACCCCGGCCGCCGACACCACGAAGGCCGCCGAGGGCAAGGGCGCCGGCGCCAGGAAGTACCCCGCGCCGGACCGCGGGACGCCCCCGAAGAACCCGTACAACCCGTCCTTCGAGACGGGCGCCGTGGACTTCGTGAAGAAGAACCCGAAGGCGGACGGCCGCGGCGTCACCATCGGCATCCTCGACTCCGGCGTCGACCTCGGCCACCCCGCGCTGCAGAGGACGACCACCGGCGAGCGCAAGATCGTCGACTGGGTGACCGCGACCGACCCGATCGTGGACGGCGACCAGACCTGGCGCCCCATGGTCAACGCGGTCTCCGGCCCGGCCTTCACCTACGGCGGCGCCACCTGGAAGGCCCCGCAGGGCTCCTACCAGGTCAGCCTGTTCCGCGAGTCGTACACCGCGGGCGGCGACGCGGCCGGTGACGCCAACCGCGACGGCGACACCACCGACGTGTGGGGCGTGCTCTACGACCCGGCCGCCGGCACGGTCCGCGTCGACCTGAACAACAACCAGGACTTCGCCGACGACACCCCGATGAAGCCGTACAAGGACGGCTTCCAGGTCGGGTACTTCGGCACCGACGACCCGAAGACCGACGTCGCCGAGCGCCAGCCGTTCGTCGTGGAGATCCGCAAGGACGTCCCGATGGACCCCTACGGCGGCGACTGGACCGGCAAGAAGGCCGACTTCGTCAACATCGGCGTCATCGAGTCCGAGCACGGCACCCACGTCGCCGGCATCACCGCCGCCAACGGCCTGTTCGGCGGCCGGATGGACGGCGCCGCCCCCGGCGCGAAGATCGTCTCCTCGCGCGCCTGCACCTGGTCCGGCGGCTGCACCAACGTGGCGCTCACCGAGGGCATGATCGACCTCGTCACCGAGCGCGGTGTCGACATCGTCAACATGTCCATCGGCGGCCTGCCGGCACTCAACGACGGCAACAACGCCCGCGCCGAGCTGTACACCCGCCTGATCGACACCTACGGCGTCCAGCTGGTGATCTCCGCGGGCAACTCCGGCCCCGGCGCCAACACCATCGGCGACCCCGGTCTGGCCGACAAGGTCATCTCCGTCGGCGCGTCCGTCTCCAAGGAGACCTGGGCCGCCAACTACGGCTCCGAGGTCAAGACCGAGTACGCCATGATGCCGTTCTCCTCGCGCGGCCCGCGTGAGGACGGCGGCTTCACGCCGACCCTGACCGCGCCCGGCGCGGCGATCAACACCATCCAGACCTGGATGCCGGGCGCCCCGGTCGCCGAGGCGGGCTACGACCTGCCGGCCGGCTACGGCATGCTCCAGGGCACCTCGATGGCCTCCCCGCAGGCCGCCGGCGCCTCCGCGCTGCTGCTGTCCGCCGCGAAGCAGAAGCACGTCGAGCTCACCCCGGCGACGCTGCGCACCGCCCTCACCTCCACCGCCCGGCACATCAAGGGCGTGCAGGCCTACGAGGAGGGCGCCGGTCTCATCGACGTCGTGGACGCCTGGAAGGCGATCCGTGACGGCGCCACCGCGCACGAGTACACGGTGAAGGCGCCGGTCGACACCGCGATCGACCAGTTCCTGAAGACCCCCGGCTACGGCACGGGCCTGTACGACCGTGAGGGCGGCCTGAAGGCCGGCCAGAAGAAGACGTACGACATCACCGTCACCCGTACGTCCGGCCCGGACCGCGCCGTCCGCCACGAGCTGGACCTCGCCAACAACGCGGACCGCACCTTCCGCATCCTCGGCGACGACAGGGTCTGGCTGCCGCTGAACAAGCCGGTGACCGTCAAGGTCCAGGCGCAGTCCCGTTCCGCGGGCGTGAAGAGCGCGATCCTCGAGGTCGACGACCCGCGCACCGAGGGCGTGGACCGGCAGATCCTCACCACCGTGGTGGTCTCCACCCCGCTGAACTACACCCACTCGGTGAAGGGCACCGCCCAGCGCAACGACACCACCTCCTACTTCGTCACCGTGCCCGAGGGCGCGAAGACGCTGGAGGTCGCGATGAGCGGGCTGAAGGACGGCAGCCAGACCCGGTTCATCGCCATCCACCCGTACGGTGTCCCGTCCGACAGCACCTCGACGCCGGACTGCTACAACAACTACAACGACGGCAACGGCTGCCGCCCCGACGTGCGGTCGTACCCGGACCCGCAGCCGGGCGTGTGGGAGATCGAGGTCGAGGCCCGGCGCACCTCGCCGCTGCTCGACAACCCCTACAAGCTGGACGTCGCCGTGCTCGGCGCGGCCTTCGACCCGGAGACCGTCACGGTGCCCGAGGCGAAGGTCGGCACCCCGGCCGCCGTCGACTGGACGGTGACCAACGAGGCCGCCGCCATCGACGGCAAGCTGGTCGGCGGGCCGCTCGGCTCGTCGAAGACCACCCGCCCGTCGATCGCCTCGGGCGACGTCCACACCACCACCGTCGAGGTGCCCGAGGGCGCCGCGTCGCTGGACGTGTCGATCGGCAACGTCTCCGACACCGCCGCCGACCTGGACCTGACCGTGTACGACGCGGCCGGCGCGCAGGTCGCGCAGTCCGCGGACGGCGACTCGGAGGAGTCCGTCTCCCTCGCCGCCCCGAAGGCCGGCACGTACACGATCGAGGTGGTCGGCTACGCGGTCCCGGCCGGCACGACGGAGTACGACTACCTGGACGTGTTCTTCTCCCCCACGCTCGGCACCGTCACCGTCGACGGTTCCGCGCCGGTGAAGCTGGGCACGGGCGCCAAGGCCACCGTCTCCGGCGAGGTCACCGTCGCCGCCGCGGCTCCCGAGGGACGCGCGTTCTTCGGCCGCGTGCAGCTGGTGAACGCGCGCGGCACGGTCGCGGGCGTCGGCAACGTGGCGATCGAGAAGGTCGTCCCGTAGCGGGACCGGTCCACAGGCCGCACACGAGGGGCGGGCGTCCGTACGGGCGCCCGCCCCTTCCGCGTGCTCAGCCGCAGCCCACGGTCCGCGAGGCGGGCAGCGCGGCGACGATCCCGGCCCTCACGGGGGCGATGTCCGCCTCGCCCACGGCCATCCGGTCCGGGTGGGCGAGCCCTGCGGACAGGGCGACCAGCACCTGGTCGCCGGGGCGAAGCGGCACCTCCTCGGCGTCGTCCCGGAGGAACGTCACCGGCCCGTCCCCCTTGTAGTACCGGCTCGCCCGCAGCGTGACCCGCTGTACGCCGCCGGTGCCCGGCACCTCCTCCAGCCGTGTCACCCGGCCCTCGGCGACGAGGCGCGCGCACGCCAGGTAGCGGGGGGTGCCGAAGGCGGGGGCGCCCGTCTCCTCCTTGGCGTCCGCCGCGGCGCCGCCCCGGGACGCGGAGTCGGCCGTCGCGCCGCCGTTCTGCGTCACGAGCCAGCCCAGGCCGAGGACGAGCCCGGCGGCGGCAGCCGCGGCGAGCCCGCCGAGGGCCACCGTCAGCGGCCGGTACCGGGACCGTCGCCGGAGCGGCGTGGCGGGCGTGGTCCGTGCGGGGCGCGGGCCGGCCGCCCGGGTCTCCTCGGGCCGCTCCCCGGCGGCCGGAGCGGCCTCCTCTCGCCCCGCCAGCGCGTCCCCGATCAGCGTGAGCTGCTCCTGGAGCACGGCGAGGTCGGCGAGCGCGGCGTCGCGCGCCACCAGGAACGCGGCGTCCTCCCGCGCCCCCTCGGGCGACGGCTCGTCGAACAGGGCGGCGGCGAGGGCGTCGTGCGGAGGGCTTTCGCGTCCGGCGTCCTCCCGGAACGGGTCCCGGTCCCCGCTGTTGTCGTGGGCGGTCACGTCACACCACCTCGTCCTCGTGCAGGCGGGCGCGCAGGGCCCGTACCGCCGTGTGCAGCCTGCTCTTGACCGTGCCCTCCGGGACGCCGAGCTGCTCGGCGATGGAGCGGACCGGCAGGTCGGCGTAGAAGCGCAGCACGACGACCTGGCGCTGCGTGTCGGGCAGCGCGTCCAGGCCCCGTGCGACGGCCAGCGAGAGCACGCTGGTCTCCTCGCCGGACGGGGCCTGCGCGGGTCTGAGCGCGGCCAGCCGCTCCCCGAGCCGTTCCTGCCGCCGTTTGGCCCGGTGCCAGTCCATGGCGAGGTTGGAGGCGACGACCGCCGCCCACGCCGAGACGTCCCGGGGCGCCTCCCTGCCGCTCGCGGCGCGTTCCAGCAGCCGCAGACGGACCTGCTGCACCCCGTCCGGCAGGTCCGCCTGCGGCACTCCCCCGAGTGCGAGCACCGCCCGCACCCGGCGCTCCTGCGCCGCGTCCAGCGGGTCGTCGCCGACGGCGTACGGCCCGCGGCCGCGCCGGGTTCTTCCGCGCAGCACCGCTCACCCCCCTCACCCTGTTTCCTCTACGACGCGGCGGGCGCCCGGAACGTTCGGACGGATCCGCGGGGCGTCGCGGAGGCGTACGTCACACTTCGTGTGGACGGGGGCGGTCCGGGCAGGGGTCCTTGCGGCCGACGGCCCCCGCGGGGGGAATTCCTGCAGCTCAGGCAGGTCGCGGCCGAAGGTCCGCAACCGGTGCCCGGAGGCGGTTCGTCCCACTGTGCGGGCGGTCGGGGCAAAGAATTGGACAGCCGGGGCGTGGTCGGCCGCATGATGGAAGGGCCCCGTCCAGGCACATCAGGTACGCGAGAGACGTAGTAGGGAGTCGCCGTGAGGGTCGGAATCGTCGGAGCCACCGGTCAGGTGGGCACGGTCATGCGCAGGATCCTCAAGGAGCGGAACTTCCCGGTCACGGAGCTGCGCCTGTTCGCCTCGGCCCGTTCGGCGGGGACGGAGCTGGACGGCGTGACGGTGGAGGACGCGTCCGCCGCCGACTACAGCGGCCTGGACATCGTGCTGTTCTCCGCGGGCGGCGCGACCTCGAAGGCGCTGGCCGAGAAGGTCGCCTCGCAGGGCGCCGTGGTGATCGACAACTCCTCCGCCTGGCGCAAGGACCCCGAGGTCCCCCTCGTCGTCTCCGAGGTCAACCCGCACGCGATCGCGAACCGCCCCAAGGGCATCATCGCCAACCCGAACTGCACGACCATGGCCGCGATGCCGGTGCTGCGTCCGCTGCACGCGGAGGCGGGCCTGGAGGCGCTGGTCGTCGCCACGTACCAGGCGGTGTCCGGTTCCGGTCTCGCGGGCGTCGCGGAGCTGCACGGCCAGACGCAGAAGGTGGTCGACGAGGCCGACAAGCTGACGCACGACGGCGCGGCGGTCGACTTCCCCGAGCCCGGCGTCTACAAGCGCCCCATCGCCTTCAACGTGCTGCCCTTCGCGGGCAACCTCGTCGACGACGGTCTGAACGAGACCGACGAGGAGCAGAAGCTGCGCAACGAGTCGCGCAAGATCCTGGACATCCCCGCGCTGAAGGTCTCGGGCACCTGCGTGCGCGTCCCGGTCTTCTCCGGCCACTCCCTCCAGATCAACGCCCGGTTCGCCCGCCCGATCAGCCCGGAGCGCGCGACCGAGCTGCTCGCGGAGGCGCCCGGGGTGGTCCTCACCGACATCCCGACCCCGCTCCAGGCCGCCGGCCAGGACCCGTCGTACGTCGGCCGCATCCGCCGCGACGAGACGGTGGACAACGGCCTGGCGCTGTTCGTCTCCAACGACAACCTCCGCAAGGGCGCGGCCCTGAACGCGGTGCAGATCGCGGAGCTGGTGGCGCGGGAACTGAGCGCCTGACGGCATACGAACACACGAAGAGGCGGGCGTCCCCAGGGGCGCCCGCCTCTCGCCGTTCCGGCGCCCGGGCGCGTCAGAGTGCCAGGTGCCGGCGCAGGGCCACGTCGATGTCGGCCATGCGTTGCCGGGGGACGGCGCCGACCCGGTGCAGCAGCCGGTCGGGGGCGACCGCGCGTACCTGCTCGCACTGCGCCTTGGAGTCCTTGGGCAGACGGCTCTCGTCCGCGCGCAGCAGGACTTGGAACGACAGGACCCGAGTGGTGTTCGACGTCAGCGGCACCACGCTGACGACGCCCCGGCCGTTCCGCTCGACGGACTCGTTGGCACCGTCGTTGGACACGATCACGGCCGGGCGGATCTTGTTCGCCTCGCTGCCCCTGGCCGGCTCCAGGTCCACCATGTAAATGTCACCACGCCTCATCGGCGATCCCGTCCCCGCTCGTCCGGTCCCAGAGGCCGGCGTCCTCCCCGGCGTCCCACTCGTTGAACGCCTCGGTGTACTCCCGCACGAGCTGCGCCTGGCGCAGCAGCTCGATCGCAGCGTGTATCACGGCCGACCTGGACTCGGCGTCGGTGCGCGCGGCGTACTCGTCGACGAAGGCGACATCCTCCTGCGGCAGGCTCACACTGATCTTCATACGATGAATGCTACTCCGAGTATGACCACCTTGGCCACCCGCTGGACGACGCCGGTGACCGGGTGGAACCCCGCCACAGAGGGGTATCCCCATGCCTGCGGTTTCTTCATCGCGTCGGGGCGATCTCGCGTGGAAGGATGGCGCAACCCACACATATCGAGGAGATGACCGCGTGCCTGGCACAAACCTGACTCGCGAAGAGGCGCAGCAGCGGGCGAAGCTGCTGACCGTTGACGCGTACGAGATCGACCTGGATCTCTCCGGCGCGCAGGAGGGAGGCGTCTACCGGTCCGTGACCACGGTGCGCTTCGACGTCGCCGAGGACGGCGCGGAGTCCTTCATCGACCTGGTGGCCCCCACCGTCCACGAGATCACCCTCAACGGCGAGTCGCTGGACCCCGCCGAGCGCTTCGCGGACTCGCGCATCGCCCTGCCCGGCCTGCTCCAGGGCCGCAACGTGCTGCGGGTGAGTGCCGACTGCGCGTACACCAACACGGGTGAGGGCCTGCACCGCTTCGTCGACCCGGTGGACGACCAGGCGTACCTGTACACGCAGTTCGAGGTGCCGGACGCCCGCCGGGTGTTCGCCGCCTTCGAGCAGCCGGACCTCAAGGCGACGTTCCGGTTCACGGTGAGGGCGCCGGAGGGCTGGACGGTCATCTCCAACTCCCCCACGCCGGAGCCGAAGGACAACGTGTGGGAGTTCGCGCCGACCCCGCGCCTGTCCACGTACGTCACGGCGCTGATCGCCGGCCCGTACCACTCGGTGCACAGCGTGTACGAGAAGGACGGCCGGTCGGTGCCGCTCGGCATCTACTGCCGGCCCTCGCTCGCCGAGTACCTCGACGCGGACGCCATCTTCGAGGTGACCCGGCAGGGCTTCGACTGGTTCCAGGAGAAGTTCGACTACGCCTACCCGTTCGAGAAGTACGACCAGCTGTTCGTGCCCGAGTTCAACGCGGGCGCGATGGAGAACGCGGGCGCGGTCACCATCCGCGACCAGTACGTGTTCCGTTCGAAGGTGACGGACGCCGCGTACGAGGTGCGGGCCGCCACGATCCTGCACGAGCTGGCCCACATGTGGTTCGGCGACCTGGTCACCATGGAGTGGTGGAACGACCTGTGGCTGAACGAGTCGTTCGCCACCTTCGCCGAGGCCGCCTGCCAGGCCGACGCGCCCGGCTCCAAGTGGCCGCACTCGTGGACGACGTTCGCGAACCAGATGAAGACCTGGGCCTACCGCCAGGACCAGCTGCCGTCCACGCACCCGATCATGGCGGACATCCGCGACCTGGACGACGTGCTCGTCAACTTCGACGGCATCACGTACGCCAAGGGCGCCTCCGTGCTGAAGCAGCTCGTCGCCTACGTCGGCGAGGACGAGTTCTTCCGGGGCGTGCAGGCGTACTTCAAGCGCCACGCGTACGGCAACACGCGCCTGTCCGACCTGCTGGGCGCCCTGGAGGAGACCTCAGGGCGTGACCTGAAGGCGTGGTCGAAGCAGTGGCTGGAGACGGCCGGCATCAACGTCCTGCGCCCGGAGATCGAGACGGACGACGCCGGCGTCATCACCTCCTTCGCCGTCCGCCAGGAGGCCCCCGCGCTCCCGGCCGGCGCGAAGGGCGAGCCCACCCTGCGCCCGCACCGCATCGCCGTCGGCCTGTACGACCTGGACGAGGCGACCGGCAAGCTGGTCCGCGGCGAGCGCGTCGAGCTGGACGTCGACGGCGAGCTGACCGCCGTGCCGCAGCTCGCGGGCAAGCGCCGCCCGGCGGTGATCCTCCTCAACGACGACGACCTGTCGTACGCCAAGGTCCGCCTGGACGAGCAGTCCCTCGCCGTCGTCACCGAGCACCTGGGCGACTTCGAGTCGTCGCTGCCGCGGGCGCTGTGCTGGGCCTCCGCCTGGGACATGACCCGCGACGCGGAGCTGCCCGCCCGCGACTACCTCTCGCTCGTGCTGTCGGGCGTCGGCAAGGAGTCCGACATCGGTGTCGTGCAGTCGCTGCACCGGCAGGTGAAGCTCGCCCTCGACCTGTACGCCGACCCGGCCGCCCGCGAGAGCCTGCTGACCCGCTGGACCGACGCCACGCTGGCCCACCTGCGGTCCGCCGAGCCGGGCGGCGACCACCAGCTGGCGTGGGCGCGCGCCTTCGCGGCGACCGCCCGCACCCCGGAGCAGCTGGACCTGCTGGAGGCGCTGCTCGCCGGCACGCGGACCGTGGAGGGCCTGGCCGTCGACACCGAGCTGCGCTGGGCGTTCGTGCAGCGGCTGGCGGCGGTGGGCCGGTTCGACGAGGCGGAGATCGCCGCCGAGTACGAGCGGGACAGGACCGCTGCGGGCGAGCGGCACGCGGCCACCGCGCGGGCGGCCCGCCCGACGGAGGAGGCCAAGGCGGAGGCGTGGGCCTCGGTCGTCGAGTCCGACAAGCTGCCGAACGCGGTGCAGGAGGCGGTCATCGCCGGCTTCGTGCAGACCGACCAGCGGGAGCTGCTGGCGCCGTACACGGAGAAGTACTTCGAGGCGCTCGCGGACGTGTGGGCGTCCCGCTCGCACGAGATGGCCCAGCAGATCGCGGTCGGCCTCTACCCGGGCGTCCAGGTCTCCGGCGAGACCCTCGACCGGACGGACGCCTGGCTGACCTCCGCCGAGCCGAACGCGGCCCTGCGCCGCCTGGTCTCGGAGTCCCGCGCGGGCGTGGAGCGCGCCCTGCGCGCCCAGGCGGCGGACGCGGCGGCGTCGGCCTCCGCGTAACACGCGGTTTCCGAGGGGGCGCCCGGTTCTGCCGGGCACCCCTTCTCGGCCGCTGACCAGGAAGGGCACCCCATGAGCGCACGCCCCGAGCCGCGCCGCGCGGACGCCGTCGACGCGGTCGTCGAGCAGTGGGCCCGGGTGCGGCCCGATCTGGACGCCGCCGGGATGGAGGTCTTCGGGCGCATCCACCGGCTCGCGCGCGTCATGGGCGACCGCCACGAGCAGGTGTACGCCCCGTACGGGATCTCCCGGGGCGAGTTCGACGTCCTGGCCGCCCTGCGCCGCGCCGGGGAGCCGTACACCCTCTCGCCCCGGCAGCTGTCGGCCGGGCTGATGCTCACCACCGGCGGGATGACGGGCCGTCTCGACAAGCTGGAGGGCGCGGGGCTGCTGCGCCGCTCCCCCGACCCGCACGACCGGCGCGGGCTTCAGGTCACGCTGACCGAGGAGGGGCTGCGGCTGGCCGACGAGGCGGTGGGCGCGGGCGCCGCCGAGCAGTCGCGCGCGCTGGCCGCGCTGGGCCCGGAGCGGGCGGCGCAGCTCGCGGACCTGCTGCGGGAGTTGCTGCTCGCGACCGAGCGATGAACCCGCCGGCCCGCTCGGGCACGCCGAAGGGCGCCGGTGGGGTGCCGGCGCCCTTCGGGACAGCGTGTGCGGGCCGCTCGGGCGAGCGGGTCCGGGGTCAGGCGTTGGACTCCGCCTTGGTCCGGATGTTGGAACTCGTCGGGTCCTTCTTCTGGTGGGACTTGTCGAGCGCCATCACAAGACCGGCGATGACCGCGAAGAGGCCGACCGGGAGCAGGACGTAGAGGCCCAGCGTCTCGATGACGCTCAGGCCCGGGCCGGGGTCGTCGCCGTCGTCGCGGTTGAGCGCGAGCGCGGGGGACGACATGAGCAGCATCATCAGCGTCGTACCGGCTGCCAGGGCGCCGGCGCGCAGGGCGTTCTTCTTGTCCACGGTGCCCAACGTATCGAACGCGGTCGGGGGCCGCGCGCCCGGGGTGTCGTACGGGCGCGCGGGCCGGGCGGGGGCCGGGCGGAACGGCCGGTCAGGGGCCGGGCGGGGCGCCGGCGCGCAGCACGTCGGCCAGGGCGCGCAGCCGGGGGGACGCCGCCAGGTCCTCCAGGGACACCGGGCGCCCCTCGGCGTCGGCGACGGGCAGCCGCCAGTTCGGGTACTGGTCCCAGGTGCCGGGCAGGTTCTGCGGGCGCCGGTCCCCGACGCCGTCCGGCAGCCACACCCCGACCATGCGGGCGGGGGTGCGCAGCAGGTAGCGGTACACCGCCTGGATCCCGGCCTCCTCCCGGGAGGGGTCCGGGCCGGGCAGCAGGCCGAGTCCTGCCAGCAGCTCCCGCCACTCCCGCACGTCCGCCGCGGCCTCCGCCCGCTCCTCGGCGAGCGGGCGGGTGAGCAGGCCCAGCCGGTCCCGCAGCTCCACGTGCTCGCCGGTGAGGCGGGCGGCGGTGGACGGCAGGTCGTGGGTGGTGGCCGTGGCCAGGCAGTCGGCGCGCCAGCGCTCCGGCGGCAGCGGGCGGCGGTCGCCCTCCCAGTCCCGCTCGAACCACAGCACCGACGTGCCGTACACCCCGCGGTCGCGCAGCGCGTCGCGCACCCCGGGCTCGACCGTCCCGAGGTCCTCGCCGATCACCAGGGCCCCGGCGCGGGACGCCTCCAGGACCAGCACCGCCAGCATGGCCTCGGCGTCGTAGCGGACGTACGTGCCCTCGGTGGGCGGGCGGCCCTCGGGCACCCACCAGAGCCGGAACAGGCCCATCACATGGTCGATGCGCAGGGCGCCCGCGTACCGGAAGAGGCCCCTCAGCAGGTCGCGGAAGGGGGCGTACCCGCTCTCGGCGAGGCGGTCGGGGCGCCAGGGCGGCAGCCCCCAGTCCTGGCCGCGCGCGTTGAAGGCGTCCGGGGGCGCGCCGACGGACATGCCGGGCGCGAAGTGGTCCTGCTGCGCCCAGGCGTCCGCGCCGGTGGGATGCACGCCGACGGCCAGGTCGTGCACGATCCCGACCGGCATCCCGGCCTCCCGCGCGGCCCGCTGGGCGGCGGTGAGCTGGGCGTCGGTGAGCCAGACCAGCCAGGAGTGGAAGTCAACGCGCTCCCGCAGCTCCTCGCGGGCGCGGGCGGTCTCCGCCGAGCGGGGGTCGCGCAGCGGGGCGGGCCAGCGGCGCCAGTCGGGGCCGTGCGCCTCGGCGAGCGCGTACCAGGTGGCGTGGTCCTCCAGGGCCTGCCCCTGCTCGGCGCGGAAGGCGTGCAGGGCGGCGGCGCGGCCGGGGCCGAGCGGCACCGTCCGCACCAGTTCGAGGGCCTCCCGCTTGGCCTCCCAGACGGCGTCCCGGTCGATCAGCTCGCCCTTGCCGAGCACCGCCTCCCGCAGCCGCGCCGCCCGCTCCAGCAGGGCGTGCAGCCGCTCGCGGTCCTCGACGTACGCGAACTCGGGCACATCCTCGACCCGCAGGTGCACGGGGTCGGGGAAGCGGCGGGAGGAGGGGCGGTACGGGGACGGGTCGGTCGGGGGTCCGGGGACGGCCGCGTGCAGGGGGTTCACCTGGACGAACCCGGCGCCGAGCGCGCGTCCGGCCCAGGCGGCCAGCTCACCCAGGTCGGCGAGGTCGCCCATGCCCCAGGAGCGGCGGGAGAGCAGGGAGTACAGCTGCACCAGCAGCCCGTACGAGCGGCCCTCGGCCGCGGGCAGCCGGGGCGGCGCGACGATCAGGTGGGCGCGGGCGGTGCGGCCGTCGGGGGCGGTGGCGGTGAGCAGGTGCACGCCGGATGGGAGGTCCTCGGCGGACGCGTGCGTTCCGCCGTCCTCGGTGCGGATCTCCAGCCGGGTGCCGGCGGGCAGCGCGGCGAGCGCCTCGGGCGGGCGGGCGCCCCGGCCGACGACGGTGGGCGGCAGCAGCCGCTCGGCGATCTCCTGTTCGCGCAGGGCCAGGGCGGCGCGGGCGGCCTCGTCGGTGGACGCGTCGACGCCGAGGGCGGCCAGCGCGCGGGTGACGGCGGTGGCGGAGGCCGCGACCGTCGTGTCCGGGGAGGGTTGGTAGGAGGTGGCGACGCCGTGCAGGGCGGCGAGCCGGGACAGCGCCTCGGAGGGCGTCCCGTCCGGCCGTGGCGCGGTCACGCTAGGGCTCCGGGCGGTACTGGGCCGGGAAGGAGTCGAGTCCCGCGGCGTCCGAGGGGTCGGAGAAGGTGTCGGACTCGCTGGTCAGCGGGGTGGCGTCGGCGAGCGGCGGTTCGCTGGTCAGGGGTTCCGCGTCGGGCAGCGGGGGTTCGCTGGTCAGAGGCGCCTCGGCGCCGGTGCCCTCGGCGCCGAGGAAGCAGTCGTGCGGGTCGTGGGCGGAGTGCTCCGCCTCGGGCGCGGAGTGCTCCGCCACGGGTTTGGACAGGAGCGGGGGGAAGACGTATGCCGCTGCGGTCACCAAGGGCCTCCTCGTCGAGCCGGGCGTGCGGGTCATCTCGCAGCCCTACCCAGTGGACGCGAGCGCAGACGCACAAAGACGTGCAACGTGAACCTGGTCACATTCTCTCCCCGCACTCTCACTCCCCAGGGGGACAAATGCGCCACAACACCCCCTCTGATTGACACGTTCACTCCAGGAGTGGTGGGCTCGGGGCGTCTCGGTAACGGAATGGACACGGCCGCCGGTCGTAGGCCGGCCGGTCCCGGGGGATTCAGGAGGGGCCTCGTGCAGCTGTGGCGTGGCAGAACGGCGACCGCGCGGAGGGCCGCACTCGCACTCGCCGTGCTCGCCGGATCCCTGGGCGCCGCCCCCGTCGCGACGGCCGCGCCCGCACCGGATCCGTCCCGGTCGCCCGCCGCCGACCCGGCGGACGTGGCCGCCGCGGGCGTTCCGCCGGTGTGGCCGCGCCCGCATTCTCTGCGCGCGAACGGCGCCCCGGTCCGGGTGACCGAGGAGGTCGCCGTGGTCGCGGAGCGGGGAGCGGATCCGTACGCCCTGGAGGCGCTGAAGGACGTCCTGCGGGAGGCCGGCGCGCACCGGTTCACCGACCCCGGCGCACCGGTGCCCGACGGGGCGCTCGTGGTGCGCGCGGGCCATGCACGCGCCTCCGCCGACCCCCTGCACGCCCTCCCGGCGGGCGGCTACACGCTCACCTCCGGCGACGGCTTCGTAACCCTGACCGGGGCGGACGGCGACGGCCTGTTCCACGCCGTGCAGACCCTGCGCCGCCTGGTCCGTCCCGACGGCACGCTCGCCGCCGCCGTCGTACGGGACTGGCCCGCCACCGCCGTGCGCGGCGTCACCGAGGGCTTCTACGGCACCCCGTGGACGCACCGGCAGCGGCTCGGCCAGCTCGACTTCATGGGCCGCGCCAAGCTGAACCGCTACCTGTACGCGCCCGGCGACGACCTGTACAGGCAGGCCCGCTGGCGCGAGCCGTACCCGGCCGAGCGGCGCGCGGAGTTCCGCGAGCTGGCCGAGCGGGCCGCGCGCAACCACGTCACCCTCGGCTGGGCGGTCGCGCCAGGACAGGCGATGTGCTTCTCCTCCGACGACGACCTGCGGGCGCTGACCCGCAAGCTGGACGCCATGTGGGCGCTGGGCTTCCGTGCCTTCCAGGTGCAGTTCCAGGACGTCAGCTACAGCGAGTGGCACTGCGGGGCGGACGCCGAACGGTTCGGCTCAGGACCCGAGGCGGCCGCCCGCGCCCACGCGCACGTGGCCAACGCGGTCGCCCGGCACCTGGCGCTGCGGCACCCGGACGCGCCGGCGCTGTCCCTGATGCCCACCGAGTACTACGAGGACGGCTCGACCGAGTACCGGCGGGCGCTGGCGCGGGAGCTGGACGGCGGCGTCGAGGTGGCGTGGACCGGCGTCGGCGTGGTGCCCCGCACCATCACGGGCCGTCAGCTGGCCGAGGCGCGGGAGGTGTTCGCGCATCCGCTGGTGACGATGGACAACTACCCCGTCAACGACTACGCCCCCGAGCGGCTCTTCCTCGGCCCCTACCAGGGCCGGGAGCCCGCCGTGGCCGCAGGGTCGGCCGCGCTGCTCGCCAACGCGATGGAACAGCCCGAGGCCTCGCGCATCCCCCTCTTCACCGCCGCCGACTTCGCCTGGAACCCGCGCGAGTACCGCCCCCAGGAGTCCTGGCGGGCCGCGATCGCCGACCTGGCCGGCGGCGACGGCCGGCGCGAGAAGGCGCTGACCGCCCTCGCCCGCAACACGGCCTCCTCGGTGCTCGGCGGCACGGACTCGGCGTATCTGCGGCCGCCGCTGGAGGAGTTCTGGCGCACGTGGCCCGCCTCGCGCGGCGCCGGTGACACGGCGGCGGAGCGGCTGCGCGCCGCCTTCACCGACCTGCGCGAGCTGCCCGGCCGGCTGTCCGGCACCTCCCTGTCCGACGAGATCACCCCCTGGACCGGGCACCTCGCCCGCTACGGCGAGGCCGGCACGGCGGCCCTGGACATGCTGCGCGCCCAGCGGGCCGGGGACGCGGGGGACGCCTGGGCCGCGTACCGGCGGCTCGAGGCGCTGCGCACGGAGCTGCATTCGGCGCGGGTGACGGTCGCGGAGGGCGTGCTGGACCCGTTCCTGGACCGGGCGCGCACCGCGTACGAGAGCTGGGCGGGCATCGCCGAGGCGCCCGCCGGGAGCGACGGCGGCACGCTGCGGCTGCCGCGCGCCCGGGTGCTGGACACGGTGACGGTGCTGACCGACCCGGGCACCACGGGGTCGGTGGAGGTGCGCACGGACGGCGGGGCCTGGCGGCGGATCGGCGCGCTGGCCACGGAGGGCGCAACCGAAATGCGCGCGGGCGGGCAGCCGGTGGACGCCGTCCGGGTTGTGGGCGCGGACCCGGAGCGGGTACGGCACGTGGTGCCGTGGTTCGCCGACGTGCCGGACGCCGTGGTGGAGCTGCCCGACGGCCGCGCCGACGCCGACATCGGCCGCACCCGCACGGTGACGGTCACCCTGGGCTCGGCCCGTCCCGAGGACGTGACGGACCGGCTGACCGTGGACGCGCCGGCGGGCGTCGACGTACGCGTGCCGAAGGAGCCGCTGTCCGTGCCGCGCGGGACGCCGGTGCGGGTGCCGGTCGAGGTGACCGTGAAGCCCGGCTCCCCCACCCGCTCCTACGACGTCCGGCTCGGCTTCGGCGGCGCGGCCCGCACCCTGACCGTCGACGCGGTCCCGCCCGTCGCCGGACCCGACCTGGCCCGCACCGGCCGCGCCCGGTCCTCGGCCGACGAGACGCCCGACTTCCCGGCCTCCGCCGCCAACGACGGCGACCCCGCCACGCGCTGGTCGTCGCCGGCCGAGGACGACGCGTGGTGGCAGGCGGAGCTGGACCGCCCGGTGCGGCTGGGCAGAATCGACCTGCACTGGCAGGACGCGCACGCCTCGGCGTACCGCGTCGAGGTCTCCGCGGACGGCCGCGCCTGGCGCACGGCGGCGGAGGTCCACGACAGCCGCGGCGGCCGGGAGACGCTCCGCATGGACGAGCCGGACGTCCGCCACATCCGCGTCCAGGGCGAGCAGCGGGCCACCCGGTACGGGTACTCGCTGTGGTCGGTGGAGGCGTACGCGGTCGCGGACTGATCGGGCCGGCGAACGCGCCGGTCAGCTGTCCGGGGGCCGGCTGAGGCGCGTGGGCATCGCCGGGGCGCCGGCGCACGGCGGCCGGATCCCGCATCACGGCGACACCGGGGCGTTCCTGCGTCACACCCCGCCGGGCACCCTGGAGGGGCGCGCGGCCGAGGCGGCGTACACGGCCCTGCTCCGCGACAAGGGCGTGGCCGCCTGACGGGGCCTCCCGGCACCGCCCTCACGGGGCCGGCGCCGGGAGGCCCCGTCAGGCCGAGATGCCGTCGATACGGGCCAGCGCGTCGTCGGCCCCGTACGGCTGGAGGTACGGCAGCCAGCGGGGGTCCCGGTGGCCCGTGCCGATGATGCGCCAGGCCAGGCCCGTCGGCGGGGCGGGCTTGTGGCGCAGGCGCCAGCCCAGTTCGAAGAGGTGGCGGTCGGCCTTCACGTGGTTGCAGCGGCGGCAGGACGCCACCACGTTGTCCCAGACGTGCTTGCCCCCGCGGCTGCGCGGGATGACATGGTCGACGCTGGTGGCGACGCCACCGCAGTACATGCACCGGCCCCCGTCACGGGCGAACAGCGCCCTGCGGGTGAGTGGGACGGGCCCCCGGTAGGGGACCCGCACGAAACGCTTGAGCCGGACCACGCTGGGTGCGGGGACGGTGACGGTCGCACTGTGCAGATAGGCGCCGGTCTCCTCGAGGCAGACTGCCTTGTTCTCGAGGACGAGCACGAGCGCGCGGCGGAGCGGTACGACGCCGAGCGGCTCGTACGACGCGTTGAGGACCAGGACATGCGGCACGGACGGCCTCCTTGTACGCCGGCGGCGCGTGGCTCGCGCCGGGACGATCCGTAGTCAGTTTCCCCTCATGCCTGGTGAACGCGCCACCATGTCCCGGTAACGGGCTGGGAGTGTTTTCGACCACACCCGATACATCCCCAGGATCATGGCCTGTTCACGCGCGGGTGAGCGCGGTCTCTTCTTCACACATCCCGGCGATCCGCTCACAATGCCCCGTTAGTGTGGTGGTTCCGTCCCCACCGGTGACCTGTTCGTGATCTCGCAGGCCTTGACGGCCGCACCGGGGACGGTCGTGCACCTGGAGGTACCCGCCGTGTCCTTGTCCGCCGCCCTGCCGGCCGCCGACCCCTCACCGACCCCCGCGGAGTCGGGGACCCCACGGGTCCCGTCGCTCCAGGACGCCCAGGAGAGCGCCACGAGCGCCGCCGGCTGGGTCGAGGAGAACTGGTCGACATGGCTCGCCATCGGGCTGCGGGTGCTGCTGATCCTGGTGATCGCGACGGTGCTGCGCGTGCTCGTGCGGCGGGCCATCACCAAGCTGGTCGACCGCATGTCCCGGACCGGACAGGCGCTGGAGGGCGGCGGGCTCGGGGGGCTGCTGGTCAACGCCGAGCGCCGCCGCCAGCGCTCCATGGCGATCGGCTCGGTGCTGCGCTCGGTGGCGTCCTTCCTGATCATGGGCACGGCCGCGCTGATGGTGCTGGGCACCTTCCAGATCAACCTCGCGCCGCTGCTGGCGTCGGCCGGTGTCGCCGGTGTGGCGATCGGTTTCGGCGCCCGCAACCTGGTCACGGACTTCCTCTCCGGCGTCTTCATGATCCTGGAGGACCAGTACGGCGTCGGCGACACCGTCGACGCGGGCGTGGCCACCGGCGAGGTGATCGAGGTCGGGCTGCGGGTGACGAAGCTGCGCGGCGCCGACGGCGAGATCTGGTACGTCCGCAACGGGGAGGTCAAGCGGATAGGGAACCTCTCGCAGGGCTGGGCGACCGCCAACGTGGACGTCACGGTCCGCTCCGACGAGGACCTGGACCGGGTCAAGACCGTGCTGAGCGAGGTCGCCGAGCGGACCAGCAAGGAGGAGCCCTGGAACGAGCTCCTGTGGAGCCCGGTCGAGGTGCTCGGCCTGGACTCGGTGCTGCTGGACTCGATGGTGGTGCGGGTCTCCGCGAAGACCATGCCCGGGAAGTCGCTGACCGTGGAGCGGGAGCTGCGGTGGCGGATCAAGCGGGCGTTCGACGCGCACGGTATTCGTATTGTCGGGGGTGCGACGGCCACGGAGGACGCGCCGGCGTCCGATCCCGCGGCCGGGATGGCCGCGCCGTCCGCGTACGCCAGCTCCGTCTCACCGCAGTCGATGGCGGCGTCGCCCCTGCCGGGGGCCAACACCACGAAGTAGGCCCGTGCCGGCGGTTCGGGGGCTCCGCCCCCGGGCCCCGTTCGCGCAGTTCCCCGCGCCCCTGAGGGGTGCTTCCCCCCCACGGCCGGGTGCGGGTGGGTTCGGGGGCTCCGCCCCCGGCCCCCCCCTCGCGCAGTTCCCCGCGCCCCTGAGGTGCCTCATCCTCCGCGTCCCTGTGGGGCACGGGGTCGCCGGTCCCCCAAGGGGCGCTGACCCTTGACGCCTGTTCCGCGTCGGGCTTACCTTCCTCCTCATCGACAGGAAACTTTCCTAACAGTCTCTTGAGACAGCCCCGGGATGGAATCCCGGACCGTCCGCTGAGAGGCTGGGCAGTCGACGAAGGGCAGGTGGTGCACGCTCATGGCAGGAACAGCCGGCACGCCGGGGACCCCGCGCGTCCTGCGCGCCATGAACGACCGGGCCGCCCTGGACCTTCTGCTGGAGCACGGCCCACTGTCCCGCACCCGGATAGGCAAGCTCACCGGGCTGTCCAAGCCGACCGCCTCCCAGCTCCTGGCCCGTCTGGAGGCGGCCGGACTGGTCCTCGCCACCGGCACCACCGAGGGCCGCCCGGGCCCCAACGCCCAGCTCTACGCCGTGAACCCGGCCGCCGCGTACGCCGCCGCGCTGGACGTGAACCCGCACCGGATCCGCGCGGCCGTCGCCGACCTCACCGGCCGTACCGTCGGCCACCACGAACTGCCCACCCCCGGCCGCCGCCCCGCCGTGCCCGTGGTCCGACAGGTGACCGACGCCCTGGACGGCGCGGTGAAGGCGGCCGGGCTGACCCGCGCGGACGTCCACCGCGCGGTGATCGGCACTCCCGGCGCGTTCGACCCGAACACCGGCCGGCTGCGGTACGCCTCCCACCTGCCCGGCTGGCACTCCCCGACGCTGCTGGACGAGCTGGCGGCCGCGCTGCCGATGCCGTGCGAGTACGAGAACGACGTCAACCTGGCCGCTCTCGCCGAGCAGCGTCTCGGCGCGGCCCGCGACCACGGCGACTTCGTCCTGCTGTGGAACCAGGAGGGCCTGGGCGCCGCCCTGGTGCTGGGCGGCCGGCTGCACCGCGGCTTCACCGGCGGCGCCGGCGAGGTCGGCTTCCTGCCGGTGCCCGGCACCCCGCTGGTCCGCCAGGTCACCAAGGCCAACAGCGGCGGCTTCCAGGAGCTGGCCGGCGCCCAGGCGGTGCCCCGGCTGGCCCGCGAGCTGGGCGTCGAGGACGTCCCGCAGGGCCCGTACGTGGAGGTGGCGGCCGCGCTGCTCGAGCGCGCCGCGGCCCGCCCCGACGAGGAACCGCACCGCACGCTGCTGCGCACCTACGCCACCCGTCTGGCGACCGGCCTGGCCTCCCTGGTCGCCGTCCTCGACCCCGCGCTCGTGGTGCTGAGCGGCACCGCCCTCACCGCCGGCGGCGAGCCGCTGCGCGAACTAGTCCAGGGCGAGCTGGCGGAACTGGCCGCCTCCCGGCCGCGGCTCGTGCCGGCCGGCGTCCGTGAACACCCCGTGCTGCGCGGAGCGCTGGAGAGCGCGCTCGCGGCCACCCGTGACGAGGTCTTCGACACCTCGCGCTGACCCCGCCCCACCTCCGTCCCACACCACCCCGCCCCTCAGGGAGCTTCGCCATGCCCGGAATATCCAGAAAAGCGACGTTCGCTCTGGCCACCGCCGCCTCCCTCGCCCTGCTCACCACCGCCTGCACCGGCCAGTCCGACTCCGGCGCCACCGACGACCCGAACGCGAGGACGACCCTCACCTTCTGGCACGGCTGGAGCGCGCCCTCCGAGGTGAAGGCGGTCCAGCAGGTCGTCGACCGCTTCGAGAAGGCGCACCCCAACATCACGGTGAAGGTCGTCGGCAACATCAACGACGACAAGCTCAACCAGGCCCTGCGCGCGGGCGGTTCGAACGGCCCTGACGTGGTCTCCTCCTTCACCACGTCGAACGTCGGCACGTTCTGCTCCTCGGGCGCCTTCCTCGACCTGAAGCCGTTCATCGAGAAGTCGAAGCTGGACCTCGAGGCGACGATCCCGAAGCCGATGCTGGACTACACCCAGTTCGAGGGCACCCGCTGCGCCCTCCCCCTGCTCGGCGACGCCTACGGCCTCTACTACAACAAGGACGCCTTCGAGAAGGCGGGCATCACCCGACCCCCCAAGACCTGGACCGAGTTCGCCGAGGTCGCGAAGAAGCTCACGAAGCCCAAGGGCGACACCTACGACCAACTGGGCTTCATGCCGAACTACCACGGCTACGAGACGGTGGTCGACCACTACATGTCCCAGTGGGACCACGCCTACTTCGCCGCCGACGGCTCGTCGAACGTCGCCGAGGACCCGGCGTTCGCCGAGATGTTCACGTACCAGAAGAAGCTCGTCGACGACCTCGGCGGCTTCGCGAAGCTGGAGCGGTACCGCAACACCTTCGGCGACGAGTGGGGCGCCGAACACCCCTTCCACACCGGTCAGGTGGCCATGCAGCTCGACGGCGAGTGGCGCCTGGGCATGGTGCGGGACGCCGGCGTGGACTTCGAGATCGGCACGGCGCCGCTGCCCGTCGCCGACGACGAGGTCGACGAGTACGGCAAGGGCTTCCTGTCCGGCACGATCATGGGCATCGCCCCGCGGAGCCAGAAGCAGAACGCCGCGTGGGAGCTGGTGAAGTACATGACGACCGACACCGAGGCGGTGGTCTCCTTCGCCAACGCCATCCACAACGTGCCGTCCACCTTCGCGGCCCTGAAGTCCCCCGACCTGAAGACGGACCCGGCCTTCACGACCTTCCTGGACATCGCCCGGCACCCCGGGTCCAACACCCCGCCCGCGTCCGTCAACGGCTCGACGTACCAGACGACGCTCCAGGACTTCGGCTACCAGTACGAGTCCGGCAAGGTGAAGGACCTCAAAACGGGCCTGGAGAAGACCGCCGCGCAGATCGACCGCGACATCGAGCAGGCGAAGTAGCCCGATGTCCGGGCACACCCTCCGCGCGAAACGCCGCCGCTCGGCGCTCCGGACGGCGGCCTTCCTCGCCCCGTGGCTCATCGGGTTCGGCGTCTTCTTCGCCTACCCGCTGGTGTCCACCGCGTACTTCTCCCTGATGAAGTACAACGGCTTCGGCACCCCCACGTTCCGGGGCCTGGACAACTGGACCTACGTCTTCCAGGACTACCCGCTGTTCTGGCCGGCCCTGCGCAACACGCTCTGGCTGGTCCTCGTCATGGTCACCTGCCGTGTCGTGTTCGGCCTGGGCATCGGCCTCCTGGTCACCCAACTGAAAACCTCCGTGGGCGTCTTCCGCACCCTCTTCTACCTCCCGTACCTCGCCCCGCCGGTCGCCGCCACCCTGGCGTTCGTCTTCCTCCTCAACCCGGGCACGGGCCCCGTCAACGCGGTGCTCGACGACCTGGGCCTCCCGGCCCCGGGCTGGTTCACGGACCCGACCTGGTCCAAGCCGGCGCTCACCGCCCTCGCCGTGTGGGGCGTCGGGGACCTGATGGTCATCTTCATGGCCGCCCTGCTCGACGTCCCGAAGGAGCAGTACGAGGCGGCCGAGCTGGACGGCGCCTCGTCCTGGCAGCGCTTCCGGTACGTCACCCTGCCGAACATCTCGCCCATCGTGATGTTCGCCGTGGTCACGGGCGTCATCCAGACGATGCAGTACTACACGCAGCCCCTCGTCGCCGGGAAGGTCGCCTCCGGGGTGATCGGCGGCTCGGGCCAGCAGTTCGAGCCGGGCTACCCGGACAAGTCCACGCTCACCCTCCCCCAGCTCGTCCACAACCTCGGCTTCCAGCGTTTCGACTACGGCGCCGCCTGCGTGGTCGCGCTGGTCCTCTTCGCCCTCGCCATGGCGTTCACCGCGCTGCTGATGAGGCGCCGGGGCGGACTCGTCCAGGCAGGTGACCCGCGATGACCGTCCACACCGCCCGCCGCCGAGCGGCCCTCCACTGGATCGCCGTCCACTCCCTGGGCATCGCGGCGGCCCTCTTCTTCACGCTTCCGTTCGTCTTCGTGGTCCTCACCTCCCTGATGAGCGACCAACAGGCGCTCACCCGCGCCCTGATCCCCCGCACCTGGGAATGGGGCAACTACACGGAAGTCCTCAACACCCCCGGCTTTCTGACCTGGTGGCGCAACACCCTCCTCTACGCCGGCCTCGGCACCCTGCTCACGGTGGTCTCGTCGATCCCGGTGGCGTACGCGCTCGCCAAGTTCCGCTTCCGCGGCCGCAATACGACCCTGATGCTGGTCATCGCGATGATGATGCTGCCGCCCCAGGTAGTGATCATCCCGATGTACCTGTTCTGGGCGAAGCAGCTGGATCTCTCCGGCACCCTCTGGCCCCTGATCATCCCCATGGCCTTCGGCGACGCCTTCTCGATCTTCCTGCTGCGCCAGTTCCTGACCACGATCCCGGACGAGTACCTGGACGCGGCGAGGGTCGACGGCTGCGGCGAACTGCGCACCCTCCTCCGCGTCGTCCTCCCGATGTCCCGCCCCGCAGTGGCCGCAGTGGCCCTCTTCCAGTTCTTCTACGCCTGGAACGACTACTTCGGCCCGCAGATCTACGCCTCGGAGAACCCGGCGGCCTGGACCCTCTCCTACGGCCTGGAGTCCTTCAAGGGCGCCCACCACACCGACTGGAACCTCACCATGGCCGCGACCGTTCTGGTCATGGCCCCCGTCATCCTCGTGTTCTTCTTCGCACAGAAGGCGTTCGTCGAGGGCGTCACCCTCACCGGAGTCAAGGGATAACGCGCATGAAACTCACCGTGGTCGGCGGAGGCTCGACCTACACCCCCGAACTCATCGACGGCTTCGCACGGCTGAGGGACGTCCTGCCCGTCACGGAGCTGGTCCTCACCGACCCGGCGACCGACCGCCTGGACCTGATCGGCCCGCTGTCCCGCCGTATCTTCGACCGCCTGGGCCACCCGGGCCGCATCACCACCACCACCGACCTGGACGCGGCGGTGGACGGCGCCGACGCGGTTCTTCTGCAACTCCGCGTCGGCGGCCAGGCGGCGCGCCTCCAGGACGAGACGTGGCCCCTCGACTGCGGCTGCGTGGGCCAGGAGACCACCGGCGCGGGCGGCCTGGCCAAGGCGCTGCGCACGGTCCCGGTGGTCCTGGACATCGCCGACCGGGTCCGACGCTCCAACCCCGACGCGTGGATCATCGACTTCACCAACCCCGTGGGCATCGTGACCCGCGCCCTGCTCCAGGCCGGCCACAAGGCGCTGGGCCTGTGCAACGTGGCGATCGGCCTCCAGCGCAAGTTCGCGGCCCTGCTGAACGTGGCGCCCGAAGAGGTCGCGCTCGACCACGTGGGCCTCAACCACCTCACCTGGGAAACGGCGGTGCACGTGGGCGGCGAGAACGTCCTCCCCCGCCTCCTGGCCGACCACGGCGAAACGATCGCCGCGGACCTCCGCCTTCCCCTCCCCCTCCTCACCACCCTGGGCGTGGTCCCCTCGTACTACCTCCGCTACTTCTACGCGCACGACGAGGTGGTCCGCGAACAGCGAACGAAACCCAGCCGAGCGGCCGAAGTGGCCCGCATGGAACAGGAACTGCTCACCCTCTACGCGGACCCCACCCTCGCCGAAAAACCGGCCCTACTGGCGAAGCGTGGAGGGGCGTACTACTCGGAAGCGGCGGTGGACCTGGCGGCAGCCCTCCTGCGCAACGCGGGCTCGCAGCACCAAGTGGTCAACACCCGCAACAACGGCACCCTCCCCTTCCTCCCGGACGACGCGATCATCGAAGTCCCCGCAGCAATCACCCCGAAGGGAGCGAACCCCCTCCCCGTGCAACCCCTCAACCCCCTCTTCAGCGGCCTCATCGCCAACGTCACCGCCTACGAGAACCTGGCCCTGGAGGCAGCCCTGCACGGCGGCCGGGACCGAGTCTTCCGCGCCCTGCTCGCCCACCCCCTGATCGGCCAGTACGAGTACGCCGACCGCCTGACCGACACCCTGATCGGGCACAACCGGGAGCACCTCACGTGGGCCTGACCGCAGCCGTCCTCGCCGTCGACGCGGGCAACAGCAAGACGGACGTGGCGGTGATCGCCCCCGACGGCACGGTGCTGTCCACGGCCAGAGGAGGCGGCTTCCGCCCACCCGCAGAAGGCCTGGCCAAAGCAATGGCGACCCTCACCACACCCATCACAGAAGCCCTCCAATCGGCAGGCACCCCGAAGGTCACCCACCTCTCGGCCTGCCTGGCCAACGCGGACCTCCCCGTCGAAGAGGAGCAACTCACCGCGGCCCTCGCCTCCCGCGCCTGGTCGGACACGGTCACGGTCCGCAACGACACGTTCGCCATCCTCCGCGCCGGAGTCGAGGAACCCCGGGGGGTCGCCGTCGTGTGCGGCGCGGGCATCAACTGCGTAGGGATGCGCCCGGACGGCCGTACGGCACGCTTCCCCGCGCTGGGCCGCTTCTCGGGCGACTGGGGCGGCGGCTGGGCCCTGGCCGAGGAGGCCCTGTGGCACGCGGCACGCGCGGCGGACGGCCGGGGTGAACCGACGGCCCTGGCGACCACCCTCCCCGCCCACTTCGGCGTGCCCGACATGCCCGCCCTGATCGAGGCCCTGCACCTCAACCGCATCCCGCTCCACCGCCGTCACGAGGCGACGCCGGTCCTCTTCGCCACGGCGGCCGAGGGCGACCGAACGGCCCGCGGCATCATCGACCAACAGGCCACCGAGATCGTCACGATGGCCACCGTGGCCCTCACGCGCCTGGACCTCCTCGACGAGGAAACCCCGGTCCTCCTCGGAGGCAGCGTCCTCGCGGCGGACCACCCCCTCCTCACCGAAGGCATCCGCACCCGCCTCGCGACCACAGCTCCCAAGGCCGTACCCCATGTCGTCACGGCGCGCCCGGTCCTGGGAGCGGCCCTCCTCGGCCTGGACGACGTGGCGGCCCCACCGGAGGCACACGCACGCGTGCGCGCGCACTACAGCTGAGTGCCGCGTACGGCGGGAAGGGGACGGGGTGGGGGTGCCCGCCCGCAGCGGCCGGCGCGTCCGCGCCCTGCACCATGCAAGGAACACAATCGCGCCAGACCGAGGACGGGCACCCCCGCCGCGGCCCCGACCCCCCACCCCCCGTAGGCGCGGCGCGCACCCCCCACGAGGGAGCCACGCACCCCACTGCCGCCGGGCACAACCTCCCGGAACCGAACGGATTTCCCGGGCGTGTTCCTGGGCAGGGTGGGGTGCGGCGGCCGGAACTTCCGGCCACCACACGGCAAAGTGATCAAGATCGTGTCAAGGCCGGTGCGGATGTCGCGCCCGACGGCGATACTTGCCGCGGAGGATGACCATGGGGGAGGTCAGATGACACACACACCGAACACAGGCGCGCCACCAACACTGCCGGCAATCCCACCCCAGCCCACGACACCGGCCCCCGCCGCACCCGCCACCGCCCCCACGGCACCCGACACCCGGAACAGCGCCTCACCCCCCACCCCCCGCCGCACAGCCTTCGCCGAAGGCATCGACCAGCTCCGCCACGCCGCCACCACGGAACCCGGCCGCCTCCGCATCATCGGCGCGCTCCTGGCCGCCCTCGTGGTCGCGTTCGGCGCGGTCACCGCCTGGCAGATGACCGACCGCGCGACCGCCGCCGACGCGGTCCTCACCAGCAGCCAGCCCCTCACCTCGGACGCCGCGGACATCTACCGCTCCCTCGCGGACGCGAACACCGCGGCCAGCAGCGGCTTCCTCGCCGGCGGCCAGGAGTCCGCCGCCACCCGCGACCGCTACGAGCGTGACATCGCGACCGCCGCCGCGAAGCTGGTCAACGCCGCGGCCAACGCGGCCCCCAACTCCCCTTCCACCCGCACCATCACGAAGCTCAACCGCCTGCTCCCCGAGTACAAGGGCCTGGTCGAGCGCGCCCGCACCTACAACCGTCAGGGATACCCCGTGGGCGGCGCCTACCTGCGCTACGCGAACGAGAAGATGCAGCAGGAGATGCTGCCGGCCGCGCAGGACCTCTACACCAAGGAGAACCAGCGTCTCCGCGCGGACTACGCGGACGCGACCCCGTACCCCTGGCCCGCCATCGCCCTGGGTCTGGCGACGCTCGCCGCCCTCGCCTGGGTCCAGCGTCGCACGTACCTCCGCACGAACCGCGTCCTCAACCACGGCCTGGTGACGGCGACGACGGCGACCGCCGTCGTCCTCCTCTGGCTCACCGCCGGCCACGCCCTCGCCCGCGACCACCTGAACGACTCGTACGACCACGGCGTGCAGTCCCTCGCCGTGCTCCACGACGCCCGCATCGCCTCGCTCAAGGCCCGCGGCAACGAGAACCTGACTCTCGTGGCGCGCGGCGCGGAGACCACGAAGGTCGGCGACAAGACCCTCGACGCCTACGACTACGACTTCACGCGTGACATCGACGCGCTCGCCAAGGGCCTCGCCCACGCCCAGCGTCTCGCGGACGACGACACCGGAGCGAAGCCGGTGACCGCCGCGGTGGGCAACATGACGGAGTGGAAGAAGCGGCACGCGGCCGCCCGCGAGCAGGACGAGAACGGCAACTACCAGCAGGCGCTGGACCTGGTGATCGGCGCCAAGGACGCCACGGGCGAGTGCTTCGACGCCGTCGACAAGAACCTGGCGACGGCGCTGGCGCACGAGGAGGCGGAGTTCGCGTCGGCGGCCGGCGACGGCCGGGACGCGCTGACGGGCCTGCCGACGGGCGCGGCGGTCCTCGCCGTGCTGGGCGCGGCGGGCGCGGTGCTGGGCATCGGCCGCAGGCTGTCGGAGTACCGATGACGAAGCAGCGGACGCCGAAGGGGACGACGAAGCCGAAGGGGGCCATGACGATGCACGCACGACACCTGCGGGCCCGCCTGAAGGGCTGGGGCGGAGTGGGCGCGATGGCAGCGGCCTGCGCCCTGGCACTGGTGTTCGCCCTGTCCCTGACCTGCACGGGCTCGGTGGCCTCACAGCGGGCCGGCGACAAGCCGGCCGCCACCCGCACCACCCAAGCCCTGACCGCCACCGCCACCACCGCCGACACCGCCCGCGCCGCCGACGACTGCGAGGCCCCCGAGAAGCAGACCCTCGCCCCGTCCCGGGCCGACGGCCCCACCATCGCGGCGATCAAGGCCCGCCCCGGAGAGAAGCGCAAGCTGATCGTGGGCGTGGACCAGAACAGCTACCGCTGGGGCTATCGCGACCCGAACGGCGGCGAGAGCGGCCGTCTCGAGGGCTTCGACATCGACCTGGTGCACCGCATCGCGGAGGACATCCTCGGCGACCCGGACGCCGTCCAGTTCAAGGCGATCCCGACCGACCAGCGCATCCCGGCGATCCAGGACGGCCGGGTGGACCTGGTGGTCCGCACGATGACGATCAACTGCTCGCGCCTGGAGGACGTGGCGTTCTCCGCGCCGTACTTCAGGACGGGCCAGCAGGTGCTGGCGCCGAAGTCCTCCCCGATCGAGGGGTACGACGAGACGCTCGCGAACCGCAAGGTCTGCACGGCGAAGGGTTCGACGGCGTACGCGAAGCTGGAGGAGGACCGGAGGAACGGCGACCTTCCGGCGTCGACGGACATCTCCACCACCGTGCCCAACCAGCTGGACTGCCTGGTGCGGCTCCAGCTCGGCGAGGTGGACGCGGTCGTCAACGACGGCGCCCTCGCGGCGAGTCAGGCCGCGCAGGATCCGACGGTGGAGCTCAAGGGCGAGGCGTTCACGACCGAGTACTACGGCGTGGCGATGAAGAAGGACGCGGACGACCTGGTGCGCCGGGTCAACCAGATCCTCGTGGACTTCCGGCAGGACACCGCGACCGGCTGGGAGGCCTCGTACACGAAATGGCTGTCCGCCACGATGGACGACGACCCGTCCGCGTCAAGGCCCCCGACCCCGGAGTACCTGCGCCGAAGCTGACCGCGACCCCACCCCCACTCCCCCGATTCCTACCCCCCCCTTCCCCGCAGCGAGAGGTGATCGATGGCCGACACGGATCCCGCCGGGCCGGTGATGGACCGGGACGAGGTGGACCGTGCGCTGGCGCGGCTCGGCGCGGAGCACGAGGCGATCGAGACCTCGCTCCTCGCCCTGCAGGACCACGCGGGCCGACGACTGCTGGAGGGCGCCCGGCTCACCGGCGTCACCGCCGAGCGGTGGACGTCCACGGAGGCGGCGATCACGCTGCTGTGGACCTACTTCGACGCGTACACGGACGTGTTGCGCACCGCGCGGGAGATCCGCGCCCGCCGCCGCTGGTCCAGCCGCGAGGACCTGGTGGAGCTGACGGAGCTGCTGCGCGGCGAGCCGGTGACGGTGGCCGGCAGCGCCGCCGCGACGGCCAACGCGCCGACGCTGCACGGCGGTCAGGCCGGTCCGGGTGTGCTCAGCGAGCGCTACTCGCTCTCCTCCCTCGTCGACCGTATGAACGAGCTGTACGCGTCCTCGCTGGACATGGTGGTCGCGGCGGACGCGGTGTGGTCCGCGCTGCCCGCCCGGATCGATTTACTGTCGGCGGAGCTGCACCGCACGAGCAGGCTGGCGCACTCGGTCGGGGTGCGTCCGGGCGAGCATCCGGCGGGCGACGACCTGGAGCGGATCACCCGCACGCTGACGAAGCTGCGCGAGCAGGTGGTGTCGGACCCGCTGGCGTTCTGGAAGCCGGCGGAGGGCAGTTCCGCGCCGGGCGGCGGGAAGCCCGACACCACCGTCTACGACCGTGAGGCCCGCGCCCTGGAGGACGTGCGGCGCGAGATCGACGCGGTGCTGGCGGTCCGTCAGGACGCGGAGAAGCGCATCGTCCGCCTCCGCGACGTGCTCTCCCGCGCCGACCGCACCCTCGCCGAGGCGCGCACCGCGCGCGGCGAGGTGCTGGCGAAGATCGCGGCGACGGAGGTGCCGGTGGTCAGCGGCCCGCCGACGGCGCTGCAGGAGCAGCTGTCGACGGCGGCGGAGTACCGCAGGCACGCCCAGTGGCACCGGCTGTCCCCGCTGCTGGAGTCGCTGGAGCAGAAGGCGGAGGACGAACTGCTGCGTGCCCGCGAGTCGTTGACGGCGGTGACGGCGCCGCTGGCGGTGCGTGCGGAACTGCGCGGGCGGCTGGACGCGTACAAGGCGAAGGTGTCCCGGCACGGTCTGGCCGAGGACCCGCTGCTGGTGGAGCGGTACGAGAAGGCGCGCCGCATGCTGTGGAGCGCGCCGTGCGACCTGCGCGCGGCCGAGCAGACGGTGCTGCGCTACCAGCAGGCGGTGGCGGAGCTGCTGGGCGCCTCGCCGAGGGTGCCGGGTCAGGGGGCCGGGCCGGACGGGCACAGGGGGCCGGGGGCATGAGCGACGAGGGGGAGGCGGCTGGAGCATGAGCGAACCGGGAACACAGGGACCGGCGGCGCCCGCGACGCCCGCGCAGGAACGGTCCGCGTGTCAGCGCCCCGACTGCGACGGCACGTACGACGACGTCGGCGGGGGCGAGCTGTACTGCGACACGTGCGGTCTGGCGCCCGTGGTGTCGCCGACGGGACTGGTGGCGTCACCCCCGACGGGCATCACGGCGGGCGGCCGCGACTCGCACGGCTCGGGCGAACGCTCGACGGGCGCGCGCGCCGGCAGCGGCCGAAGCAGCCGCAGCTCCCGCACGTCGTCCCAGTCCTCGAAGTCCCGCCGCTCCGTCTCCGGGCGGCTGTCCCGTTCGCTGTCCGGCCGGACGGCGGCGGGCCGTTCGGTGTCGGTACGCAGCTCCGGCTCCGGCGCGGGCAGTTCGGGGCGGGGCCGGCTGGGCGTGGGGCTGGTGCAGGTGCCGCCGATCCCGCGGCCCGATCCGCGGCGGATGGTGCTGGACGACCCGGAGGTGCCGGAGCGCAAGCGCTACTGCTCGCGGTCGGACTGCGGGGCGCCGGTGGGCCGGGCGCGCAACGGCCGGCCGGGCCGCACGGAGGGCTTCTGCACCAAGTGCGGTCACCCGTACTCGTTCGTGCCGAAGCTGCGTCCCGGTGACGTGGTGCACGGCCAGTACGAGGTGGTCGGCTGTCTGGCGCACGGCGGGCTCGGCTGGATCTACCTGGCCGTGGACCGCGCGGTGTCCGACCGCTGGGTGGTCCTCAAGGGCCTGCTCGACACGGGCGACCAGGACGCGATGGCGGCGGCCATCTCCGAGCGCCGCTTCCTCGCGGAGATCGAGCACGCCAACATCGTGCGGATCTACAACTTCGTGGAGCACCTCGACCAGCGCACCGGCTCCCTCGACGGCTACATCGTCATGGAGTACGTCGGCGGCAAGTCGCTGAAGGAGATCGCCAACGCCCGCCGTACGCCGGAGGGCAGGCGCGACCCGCTGCCGGTGGAGCAGGCGTGCGCGTACGGCATCGAGGCGCTGGAGGCGCTCGGGCATCTGCACAGCCGCAACCTGCTGTACTGCGACTTCAAGGTCGACAACGCGATCCAGACCGAGGACCAGCTGAAGCTGATCGACATGGGCGCGGTGCGCCGCATGGACGACGACGAGTCGGCGATCTACGGCACGGTCGGCTACCAGGCGCCGGAGGTCGCCGAGGCCGGCCCGTCGGTGGCGTCCGACCTGTACACGGTCGCCCGCACGCTGGCGGTCCTCACGTTCGACTTCCAGGGCTACACCAACGTCTACGCGGACTCCCTGCCGGACCCGGACACCATCGAGGTGTTCCGGAGTTACGAGTCGTTCTACCGGCTGCTGGTGCGGGCCACGGACCCGGACCCGGCGCGCCGGTTCGCCTCCGCGCAGGAGATGGCCGAGCAGCTGACGGGCGTGCTGCGGGAGGTCGTGTCGCTCCAGTCGGGGCAGGCGCGCCCGGCGCTGTCGACGCTGTTCGGTCCGGAACTGCGGGTGACGGACACGGAGTTGTTCCCGGAACTGGACGGTGACGTGTCCCGCCTGGGCGCCCGCCGCACCCGGACCCGTAAGGGCGTGCCGGTTCCTGCGCCCGTGACGCCCCACTCCCCCGCCGCCCTGGTCCGGCCCGTGGACTGCCCCACGGCCGCCCTCGCGCTGCCCGTCCCGCACGTCCAGCCCACCGACCCCAACGCGGGTTTCCTCGCCGGTCTGCTGACGTCCGCGCCCGCCGAGCTGATCCACGCGCTGGCCGCCGCGCCCGACCCGTCGACCGAGACGCGCCTGCGTGAGGTGCGGGCGCGGCTGGAGACGGGCGAGTGGGGGACCGCGCTGGAGGCGCTGAGCGCGCTGGAGGCCGCGGACCCGGACGACTGGCGGGTGGTCTGGTACCGGGGCGTGGCCGCGCTCGTCACCGGCGACCACGAGGGCGCGGCGCTCGCCTTCGACGCGATCTACGACGCCTTCCCCGGCGAGATCGCGCCGAAGCTGGCGCTGGGGCTGTGCGCGGAGGTGCTGGGCCAGCTGGACAACGCGGCCGAGTACTACCGCCTGGTGTGGTCCACCGACCCGAGCCATGTCAGCGCCGCGTTCGGGCTGGCCCGGGTGCGGCTGGCGGCCGGCGACCGGCACGGCGCCGTGCGGACGCTGGAGTCGGTGCCCGAGTCCTCCATCCACTACACCGCCGCCCGGGTGGCGGCGGTCCGGGCGCGGCTGCGGGGGCGTACGGCCACAGCGGGTGACGCGCCGCTCCTGGACGACCTGACGGCCGCCGCGGGCCAGGTCGAGGCGCTGGAGTCGTACGGTCTGGACCCGGCGCGCCGCGAGCTGTTGGCGGCGGAGGTCCTCGGCCGCGGACTGGACTGGGTACTCTCCGGGGGCCAGGGTTCCGCTCCTCCCGCCGCCGGGGGGCGGACGCTGCTCGGCAGCGGCCTGGACGAGCGTGGGCTGCGCTTCGGCCTGGAGCGCTCGTACCGCACGCTGGCCCGGCTGGCGCGCAGCGGCGAGGAGAGGATCGACCTGGTGGAACGTGCCAATCGTTACCGCCCCCGGACGTGGGTGTAGTTGATGTCGCAGATGCCCCAGCAGGCCGCGCTGTCGAAATGCCCGAGCTGCGAGGAACCCCTCGAGTCGGGTGATCGTTTCTGCGGCGCGTGCGGATACGACTTGTCGGTCGTGCCGGCACGACCGGTGGACGAACCGACGCTCACCATGACCGGGGTGCCACCCCAGACCCCGTGGCCGTCCTCCACCCACCCCGGCCCCCGAGCCCAGGGACCCGCGGCCCCACCACCCCCGACCGCCCCACCCGCAGTCGGAGCCCCGGGGGTGCCGGCGCCGGGCACCACCCCTGCGGGGCCGGGCCCGCACGCCCCCGCGCCGGGCGGCACCCCCGCACACCTGGGCGCAGCCGGCCCACACCCTGCGGCAACCGCTCCGCACGCCGCGCCCGCCGGCAACGCGCCGGGCGCCGTCCCGTCCGGGGACGCAGGTGCCCGGCGGCCGGCCGACGCCCCGTCAACCGGCCTCCCCGCGCACCCGGGTGCAGCCGGCCCGTACCGTGCGGCATCCGCCCCACACACCCCAGCCCCGGGCACCTCCGCGCCCGGCGCCCCGCCGACAGCCCCTCCCGCGCCTCCCGCTCCGCATGTCCCCCCGGGCGCGCCCGCGCAGCCCGCGCCCCCGCAGCCCGCGTCCGCCCCGACGGCCCCCCAGGGCGCGCCCTCCACCGGCGTCCGTTTCGACCGGCCGGCGCAGCCGGAAGTGCCCGCCCAGCAGCCCGCCCAGGCCGACGGCTACACCCTTCAGGCCCCCGATCCCCGTGTCGCCGCCGATGCCGCCGACGCCGCCGAGGCGCCCGCGCAGGGGGGCGGGCCGGTGTCCGCCGTCTGTGTGGCGTGCCGGGCCGGGCGGGTGGACGACGACGGTTACTGCGAGAACTGCGGCCACGCCCAGCCGCGCGAACGGGACCACATGGAACAGGAATGCGGCCCCCTCGCCGCGGTCAGCGACCGCGGTCTGCGGCACCACCGCAACGAGGACGCCTTCGCCGTCGGCACGACCGCGCTGCCGGACGGCACCCCCGTGTCCGTGGCGGTCGTCTGTGACGGCGTCTCCTCGGCGACCCGCCCCGACGAGGCGTCACTCGCCGCCTCCCGCGCGGCGAACGCGTCCCTGCTCGACGCCCTGCCCCGCGGGACGCACCCGCAGCAGGCGATGCACGAGGCGATCCTCGCCGCCTCCGAGGCGGTCAACGCCCTGGCGGACGAGCAGCCCGCGGAGGCCCGCGAGCACGCCCCGCAGCAGAACGCGCCCGCGTGCACGATCGTCAGTGCGGTGGTGACCGCGGGTCTGCTGGTCGTCGGCTGGGTCGGCGACAGCCGGGCGTACTGGATCCCGGTGGACCGGTCCGCCCCGCCGGCGCGGCTGACCGAGGACGACTCGTGGGCCGCGCAGATGGTCGCGGCGGGCCTGATGGGCGAGGCCGAGGCGTACGCCGACCACCGCGCGCACGCGATCACCGGCTGGCTGGGCGCGGACGCGTACGAACTGGAGCCGCACACGGCGGCGTTCAAACCGGACCGCCCCGGCGTGGTCGTGGTCTGCACGGACGGCCTGTGGAACTACGCCGAGTCCGCGGACGAGATGGCCGAGGCGGTGCCCGTCGACGCCGCCGCGCGCCCCCTGCACGCCGCCCGCGTGCTGGTCGGTCACGCCCTCGACGGCGGCGGCCACGACAACGTAACAGTGGCGCTGGTGCCGTTCCCGGCCGTCATTCAGGGGGCAGGATCGGCCTGAGGCCGCGAACCGCGCACCACGCGCCGGACGCGGGCATGCGGCACCCGCACGCGGACACACACGCAGGCGTGTGCCGCGGCCGCGTGCCGCGTACGGCCGGCCTCGCACGGGGAAGCTTCAACGGACCGGAGGGGACCGGTCCGTGAAGACGTCGTCGCCCCGCGCCGTCGGGGCACCGGAGGGGGAGCGAACCAGGCATGGCCATTTTCTCGAAATCGAACGTGCCGCAGTTCTCGGTGGACGTGTACCAGAACGAGTACCTGCCGGAGGGCGGCCGCGAGGTCAACGCGGTGGTGACGGTCACGGCGACCGGCGGCGGCACCATCGGCAGCGCGGTGGCGGCGCCGCACCTGTACTCGCCCGGCGAGGGCCCCTCCGCGGCGGTGGTCCTCATGGTCGACTGCTCGGGCTCGATGGACTACCCGCCGACGAAGATGCGCAACGCGCGGGACGCCACGGCCGCCGCGATCGACACCCTGCGCGACGGCGTGCACTTCGCGGTGGTCGCCGGCACCCATCTGGCGCGGGAGGTGTACCCGGGCCAGGGGCGGCTCGCGGTGGCCGGGCCGGACACCCGGGAGCAGGCCAAGCAGGCGCTGCGGAAACTGAGCGCGGGCGGCGGCACGGCGATCGGGACCTGGCTGCGCCGCGCCGACCGGCTGCTGGCGTCGGCGGACGTGGCGATCCGACACGGCATCCTGCTGACCGACGGCCGCAACGAGCACGAGTCGCCGGAGGACCTGAGGGCCGCGCTGGACGCCTGCGCCGGACGGTTCACCTGCGACGCCCGCGGCGTGGGCACCGACTGGGAAGTGAAAGAAGTCACAGGCATCGCCTCGGCCCTGCTCGGCACCGCCGACATCGTCGCCGACCCGGCCGGGCTCGCCGCCGACTTCACGCGGATGATGGAGACGGCGATGGGCAAGGAGGTCGCGGACGTCTCGCTGCGTCTGTGGACCCCGGCCGGCGCCACCGTGACGTTCGTCAAGCAGGTCGCGCCGACGGTCGAGGAGCTGACCGGCCGGCGCACCGAGGCGGGCCCGCGCGCGGGCGACTACCCGCTCGGTTCCTGGGGCGACGAGTCCCGTGACTACCACCTCTGCGTGGAGGTGCCGCCCGCCGCCGTGGGCCAGGAGATGCTCGCGGCACGGGTGTCGCTTGTCATTCCGCACCCCGACGGCAGCGTGCAGAACCTGGGCGCGCAGGGGCTGGTGCGGGCGGTGTGGACGGACGACCTGGCCGCGTCGACGTCGATCAACCCTCAGGTCGCCCACTACACGGGCCAGGCCGAACTGGCGGAAGTCATCCAGGAAGGGTTGGATCTGCGCAAAGTGGGAGATATGGACGGAGCAACGGCCAAGCTGGGCCGAGCCGTTCAGCTCGCGAGTGCCTCCGGCAACGCCGATACTGCGAAACTGCTTGCGAAGGTGGTGGACGTCGTCGACGCCGCGACCGGTACTGTGCGACTGAAGGCGAAGGTCGAGGAGGCCGACGAGATGACACTCGAGACACGGTCGACCAAGACTGTTCGTGTAAAGAAATGATCTGCAAGTAAGCGAGCCTGGCCCCTCGGGGTTGGAGAAATCCGGTCGGAACCGACCGGAAAAGGAGAGGGGGAAGCGCCGACATGCCGACCTGCCCGAACGGACACCAGTCGGGTTCCGACGACTGGTGCGAGGTGTGCGGTCACCGCATGGCGGGTGCCGTGCCTCCACCTCCTCCCCCGCCGCCGGCGCCCGGTGCCGGCTACGGCTTCCCGCCGCCCGGCGCCCCGGGCGGCGCCCCGGGCGGTCCTGGCGGCGGCTACGGCGGCCCCGGCGCGCAGCCGGAGCTGTGCCCGCAGTGCCGCACGCCGCGTGAGGGCGGTGCGCCGTTCTGCGAGGAGTGCCGCTGGAACTTCCTCACCAACACGGCGACCTCGTACACCCCGGCCGCCCCGCGCCCGCCGGCCCCCGGCCCGGGTCACCCCGGCGGCGGCCCTGGTGGTCCCGGCGGCCCCTTCGGGCAGCAGCCGCCCCCTCCGTCGTACGGCGGCGGCGACGGGTTCGACTACCAGAGCTCGCGCCCCTCGCAGGTGAACCGGCCCGCCGAGCCGATCCCGCCGGGCCCGCCCGGCTTCGGCGGCGACCCCTCGCGCCCTGTCCCGCCCCCGCCGCCCCCGCCCGGCCGCGGCGGTCCGGGCGGTCCCGGTGGCCCCGGCGGTCCGAACGGCCCCGGCGCCCCGCAGGGCTTCCACTCCGGTCCCCCGGCCCCGCCCGGCTTCCCGCAGGAGACCGGCCGTCCGCCGCAGGGCGGCGGCCCGTCGTACGGCGGCGGTGACGACGACTGGGTGATCTCCCCGCCGACCGGCGGACCCGGCGGCCCGGGCGGTCCCGGTGGGCACGGCGGTCCCGGTGGTCCCGGTGGTCCCGGTGGTCCCGGTGGTCCGAACGGCCCCGGCGGGCACGGCGGTTACGGCTACCCGCAGCAGGGCGGCACCCAGGCGCCGCCCGGACCCGGCGGCTTCCCGCAGCAGCCGCGGCAGCAGCAGGGCCCGGCCACCTGGACCGCGACGATCGGTCCGGACCGCGAGTACTTCATGGCGATGATGCAGCGCTCCGGCCCCGAGGCCGCGGGTCTGAACCTGCCCGCGTACTCGCCCGAGCAGCAGCGCACGCTCACCGGCAACCAGATCACCATCGGCCGCCGCCGGCACTCCACCGGCGACACCCCCGACATCGATCTGTCCACCCCGCCGGAGGACCCGGGCGTCTCGCACCAGCACGCGGTGCTGGTGCAGCAGCCGGACGGCAGCTGGGCGGTCGTCGACCAGAACTCGACGAACGGCACGACGGTCAACGGCTCCGAGGAGCCGATCCAGCCGTTCGTCCCGGTCCCGCTGCAGGACGGCGACCGGGTCCACGTGGGCGCCTGGACGACGATCACCATCCGCCGGGGCTGAGCACCGGCGATCGGCAGGCCGCGGCGTCCGCGCCGCGGCCCGCACCGCCGCCCGGAGGCCGGTCCTAGGCCTTGAGTCGTACGCCGTGGCGTCTGAGACCATGGACGGCGTGACAGAGATTCGGCGCGGCACGCTTCAGGAGCAGACCTTCTACGAGCAGGTCGGCGGGGAGGACACCTTCCGCCGGCTCGTCCACCGTTTCTACCAAGGTGTGGCCGAGGACCCGCTGCTGCGGCCCATGTACCCGGAGGAGGATCTGGGCCCGGCCGAGGAGCGGCTGACGCTGTTCCTCATGCAGTACTGGGGCGGTCCGACCACCTACAGCCAGAACCGTGGCCATCCGCGGCTGCGGATGCGGCACGTCCCGTTCAAGGTGGACCGGGCGGCGCACGACGCGTGGCTGAAGCACATGCGGGACGCCGTGGACGAACTGGGCCTGTCCGAGGAGCACGAGCAGACCCTCTGGAAGTACCTGACCTACGCGGCGGCCTCCATGGTCAACTCCCCGGACTGACCGGACTGACCGGACTGAGGGGCCCGCACCGGCCCCGACCGGCAGCGACTGGACCCGACCGGCCCTGACCGGCCCCGAGCGGCCCCGAGCGGCCGGGATCACGCGAGCGTCACATTCCGAGCACGCGACTCCGCATTGCGATCACGATCAGGTCAAAAGCGGACTCCGACCGGTGCCTCCCGCGTTGTCCCTCTGACACCATCCCCGAGAGGTCTGGACAACACGGGGGGTCGCGGTGGACGCCGCTGGGGGATCGGCGAGATTCGTGCTGGCCCGCGCGCGGGCGCGCCGTCCGCTGCTCGCCGCCGCGCTGCTCACCGTCCTGCTGACCACGGCCGTCCTGGCCACTCTCACCGCCTACTCCACGACCATCGGCGACGGCGCCCTGCGGCACGCGCTCACCAACCCCCGGGACGCCGCGGCCACCACTCTTCTGGTCAAGGCCGAGTCGCTGCCCGAGGGCGGCCGGGCCGCCGCCGACGCCGCCGTGCGCCGGGGGGCCGAGCGGGCCTACGACGGCCTGCCGGTGACGCTGCGCACCCTGGCCCGGTCCGGCCCGTACGGTCTGCCGGCCTCGCTGCGTCCGGCGGACCGGCGCGCCGAGGGCGACGAGCCCGACCTCACGCACTTCGCGGCGCTCGACCGCACCCAGGTGCGCCTCACCGAGGGCCGGATGCCCGCCGCGCGCCCCTCGGGACCGGAGATCGAGGTCGCCCTCCCCGTGGTCGCCGCCCGTGAACTGGGCCTGCGGCCGGGCGCCCGGCTCACCCTGGACAACCGGACGGAGGGCCCTGCGGCGCGGGTCGTCGTCACCGGCCTGTACCGGCCGGCCGACACGTCCGCGCCCTACTGGCAGCTCGACGAGCTCGACGGCCGCGGCATCGTCACCGTCCACTTCACCACGTACGGCCCGCTGCTCGCCGACCCCGCCGTGCTCACCGAGGGGCGGGTCAGCGCGGGGCCCGTGGGCTGGCTGGCCTCGGCCGACTTCTCCGGGATGACCACCGGCCGGATCGACGCGCTGCGCACCGCGATGAAGGAGGGCCTGACCGCGCTTCCCTCCGCGCGGGCCCTGCACGGCTCGGCGACCGCCGCCGGGGACCTGCCGGCCACGCTGGACCGCGTCGAGCGCTCCCTGTTCGTCTCCCGCACCACGCTGCTCGTCGTGGTTCTCCAGCTCGCCCTGCTCGCCGGGTGCGCCCTGCTGCTGGTGGCCCGGCTGCTGACCGCCGACCGCGCGGCGGAGACCCGGCTGCTGCGGGCCCGCGGCGCCTCCCGCGCCCAGGTGGCGCGGTTCGCCGCCCTGGAGGCGCTGCTGCTGGCCACGCCCGCCGCGCTGTGCGCCCCGCTGCTGGCCGGTCCGCTGACCCGGCTGCTCGCCGGGCGGGGCGCGCTGGCCCGGATCGGGCTGCGCCTGGACGCCTCCGTCACCTCGGTCGCCTCGCAGGGCACGGTGTGGCTGGTGTCGGTGGGCGTGGCGCTGGGCTGCGCGCTGGCCGTCACGCTCCCCGCGCTCGCCACCCCGTACGCCTCCGGCCGTGCCAAGCCGCTGCCCGGCCTGGTGCGGGCGGGCGGGGACCTGGGACTGCTGGTGGTCGCGGGGGTGGCGTACTGGCAGCTGAGCAGCCGGCCGTCGGGGGCCGTCGGCGAGGACCTGGGCGTCGATCCGCTGCTGGTGGCCGCCCCGGCGCTGGCGCTGCTCGCCGGCACGGTGCTCACCCTGCGGCTGCTGCCGCTGCCGGCCCGGCTCGCGGAACGGCGGGCGGCCCGCAGCCGAGGGCTGCCGGGGGCGCTGGCCGGGTGGCAGCTCAGCCGCCGCCCGATGCGCGGAGCCGGGCCGGTCCTGCTGCTGGTGCTGGCCGTGGCGCTGGGCATGCTGGCGGTCGGGCAGGGCTCCTCGTGGGAACGCTCGCAGGACGACCAGGCGGACTTCCGGGCCGGCACCCAGGTGCGCGTCCTGTCCCACGGCACCGACGGCCCGGGACGAGGCGCCGCCTACGCGGCCGTCCCCGGCGTCCGCACGGCCTCCCCCGCCTTCCGCACGAGCGTGTCGCTGTCCGGCGGACGGCAGGCGACGGTGCTGGCGCTGGACACCGAGGAGATGGCCGGCGCCCTGCTGATGCGCCCGGACCTGGCGGACGTCCCGGTGCGCACGGCGCTGTCCGGGCTGGCCCCGAAGGGCGCCACGACGGGCGTCCGGATCCCGGCGGGCACCGCGCGGCTCGCGCTGACCGCGTCCCTGCGCGGCACGGACGCCGCCGCCACCGCCGACGTGACCGCCACCGTGGAGGACGCCCACGGCACCCCGTACCCGCTCGGGTTCGGCGAGCTGCCCCAGGACGGGCGGCCGCACGGTCTCGCCGTCGACCTCGCGGCCGTCGCCGGGGGCCCGGCGGGACCGCTGACGCTGACCGGCTTCCACGTGGACCTGCCGCAGCCGGTGGGGCAGGGCGGGCGGAGCCGGCTCGCCGTCACCGCGCTGACCGCCACGGACACGGCGGGCCGGGACCGCTCCCTGCCGCTGGCGGCCCGCTGGCGGCCGACGCTCGTGGGCTCCGGCCCGGACACCGGCGACGACGACGCCGCACGGCCGCGGATGGCCGCCGGGGCCCCCGCCACCGTCGACTTCACCGCCACGCCCGTTCCGCCGGACATGGCGTGGCTGCCCACGACGCTCACGCTGGACCTGCGCGTGCCGCAGCCGCCGGTGCCCGTGGTCGAAGGCGTGGCGACGGACCGGTACCTGGAGTCCACCGGCGCGCGGGTCGGGCAGCGGCTGAGCGTGCAGCTGGGCGGCGGCAGCGTCCCGGTGCGGATCGTCCGCGCGGTGCGGGGGCTGCCCACCGTGCCGTCGGACGGGGCGGACGACGACGGCGGCGCCCTCCTGCTCGACCTGGCCTCCGTCAACCGCGCGCTCCAGGGCGTCGAGAGCGCGGCCGTGCTGCCCGACGAGTGGTGGCTGACCACCGCGCCGGGCGCGTCCGCGCGGGCCGCGGCGGCCCTGCGGAACTGGCCCGACATCGACCCGTCCCGGGTGGTGGTGCGCGACGAGATCGCGGCCGGGCTGCGCGACGACCCGTTCGGCGCCGGCCCCGGCAACGCCTTCGCCGCCGCGGCCTTCGCCGCGGCCGCCCTGACGGCGGTCGGCTTCGCGGTGAGCGCGGCCGGGTCGCTGCGGGAGCGGTCCGCCGAGTTCGGGGTGCTCCGCGCGCTGGGCGCGTCCCGGCGCCGGCTGGCCCGGGTGGTGCTCGCCGAGCACGGGGTGCTGGTGGGGACGGCGCTCGCGGTGGGCGTGCTGCTCGGCGCGGTGCTGGCCCGGGCGGTGATCCCGCTGGTCATGCTGACCGCCGACGCCACCCGCCCGCTGCCCGGGGTGCTGGTGGTGCTGCCGCCGCTGCGGGTGGCGGCGCTGCTGGCCGCGGTGGCCGCCGTCCCGCTCGTGATCACGGCCGTCCTGGCCCTGCGCAGGGTCGACGCGGTGTCCTCGCTGCGCGACCGGGGAGGTGAGTGACGTGACCGTACGCCCCTCCGGGCGGCCGCGGACGGCCGCCTCGCGGGTGACCGTGCCCTGGGTGCGCACCCGGCTGCGGACCGCGCCGGGCGCCGCGGCGGCGCTCGCGCTGCTGGTCGCGGTGACCGCGTTCCTCGCCGCCGCGCTGCCGCCCGCGCTGGACCGGTACGACGAGCAGGGCATGCGCCGGGCGCTGGAGACCGCCGGGCCCGCCCGCACCACCGTCCAGTTCCAGACGTCGGACGCCGACGTGTACCTCAGCGACGGACCGTGGGAGGAGCAGCTGACCCGCGAGGCGGTGGAGGGCCCGTACGCGAAGCTGCTCGCGCTGCCGGGCCGCGCGCTGCCGCTGGACCGGGAGCAGTCGTCGGCCGGGGTGCGCACCACCCGGACTCTCAAGGCCCCCGACCCGTACCTGTCCCAGCCGGACGGGCTGGCCCCGGTGTTCCACCTGGTCGCCCAGGGCGGGGTCGCCGGCCACTCCCGGCTCGCGGAGGGCCGGCTGCCGAAGGCCCCGGACGGTCCCGGCCCGGATGTCTCCGCCCTGGAGGCCGCCGTCACCGCCGAGACGGCCAAGGCGCTGCACATCCGGGTGGGCTCGGTCGTCCACTTCCCCCGCGCGGAGGGCGACCCGCTCGCCGTGCGCGTCACCGGCCTGGTCGTCCCCCGCGAGCCGGACGGGCCGTACTGGTCCGCGCTCCCCGGCCTGAGCAGGCCGAACCTCATGGTCACCCAGGGCCCGGTGCCCAGCCAGTACTGGGCCGGCGCCCTGCTGCTGGCGCCGGACGCGGGCCCGGCGCTGCTGAGCGTCCCGGGGGCGCCCGCCCGGTACTGGACGCTGGCCCCCGACCTCTCCGTCCTTCACGGCCGTGACCTGGAGCGGCTGACGTCGGCCGTCGCCTCCCTGGAGGGCGGGCCGCTGCTGGAGCGGGCGACCACGGCCGTCTCGCCGCACCTGGACGTGACCACCGAACTCGACGCCGTGCTCGGCGAGTACGACGGACTGTGGTCGGCCGTCGGCCCCCTCGTCGCCGTCGCCGCCTTCGGCACCGGAACGGTCGCGGCCCTGGTGCTGTGCATGGCGGGCGGCCTCGCCGCCGAGCGGCGCCGCGCCGAACTCACCCTGCTGCGCGCCCGCGGCGCCTCGCTGCGCGGACTGGCGGGACGGCTGCTGGCGGAGACGGCGGTGGTCGCCGTGCCGGCCGCCGCCCTCGGCCTGCTGGCGGCCCGGCTCGCCGTCGGCACCGGACGGCCGGCGCAGTCCGCCGCCGCGGCGGGCGCCGTCGCCCTGATCGCCCTGGCCGCCCTGCCGCTGCGCGCGGTGGCCGTCCACCGCGCGGTGGGGGTGCACACCGGCCGCGAGGACGTCGTACGGGCCCGCCCGTCCAAGCGCCGCCTGGTCACCGAGGTGACGCTGCTGGTCGTGGCGGCGGGCGCGGTGCTGACGCTGCGCACGCGCGGCACCTCCGCCGAGGGCGACCCCACCGGGGACGAACTGGTGTCCCTGGCGCCCGTGCTGGTGGCCGTGATCGCCGCGCTGCTGCTGGTGCGCCTGTACCCGCTGCCGCTGCGCGGGCTGGCCCGCCCGGCGCGGCGGATGCGGGGCGTGGTCGGCCCGCTGTCGCTGGCCCGGGCGGGACGCGCGGGCGGTTCCACGGTGCTGCCGCTGCTCGCGCTGCTGACCGCGCTGACCACCGCCGCGTTCGGCGGCTCGGTCCTCGCCGGGGTGGCCGACGCCCGGGAACGCGCGTCGGTGTTCGCCGTCGGCGCCGACGCCCGCGCCGACAACCTCGACCCACGGCGCACGGACGCCGAGGAACGGGTCCGGCGCGCCCCCGGCGTCGAGGACGTCACCCCCGTGAAGGTGTCCTACTCGGCGCTCGCCGGGAGCATGCGGGTGTCGCTGGCCGGGGTCGAACCGGACCCGTACGCAAAGCTGAGCGGCCGCATGGACGAGGGCGCCTTCGACGCGGACACGCTGAAGGCCTCCGGGAAGGACGCGGTGCCCGCGCTGGGCTCCCCCGCCCTGGCCGAACGGCTCGGCGAGGACCCGTTCCCGGTGATCATGGAGGACGGCGACTCGTTCACCGCGCGGATCGTGGCGGTGCGCACCTGGACGCCGGCGCTCGGCGCGGACGACTTCCTGGTGGTGGACGGCTCCGCCCTGCGCGCCGGCCTGAAACCGCCCACCGGGCTGCTGGTCACCGGCGACCACCCGGACGCGGCGGCGCTGAAGAAGGCCGCGGGCGGTGACGCGCAGGTCCGGCTCAGGTCGGCCGTGATCGACGCCACCGTCGAGTCCCCGCTGCAAACCGGCGCCGAGCGCGTCTACGCCGCCGCCGTCGCCGCGGGCGCCGCCTACGCCACGCTCTCCCTGCTGCTGACCCTGCTGCGCGCCGCACCGGAACGGACCGCGCTGCTGGCCCGCCTGCGCACCATGGGCCTCACCCGCGCCCAGGGCAGGCGGCTGCTGATCCTGGAGTCGCTGCCGCAGGCGCTGCTCGCCGCGGTCGGCGGCGTCCTCACCGCCTGGGCGGCCATCCGGCTGCTGTCACCCGGCATCGACCTGACGACCGTCGCCGTCTCCACCGGGGCGCCGGCCGCGGGACGCGCGCTGCTGCGCGCCGACCAGCTCTCCCTGCTGGTGCCGGCGCTGGCGGTGGTCGCCCTGACCGTCGGCGTCGCGGCGGCCCAGGCCTGGTGGACGGGGCGCAGCGGCGCGGTGCGCGAACTGCGGGCGGGGGACGCGCGATGAACGCGTCAGTGCTGCCCCCGCCGTCACCGACCGCGCCTGTGCCCGTGACCGTAACCGCTTCTGTGACGCGTCGACCTCTCCCCGCAGGAGGCTCCCGATGACCTCGGACCCGACCCTGGCCGACCTGACCGAGCGGGTCGCGGCCCGCAAGGACCGGCCCGCGTACGGCCATGACGCGCTCGTCACCTGCGACCGTCTGGTCCGCGTGTTCACCGCGGACGGCGTGGAGGTGCAGGCGCTCCAGGGGCTCGACCTGCTGGTGCGGGAGGGCGAGCTGATGGCGCTGGTGGGCGCGTCCGGCAGCGGCAAGTCGACGTTGATGAACATCCTGGCCGGGCTGGACACGCCCACGGCCGGCGCGGCCCGGGTGGCGGGCCGCGACCTGCTGACGATGTCCGCGCGGGACCGTCTCGCCTACCGCCGTGAGGTCGTCGGCTTCGTCTGGCAGCAGACCTCCCGCAATCTGCTGCCGTATCTGACGTCGGCGCAGAACGTGGCGCTCCCGATGCAGCTGACCGGCCGCCGCGGCGGACGCTCCCGGTCCGCGCGCCGGGCCCGCGCCGAACGCGCGCTGGAACTGCTGGAGCTGCTGGAGGTGGCGGACTGCCGGGACCGGCGCCCGCACGAGATGTCCGGCGGCCAGCAGCAGCGGGTCGCCATCGCCGTGGCCCTCGCGGGCGACCCGGCGCTGCTGCTCGCGGACGAACCGACCGGTGAGCTGGACTCGCACACCGGGGAGCAGATCTTCGCCGCGTTCCGCACGGCCAACGAGCGGCTCGGCACGACCGTCGTGATCGTCACGCACGACCAGACGGTGGCGAGCGAGGTCAGGCGCACGGTCGCCATCCGCGACGGCCGCACGTCGACGGAGGTGCTGCGCCGCAGCGAGGTGGACGCGGCCACCGGCGATGAGAAGGTCGTCGCCCGCGAGTACGCGATGCTGGACCGCGCGGGCCGCCTCCAGCTCCCCGCCGAGTACACCGACGCCCTGGGCATGCGCGACCGCGTGGCCCTGGAACTGGAACCCGACCACATCGCGGTCCGCCCGGACGACAGCGGGCACGAGTAGGCAGACGCACGGCGTCGGGGCGCACGGAGCCCGGACGTACGGCGTCCGGAGCCTCAGCGGACGGTGAGTCCGAGGGCGCCCGTGCCCGCCCGCCGTACCGCGACCGACCCGTAGGGCGTCCGCAGCCGCAGCCACGACCCGGACGAGACCAGGGCCTGGTCGTCGCCCCGCAGGAAGCCGAGCGACTGGGCGGCGTGCACGGCGCGCACCGGCAGCCCGGTGTCGGCGACCGTGCGGGACCATATCTCCCGCCCGATCCGGTCGAGTTCGGCCCGTGTGCGCCGCTCGGGCGCCAACTGCTCGGTGCGGGAGCGGAATTCGGCGACCGAGGCGGAGACGAGCCGGCGCAGCCGCTCGGGCTCCGGCAGACCGGGCTCCGGGTGCCAGCCGCCGCGCGGCGGGAGCACCCCGGCCCACGGCGGCCCGGTGACCGCCGCCGGCACGGCCGCGGTGGCGGCGGTCTCGTCCACCGACTCCAGCAGCTCACCGGCGGACACGGTCACGTCGAGCGTGACGTCGAGCCCGTTCTCGTACGGCTTCGCCAGCCGCACGGCGCGGATCGCCAGCACCTCGAACGAGGGGGGACGGCCGAACACCGCGAGCGCCGTGCCGGCCGCCTGGAGGCGGACGGCGGCGCCGCGGTCGTAGTGCAGCAGCCGGGACAGGAAGGCCGCGAGATCCGCGGCCTCCCCCTCGTCGGCGAGGTGGAGCACCGTCATGCGGCGACGGCCTCCTCCTTGTCACCGGCGGTGGCGTCGTCCGTGTACTCCTGGAGGAACTCACGCTCCTCCGCCGTGAGCCGCCGGGGACGCTGCGCCTCGAAGTCGAACGGCACGATGACCGTCGACGCGCGGACGTAGACCAGGTCGTCGTCCTTCACCTCGTAGGTGAGGGTGAAGGACGCCGCCCTGATCTCCGTGACCCACAGCTCGATGTCGACCGGGTGGTGCCGGTGCACGAGCTGCCGCTTGTAGTCGATCTCGTGGCGCGCCACCACGGACCCCTGCTTGAAGTCCTTCTCCGGGCGGAACAGGAAGTCGATACGGGCCTCCTCCAGGTAGCGGAGGAACACCACGTTGTTGACGTGGCCGTACGCGTCCATGTCCGCCCAGCGCAGCGGGCAGCGGTAGATGTGCCGCAAGAGATCAGCCTCGGGTCAGCTTCTTGTAGGTGGCGCGGTGCGGACGCGCGGCGTCCGGGCCCAGCCGCTCGATCTTGTTCTTCTCGTACGACTCGAAGTTGCCCTCGAACCAGAACCACTTGGAGTCGCCCTCGTAGGCCAGGATGTGCGTGGCCACGCGGTCGAGGAACCACCGGTCGTGGGAGACGACCACGGCGCAGCCGGGGAACTCCAGCAGCGCGTTCTCCAGGGAGGACAGCGTCTCGACGTCGAGGTCGTTGGTCGGCTCGTCGAGGAGCAGCAGGTTGCCGCCCTGCTTGAGGGTGAGCGCGAGGTTGAGGCGGTTGCGCTCACCGCCGGAGAGCACACCGGCCGGCTTCTGCTGGTCCGGGCCCTTGAACCCGAACGCGGAGACGTACGCCCGCGACGGCATCTCGACCTGGCCGACGTTGATGTAGTCGAGCTCGTCGGAGACGACCGCCCACAGCGTCTTCTTCGGGTCGATGTTCTCGCGGCTCTGGTCGACGTAGGAGATCTTGACGGTGTCGCCGACCTTGATGGATCCGGAGTCGGGCTCCTCGATGCCCTGGATCATCTTGAACAGCGTGGTCTTGCCGGCGCCGTTCGGGCCGATGATGCCGACGATGCCGTTGCGCGGGAGGGTGAAGCTGAGGTCGTCGATGAGGAGCTTCTCGCCGAAGCCCTTGGTGAGGTTGTTGACCTCCACGACGACGTTGCCCAGGCGCGGGCCCGGCGGGATCTGGATCTCCTCGAAGTCCAGCTTCCGCATCTTGTCGGCCTCGGCGGCCATCTCCTCGTAGCGGGCGAGACGCGCCTTGGACTTGGCCTGCCGTCCCTTGGCGTTGGACCGCACCCACTCCAGCTCGTCCTTGAGCCGCTTCTGCCGCTTGGCGTCCTTCTGGCCCTCGACCTTGAGGCGGGCGGCCTTGGTCTCGAGGTACTTGGAGTAGTTGCCCTCGTAGCCGTGCAGGCGGCCGCGGTCGACCTCGCAGATCCAGCCGGCGACGTTGTCCAGGAAGTACCGGTCGTGGGTGACGGCCACGACGGTGCCCTCGTACTTGGCGAGGTGCTGCTCCAGCCAGTTCACCGACTCGGCGTCGAGGTGGTTGGTGGGCTCGTCGAGCAGCAGCAGGTCGGGCGCCTCGAGGAGCAGCTTGCACAGCGCCACGCGGCGCTTCTCGCCACCGGAGAGGTTGGCGACCGGCCAGTCGCCGGGCGGGCAGCCCAGCGCGTCCATGGCCTGCTCCAGCTGGGCGTCGAGGTCCCATGCGTTGGCGTGGTCCAGCTCCTCCTGGAGCTTGCCCATCTCCTCGAGCAGCGCGTCGGAGTAGTCGGTGGCCATCTGCTCGGCGATCTCGTTGAACCGGTCGAGCTTGCCCTTGACCTCGGCGACACCCTCCTGGACGTTCTCCAGGACGGTCTTGTCCTCGTTCAGCGGGGGCTCCTGGAGCAGGATGCCCACGGTGTAACCGGGACTGAGGAAGGCGTCACCGTTGGACGGCTGCTCCAGCCCCGCCATGATCTTCAGAACCGTCGACTTACCGGCGCCGTTCGGCCCGACGACACCGATCTTCGCCCCGGGCAGGAAGCTCAGGGTGACGTCGTCGAGGATCACCTTGTCGCCGTGCGCTTTGCGCGCCTTGCGCATGGTGTAGATGTACTCAGCCAAGAGAAACCGTCCGGCAGCTTGAAATCAGGCGTGGGCAGATACACCCCATCTTGCCGCACCGCCACCCCTCGGAGGAAACGCGTTAGGCCAGGATGCCCTGACCTGGGGTTTCGCGGACAGCGGCTCCAGCTCGGCTGTCACGGTCCGTCTTCGTTGTCAGTGCGTGGCGCTACGGTGCGTCCGCCATCGAGGGCGACGTTCGGGGGAGGACTGTTGTGGGAGCCAAGACGGGGCTGCTGGTGTACGCCGACGGAGACGTGCCGGGGGCGCTGCGACGCGTGGGGGCTGCGGACCTTGACCGGACCGTCGCGATGCTGCGGCGGCTCCACCCAGGCCGGCAGATCGAGGAGGGCGAGGGCTCGACGCTCTGGGACGGCGTGTACCCCCCGGAGGGGATGACGTACGCGGCCAGCTGGCCCGGCGTGGACGTCATCGGTGATCAGGGAGTGATGATCGATGCCCCCTCCCAGCTTCCCGAACACCTCGTTGCGGCAAGCGCCGGCCGACGGCTCGTCCTGCACGCCATGCACAGCGTCGTCGACTGGCTGGCATTCGCCGTGTGGGAGGACGGGCGTCTTGTCCGTTCCCTGAGCCTGTCTCCGGACAGCGGCATCATCGAGAACATCGGCGAACCGCTCCCCTTCGAGCTTCCCTACTGGGCCGGAGACCGCCCGGCCGACGTCATCCCCTGGCCGGACGAGGACGAAGAGACGTACCCGCTGCCGTTCCACCCTCTGGAACTGGGCGAAGACGCACTGCGAGCGCTGTGCGGCTTCGTCCAGGAGGGCCGCCCCGAGCCGGACGACGTCGACGCGGACTCCATCCGCCTGCACGGCTTCCACGTCCGGGACTCGCACGGCCCTGACCCCGCGGAGCGGGAAGCACAGCTGCGAAGGGCGGTGGACGCCATGGAACCGCCACACGTGTACACGATCGGGCCCGACGGCTCGCTGATCGAGCGAGAGGGCCTTTAGCTCACGAGCCCACAAGGGAGCGTCCCGCCATGGCAGAGCCGACAAATCCAGGTGTGCCGAATGCGGAGACAGTTCACACTGCTGCGTCATGGAGATCATCAAGGGCGAGCTTCGACGTCTTCGGTCCGGTCCCGGATCTGATGACAGTCGGCTCAGACCGTTTCTCGTGCGGGTCCGGTTCACCGCCGAGAATCCGGCACGGGTCATCGCGGATGCCCGCGCCGTGCTGACGTCAGTGGTCGAGCGGACGGATGACTGGCCCGCCTTCGAGCGGTGGCCGCAACTGCTGCCGGCGTGGTTCGTGCAGCGGTGTGCCCCGGAGCGCGCGGAGTCGGGGACCGGCGAGTCTTTCGACTCCGAGGCATGGCTCCGGAAGTGGCGGGCGATGTCCCCCGAGCAGAAGGCGGACTTCAGTCAAGGACCTTGGACGCTCTCAGGTTGGCTCTACTACTTCGATCCAACGGAGGAGGGCATGGGCGACGACCGCAGTTGGTGGTGGTGGGACGCGGGGGCGGATGAGCCGGGCAGCGGCTGGGTCGAGGTGGCCACCACCGGTTGGCCGTTCGGCAGCGGTTCGCTGTCCTGGCTGATCAAGGCCAGCGGCGGCAGGGATCTCGCGTATGGGGAGTGAGCGTCGGGGAGCCTGATGGTGATGATCGCTGTGCAACTGCACCCGCGCGACTCTTGCGAGTGCATCGCACCTGGTCAGGCCGTGTACGACGGCTGTAGCCGCAATGCGGTCCGTCTGTCACGGTAGGCCGCATGGACGGGACGCGGCACGCACACCACGACCATGACCGGCCGGCGCGGACGGAGCCGATGAGGCGGCTGAAGCGGCTGAGGCATCGGCTCGTCCATCTCCTCACGCCGCACCGTCACGAGGCCGGTGACAAGGTGGACGCGGTCATGGAGGCCTCCCGGGAGGGCATGCGCACGCTGTGGATCTCGCTGGTCGTCCTCGGGGTCACCGCCGTCGTCCAGGCCGTGATCGTCGCCCTGTCCGGGTCGGTGGCCCTGCTCGGTGACACCGTGCACAACGCGGCCGACGCGCTGACCGCCGTCCCGCTGGGCATCGCGTTCCTCCTCGGCCGCCGGGCGGCCAACCGTCGCTACACCTACGGCTACGGCCGGGCCGAGGACCTGGCGGGCGTCCTCATCGTCGTCACCATCGCCGCCTCCGCCGTCCTGGCCGCCTGGACGGCCGTCGACCGCCTCCTGCATCCCCGCGAGGTCACCCACCTGTGGGCCGTGTCCGGCGCCGCGCTGGCCGGCTTCGTCGGCAACGAGTGGGTGGCCCGGTACCGCATCCGCACCGGCCGCCGTATCGGCTCCGCCGCCCTGGTCGCCGACGGCCTGCACGCCCGCACCGACGGCTTCACCTCCCTGGCCGTCCTGCTGGGCGCGGGCGGCACCGCCCTCGGATGGCATGCCGCCGATCCCGTCGTCGGGCTGCTCATCACCCTGGCCATCCTGATGGTCCTCAAGGACGCCGCCCGCGAGGTGTACCGGCGCCTGATGGACTCCGTCGACCCGGAACTCGTCGCCACGGCCCACGCCACGCTGCGCGGCGTCGACGGCGTCCGCAGCACCGGGCAGGTGCGGATGCGGTGGATAGGGCACGTCCTGCGCGCCGAGGCCGACATCGTCGTCGACGCGCGGCTGACCGTCGTCGAGGCGCACCGCATCGCCGTCGCCGCCGAACACGCCCTCCTCCACGCGGTCCCCCGTCTGTCCGCCGCCACCGTCCACACGGACCACACCGCCGTCGAAGGCGACCCCCACGCCGCCCTCCACCACCACGCCCCGGAGTCGGTACGGGCCTCGCCGTCCCCGGTCTCCGCCTCGCCGTCGCCCCAGTAGGGTGCCGCACCATGACCGCGGCCACTGAGCGTCAGCGTCCCCTGCGTCCTCTCCTCTTTCTCGACGTCGACGGCCCCCTGATCCCGTTCGGATCGCCGTACCCCCCTCCCCCGGCGGCCTCCGACGACGACGGCAACCCGCTGCTCGCCCGGCTCGACCCCGGGATCGGCGCCCGTCTGCTGGACCTGGGCTGTTCGCTCGTGTGGGCCACCACCTGGGGGGAGGAGGCGAACGAGGTCGTCGCGCCGCGCGTCGGGCTGCCGCGGCTTCCTGTGCTGGGGCTGCCGGGGGAAAGCGAGGAGGGCCGTGGGCCGCGAGGTCTGCACTGGAAGACGCGGCCCCTCGTCGCGTGGGCCGACGGCCGGCCGTTCGTCTGGGTCGACGACGAGATCGGCGCCGTGGACCGTCAGTGGGTCGACGCCGCCCACCCCGGGCCGGCGCTGCTCCACCGCGTCGACCCGGCCAGGGGGCTCCAGGACTCCGACTTCCGCACCCTCACGGAGTGGCTAGGCGCCCTCGGTCGCCCCTCATAGGGACGTGAGCCCTTCTCCGTCCGTCAGCCGTTGTCGCCGGAGGCGTCCTGCCGCCTGCGGGTGAAGACCAGGCCCGCGCCGCCGAGGACGACCAGCGCGATCGCCGTACCGGTGATCCACGGAGTGGCGCTCGAGGCGCCGGTCTCGGCGAGGTTGGTGTCCGTGACCGGGGCGGACAGCGGGGTCGGGGACGGGCCCGTGAGGGTCTGCGTCGTCGTGCCCGTCTCGGCGGCCCGCGTCCGGCAGTCCAGCATCCCGGTGAACCGCTGCTGGAAGCCGTCCGGCCCCTCGACGGTGAAGTCGTACGGCTGGTCCTCGTTCAGCGGGACCGTCACCGTGTGGGAGCTGCCCGCCTCCACCGTGTACTCGGCCCCCGCCAGCTCGAAGGCGAACGCGGCGTCGCCCTCGTTGGCGACCGTGACGTCCACCGCGCCCGAGGCGCAGTTCTCGCGGGCCGAGACCGCCGGTATCGCGCCGGTCCCCGCCCAGCCGACGACGGCCGTCGCGGAGACGGTCGACTCGCTGGACCCGGCCAGGATCTGGGTCTGGCTCCGGCTCTCGGAGACGAAGGCACGACCGACCGGCACGCTCGTCGCCGCCTGCACGGTCAGCTGGGCGGTGCCCGCCTCCGCGTCCTGAGGGACCTCGACGTACAGCTTGCTGCCGTTGCCGGCGGTGGTGACGGGCCGGCCCTTGGCGTCCACGATCCGTACGCCGGAGGTGGCCGCGTCGGCGGGCGGAGACACCGTCACGCTCCGCGCGTCGGTGCGGACGGTGACCGGGCCCAGCCGCTCGCCCGGGCGGCCGGCGACGACCGGAGGGTCCAGGGTGAGCGACGCCTCGGGCTCCGCCGTGTCGCGCGCCTTCTTCCCGAGGTAGTCGGCGAGCTGCTCGGCCTGCGGGTCGAGCGCCTCGACGTCCACACCGTCGGAGTGACGCCATATCGCCACCTGCGTGCCGGCCGCCGCGTCCTGCTCGGTGAGCTGGCCCTGGACGTCCGCCTTCTCGGCGAGCTCCGCCAGGTCGTTCACCTGCGGGTAGGAGTGCTCGAGGATCCAGAGGATGCGCCCGGCGTCCTTGTTCGTGCCGAGCGAGGTGCCGCTCCAGGAGGTCTCGTGGTACTTGGCGTCCTGCTGGGTGGGGGTGTGGATGTCGACGCAGTACGTCTGGAGCATGCCGCCGCCCTCGACGGACATCTCGAACAGCCCCGCCGACACCTGCGTGTCACCCGCGGGCCCGTGGATGACGGCCGCGCCGTAGGTCTTGAGCCCGTCGATCGTCGCGGCTGCTCCGTGCTGCTGCGGCATCGTCCCGGGGTCGTCCGCGGAGGCCGTTCCGGCACCGGCGAGCACGGTGGTGGCGACGAGCCCCGTCACCAGCGTCCCCGCCGCGAGGCGGGCCGACCCACGTCCGCGCAGGCGCCGCGCGGAAAACGAAACAGACACCGAATTCCCTTCCGAGCAGGACCCGTTACGTGGGGGGCCGGTCCCACCAGCAGAATTTTCAGGCCCCGAGCACCCCGGAGCCATGCCCGGCATCCTAAGGAGCCGTCGGACAGCGCTTGCCGGTGATCGCGTCGCAGCGGTGATCCGAATCGGAATCGTTATCGCCGTGACACCGCTGAACAGGGCTTATCGACAAATCCACGCGGGATTGTTCGGCACGCATCCGCCGATAAGCCTCGGTTCGGACAGCCATCGGGGCGAGGACCGCCGCCCCTGATGTCACGTCACCATGGCTGCCTCGGGCAGCAGTTGGCTCGCGTCGCCGCCGGGAGCGCCGGTCGCGCCGTTGCCCGCCCCGTCCGCCGGCGGTGACGGTGCCCGGTCCGTCTCCCAGGCGGGTTCCGCGCGGACCAGCGCGGTCTCCGCACGATCCGGCGCCGATTCCGCGCGGTCCGGCGCGGGGCTCGTCTCCGGGCGCGGCGTGCGGCGGAAGGCGGTCGTGCCGCGGGCGAGGTCGTGCCCGACGGACACCGCGTCGATGTCCGCCGACATCCACTCGGGCTGCCCGTCCCGCGTCTCCGTCCGCACCTTCAACCGCCCCTGCACGATCACCGGTTCGCCCACCGACAGGGACGCCGCGGCGTTGGTGGCGAGCTGCCGGTTGGCCCACACCGTGAAGAAGTTGGTGTGGCCGTCGGCCCAGCTGTTCCTCTCCCGGTCCCAGTAGCGCGCGGTGACCGCGATCCGGAACCTCGCCGAGGGTCCGGAGACCGTCTCCCGGTACACGGGCCGCGTCGCCACGTTGCCCACCACGCACACCATCGTCTCGTTCATCGCGTTTCCCTCCCTGGCCCGGACCCCGCCGGCTGTCGCGCCGGCGCCGGGCGGATACGCGTACGGGCCCGTCCCGTACGGCTGCCGTCTGGCGCGGTGACCGCGGACCGCCTCGCGCTCCGTGGTCACCGCGCAGTCAGACTGCCTCCGCCGGGCCGGACCCCGCCGAGCCCTGTGGACCGCCCCCACTCTGTGGAAAACCCCGCCACCCGAACGAGTGACCTGCCGCTTCCTCCCCCCTCCCCCGGCCCCCGGTCCCCGGTCCCCGGTCCCCCACCACAACCGCGCAGCGCGCCTCAGCGCCCTCCGCCCCCCGTTCCCACCCCCACCACACGCCCGTACTGCTCCCGCACCTCCCGGTACCGCAGCAGCTCCGCCGCCACCGGATCCAGCACGCGGGCGCGCCCGCACCCCGCCGCCGCCTCCCGCAGCCGTCTCTCCGCGTCCAGCCCGTACCTGCGGGCGGGCCCGCGCGCGGCCATCCGGCAGCTCCACTCGACGAGCGGCCCGCCCACGATGCCGATGACCATCAGCAGCACCGGCACGCCCAGGTTCGGCGCCATGACGCCGACGATCTGCCCGAGCAGCCACAGCCCGCCCACGAACTGAAGGATCGTCATGAGCGCCTGGGCGAGCACGGCCACCGGCCACCACCCCGGCCGCGGCGGCCGCCCCGGCGGCAGTCCGGCCCGTACGGCGAGTTCGTCGAGCGCTTCCGGCAGCCCCTGCGACCCGCGCACCGCCGCCTCCCGCACCGCCTGCGCCCAGGGCGCGGGCAGCCCGGCGGAGGCCCGGTCGGCGACCGTGCGGACCGCCTGCTCCACGCGCTGCCGCGCGGTGACCTCCTCATCGGGCCGGCCGCCGAGCGTCACCCTGCCGGTGGTCGGCTCGCGCCGCGCCTGACACCAGCGCCACAGCCGCAGCCAGGGCGTTCCGCAGGCGCGGTTGGCGTTGCGCAGCCAGGCGCGTTCGGCCGCCTCGCCCGCCGCGGTGGCCCCGACGGCGTCCGCGAGCCGGTCGGAGAACTCCTCGCGCGCCTCCTCGCTCAGCCCGGTGCGCCGGCGCGTCGCGTACGCGGGCCACAGACGGGCGGCGGCGATGTCGACGTCGGCGGAGATCCGGCGGGCGGGCGCGCCGCGCTCGGCCACGAACCGGGCGAGCGCCTCGCGCAGGTCGCCCACCCCGTCCCCGGTGAGCGCCGACAGGGCGAGCACGGTCGTACCGGGTTCGCCGTACTCCCCCAGCACGATGCCGTCCTCGTCGAGGAGCCGCCGCAGGTCGTCGAGGACCTGTTCGGCGGCGTCGCCGGGCAGCCGGTCGATCTGGTTGAGGACGACGAACATGACCTCCGCGTGGGCCGCCATGGGCCGCAGGTAGCGCTCGTGCAGCATGGCGTCGGCGTACTTCTCCGGGTCGACGACCCAGATCACCGCGTCGACCAGCCCCAGCACCCGGTCCACCTGCTCGCGGTGCTCCACCGCCGCCGAGTCGTGGTCGGGCAGGTCGACGAGGACGAGCCCGCGCAGCCGTTCGTCGGCGTCCGTCATGGCCTGGAGGGGGCGGCGGCGCAGCCGGGGCGGGATGCCGAGGCGTTCGATGAGGCTCGCCGCGCCGTCGCTCCAGCTGCACGCGATGGGCGCGGCGGTGGTGGGACGCCGGACGCCCGTCTCGGAGATCGGCACCCCGGCCAGCGTGTTGAACAGCTGCGACTTGCCGCTGCCGGTCGCGCCCGCGATGGCGACGACGGTGTGCTGCCCGGAGAGCCGGCGCCGCGCGGAGGCCTCGTCGAGCACGCGTCCGGCCTGGGAGAGGGTGCGGTTGTCCAGCCGGGCGCGGGAGAGCCCGACCAGCTCGCGCAGCGCGTCCAGACGTGAGGCGAGCCGCGGGTCGTACGACAGGGGGACCACCTTCTGCGGGGTGGAGGCGCGGGGTTCCGCCACGGCGGGCTGCTCCTCCCTCGGCGCGCTCCCTGCGGCGCCGCCCGCGGTGCCGTTCACCCGGCGCGCGATCAGCCCGTCGTCCCAGGCGCCGGGGGTGTCCGGGCGGTCGGGGCGCTCGGAAGCGTCGCTGTGCTCGGGGTGCTCGGGGTGCTCGGTGTGGTCCTGGTCAGTGACGGCGGTCACCGGTCACCTCTCCTTCTGCAGTACGGACAACGCGGCGATGAGTTCCGGCTGGGGTTCCGCGTGCACCTCGAGCGTGTCGATCGGGGCGAGCCGGCGTTCGCGTTCGGCGTGCATGATGCGGTCGACGTGGGCGACGAGGAGCCGTCCGCCGCGGTCGCGCAGGCGCAGCGCGCCGTGGGCGCCGATCCGCTCGGCGAGGGTCTCCCCGGCGGTCCGGGCGCGGCGGCCGCCGAGCAGGACCGTGGCGACGAGGGCGGTGACCGTCTCGGGATCGGGGGCGACGGAGCGCTCCAGCTCGCGCACCTCCTCCTCGGCGAGTTCCTCCAGCTCGCGCCGCCAGCGCCGTACGGCGAGGCCGATGCGGTGCTCGACGCTCTCCGGGGCGCTGTCGCGGGCGGCCAGCTCGGGCGCGTCGGCCGCGGGCTCGCGCCGCCAGGTCTCGTCGACGCGTTCGTCGGCGGCGGCGACGGCGCACAGCAGGAGCGCGCTGAGGCTCTCCACGAGCGTGTCGAGCAGCTCGCCCGGGGTGCAGTCGAGGGGGAAGGCGCGCCACCGCTTGAGCGCGTCGCCGGCGAGCACGGCCCCGGCCTGGAGCCGCCCCCGCACCCGGGAGTGCTCGCTGTCGTACGCGGTCTCCACGGCGGAGGTGAGGCGCAGGGCGGCGGCGTACTGGGCGGCGGCGGCGCCGGCCAGCTCGGGCAGCCGGGAGTTGAGCGAGTCGAGGATCCCGTACGCGGTGCGGGCCATGACGTGCTGGCGGGCGGCGGGGTCGAGCGTCTGGTGGACGAGCCAAGTGCGCAGGGCGGCCACGGCGGTGGCGGGCAGCAGTCCGCCGCCGAAGGCGGACTCGGGCAGCTCGGGCACGGTGAAGCGGGGTACGTCGCCGAGTCCGGCCTTGGTGAGGAGGGCGCCGTACTGCCGTGACACCTCGGAGACCACCTGGTGCGGTACCCGGTCCAGCACCGTGACCAGGCTGACGTCGTACTCCTTGGCGGTGCGCAGCATGTGCCAGGGGACGGCGTCGGCGTAGCGGGCGGCGGTGGTGACCATGATCCAGATGTCGGCGGCGTTGATCAGCTCGGCGGCGAGGACCCGGTTGTCGCAGACCAGGGAGTCGATGTCGGGCGCGTCGAGGAGGGCGAGGCCGGGCGGCAGGGTGTCGGCGGTCTCGACGCGCAGGACGCGGGCGGGGTCCTCGCCGGGCAGCAGCAGGTCGTCGGCCGGGTCCTGGTGGTGGGGCACCCAGACGCGGGTGAGGTCGGGCAGCACCCGCATCCCGCTGAACCAGTGGTGGTCCTCCGGATGGCAGACGAGCACCGGCGTCCGTGTCGTCGGCCGCAGCACCCCCGCCTCGCTGACGCGCCGGCCCACGAGCGAGTTCACCAGCGTGGACTTCCCGGCTCCGGTGGATCCCCCGACGACGGCCAGCAGGGGCGCCCCGGGGTCTCTCAGCCGCGGCACCAGGTAGTCGTCCAGCTGGGCGAGCAGTTCGTCGCGGTTGGCACGCGCGCGGGCGGCCCCGGCGAGGGGCAGCGGGAAGCGTGCGGCGGCGACACGGTCGCGCAGGGCGGAGAGTGCGTCGAGCAGCTGAGGCCGTACGTCCAAGGTCACCACATGCGAAGAATGCCCAATTTCAGGGTAATTCTGAAGCATATGAGCATGTCTGCGCGCCGACAGGACACAAGCGGATGGAAGGGGCGTCTGAGACGCGGACACAGCTGAGGCATAACGAGTGCACAACACCCGATGCGCCAGAGGCCAAAAGCAGTGCACGATTCGCACCTGCCTGCGATTATCAGGACCGCTTCACCGAACCTCCACATCGAGCCACGGAGGCGAGGCGACAGGGACACGGATGCGGGAGCCCTATCCTTGTCCCCGGCAGCGTCAAGGACAGGCCCGCCGAGGCCACCACGACGACAGGCCACCACACCGGCCCCCGTAGCTCAGTGGATAGAGCAGGCGCCTTCTAAGCGCTTGGCCGCAGGTTCGAGTCCTGCCGGGGGCGCAAGTCGCCGTCAGCAAGAACGCCCCAGGGGGGACCTCCCCTCCAGGGCGTTTCGTCGTTTCCGGCGGCATCACCGACGGCAACGACCCCGTCACATCACGACCGGCATGACTACCGGGCCCCTGCCGCTCGACGGGATCATCGTCGACGCCAGGGTCTGCGACGCGGTTCCTCGATCCGGGCCCATGCCGGAATCCGGGGGCGGGAGGCTCTCGCCCAACAGCCCCAGGCCAGCCATGAGAACAGGGCACCGGCGAACAGATGACGGACGACGGTCGAGACGCCATGCCCCTGTACGGCGTTGAACAGGGCGCCGGCGGCGGCAACGGCGAAGAACAGGGTGAGGAAGGTCCAGATCACGATCTTCATGCCGGGGAACGGTAACCGGGCCTCCACCGGCCCCGGGACGCAGGGGGACGATGCCCTCACACCCGTGGGAGTCGGCGCGTTGCGCCTCGGAGGCAAGGCAGCAGGGGCGCTCGTGCGCGGGTGCGCTCCCCCACGTGGGCACTTCTGGCGCCGCGCCCGCGGGCGAACGCCCGCGCCTGGTCCAGAGTTTGTCCAGGATCGCCCACAATTGGGTGGTTACGCCTGAATAGTGAGTTCACTGGTAAGGATGGAACGGTTCACCACCGTTTCGTTCCGCCTTTCCCGGAGCCGCTCATGCGCACTGCCGTCATCGCCGCCCAGGCCCCACCCCGCGCGGAGGAACCCCGGCCCGTTTCCTCAGCGCCCGAGCCGGCGGAGGAACGCGACCTCGTGTTCGGCGGGTTCCGGTACACCTGCCGGATCGTCCGTCAGAGCTCCCCGCAGACGGCGCCGTTGCTGCTGCTGGGCGGCTCGTCGCAGAACCGGTACTCCTGGCAGAGCCACGAGAAGTGGCTGGCGCCGCTGTGCACGCTGATCACGGTGGACCTTCCCGGGTACGGCAGTTCGGACTTCCTCCCCGCCTCCTACGACATGGACTTCCTCGGGGACGCGGTGCAGCACATGCTGACCGAGATCGGCGTGCCCGAGGTGAATCTGTTCGGCGGCTGCTTCGGCGAGGTCGTGGGGCTGCGGTTCGCCCAGCGCCACCCGGGCTCGGTCCGGCGCATCATCTTCGCGGCGGCGGCGAACCGGCTGCCCGAGCTCTACAGCGAGGCCGTGCCCAGGCTCTCGCAGACCCTGGAGCGGGGCGACATCGAGGCAGCCGCGGACGGGCTGGTACGGCTGTTCATGTCGAACCCCGGGGCCGCGAAGGTCCGCCGGCACGCGGCCGTGGCCCGGCTGCTCCAGCGCCAGTTCGTGAACCAGACGCAGGACGACATCAGGAAGACCGTCGAGCACAACACCCGGCTGGTGACGCACGGGTGCTACGAGCCGCTGCCGGTGCCGCGGGTGCCGACGCTGGTGTTCACCGGGGAGTACGACACCCTGTGCACGCCGGAGATGGGGCGGGAGCTGGCCGCCACCCTGCCGGGGGCGCTGTTCACCACCGTGAGGGAGGCGGACCACCTCGTCACGGTCGAGCGCCGGGAGGAGTCGGCGGACCTGATCGCCCGCTTCTGCACGGACCGCTCTGTCGACGACCTGCCGTACTGCGGTCCGTTGGAGACTCCGTGCGGGGAAATGGCCGGCTTGTAACCCACCGGATGAGTGAGCCATAAAGCGTGGCCGGAACCCGATACCGGGTTCCGGCCACGCTCCGCTGTGCGGGTTCCGACGTCCGGGACGTCAGGACTCCTCACCCGGGTACACGAAATTGTTCGCGCACGACACTTTGCCCCCGCCGGAGCAGGTCAGCGTCGAGTCGTTGACGACGCGCACCTTCCCGTGCTCCTCCGACGTGACCTCGTACGTGGCGACCTGCGCACAGCGAACGGTGCCCTGCTTGTCCTTGGTGCAGTGAGCCGGGCTCTCGACGCCGACGGCCTGAACGGCACCGGCGCCCATCAGGGCGAAGCCCCCCAGGACTCCCGCCACCGCTGCGATCATCTTCGACTTGAACATCTACCTGTTTCCTTGCTGGTCGACTCCGCAACCGAGCGGCGAAGTCGTTACAGATGCGTGGGACCGGCCGCGCCGATCGACGAACGGGCAGGCCCAGGGCTCGACCACCTGGGTTCGAGCCCCGGGACCTGCCCGATCACTTCACAGCGGTCACTCGCCGCCGATGCTGAAGGCGCTGCTGCACGCCTGCGAGTTGGTGTCGTTGGCCTCCTGGCCGGCGAGGCTCAGGATGGAGACGCCGATGTTGACATCCTCGAGGTTGATGAGGCCCTCGGTGGAGTTGTCCTGGGCGCAGGTCGTGGTCTGCTTGTTGTTCAGCTCGACCTCCGGCTCGTCGCCCGCGTGGCTGACACCGGCGCCGAGGAAGCCGACGCTGCCGAGCATGGCGAGAACGACCGCGGCCTTCTGGTACTTGCGCATTTTTCTCCATTCATCTGGATACGACCTGCGTTGGCCGCATCACTGACAGTCGCAAGTAAAGCGACGATTTGGGTCAGTTGTTAGCAGAAACGCCGTTTCGTGGCTTTTTTCTTGAAACGCTTCCCGCGCATCCCCGAGAGCCGAGTTGCGGAGCCGCGGGAGTGACGCGCCTTCGGCGGGGCAGGCCCCGGGACTCACGGATTGCCTCCGCAGCCCCGGGACCCGCCACGTCACGTCGTGGCGACGATCAGTCCTTGCCGCCGATCGACAGGCCGCTGCCGCAGGCCTGCGAGTTGGCGTCGTTGGCCTCCTGCTTGGCGACGGCCAGCAGCGCGATGCCCACGTTCACGTCATCGACGTTGATGAGGCCCTTGGACGAGTTGTCCTGGGCGCAGTGGGTGGCCTGCTTGTTGTTCAGCTCGAACTTCGGCTCGTCGCCGGCGTGGCTGACACCGGCACCGAGGAAGCCGACGCTGCCGAGCATGGCCATGACCACAGCGGCCTTCTGGTACTTGCGCATTACCTCTCCGTTTCTCGTGTTGACTCGGTCCGTGCCGGACCGGTCGCTGACAGGCGTTAACGTAAGCAACGCTTGGTGATTTTTGGGAGCAAAACGCCCAGCAGCGTAAGTTTCTTGTGAAGATGCAGGTCAGAGCCTTGCCAGTCGCACCGGACGGACCAAAGGACGGGCGTGCCGAGGCGGGTCTTTCGTAGCAAAGACGCACAAAGAGTGATCTCGTGACATACCCCGTGACCCACGCCGAGGTGGCGCGTTGAGGGAGGAGTGCGGCGCTCGTCATGCCGCCGCGTCAACCAGTCCAGTAAGGAGAACGTGATGTCTCGCATCGCGAAGGCGGCCACCCTGGCTCTCGGCACGGGCGCCGTGGTGTTCAGCGGCGCCGGAATGGCCTCTGCCCACTCCGGTGCCGAGGGTGCGGCCGTCCACTCGCCCGGCGTCGTGTCGGGCAATGTGATCCAGGCTCCGATCCACATTCCCGTCAACGTGTGCGGGAACACCGTGAACATCGTCGGCGCCCTGAACCCCGCTTTCGGCAACTACTGCGTGAACAAGTAGTAGCCCGGCGGCCCACGACCACGGACGTCCGCCGCAGAACCTCCGGAGCCCCGGTGGCCTTGCGCCCCGGGGCTCCTTTCTGTGCATGGGCGTGGTGAAAGGCAGCGGCAACGCAATCGGCCCCCGGCGGAACACCGGGGGCCGAGAGTCTGGGGCGGGAAGGTCAGGCGTGGAGCCCCACGTCGCCGCGCACCGGCTTCGCCTCGTTCACCACGGCCGCCGCTTCCTTCGTGGTGCCGAGCAGCGAGCTCTCGTCGGAGTCGACGAGCGAGTCCGACTCCTGCAGCGGCATCAGCTCGAAGGGAACCGCGGTGCGCAGGCCCGTGTCGAGGCCGGTGGACGCCAGGTCGGTGGAGTCGGCGTACGCGGGTGCGGCGACACCGGCGGCGATCAGGGACCCGGCAAGGACGGCGGCAGCCTTCAGGGACTTCATCGTGTTCCTTTCTTCGGCAACGCGAGTCGCCGGAGTGGTTCTGTCGCCGTGCACAACGATCCCCGGCCGGAGCGGAAACCGGGAAATCGAAGATTGCCGAGTCCTCATACGAAATACGAATTCTATGAACCGACGGGCCGTCTGAGGCCGCGTCGTGTTTTCAGGAATTCGGCAGGATGAGTGACGTGAGTGCGGGCAGCAGTCCGGCCGACGCGGCGGGGTCGGCCGGGTCCGCGGGATCGGCCGGGTCCGCCGGCTCGGCGGGGTCAGCGGGCTCGGCCGGGTCAGCAGGGTCGGCCGGTGCGGGCAGGGTCGTCGCCGTCTGCGGGTCGGTCGCGGTCAGCGCGTCGAGGAGCTCGTCCACCCGGGCGAGAAGCTCGTCGGTGGAGGTGAGGGACGCGTCGGCCGCCGCGTCCGCCGCCGTCCCGGCCGTGTCGGCGGCGTCCGTCGCACTCGTGGCGTCCGACGCCTCCGACGCGTCCGCCGTGGGCTCCGTACTCTCCGTGGACTCCGTACTCTCCGTGCTGTCCGTGCCGTCCGTGATCTCCGTCGTGCCGGTCGACGTGTTCTCGGTCGTCGTGGTCGTCGTGCTGCCGGTGGGCGCGGCCTGCCCGGACGCGGGGAGCAGCACGTCCAGGAGGTTGTCGAGGGCCTCGCGCACGGCGCCCAGCCCGCTGTTCGCGGTGCCGTCGTCCTCCTCGGCCGTGGGCAGCAGCACGCCCGTCACCGGCGCCGGCAGGCCCGGCAGGAACGGAGTCGCGGCCGTGGGGGTGGTGGTCACGGTCGTGGTGACGGTCCCCGGGTCGTCGGCGGCCGCGCGGGCCACCGCCCTCCGTGCCGCGTCGGCCAGCTTCCGGGCCTGGGCCGGGGGCAGTTGCCCGTCCGGAGCGGCGAGGACGGCCCTGATCAGGTCGGCGACCGGGGCGAGGTCGCCCCGGGGAGCCTCGCTGTGCGGGACCCGCGCGAGAAGCGCGGCGGACGACGCCGCCGGGTCCTGTCCGGGGAGCGAGTCCGCCGCGAGGGCGGTCGGGCCGGTGGTGGTGGTCAGGAGGGCGGCGCACAGGGCGCCGAGAGCGATGCGCCGGGCCGGCAGAGCGCGCATGGAGAGTCCTTTCGCGGGGCTTCGGATCTTGGACCCACCGTCGAAGTGCCCGCGACGCCCCGCAACCGGGCGTACGCCTTTCGGACCGGACCGCCGTCACTCCTCTGCGCGTCACGGCAGATGAGCCGGTGCGGGAAGCCGCAGGTCACACACGCCCGACTTCACGATTCCAACACACTTGTCCCCCTTGGTCGAATTTCGGGGACTTTGTCCGTTTAGTGACTAGAGTTGCGTTGCTTCGACGCACCTTCATGGGCGGACGCATCGCACTCGTCCCCGCTGCCTGCCGCCGCCACCCTTTTCCGAAAGGCTCCGAACGGTCATGCGCCAAACCCTGGGTCAGCTGCTTCGCCATGCGACGGTGGGCGTCCTCGCCCTGGCCGCGCTGTGGGCGCCCTGCGGCTCCACCGCCGTCGCCGCGACCGCCGCGCCCGCCGCGCCGGCTCCGGAGGCGGAGGGGCTTCCCTTCGGCGAGCGGTACCGGGTCCTTCAGCGCGGCAACATCGTGCGCGCGGCCAACTCCTCGCACACCTGCCGCGCTTCGGCGTCCTCCTGCCGCTCGGTGCAGAACGGCACGCGGCCGGGGGTGAACGGCGACTTCGACATGCACTACATCGACGTCGACGACGACCCCAACACGTACAACTCCTCCCAGGGGGAGGTGCGGCTGCCCAGGGGGTCGCGGGTGACGTACGCGCGGCTGTACTGGGGCGGCAACCTGCTCGTCGGCGAGCAGAAGCCGGCCGAGGACAACGGGCGCGTGCTGATCGCCGAGCCCGGCGGCAACTACAAGGAGCTGCTCGCGGACACCGTCGTCGGGCACCGCGTGGCGGGCGGCATGGACGCCTTCCAGGCCTCCGCGGACGTGACACGGCTGGTGCGGGACAGCGGCTCCGGCCTCTACACGGTCGCGCAGATCAACGTGGCCGGGGGCCGGTCGGCGGCCGGCGCCTGGGGCGGATGGACGCTGGTGGTGGCGTACGAGGACCCGGCGGAGCCGCTGCGGCACCTGTCCGTATGGGACGGCTTCGCCCCGCTGGGCGGCGACTCCGGCGCCCATGTCACGCTGCGCGACCTGCCGTTCCCCGCGGCGGCCGGGGGCCGGGTGGGCATGGTGGCCTACAACGGCGACCGCGGCACCGCCGGCGACTCCCTGGTCCTGACCGCGGGCGACACGGTCACCGCGCTCGGCGACGGCGCCAACCCGGCCGACGACGTGCTGAACTCCACCGTCGCCGCCCCCGCGAACGCGCCCTCGGCGCGCGTGCCCGCGTACGCCAACACCCTCGGCTACGACTCCGACGTGTTCGACCTCGGCGGGCTGCTGACGCGCGCCGGTGACCAGGCGGCCCTCCGCCTCACCTCGCAACGCGACGCCGCGTGGGCCGGCGTGCTCTTCGCCGCCGTCGACGCCCGTCCGTGAACGCGCCGTCCCGCGTCCCCGACACCTGCGTGAGTGAGGAAGCCGTGCCCACGGATCTGACACCCCACGGCCGCCGGCCGCGGGTCCTGCACCTCACCCAGCCCGTGGACGGAGGCGTCGCACGGGTGGTGACCGACCTGGTGCGGGCGCAGCTGGCCGACGGCCTCGATGTCGCCGCCGTCTGCCCCGACAGCCCGCTCACCACCCGGCTGCGTTCCCTCGGCGCCCACCTGCGCACCTGGGAGGCGACCCGCTCGCCGGGGCCCTCCCTCGTCCGGGAGGTACGGCAACTGAAGCAGCTCGTCGACGAGTTGCGGCCCGACCTGATCCACGCGCACAGCGCGAAGGCCGGGCTGGCCGGGCGGCTGGCCGTGCGCGGGCGCATCCCCACGGTGTTCCAGCCGCACGCCTGGTCGTTCGAGGCGGTGGGCGGGACCACGGCCGCGCTCGCCCTGCGCTGGGAGCGGTGGGCGGCGCGCTGGGCCTCCCGGGTGATCTGCGTGAGCGAGGCGGAGCGCGACACCGGAGTGGGCGCCGGGATCCACGGGCGCTGGACGGTCGTACCCAACGGCATCGACCCCGAGCGTTTCCGGCCCGCGCAGGACACGGGCCCGGTCAGGGCCCAACTCGCCGCCCGCCACGGCATGGACGCGGACGCACCCCTGGTCGTGTGCGTCGGACGGCTGTGCCGGCAGAAAGGGCAGGACGTCCTGCTGCGGGCCTGGGAGGCCGTACGCCGACAGGTGCCCGGGGCGCGGCTGGCGCTGGTCGGCGACGGTCCGGACCACGACCGGCTGCGCGCCGACGCCCCGGACTCCGTGCTGTTCACGGGGGCCGTCGCGGACGCGTCGCCCTGGTACCAGGCCGCCGACCTCGTCGTACTGCCGTCCCGCTGGGAGGGCATGGCGCTGGCCCCGCTGGAGGCGATGGCCTGCGCGCGGCCCGTGGTGGTCACGGACGTCGACGGGGCCCGCGAGAGCCTGCCGGCGGCGCTGGCCGCCCGCTGCCTGGTGCCGCCGGAGGACCCGCGCGCGCTCGCCCGGACCGTGGCCGCGCTGCTGCTCGATCCGCCGCTGCGGGCCGACCTCGGCGACCGGGCACGCCGCCATGTGCTGTCCCTCCACGACGTGCGGCACACCGCGCGGGCGGTCGCCGACGTCTACCGCGATCTGCTCGGCGCCCGGCCGGCCACGACCGGGGCACGCCCGCTCCTGACGGCCGAGGGCGCCGAGGCCGACCGGACGACACAGCGCGTCGAGCACTCAGAGCACAGGGAGTCCATCCACTCGTGACCGCCGAACGTACCGTGCCCTCCCCCGGTGTCCCGCCCCGGGAGCACGGATTCCCGCCCGTGTCCGTCATGCCGCCGCGCGCCGGCGACACCGGTCCCCGGCTGCCCGCCTCGCGGCCTCCGGACCGCCCCGACTCCCCGGTTCCCCTGCTGCTCGCGGACGGCGCGGCGGCCCTGCTCGCCGGGTGGGCGGCCGGGCTCCCCCCGCTGCTGCTCGCTCTGCTGACCGGGGCCTCGCTCCTGCTGCTGCGTCCGCGCGGCGTGCGGCCCGCGCTCCCGGCGGTCCTGGACGAACTGCCCGCCGTGTGCGGGCGCGTGGCGGTGGCCTGGCTGGCGACGGCGGCGCTGTGGGCGGCGTTCCGGCCGCAGGAGGCGCTGTCCGCCGGCACCGTGCTGGCGGGCCTGGCGGCGCAGGTGGCGGCGGGCGGAGTGTCGCGCGCGCTGGTCCACGGGCGGCGGCGGGTGGCGCTGCTGCGGCATCCGCGGGCGGCGCTCGTGATCGGCCCGGCGGCGACCGCGCAGCGCGTGGCCGCCGCCGTGCTGCGTCACCCCCGGTGCGGGATGCGGCCGGTGGGTGTGGTCGCCGCGCAGGGGGACGGTGGTGACGGGGGCGTCCCCGTGCTGCGCACGGACGAGGAGGTGGAACGCGCGGTCATCCAGAACGGGGTGCGCGCGGTTCTCGCCGTCCACCCGTCGGTGCGTGGTGAACAGGGCACGCTGCTGCGGGCGTTGGCGGCGTCCGGGTGCACGGTCTGGGAGGTCGACGCCGACGCCTCGCCGTACCCGGCGCCCGAGCGGCTGGCCGGGTTCTCGGCCCGGCGGCTGGACCTCGCGCCGGTCCGCGGCGGTGGCGGCGCCGGCAAGCGGCTGCTGGACATCCTGGTGTCGGGGACCCTGCTGCTGCTGGTCAGCCCGCTGCTGCTGGTGTGCGCGGTGACCCTGCGGCTCACCGACGGGCCCGGGGTGGTGTTCCGTCAGGAGCGCATCGGCCGGGACGGCGAGCCGTTCACGCTGCTGAAGTTCCGCACCCACCGGCCGGTCGACGAGCACGAGTCGGCGACCCGGTGGAGCGTGGCGGGCGAGCACGAGATGCGCCGCTTCTGCCGGATGCTGCGCCGCACGTCGCTGGACGAGCTGCTCCAGCTGTGGAACGTGCTGCGCGGCGACATGAGCCTGGTCGGGCCGCGCCCCGAACGCCCGTACTTCGTCGCCCAGTTCAGCGAGACGTATCCGGGATACGCGGCCCGGCACCGGATGCGTACCGGCATCACCGGGCTGGCGCAGATCCACGGGCTGCGCGGGGACACCTCGATCGAGGACCGCGCCCGGTTCGACAACGCGTACATCGACGACTGGTCGCTGTGGCAGGACGTGTGCATCCTGCTGCGCACGGCGGCCACGCTGGTCCGTCCGACGGGGAGCTGACGCCAGGTGAGCCACGTCCCCGTACTGCCGCTGCCGCGCGCGGCCGCCCGGTTCGCGCCGGTGCTGCCGCTGGTGGCGGTGGTCGCGCTGCTGGGCCTGCCGCCGACGGGGGACGGCGCGGGGCCCGCCGACGTGGTGTCCGCGCTGGTGGTGGGGTACTGCGTGATCCTGCTGCTGCGCCAGCGGCGGCGTCCGCTGTCACGCCGCGCGGCGGTGGTGCTGGGACTGCCCGTGGCGGGGCTCGCGGTCGCCGCCATGGACGCGGCCTCGCCCGCGGCGGGGCTCGGCGGGATGGCCCGCTATCTCCAGGTGTTCGTGCTGGTCCCGGCGGCCGTGCTGGTGCTGCTGCGCGGGCGGGCCGACTTCCGGCTGCTGGCCTGGTCGTTCGTGGGGCTCGCGGTGTGGCAGGGGGCCGTCGGCGTGCACCAGTACGTCACCGGCACCGGCGCCTCCTACCAGGGCGAGACCGTCCGCGCGGTGGGCACCTTCGGGGCACAGGACGTGATGGGCATGGCCACGGCGGTGGCGCTCGGCGTGGTCTGCGCGACCGGGCTGGCGCTGGGGCGGACGCCGCTGTGGCAGCGGGCGGCGGCCGCCGGGTGCGCGGTCGTGCTGCTGGTGCCGCTGGCGGTGTCCTTCAGCCGGGGCGCCTGGATCGCGACCGCGCTGACCTGCGCGGTGCAGCTGGCGACGGCGGGGCTGCGGCGGGCGCTGAAGGTGGGGGCGGCCGTGGCCGCGGCGGGGGTGATCCTCGTGGGCGGCCTCGGGGTCGGTACGGCGATGCTCCAGGAGCGGATCGACAGCATCACGCAGGTCGCCGACGCGCCGGACCAGTCCGTGATCGACCGGTACACGCTGTGGGCGTCCGCCGTCGGCATGTGGCGCGAACAGCCGGTGACCGGGGTGGGGCTGAAGAACTTCCCCGAGTACCGCGACGGGCACGCCACGCTCGCGCTGTCGTCGGGCAGCGACATCGAGGGCGCCGGGGAGACGTTCCACAAGCAGGCGTTGCTCTCCCCGCACAGCATGTACCTGCTGGTGCTCAGCGAGCAGGGCCTGCTCGGCTTCTGCTCGCTCGTGGGGAGCTGGCTGGCGCTGCTGGTGTGCGCGGTGCGCGCGCCGGCGCGGGCGCGCCGCGACGGGTCCGGGCTCGACTGCGCGCTGATCGCGTGCGGCCTGCTGTTGTGGCAGCTCGTCGACTACGTGTACGGCGACATCGGCGGCCCGTCGACCGTCCTGACCGGTGTGGCGCTCGGGCTGACGGCGTGGTGGGGGCTGACGGAGCGGGGCCGGGTGGACGCGGCCTGCCCGGACACCCTCCCCGGCCGGGTGGAGGAGGCGGTGGCCCGATGACGTCCTTCCCGCCCCAGGCCGCGGGCACCGCGCCCGGCCCCCGTACGGAGCCCGTCCCGGCCCGCGCGAAGGCCCGCACCGCCGACGGGCCCGGCCGTCCGGGCGACCGCCCCTCCGCCGGTCCGCAAGGGCAAGGGCACGGGCACGGCGACCCGAATCCCTCCCGCCGCTTCCTCGCCCGGGCCGCGCTGCTCACCGCCGCGCTGTCCATCGCCGGGTCCCTGCTCGGCCTGGTCCGGGACCAGTCGCTGGCGCGGCTGTTCGGGGCGGGGAGCGACACCGACGCGTTCCTCGTCGCGTGGACCGTGCCCGAGATGGCGGCGACGCTGCTGATCGAGGACGGGCTGGCGATCGCGCTCATCCCGGCGTTCAGCATGGCGCTGGCCCGGCGCGCGCGGGGCGTCCCGGGCGACCCGGTGCGGGAGCTGGTGCGGGCCACGCTGCCGCGGCTGTGCCTGGCGTTCGCCGCGGTGGCCGCGCTGGCCGCCGCCGGGGCGCCGTACCTGGTGGCCGTGCTCGCGCCCGGGCTGCCCGACCCGCGGCTCGCCGTGGACTGCACCCGGCTCACCGCGCTCAGCCTGCTGGCCTTCGGGCTCGCCGGGTACTGCAGCGCCGCGCTGCGGGCGCACCGGCGCTTCCTCGCCCCGGCGGCGATCTACGTCGCGTACAACACGGGGATCATCGCGACGATGTTCGCCTTCGGCGGCGACTGGGGGGTGCGCGCGGCGGCGGCCGGGGTCGCGGTGGGCGGCTGTCTGATGGTGGCGGTGCAACTGCCGTCGCTGTGGCGCCGCCTCACCTCGCGCGGGCCCGCGCCGGCCGCCGTGGACGGAGCTCCGGCGGACGAGGAGCGGCCGGTGCGGCTGGCGCTGATCGCCGCCGTGCTGCTGTTCGCGCTGTGCCGCCAGTCGCAGGTGCTGGTCGAACGTTTCCTGGCGTCGTCGCTGCCCGCGGGCGCCATCTCGCACCTCAACTACGCGCAGAAGGTCGCGCAGATCCCGATGACGCTGTCGCTGATGGTGTGCACGGTGACCTTCCCGGTGGTGGCACGGGCGCTCGCCGACGGGGACACCGCGCGGGCCCGCGCCCGGGTCCAGCGGGACCTGGTGCTGGCGTCCTGCGTGGTGCTGCTGGGCATGTGCGCGGTGGTCGCCTGCGCCCCGCAGATGATCGGACTGCTCTTCCAGCGAGGGGCGTTCACCGCGTCCGACACCGCCGCGACGGCGGACGTGATGCGGGTGTACGCGCTCGGCCTGCTCGGCCAGACGCTGGTGGGCGCGCTGGTCCGCTGCTACTTCTCGGCGGGCAGCGCCCGCTGGTACCCGCTGGGCGTGATGGGCGTGGGCATCGCCGTCACGTCCCTGGCCGGCGCGCTCGCCGTGGGCCGCTGGGGCGTCGCGGGGATCGCCGCGGCCAACGCCGCCGGCATCACCGTCACCGCCGCCCTGCTGCTGCTCGGGCTGCGCGCCGCCCCCTCCGACCACGCCCCGGGCGTCACCGTCGGCGTCCGCCGGGTCCTCGCCGACCTGGGCCGCCCGGTCCTCGCGTCCGTCCTGGCCGTCACCGCCGGGGTGTTCGCGGCGGGTTGGTTCGCCTCGCCCGTGGCGGCGCTCGCGGCCGGCTGCCTCGCCGTCACCGCCGTCTTCGTCCCCATCGCCCTGTCCGCCCTGGGCGTGGGCGCCGCCACCGCGCGGCGCTCCGTCCGTACCGTCACACGAAGGCTCACACATGGCCGCACCCGTTGATTCCCCGCTCGCCGACCCGACCCGGCCGGCGCGCCGCCCGGCGACCGTCCCCTGGGTGGCGATGTACCACTCGGTGGGCGACTGCTCCGACGACCCCTACCGCGTCACGGTCACCCCGGACCGGCTGGAGCACCAGCTGACCTGGCTGCGCCGGCGCGGGCTGCGGGGTGTGTCCGTGGCGGAGCTGCTGGACGCGCGCGCCCGGGGCGAGGGCCGGGACCTGGTCGGTCTGACCTTCGACGACGGCTACACCGACTTCCTCACCGGCGCGCTGCCGCTGCTGCGCCGCTTCCGGTTCAACGCGACCCTGTTCGTGCTGCCGGGGCGGCTCGGCGGCGACAACGCCTGGGACCCGCTCGGCCCGCGCAAGCCGCTGCTGGACGCGGACGGCATCCGGCACGCCGCCGGGGAGGGCGTGGAGATCGGCTCGCACGGGCTGACGCACGTCGACCTGACCCGCGCCGACGACGCGCTGCTGGACGCCGAGGTGACCGGGAGCCGCGCCCGGCTCGCCGAGCTGACCGGCGCGCCCGTGGACGGCTTCTGCTACCCGTACGGCACGGTCGACGCGCGCGCCGTCGACGCCGTACGGAAGGCCGGCTACCGGTACGCCTGCGCCATCGACCCGGGCCCGCTGACCGGCCCGCACGCCCTGCCGCGGGCGCACGTGGGACAGAACGACACGGCGTGGCGGCTGCGGCTGAAGCTGCGGCTGCACCGCTGGCGCCGCCGTCCGGCGGAGGGCGTGTGAGATGCGGGCGCTGCACATCATCACCGGTCTCGGCGTGGGCGGCGCCGAACAGCAGCTGCGGCTGCTGCTGCGTCATCTGCCCGTCGAGTGCGACGTGGTGACGCTCACCAACCCGGGCCCGGTCGCCGACGGCCTGCGCGCCGACGGGGTGCGGGTGCTGCACCTGGGCATGGCGGGCAACCGCGACGTGGGCGTGCTGCCGCGGCTGGTCAAGGTGATCCGCTCCGGCGGCTACGACCTGGTGCACACCCACCTCTACCGGGCCTGTGTGTACGGCAGGCCGGCGGCGCGGATCGCGGGCGTGCGGGCGGTCGTGGCCACCGAGCACTCGCTGGGCGACTCCCAGATGGAGGGCCGCGCGCTCACCCAGGGCGTGCGGGCGCTGTACCTGGCGAGCGAGCGGCTCGGCTCGGCGACGGTCGCCGTCTCCCCGACGGTGGCCGACCGGCTGAAGCGGTGGGGGGTGCCCGCGCCCCGGATCGAGGTGGTGCCGAACGGCATCGAGCCGGACCGCTTCCGCTTCGACCCGGAGCGGCGCGAGCGCACCCGCAGGCGGCTGGGCCTGCCGGACGGCGCGTTCGTCGTCGGCGGGGTGGGCCGGCTCGCCCCCGGCAAGCGGTTCGACGTGCTGGTGCGGGCGCTGGCGCGGCTCCCGGAGGACTGCTGGCTGCTGCTGGTGGGCGGCGGCCCCGAGGAACACGTGCTGCGGCGCACGGCCCACGAGGCCGGGGTGTCCGGGCGGGTGCTGTTCACCGGGGAGCGGCCCGTCGTGCCCGACGGCACGCCCGGTCCCGATCTGCCCTCGCTCACCTCGGCGATGGACCTGTTCGCCGCCCCGTCCACACAGGAGGCGTTCGGACTGGCGGCGGTGGAGGCCCTGGCCGCCGGGCTGCCCGTGCTCTACGGCTCCTGCCCGGCGATCGAGGACCTGCCGCCGGAGTCCTCGGCCGGCGCGCGGCGGGTGCGCGGCGGCCCGGAGACGTACGCCCGCGCGATCGCCGAGGCGCGCGCGGCGGGCCCGGGCCCGCGCACGGCCGCCGAGGCCGCCCGCCACTACAGCATCACCCGCAGCTCGGCCCGCCTCATGGACGTGTACGCGGCCGCCGTGGCCGGCTTCTCCCCTTCCCTCCACGTCAAGGAAGCACCGTCGTCATGACCGACACCCCGACCCGTCCGCGTCTTCCGCGCCTGCCGTCCCTGGACCGTGTCAGAAAGCTGCCGGCCTGGTCCGCGCTGGTGGCGGGCACGCTGCTGGGCGGTCTGTCCGGCGGCGCGTACGGCCTGCTCACGCCGCCCGAGTACACGGCCACCAGTTACGTCGTGGCCGTCCCCACCGACCAGGCCACCCCGGAGTCCGCGCGCGGTTTCGCGCAGGCGTACGGGCGGGTGGCCACCCAGCTCGCGGTGCTCGGGGACGCGCAGGTGTGGGCGGGTGTGCCGGTGCGCACCCTGCGGGACGGGGTGCGCACGGCGACCTCGCCGGACGCGCCGATGGTCTCCGTCACGGCCGTGTCCGAACGGCCCGGGACGGCGGTCGACATGGCGAACGCGGTGGCCCGGGCGCTGACCCGGCACGCGGAGGACACCAAGGACAGCACCCGGGTGCGGCTGGTGCAGTTCTCCCGCGCGGCGAAGCCGTCCGCGCCCGCCTCGGCGTCCCCCGCGGTGACCGCCCTGGTCGGCGCGAGCGCGGGCGGGCTGCTCGGCGGTCTGGCGCTGCTGGCCCGGCCCCGGCGCGGCGGCCGGGACGGGGAGGCGGCGCCCAGCGCCTCCGTGCCCGGTCCGGCCACCGCCGCCGACGTGCCGCGGTGACGGCGGTGAGCCCGGCCGGGACGGCTCCGGCGTCATCCGGTGCGCGACCACCAGTCGAGGCGCAGGCACAGCTTCCCGCCGAGCCAGTGCTCCACCCAGCGTCCGAGGTCCAGCGGCATGCACTGCTCCGGCAGCTGCGGCGCCGCGGGCGGCTCGGCGGGCGCCGGGGTCACCGGGTCCTCGGGCGTGCGCCCGTAGAGGGCGGAGCGGAACACGCGGGAGGAGTCCGGGTTGTCGTCGCACTGCCACACGCCGTGCGGGCAGTAGTCGGTGACCGTGTGGTAGAGCGGCCGGTGCCGCTGCATCCAGGCGAGCATGCGGCGCATGTACTCGGGATTGTCGCCGTTGCGGAAAAGCCCCCACTCCGGATAGGCGATGGGCTTGTCGTGCGCCTTGGCGAAATCGACGTGCGCCTGGAGGCCGTACGGCTCCTTCACCTGTTCGTCGAAGGACATTCCGCGCGGCTGGTCGTAGGAGTCCATTCCGATGATGTCGACGGTGTCGTCGCCGGGATAGCACTGCGTCCACGGCACGGCGTCGCGGCCCCGGTTGGGCGTGAACTCGAACCGGAATTCCTGGCCGGGGACGGAACGCATCGTGGTGACGATGCGGTTCCAGTACTTCTTCCAGTTCTCCGGGTCGGGACCGCAGCGGTGGGTGTAGGTGACGCCGTTCATCTCCCAGCCGAGGACCAGGACGGTGTCCGGGATCTTCAGGGCGACGAGCCGCTCGGCGAGGGCGCGGAAGTGGTGGTCGAACTCGCCGGCCGCGCCGCGCCGCAGCAGTTCGCGGACCTCCCCGTCGGGCACGCCCGCCTCGTTGCGCTCCTGCAGCGGGACGTTGAGGACGAGCATCCGCTTGTCGTCGGCGTTGCGCCAGCGCGCCCAGTCCTCGAGGAAGCCGATGTCGCCCTCGATGTCCTTCCAGTGGTTGCCGGGCAGGTAGGTGTGGCCCACGCGCAGTTCCGCGCCGCCGAGCCAGCGGCTGAGCTGCTCCATCCGCTCCACGCCGCGCGCGTCGGAGGCCAGGAAGGCGCCGAACGGCGGCACGCCCTTCGCGGGGGCGGGCACGGTCGGGGGCCGCAGCTCCGGCACGTCGGGCAGTTCGGGCACGGACACGGCGGGCACGTCGATGTCGGGGGTCGGGAAGGCCGACGCGGCGGGCTCGGCGCCCGGCGCGGGCCGGGCTCCGGAGCCGGGCGCCGGCTGGGCGCCGGCGGCCGGTGTGGGGCGCCCGGTGGGGCCCGGCAGCGCGGCCCCGGTCTCGTCCATGGGCGCCGCCCCGGCCGCGGGACCCGCCGCCAGGGCGGCCGACACGGCGACCGCCGCCGCGCCCACGGCCAGGGCGCGGGCCCGGACCCGCCTGTGCTGTGGGGCCATTGGCTGCTCCTCTTCTCGCTCGCGTCCGCCCGCTGCCTGATGCCTCGCTGTTGACGAACAGTCATATGAAGTCAGCCATACGAAATACGACAGTGCCACTGCCACTGCGGCTTTCGAGTGCCGTTCTCGCCCGTGTGGGTGAGACGGCGCCAGAAGAAAGTGAGAATGCGTGTCCTTGCTTGACACCCGGGTTCCCGCGGTCGTACTGCGGATCGACCGGAATCCCTTTCATCACGGCACCCTGGGCGCCGTCCGGTCGCTCGGCCGGGCAGGGGTGGACGTGCATGTCGTCGCCGACTGCACGGGAAGTCCCGTGGCCCGTTCGCGCTTTGTGCGCCGGCTGCACACCCCGCCGCCCCCGGACGCGTCCGACGCCGAGATCCTCGCCGTGCTGCGCCGGGTCGCCGCCCAGGTGGGGCGCGCGGCGGTGCTGGTGCCGATGGACGACGCCACCGCGATCGCCGCGGCCCGGCTGCGCGAGGAGCTGGCCCCCTCCTACCTGCTGCCCGTGACGCCGCCGGCGTCGGCCGAACGCGTCGCGGACAAGGGCGGACTGGCCGCCGTGTGCGCCTCGGTGGGCGTGCCGCACCCGCGCACGGAGGTCCCGGACACCCCGCAGCGGGCCGGCGAGGACGCGCTGCGGCTCGGGCTGCCCGTGGTCGCCAAGTGGAGCCGCCCCTGGCTGCTCCCGGCGGGCTCGGGGCTGCGCAGCACCCAGGTGCTGCACTCCGCCCGTGAGGCGCGGGACCTGCACGCGCGCACCGCGGAGGCGGGCAGCCCGCTGCTGCTCCAGGCGTATCTGCCGCCCGGCACGGACCGCGACTGGTTCTTCCACGGCTACGCCGACCGCACGGGCACGGTGCGCGCGGGCGGACCGGGCCGCAAGCACCTGTCCTGGCCGCGCGGCGCGGGACTGACCGCGGTGGGCCGCTGGACGCCCAACGCGGAGGTGACGGCGCTCGCCGAGCGGATCACCGGCGAACTGGGCTACCGCGGCATCTTCGACCTGGACTTCCGCCGCTGCGGCGCCACCGGCCGCTACCACCTCCTCGACTTCAACCCGCGTCCGGGCGCCCAGTTCCGGCTGTTCACCGACAGCGCCGGCCTGGACGTCGTACGGGCGCTGCACGCGGATTTGACGGGGCGTGGGCTGCCGGACGGCGATCCGGTGGCCGGCAGGGCGTTCGTGGTGGAGAACTACGCGCCCCTCGCCGCGCTGCGGCCCGCGCCCGGCGGGCGCGAACTGGCCTGGTGGGCGGCCGACGACCGCGCCCCGGGCCTGGCGATGTGGGCGCTGTGGGCCCGTCATGTGTCCGGCCGGCTGCGCCGGCGGCGTGGCGCCGCGGACGGGGTCCCGGCCCAGCGCCCGGCGCCCCGCACGCCCTCCCTGACGACCGACAACGAGAAAGCGAGCAGCTGATGATGTACGACCTTCTGGTGGTGGGCGCCGGTCCGTACGGTCTGTCGATCGCGTCGCACGCGGCGGCCGCCGGACTGAACCTGCGTGTCTTCGGCCGGCCCATGGCGTCCTGGCGGGACCACATGCCGGCCGGGATGTTCCTGAAGTCGGAGCCGTGGGCGTCGAACCTGTCCGACCCCGCGGGGCGCTGGAGGCTCGACGCGTACTGCACGGAGCGGGGCCTGACCGCCCGTCACGCGCATCCGATCCCGGTGGAGGACTTCGCGTCGTACGGGCTGTGGTTCGCGCGCAACGCCGTGCCGGAGGTGGACGAGCGGCTGATCGCGCGGGTGTCGTCGGGGCCCGAGGGCTTCAGCGCGGTCGCCGAGGACGGGGAGGTGCTGCACGCGCGGACGGTGGCGCTCGCGGTGGGCGTGATGCCGTTCATCGAGGTGCCGGCGGCGCTGCGCGGACTGCACCCGACGCTGGTGACGCACAGCAGCCACCACAGCGACCTGGGCCCCTTCCAGGGCAAGGACGTCACGGTGATCGGCGGCGGGCAGGCCGCGCTCGAGACGGCGGCGCTGCTCGCCGAGCAGGGCACGCGGGTGCGGGTGCTGGCGCGGGCGGAGCGGCTGCGCTGGAACGACGTGCCGCCGCCGTGGGAGCGCCCGTGGTGGCAGTCGGCGCGGTCGCCGCACAGCGGTCTGGGCCCGGGCTGGCGGAACTGGTTCTACTCGGAGCGGCCGGGGCTGTTCCGGCGGCTGCCGGAGGCGACCCGGACGCGGATCGCGGCCACCGCGCTGGGCCCGGCGGGCGCCTGGTGGGTGCGGGAGCGGGTGGAGCGCGCGGTGGACCTGATGCCGGGGCACGAGGTGACGGCGGCGGCCGCGGTGCCGGGCGGGCTGCGGCTGGAGCTGGTGGACCGGTCGGGCGCGCGGCGGGCGATGGAGACGGAGCACGTCATCGCGGCCACCGGGTTCAAGGCGCACCGTGACCGGCTGGGGATGCTGTCGGCGGAGCTGCGGGGCGCGATGACGGCGCTGCCCGACGGGTCGCCGGTGCTGGACCGGGGCTTCGAGTCGTCCTACCCCGGGCTGTTCCTGGCGGGTCTGGTGACGGCGTCCGGGTTCGGTCCGGCGATGCGGTTCGTGCACGGCGCGACGTTCACGGCGTCGACGCTGGTGCAGGGGGTGCGCAGGCGGCTGCGGGCGGCCCCGGTGCGCGGGAGCGTGCCGCTGCCGGCGGGTCCGGGGCGCGGCGGCACGCCGGCTCCGGTGCGCGGCTGACGGGCGGTACGACGAAGCGTCCCCCGGACCGGGTGGTCCGGGGGACGCTTCGTGCCGGGGGCGCGGACGCCGGGTGGGGTGGGCCCGGCGTCCGCGGGACGGTCAGCGGCGGGCGCCGACGCGGCCGCGGCGGTACAGCATGGCGCCGCCGGTGAGCAGCACGGCGCCGGCGGCGGAGGCGGCCATCAGGCCGTCGGTGCCGGTCTGGGCGAGGTGCGGCGGGCCGTCCGGGGTGTCCTCGGCCGGCGGCTCGACGGGCGCGGGCGGCGTCTTCACCTTGACGGGCGGCTCGGGCTTGTCCTTCTCCGGCGTCTTCTCCGGCTCCTTCTCACCGTGGTGGCCGGAGTCGTTGACGCAGGTGTTGCCGCTCGCCTCGTTGAACAGGCCGAGCAGGTTCACGTTGTTGCCGCAGGCGTTCACCGGGATGTGGACCGGGGCCTGAATGAGGTTCCCGGAGAGCACACCGGGCGAGCCCTTGGCGGCGCCGACCGCGTGGGCCCCGCCGTCCTCGGAGTGCGAGGCGCCCGGGTCGGACGCGTGGTGGGAGTGCGCCGAGCGGTCCGAGGAGGACTTCGCGCCGTGCGAGCCCTCCGAGACGTTGGCGCAGGTGTTGTCGGAGGCGCTGTTCAGCCCGCCGCCGAGGGTGACGTTGTTGCCGCAGGCGTTCACGGGGGCGTGGACGGGCGCCTGCACGTTGTTCCCGGACAGCACACCGGGCGAGCCCTTGGCGCCGCCGGCCGCGTGCGCGCCGCCGGCCTTCTCGTCGTGGCCGCCGGCCTTCTCACCGTGGCCGCCGGACTCGTTGACGCACGTGTTGTCGGACGCGCTGTTGAGGGCGCCCACGGCGGTGACCGTGTTGCCGCACGCGTTCACCGGCACGTGGACCGGCGCCTGCACGTTGTTCCCGGACAGCACACCGGGAGAATCCTCGGCACCGCCCCCCGCGAACGAGTCGGCGAGGGCGGGGGTTCCGTACAGGGACAGAATGCCCGTGGCGGCAGCGGCCGCCGCGAACACTCCCCTGCTCAGGGTCTGTCGCAATGTGGTTGTCTTCCTGCTTGAAGATCGGGAGGCCGGCCCCGGCATGGAGAGAGGCGGCCGAGGCCGCGCGTCACGGCCCGGCTGCCCTGTGGCCTGTCTCCCTCTCCAACCCTGCTGCACGGAATCGGTTGCGCAGGTTCACCCGGTTGGCCCGCGTGACCCTCACGCGGGCCCGGGGGTCAGGACACCACGTCCTTGCGGGCGAACCCGCGGAACGCCAGTGCGAACAGCACGAGCGCGTACGTCACGGACACGGACGCGCCCTGGATCATGCCGGACCACTCCGGCGTGGGCTGGACGGCGTCCGCCCAGGCGAACTGCCAGTGGGCGGGCAGGAAGTGGCGCCAGTCGCCGAGGGCGGTGACGGCGTCCAGGACGTTGCCGACGATGGTCAGCCCGACCGCGCCGCCGACCGCGCCCAGCGGGGCGTCGGTGCGGGTGGACAGCCAGAACGCCAGCCCCGCGGTGACCAGTTGCGACACGAAGAGGTACGCGACGATCACCACGAGCCGCCCGGCGGCGGCGCCGGGGTCGAGCGTGCCGCCGGTCGGGATGTGCAGCGGGCCCCAGCCGTAGGCGACGGTGCCGACGGCGAGCGCCACCACCGGCAGCAGCACCATCGCGGCGAGGCTCAGCCCCAGTCCGACGATCAGCTTGGACCACAGCAGCCGCATCCGGGGCACGGGCGCGGCGAGCAGGTAGCGCAGGGAGGACCAGCCGGCCTCGGAGGCGACGGTGTCGCCGCAGAACAGGGCGACCGGGATGACCAGCAGGAAGCCCGCCGACACGAAGAGGGCGACGGCGGCGAAGTTGGCGCCGGACGCGGTGGCGGTGTCCATCAGGTTGACGCGGGTGTTGCCGCCCTCGGGTTCGCCGCCGATCGCGAAGGCGGTGACCAGCACGAACGGCAGCACGGCGAGGACCGCGCCCATGACGAGGGTGCGCCGCCGCTTGAGCTGGCGGACCAGCTCGACCCGCAGCGGCAGGGTGCGGCCGGCGCGGTAGCCGGCGGCGGTCCCGGCGGGGGCGGACGGCGCGGGGGCCGTGGACTCCTCGGCCCGCTCGGTGAGCGCGCTCATGCGGAACCTCCGATCAGGGTGAGGAAGGCGTCCTCGAGGCGGCGGTGCGGGCCCACGGACGTCACGGGCACCTCCAGCCGGACCAGTTCCGCGATCAGCCGGGGGGCGGTGCCGTCGGCGCCGAGCCGGACCAGCAGCCCCTCGTCGGTGCGGACGGCGGTCTCGACGCCGGGCAGGGCCGCGACCTTCTCGGCGAGGGGCTCCTCGACGGGGGTGACGGTGCCGACGAGGAGGGTGTCGCCGGAGCCGATGATCTCGTGCACCGGCCCGGCCTGGACCAGGCGGCCGCGGTCCATGACGACGAGGTGGGTGCAGGACTGCTCGACCTCCGCCAGCAGATGGCTGGAGACGATCACCGTGCGTCCGGCGGCCGCGTACCGGATCATCACCTCGCGCATCTCGCGGATCTGCGGCGGGTCGAGGCCGTTGGTGGGTTCGTCGAGGATCAGCAGGTCGGGCAGGCCGAGCATGGCCTGGGCGATGGCGAGGCGCTGGCGCATGCCCTGCGAGTAGGTGCGCACGGCGCGGGCGAGCGCGTCGCCGAGGCCGGCGATTTCAAGCGCCTCGTCGAGGTGCGCGTCCTCGGGCGGGCGGCCGGTGGCGGCCCAGTACAGCTCGAGGTTCTCCCGTCCTGACAGGTGCGGCAGGAAGCCCGCGCCCTCGACGAAGGCGCCGACCCGGGACAGCACGGGGGCGCCGGGGCGGATGGCGTGGCCGAAGACGCGGATCTCGCCGTCGTCGGGCTTGATGAGGCCCATCAGCATGCGCAGGGTGGTGGTCTTGCCCGCGCCGTTGGGTCCGAGCAGGCCGAGCACCTGGCCCTTCTCCACCCGGAACGACAGGTCCCGTACGGCGTACCGGTCGGTGGAGCGGGCGTAGCGCTTGCTCAGGCCGGTGATCTGGAGGGGCACGCCGGCCAGTTCCGGGTCGGGGGCCGGGGCGGTGGTGCGGCGGCGGCCGGTGAGCAGCAGCGCGAGGGCGAGCACGGCGCCGGCGATGGGCAGCCACACCACCCAGGCGGGCAGCGGGGCCGCGGCGGTGCTGACGCCGGGCGCGGTGGGCACGGTGAGGCCGCTCCGCAGCGCCACGGTGTACGTCGCCGGGGCGGCCGGGGAGGCGTAGGCGAGGTCGGTGGAGGCGAGGACCAGGCGCAGCCGGTGGCCCTCGCGGACCTCGTGGTCGACGGCCGGGAGGGTGAGCGTCACGTCCTTGCCGGCGCGGGCGCCCTCGACGCGGACGGGGGTGACGAGCTGGGAGGGCAGCACCTGTTGGCGGCCGTCCGGGCCGACGTCGTAGACCTTGGCGAACAGGACCGCGTCGTCGCTGGTGGAGGTGACCCGCACGGTGACGGCCGGGGAGCCGGTGATGCGCAGGTCGCGGGTGACGGGGGCGGACTCGAAGCGAGCGTGCTGGCCGGGGAAGTCGAGGGAGACGCCGATGCCGAGGGAGGAGAGCTGGGAGAGGCCGCCCGAGCCGCCGATGCCGGGCAGCGCGGACACGGCGGGCGGGCTGGCGCCGGCCGGGTTGGCGAAGCTCTGCTCGCGGCCGGTCAGCTCCACGGTGCGCGTGCCGCTGTGCAGGCCGGGGTAGGCGTCGGCGCTGGCGCCGCGCAGCTGGGCCTGCCCGTCGGTGGAGTCGACGCCTCCGGTGCGGGTGACGCGGAAGGCGGGGCCGGTGTCGGCGCTCTTGTCGCCCTTGAGGTAGCGGTCGAACCAGGCGCGGACCCGGGCGTGCAGGCGGTCGGTCTCGGGGTCGCCGCCGTCGTGGCCGCCGGCCAGCCAGTCGACGTCGACGGGGGCGCCGTTGGCGCGGACGGCCCGCGCGGCGGCGTCGGCCTGGCCGAGCGGGAACAGGGAGTCGGTCTGACCCTGCATCAGCAGGGTGGGCACGTCGATGCGGTCGGCGACGGCGGCCGGGGAGCGCTCCTCGAGGAGTGCGCGCGCCCGGGCGTCGGGCACGCCCGACTCGGCGACCCGCTCGTACATCGCGCACAGCTCGGGCTCGAAGCGGGCGCAGCCGCCGCCGGAGGTGACGAAGGCGCCCGCCCACAGCTTCTTGAACACGCCGCCCGGGAAGAGCGCCTCGGCGAGGTCGAAGTAGGTGATGGCCGGGGCGATCGCGTCGATCCGGTCGTCGTGTCCCGCGCCCAGCAGGGCGATCGCCCCGCCGTAGGAGTTGCCGGTCATGCCCACGCGGGGGTCGCCGTCCTTGTCGAGGCGGACCTCGGGGCGGGTGGCCAGCCAGTCGACGAGCCGGGAGACGTCGGCGACCTCGCCCTCGGGGTCGTTCAGCCCGATCTTCCCGGTGGACCGGCCGAAGCCGCGCGCGGACCAGGTGAGGACGGCGTACCCGTCGCGGGCGAGGTCCTCGGCCTGTGCGCGGACGTCGTCCTTGCTGCCGCCGAAGCCGTGGCCGAGCAGCACGGCCGGGCGGCGGCCCTCGGGTCCCGCGGTGAAGAAGGAGGTGTCGATGCGCACGCCGTCGCCCGTGGTCATGACGCGGTCGGCGCGGCGCACCTCGGGCGCGTCGTCGGAGGCGACGGCGGTCCAGGTGCCGGCCCCGGCGAGCGCGACGACGGCGGCCGCGGCGGCGAGGGCACGCCGGGGCCGCGGCCGCCCGAGGCGGGGCAGTCGAAGATCCATGCGTCAACCGTACGGGGTCACCCTGTCGGCCGACTGGCGACCGGAGACCGAATCCGGGCACCTCCCGCTGGTGTACGGGAGGGCCGCCGCGTACCGCGTCCGTGGTACGCGGCGGTCCGTGGAGGCGTGACGCCGTCTCAGATGGTCGGGGTGTCGTCGACGATCGGCTTGTGGATCTCGACGACCGGCTTCCAACCCGCGGAGAACTCGATGAAGTCCGCACGGGTGGGGTAGGTGTCGATAGCGCGACGGTCACGCTTGGGGCTGTCGCTCGCCTTGCGGCCCCGGGGAATCTGCTCCTCGAAGATGTCGACCTTCACGTCCGGGACCTCCTTGAGGCCCTGGCGCCAGATCTGCACGACGTCGGCGCCGAACGCCTGCCGGACCGCGGCGTAAAGGGCCGTGAGGGATCCCTTGTCCCCGCCGGGGACGAAAAGCGCCAGGTCGAGCACGACACCGGCGGACTGGAGGACCTCGATCGTCGCCGGGCCGCCCTCGTCGGCCACGTAGATCCCGGCTTCGTTCTCGTCGTCGGGAAGGCAGGTGACCTCTTCCTGGAATACGGTCCTCGCCGTGACCGAACCGCCCTCGAAAAGCTCACCGGGCTTGGTCAGAAAAGCAGGGACGTAGCAGTCGGGAAGTTTGAGTTCTGCCGTGTCGGCGGAAACGAAGATTTTGTCCTTCACGCCGAGCTGCGTCACCTCTTCCAGCGAGAGGCGGCGAGCGGCGATCTTCTCCGTGTTCACGATTTCCCTTTCAGGTCGCACTGTCCCTCCGAACAAGTACGCTACCACGGAACACCGAGGTCAACTGCCCAGTAATTGCTGGGTAGATGGCCTCCGACGACCCGTACGAGAGGGCATTTGAGCGAGTGCCACTCGGCCGTGAACGCGGTCGGGAACACGCATCCGCAAGGTAGTGTCCGTCGCAGTGGCGCCGACAATCACATGGCGGTCACATTTCGGCGCATCAAGTGTCACGGGGGAAACAAAGAGGGTTTACGGCAGATATCGACGAAAACCGGCCGGACAGGCCTGCGCCCCGCCTCGGTGAACGCGAAGGCGGGGCGCAGGGGGTCCGGCAGGCGTCAGTGGTTGCGGGGGAAGCCCAGGTCGACGCCGGAGGGGGCGTCCGCCGGGTCGGGCCAGCGGGTGGTGACGACCTTTCCGCGGGTGTAGAAGTGCGTGCCGTCGTTGCCGTAGATGTGGTGGTCGCCGAAGAGGGAGTCCTTCCAGCCGCCGAAGGAGTGGTAGCCCACGGGGACCGGGATCGGGACGTTGACGCCGACCATGCCGGCCTCGACCTCGAGCTGGAAGCGGCGGGCGGCGCCGCCGTCCCGGGTGAAGATGGCGGTGCCGTTGCCGAAGGGGGAGCTGTTGATGAGGTCGAGGGCCTCCTCGTACGTCTCGGCGCGCAGCACGCACAGGACGGGGCCGAAGATCTCGTCCTGGTAGGCCTTGGCGGTGGTCGGCACCTTGTCGAGCAGGGAGATGCCGATCCAGTGGCCGTTCTCGTGGCCGTCGACGGTGTATCCGGTGCCGTCCAGGACGACTTCGGCGCCCTCGTCCGCCGCGCCGGCGACGTAGGAGGCGACCTTGTCGCGGTGGGTCGCGGTGATCAGCGGGCCCATCTCGGAGGCCGGGTCGTCGCCGGGGCCGATCTTGATCTTCTCGGCGCGCTCGCGGATCTTCTCCACCAGCTCGTCGCCGATCGCGCCGACGGCGACCACTGCGGAGATCGCCATGCAGCGCTCGCCGGCCGAGCCGTAGGCGGCGGACACGGCGGCGTCGGCGGCCGCGTCGAGGTCCGCGTCGGGCAGCACCAGCATGTGGTTCTTGGCGCCGCCGAGCGCCTGGACGCGCTTGCCGTTGGCGGAGGCGGTGGTGTGGATGTAGCGGGCGATGGGCGTGGAGCCGACGAAGGACACGGCCTTGACGTCCGGGTGCTCCAGGAGGCGGTCGACGGCCACCTTGTCGCCGTGGACGACGTTGAAGACGCCGTCGGGGAGACCGGCCTCGGCGAGCAGTTCGGCGAGGCGGACGGAGGCGGACGGGTCCTTCTCGCTGGGCTTCAGCACGAACGTGTTGCCGCACGCGATGGCGAGCGGGAACATCCACATCGGCACCATCGCCGGGAAGTTGAACGGAGTGATGCCCGCGACCACGCCGAGCGGCTGGCGGATGGACGCCACGTCCACGCGGCTGGCGACCTGGGTGGACAGCTCGCCCTTGAGCTGGACGTTGATGCCGCAGGCCAGGTCGACGATCTCCAGGCCGCGTGCGACCTCCCCGAGCGCGTCGGAGTGCACCTTGCCGTGCTCGGCGGTGATCAGCTCGGCGATCTCGTCGCGGTGGGCGTCCAGCAGCGCGCGGAACTTGAACAGGATCGAGGTGCGCTGGGCGAGGGAGGACCGGCCCCAGGTACGGAACGCGTCCTTGGCGGCGGCCACCGCGGCGTCGACCTCCTCCACGGAGGCGAAGGCGACCTTGGTGGTGACCTCGCCGGTCGCCGGGTTCGTCACCGGGCCGTAGGTTCCCGAGGCGCCTTCGGCGGTCTTGCCGCCGATCCAGTGGTTGACGATCTTCGTCATGACCGAGAACTCCTTCGCTCGTGTGGTGCCGCGGGTCCATCCCACCAGGGGTGGGGGGCCGGGCGGGCCCGACACTGTGTCGGCCGTTCGGGTCCCCGTGTAGACACATGGGTTCCGGGGGCGAGCGCGGTGGCGGGCGGTCGGGGCGGAACCTCCGGCGCGGGGCCGCGGCGGGCGGGGAGTCGTCGCTCGCAGCTCGCTCCTGCCAAAGCGAGGCGGCGGTCCGCGCCGGAGGCGATCTGTGTGGAGGCGGTGCCGGTGGTACCGGGGGCGCCCCGAGGGGCGGGGAGCGGGCGGCGACGGGGATGGCTCGCCATGACGCTCCCTTCGAACGGTTCGTCCGCGTCCGCCCTGCGGGGGTCGGAGGGCTCTCGTCGGTTCTAGCCCTGTGCGTGAAGCCCTGTCAATGTTTTGTCCGGACATTCGGACGAGAACCTGGTTTTGACCTGCGGGCCGCCGCGCCCCGCCCCGGCGGCCATCGGGGTGCCGGGGGCTGTGCAACGCCGGGTGCGGGCCGCACGGTGGCCGATCGCGCAGTTCCCCGCGCCCCTGAGGCGCCTGCCGCCTGCGGGCAGTCGTGCCGCTGGGGCGGCACGGGTGGGCGCAGGCGGCACCCCCTAGCGGGCCCGCGCCCCACCTCCGTGCGGCCACCGGGGTGCCGGTTGCTGTTGCACGCCGGGTGCAGGCCGTGCCGGGCTGGTCGCGCAGTTCCCCGCGCCCCTAAGGGGCGCGCTGCCGCGCCCCCGGCGGCCACCGGGGTGCCGAGCACTGTTGCACGCCGGGTGCAGGCCGTGCGGGGCCGGTCGCGCAGTTCCCCGCGCCCCCGCCGCCTGCGGGCAGTCGTGCCGCTGGGGCGGCACGGGTGGGCGCAGGCGGCACCCCTTCAGCAGGCCTGCGCCCCACCTCCGTACGGCCACCGGGGTGCCGGGGGCTCTTGTGCGCCGGGTGCGGGCTGCACGGGGCTGGGCGCGCAGTTCCTCGCGCCCCCTTGGGGCACTTGTGTGCCGTTTCTGTTACCAACGATGGCGTTGCGTCACGGGTGTCACACGCCCGTGGCCCTTCCGTCACACCCGCGCACGCCCCCTCTCCGTGCGCGGACCCGCTCGTTCTCCCGCACGACGCTGTCGATCGCCAGCGCACGCCCGGCTCCCCCTGACGGCCGCCCCCGGCCGCCGCCGTGGCGTGTGCGGGGAGGTGCACACATGACCGAGCTGTGGTCGTACAAGGACATCGCGGCCCACATCAAGGTGCAGCCGGACACCGTGCGTTCCTACCGCAAGCACGGCCTGCTGCCGCCGCCGGACCGGGTGGAGGGCGGGAAGCCCTACTGGTACCCCGACACCGTCCGCCGCTGGGTCGCCGCCCGTCCCGGCAACCGGAACCGCCGGGACGGCTGACCGGCGCTCAGGCCCAGGGTTCGATCACCGTGACCCCGGCCCCCGCCGGCCCCGCCCCCTCGCCCATCGCCGCCAGCGCGGCCGGCACCGCGTCCAGCCCGATCACGGACGTCACCAGCAGGTCCGGACGGAGCACCCCCGCGCGCACCAGGTCCAGCATCGCCGGGTAGGCGTGCGCGGCCATGCCGTGGCTGCCGAGGATCTCCAGTTCCAGCGCGATGGCGCGGGCCAGAGGCACGGGCGTCGTGCCCGTCTCCGAGGGCAGCAGCCCCACCTGCACGTGCCGGCCCCGCCTGCGCAGCCCGTTCACCGAGGCGGCGCAGGTGGCCGGCGCGCCCAGGGCGTCCAGGGACAGGTGCGCGCCGCCGCCGGTCAGTTCACGGACCGCGGCGGCGGTGTCCCGTACCGCCGAGGCGTCCACGCACTCCGCCGCGCCGAACCGCCGCGCCAGATCGAGCGCGCCCGGCGACACGTCGACCGCGACCACACGCGCGCCGGCCGCCGCCGCGATCATCACCGCGGACAGGCCGACGCCCCCGCAGCCGTGCACCGCCACCCACTCCCCCGCCGCGACCCGGCCCTGCTGGACCACGGCCCGGTAGGCGGTGGCGAAGCGGCAGCCGAGGGAGGCGGCGGTGGCGTACGCCATGCCGTCCGGGACGGCGACCAGATTCACGTCGGCGTGGTCGAGGGCCACGTACTGGGCGAAGGAGCCCCAGTGGGTGAAGCCGGGCTGGGTCTGGCGCTCGCACACCTGCTGGTCGCCCGCCGCGCAGGCGGGGCAGGAGCCGCAGGCGCAGACGAACGGCACGGTGACCCGGTCCCCGGCGCGCCAGCGGGTGACCCGGGGGCCGGCCGTCTCGACGACTCCGGCGAGTTCGTGCCCGGGGACGTGCGGGAGGGTGACGTCCGGGTCGTGGCCCTGCCAGCCGTGCCAGTCGCTGCGGCACAGGCCGGTGGCCTCCACCCGGACCACGACCCCGTGCTCCGCCGGCTCCGGGTCCGCGACCTCGCGCACCTCGGCCGGTTCCCCGTACCGCTCGAACACCACCGCTCGCATGCCAGGTCCCGCCTTCCGGTGATCGCCGCTGTCGGCGGAACGCTATCCCCGGGGCGCCGCGCGCCGGCTTCCGGGCCGCCTCCGGGCCGTCCCGTCCGCGCGCTCCCTCGTCCTGGATTCATACCCCCTAGGGGTATAGTGTGGGTGGTACGGGTCCTCAGCGACCCCTCCGACCCCCTGCACACCCCACACGCCCCGTCGAGGAGAACGACATGACGTCCCAGACCGACACCCAGAGTTCCGTCACCACCGTCTACAAGGTGACCGGGATGAGCTGCGGCCACTGCGAGGGCGCCGTCTCCGGCGAGATCTCGCAGCTCCCCGGCGTCAGCTCGGTGACGGCCGTCGCCTCCTCCGGCGAGGTGACCGTGGTCTCCGCCGCCCCGCTCGACGAGGCCGCCGTGCGCGCCGCCGTCGACGAGGCCGGCTTCGAGCTGGCCGGCACGGTCTGACCCGGCGCCGTACCCCGTACCGGCGCCGCATCCGATCGGCGCCGTACGCCCTCGAAGGCACCCCGCGCGGCGTGAACCGGGCCGTACCGGCCACCCGGCAAGCACGGCCCGTTCGGCCCGGCCCGCCGCCGCCCTCCGCATCCCGGACGTCCCTGGAGCACGGACATGACCAGCACCACCGCCCCCGAGGCCCCGGCCGCCGCGGGGCAGCCGGCGGCCCACTCGGAGGTCGAGCTGCTCATCGGCGGGATGACCTGCGCCTCCTGCGCGGCCCGCGTCGAGAAGAAGCTCAACCGCATGGAAGGCGTCACCGCCACGGTGAACTACGCGACCGAGAAGGCCCGGGTCACGTATCCGCCGGGTGTCGAGGTCGCCGATCTGATCACCACGGTGGTGAAGACCGGCTACACCGCCGAGGAGCCGGCGCCTCCGCGGCAGGACGCCGAGGAGAGCGCCTCCGCGCGCGACCCGGAGACCGCCGCCCTGCGCACCAGGCTGATCGTTTCCGCACTGCTCGCCCTGCCGGTCGTCCTGATGGCGATGATTCCGCGGCTGCAGTTCGACCACTGGCAGTGGCTCTCCCTGACGCTCGCCGCGCCGGTCGTGGTGTGGGGCGCGGCGCCCTTCCACCGGGCCGCCGGGACCAATCTGCGGCACGGCGCGGCCACCATGGACACGCTGGTGTCGGTGGGCACGCTGGCCGCGTTCGGCTGGTCGCTGTGGGCGCTCTTCCTGGGGGACGCGGGCGAGCCGGGCATGCGGCACCCCTTCGAGCTGACCGTGTCCCGCGCCGACGGGGCCTCCGCGATCTATCTGGAGGTCGCGGCCGGGGTCACCGCGTTCATCCTGCTCGGCCGGTATCTGGAGGCCCGTTCCAAGCGCCGTGCGGGCGCCGCGCTGCGGGCGCTGATGGAACTGGGCGCCAAGGACGTGACCGTGCTGCGGGAAGGGCGTGAGGTGCGGGTGCCCGCCGAGCGGCTGGCGGTGGGCGACCGGTTCGTGGTGCGTCCCGGGGAGAAGGTCGCCACCGACGGCACGGTCGTCGAGGGCTCCTCCGCCGTGGACGCGTCCATGCTGACCGGCGAGTCGGTGCCGGTGGACGTGACCGTGGGCGACACCGTCACCGGCGCCACCGTCAACGCGGGCGGCCGGCTGGTCGTCGAGGCCACCCGGATCGGCGCGGACACGCAGCTCGCGCGGATGGCGAAGCTGGTGGAGGACGCGCAGACCGGCAAGGCGCAGGTGCAGCGGCTCGCCGACCGGATCGCCGGGGTGTTCGTGCCCGTGGTGCTGCTGATCGCGGCCGCCACCTTCGGGCTGTGGCTGGGCAACACCGGGGACACGGTCGCCGCGTTCACCGCGGCCGTCGCCGTGCTGATCATCGCCTGCCCGTGCGCCCTCGGGCTCGCCACGCCGACCGCGCTGATGGTCGGCACCGGGCGGGGCGCCCAGCTCGGCATCCTGATCAAGGGCCCCGAGGTGCTGGAGTCGACCCGGCGCGTGGACACGGTGGTCCTGGACAAGACCGGGACCGTCACCACCGGCCGGATGTCCCTGCGGGCGGTGCACGCCGCCGAGGGCACGGACGATGAGGAGCTGCTGCGGCTCGCGGGCGCCCTGGAGCACGCCTCCGAGCACCCGGTGGCGCGGGCGGTCGCCGCGGGCGCCGAGGAGCGCGTGGGCGCGCTGCCCCGGGCCGAGCACTTCGAGAACGTCCCCGGCCGGGGCGTGCGCGGGCGCGTGGAGGGCCGTGAGGTGGCCGTGGGGCGGCTGTCCGAGGTGTTCGGGGAGCTGCCGCCGGAGCTGGCGCGGGCCAAGGAGGACGCGGAGCGCGCCGGGCACACCGCGGTGGTGGCCGGCTGGGACGGCGTGGCACGCGGTGTCCTCGCCGTCGCCGACACGGTGAAGGAGACCAGCGCCGAGGCGGTCCGCGAACTGCGGGCGCTGGGCCTGACGCCGGTGCTGCTGACCGGGGACAACCGGGCGGTGGCCGAGGCGGTCGCGCGCACCGTGGGCATCGACGAGGACCGGGTGATCGCCGAGGTGCTGCCCGAGGACAAGGCCGACGTGGTGCGCCGGCTTCAGCAGGAGGGGCGCAGCGTCGCCATGGTCGGCGACGGCGTCAACGACGCGGCCGCGCTGGCCGTCGCCGATCTGGGTCTGTCCCTGGGCACGGGCACGGACGCGGCGATCGAGGCGGGCGACCTGACCCTGGTGCGCGGCGACCTGAGAGTGGCGGCGGACGCGATACGGCTGTCCCGGCGCACCCTCTCCACGATCAAGGGCAACCTCGTGTGGGCCTTCGGCTACAACGTGGCCGCGCTGCCACTGGCCGCTGCGGGCCTGCTGAACCCGATGATCGCCGGAGCCGCCATGGCCTTCTCGTCGGTGTTCGTGGTCACGAACAGTCTGCGGCTCCGGTCATTTCATTGAGGTCTCAAGTTGGGCAGTACCCCTGGAGTCCGGTAAGACCCTCACATAAGCTCTTCACAAGCCTCGCGCATCATCCTTACGCTTGGCCCCGTGAGAGATTTGCGGGCTCCTGCGCAGTGTGGGGACATATGCAAGAGACGCAGATCACAGTGATCTGAACGTAACCATCGAAGGGGTTCGAAGGTCTAAGTTGGCGATGTCGGGCAGCGTCTTGGGGGGCGCTACCTGGCATCTGGGGATGTCTTGGGGGACTTCTCCAGAGATTGCGTTGCCGGGGCACGTGCCCAGGGAAGCTTTGAGCGGCCCTCCCGACGTGCGTTGTCCCGGCAGACCGCACACCGACGGGTGCGGCGGATTCAGGTCCGCCGTACTCAACCAGCGATTCAGGCGCTGTCCTCACAAGCGCCCGGCCGGATCCCGTGGGGGGAATCCGCACCGGGACATGGGAAGGCGCCCTGGACCGTCGGCCCGTGGGGGGACCGGCGGCCAGGGCGCCTTTTCCTTTGCCCGTTCACTTGGAGGGGGCGCGGCGACCAGGACGCCCGAAGGGGCGCGGGGAACTGCGCGACCAGCCGAAGCCGACCCGCAGCCGCCCACGCCCCTCTGGCACCGAGCTACTGGGCGCAAGGCACCCAACCCGCACCGGCAGGTGTCAGCGCTCCTCGACCGGAACGAAGTCCCGCTCGACAACCCCCGTGTAGATCTGCCGCGGACGCCCGATCCGAGACCCCGGCTCCTTGATCATCTCGTGCCACTGGGCGATCCACCCCGGCAGCCGCCCAAGAGCGAACAGCACGGTGAACATCTCGGTCGGGAAGCCCATGGCCCGGTAGATCAGACCGGTGTAGAAGTCCACGTTCGGGTAGAGGCTGCGCGAGACGAAGTAGTCGTCGGAGAGCGCGTGCTCCTCCAGCTTGAGCGCGATGTCCAGCAGTTCGTCGGACTTGCCGAGGGCGGACAGCACGTCGTGCGCGGCGGCCTTGATGATCTTGGCGCGCGGGTCGAAGTTCTTGTAGACCCGGTGGCCGAAGCCCATCAGGCGGACGCCGTCCTCCTTGTTCTTCACCTTGCGGATGAAGGAGTCGACGTCGCCGCCGTCGGCCCGGATGCCCTCCAGCATCTCCAGCACCGACTGGTTGGCGCCGCCGTGCAGCGGGCCCCACAGGGCGGAGATGCCCGCGGAGATCGAGGCGAACATGTTCGCCTGCGAGGAGCCGACCAGGCGCACGGTGGAGGTCGAACAGTTCTGCTCGTGGTCCGCGTGCAGGATCAGCAGCTTGTCCAGGGCGGCCACGACGACCGGGTCGAGCTCGTAGTCCTGCGCCGGGACCGAGAACGTCATGCGCAGGAAGTTCTCGACGTAGCCGAGGTCGTTGCGCGGGTAGACGAACGGGTGGCCGACCGACTTCTTGTAGGCGTAGGCCGCGATCGTCGGAAGCTTGGCGAGCAGACGGGTGGTGGAGAGGTTGCGCTGCTGCTCGTCGAACGGGTTGTGGCTGTCCTGGTAGAACGTGGACAGCGCGGAGACCACCGAGGACAGCATGGCCATCGGGTGGGCGTCGCGCGGGAAGCCCCGGTAGAAGTTCTTGACGTCCTCGTGCAGCAGGGTGTGCTGCGTGATCTCGTCCTTGAACGCGGCCAGCTCGTCGACGGTCGGCAGCTCACCGTTGATCAGCAGGTAGGCCACCTCCAGGAAGGTGGAGCGCTCGGCCAGCTGCTCGATCGGGTAGCCGCGGTACCGGAGGATGCCGGCCTCGCCGTCGAGATAGGTGATCGCGGATTTGTAGGCGGCGGTGTTGCCGTAGCCGCTGTCCAGCGTCACCAGACCGGTCTGGGCGCGGAGCTTCCCGATGTCGAAGCCCTTGTCACCGACGGTGCTGTCGATCACCGGGTAGGTGTACTCGCTGCCGTCGTACCGCAGTACTACAGAGTTGTCGCTCACGTCTTCCCTCACCGACGTTGTGCCTCATCTTCGAGGTGCCCTGACTGTCTCTACCATCCCCCACTCGGCTCAGGAGAGTGCACTCGGGGTCGACCATCGGGCCTATTGACGGCACTGAGTGCCGCCAACTTGCCCATCCTGCCCCCTGTGTTCCCCTTCCGGAAGCCCTCTGTGACCTTCACGACTCATTTGATCGATCATTTTTGCGTGGCGGGGCCCTCACAGCGGCGTCCGCCCCCGCCGAGAGGGGGCGCACCCCCCGAGTCCACCCGAGTCCCCCTCACGCCGATGCGGAACCGGCGGGGCGAGGTCCGCCGGCCCCTGCGGCGAGGCGCGTGTCCAGGGCCGTGCAGCGGCGGCCCGCCGACACCGTGCGCACGGCCTGCCCGATGGCCTTGCGGGAGCCGACCAGGACGACGAGTTTCCGGGCGCGGGTGACCGCCGTGTAGAGCAGGTTGCGCTGGAGCATCATCCACGCCCCTGTCGTCACGGGGATCACGACGGCCGGGTACTCGCTGCCCTGGGACCGGTGGATGGTGACCGCGTACGCGTGCGCCAGTTCGTCCAGCTCGTCGAAGTCGTACGGCACCTCCTCGTCCTCGTCGGTCAGCACGGTCAGGCGCTGGTCCACCGGGTCGAGCGCGGTGACGACGCCGACGGTGCCGTTGAAGACGCCGTTGGCGCCCTTCTCGTAGTTGTTGCGGATCTGCGTGACCTTGTCGCCGACGCGGAACACCCGGCCGCCGAACCTCTTCTCGGGCAGGTCGGGGCGGGCGGGCGTGACGGCCTGCTGGAGCAGCCCGTTGAGCGTGCCCGCGCCGGCCGGGCCCCGGTGCATGGGGGCGAGGACCTGCACGTCCCGGCGCGGATCGAGGCCGAACCTGGCGGGGATGCGCCGGGCCGCCACGTCCACGGTGAGCCGCCCGGTCTCCTCGGTGTCGTCCTCGACGAAGAGGAAGAAGTCCTTCATACCGTCGGTCACGGGGTGCTGCCCGGCGTTGATCCGGTGGGCGTTGGTGACCACGCCGGACTGCTGGGCCTGGCGGAAGACCCGGGTGAGGCGGACGGCGGGGACGGGGCTGCCGTCGGCGAGCAGGTCCCGCAGCACCTCACCGGCGCCCACGCTGGGCAGCTGGTCCACGTCCCCGACGAACAGCAGGTGGGCGCCCGGGGGCACGGCCTTGACCAGCTTGTTCGCCAGCAGCAGGTCCAGCATGGACGCCTCGTCGACCACCACCAGGTCGGCGTCCAGCGGCCGGTCCCGGTCGTACGCCGCGTCCCCGCCCGGCTTCAGCTCCAGCAGCCGGTGCACGGTGGACGCCTCGGCGCCGGTCAGCTCGGCGAGCCGCTTGGCGGCGCGGCCGGTCGGGGCCGCGAGCACCACCTTCGCCTTCTTGGCGCGGGCCAGCTCCACGATCGACCGCACGGTGAACGACTTGCCGCAGCCCGGCCCGCCGGTCAGCACGGCCACCTTCTTCGTCAACGCCAGCTTGACCGCGGCCTCCTGCTCGGGCGCCAGCTCCGTCCCCGTACGGCCGCGCAGCCAGCCGAGCGCCTTGTCCCACGCCACGTCCCGGAACGCGGGCATCCGGTCCTGGTCGGTGCGCAGCAGCCGCATCAGCTGGGCGGCGAGGGCCACCTCGGCGCGGTGGAACGGCACCAGGTAGACGGCGGTGACGGGGTCGCCGCCGTCGGGATCGGGCACCTTCTCCCGTACGACCCCGGGGTCCTCGCCCGGGTCCTCCGGCTCGGCGGCCAGCTCGCCCAGGCACTCGATGACGAGCCCGGTGTCCACCTGGAGCAGCTTCACCGCGTCCGCGATCAGCTTCTCCTCGGGGAGGTAGCAGTGCCCCTGGTCGGTGGCCTGCGACAGCGCGTACTGGAGGCCCGCCTTCACCCGGTCCGGGCTGTCGTGCGGGATACCGACGGACTGGGCGATCTTGTCGGCGGTGAGGAACCCGATGCCCCAGACGTCGGCGGCGAGCCGGTAGGGCTGGTTCTTCACCACGGAGATCGAGGCGTCGCCGTACTTCTTGTAGATGCGCACGGCGATGGAGGTGGACACCTCGACGGTCTGGAGGAAGAGCATGACCTCCTTGATCGCCTTCTGCTCCTCCCAGGCGTCGGCGATCTTCCTGGTCCGCTTGGGCCCGAGCCCGGGGACCTCGATGAGCCGCTTGGGCTCCTCCTCGATGACGCGGAGGGTGTCCGTCCCGAAGTGCTGGGTGATCCGGTCGGCGAAGACCGGCCCGATGCCCTTCACCAGCCCCGAGCCGAGGTAACGGCGGATGCCCTGGACGGTGGCGGGCAGCACGGTCGTGTAGTTCTCGACGTGGAACTGCTTGCCGTACTGGGGGTGCGACCCCCAGCGCCCCTCCATCCGCAGCGACTCCCCCACCTGCGCGCCGAGCAGCGCCCCGACGACGGTGAGCAGATCGCCGGCGCCCCGGCCGGTGTCGACGCGGGCGACGGTGTAGCCGTTCTCCTCGTTGGCGTACGTGATGCGCTCCAGGACCCCTTCGAGCGTGGCGAGCCGACGCTCCCCGGGGGCCGCCGCGGCGGGTGGCTGGTTGGGCATGATCCGACGGTATCGGTGGGGTGTGACAGGGCGGTGGGGAAGTCGGCTTCTCCCTAGTCTGGGCTCATGGATTACGCCAGGATGCGCGCCATCGCCGAAGACCTCGCGGCATACGCGGAGCGCCTCGGAGGGTCCTGGAGCATCGAAATCGGGCCGTCGGGTCCGGTACTGGCCATGAGGCGCCCGTCGAAGCGGCACGAGGGTACGGTCCGCCGCATCTGCAAGCAGTTGGACGCGCAACTGCCCGACACCCACCCCGGCTACATCTGTGCGAACGGTCCCGAGATCGAGCACCCGGCCATCGGCCGCATGCGCCGCCCCGACGCCGTCGTGATCCCCGAGGCCGTCCTCGACGAAGAAGGCCTGGCCGTCGACGCGACCCAGGTGCTCGCGGCTGTCGAGATCGTCTCGCCCTCCAACCCGAGCAACGACTACGACGAGAAGCTGGCCGACTATCCGGCCATGGGCATTCCGCACTACATGATCGTCGACCCGCGCACCGGCACGATCGAGGTCCACTCCGAGCCGTGCAAGGGCCGCTACAGCAGCAAGGAGCCATACATCTTCGGCGACGAGGTGCCGTTCGGGCCGTGGACGGTGCGGACGTCGGAGTTCCGCCGGTACGGCAGGGACGGGTAGCTCGGCCCGAGCGGTCCGGTTCGTGTCCTTCCCGGACCCGCGTCACGTGAGAAGGTGCTGTTCTGCCTGGGCAGAGGGGGGACCATGGGACTGACCTACGGCTACGACATCTACCTGCGCCCGGAGAACCTGGCGCGTGCGCTGACCGAGGTGGCGAAGCTGGCGCCGCCGGGGCGGGAGGCGCCGCCGCTGCCTGTGACCCTCCCGGACGGTGAGCGGGTCGTCCTGCCGTTCACGGCTTCTTTCGGGAGCGAGCCGGTCGACTGTTCCTCGCTGGACAGCTTCGAACTCGACACGTCCATCATGTTCCCGGCGGACCAAGCGGTGCGCGCGTACGCGGAGGACTTCGGGCATCACGTGGTGGACGGGCGGGTCCCGATCGGATACGTCTACCTGACGGTCCGCTTCCGATCCTTCCTGGACCCGCACTACGCATGCCTGGAGTTCTGGGCTGCGACATCGAGGATGAGCAGGCTCTTCGAGGCGTCACCCGCGGTCAGGAAGGTCTTCACCGACCTCGCCGCCGCGTCCGGCGCGGTGTGCTGCCTCTTCGACACAGGCGACGGCTCACCCGAGCGGGTGCTCTGGTCCGACGCGGAGGCTGCGAGGGACCTGGCCGGCAACCCCCGCTTCCCGGATCCGGCCGCGCTGATGAGGGCCGGACCCGAGGATCAGTGAGCGGAGGTTCCCGTCTCGGGTGAGCGGGTGCATGGCCGACCTTCGGCTCCTTGCAGGGCGTCGACGAACTCGGCGAAGGCTCCCTCGCGGAAGACGAGGACTCCCTGTGAGGGGGCTTTCGAGTCACGGACGGCTGTATGGTCAGCTGAGGTGGCGACCTCGACGCAGTTGTTGCCGTCGTCAGGGCCCGAGTAGGACGACTTCCGCCAGGTGGTGACGCGAGGCATCACGAACCGCTTGCCGCCTTCTTCAGGCCCTCGACGAAGGCCGCGAAGGTCTCGCTGGGGAAGACAAGGGTGGCCCGGTCAGGGGCCTTCGAGTCGCGAACGGCCGTACGGGCGAGGGAGGTCGCGATCTCGACGCACTCGTTGCCGTCACCCGGGCCCGAGTAGGACGACTTACGCCAGCGGTACAGGGTCATGTCGGTGTCCTTCATGTCCTGCTCGTCGCCTCCTTGAGGCCTTCGACGAAGGCGGCGAAGACCGCCGCTCGGAAGGTGAGATTTCCACAGTTCGGGGCCTTCGAGTCACGAACGGCTGTGCGAGCTTGCGAGTTGGCGATCTCGACACAATTGTTGCCGTCGCCCCCACCGGAGTAGGACGACCTACGCCAACCCTCCGACGTGATGGCCGCACGCCTCATGCTCCACTCGCCTGCTTCAGGCCGGCGAGGAAAGCGGCGAACATGGAGGCGGGGAACGAGAGAGTGGCCCCGTCGGGCACCTTGGAGTCCCGTATCGCGATGTGAGCCGGCCTCCGCGCTATCTCCACGCAGGAATCGCCGTCGCCAGGACCGGAGTAGGACGACTTACGCCAGTTCTCCATGCGGACTACAGCTCCTTCGCCAGGCTGTGGATGAAGTCACGCGACTTATCAGGGTCGAGTGAAGCCGCCTCCACCATACGGAAACTCGTCCGGTAGGTCTCGAGTTGTGCCTCGGCATCGATGAAGACCGTGCCGTGCAAGGCGTCGCGGACCACAGTGTCCAGCTTGGGCAAGGGGCCGCCCACGTAGGTCATCGTGCTGGATGCTCTAGGAAAGTCGTCCCGGTCGAGAGGGATGACACGTACGGAGACGTGCCCGGCCTCGGACAGCTCGAGAAGTCGGTTCAGTTGAGCGCGCGCGGTGGCTCGGCCGCTGACCCGGATGCGCAGTGCCGCCTCATGGATGACCGCTTCATACGGGATGGCAAACTTCTGACGCTCTTTGCGGTGCCGGATACGCAGCTCCAGCTCCTCCCGGCTCAACTCCGGCAATCGCGCTGAGAAGACGGCACGGGAGTAGTCCTCGGTCTGAAGCAATCCCGGCACGTACAGGATCGCCACGTGTCGCAGGAACCGCGCGTGATGCTCCAACTCGGACAGATCGAGGAACGGTGTCGGGAGGAGACCGCGGTACTCCTCCCACCAACCCTGCGTCCGGTCGGTCGCCATGGCCACCAAGGCGTCGACGAACTCCGCATCCGTGCACGCGTAATGGGACGCCAGGCGGCGCACCCGCTGCTCGCTGACGCCCGCAAGCGCCGACTCGATGTGCGTGATCTGGGCGGGAGCCACCCCGAGCAGTGCGGCGGCCTGCCGTGAGGTGAGGCCCGCCGCTTCCCGCAGTCTGCGTAACTCCGTGGCCAGCCGCATCTGACGTGCCGTGGGCTCGCGCCTCTTCACCATCGACCGGCCTCTCCCACCGCTGGGTTGATGCACCTCGTTCGGGTTCAGATTACGCGACCCGCTTGCCGCGTCCCTAGATTTAGATTTACGTTCAGTCACGCGACGCACACAGTGCGAAACCGGAATCCGGAAGCGCACCGCTCCGCCCTGCCATGGCGGCTGCGGCAATGACACCGGTCCCGTCGTTCAACCCACCCCACCCGGAACGGACTTCCGCATGCCTGAAAACGAGTCCTGGGAGTACTCCCTCCACATCCCCAACGACGTCCGCGCCGTCACCGTCAGTCGCCGCACCCTGCGGCTCATCCTGACCGTGCACGGACTGATCGCCCTCGTCGACGTCGCCGAGCTGCTCGCGACCGAACTCGTCGCCAGCGCCGTACGGCACACCAAAGGGCCCGCCGCCCTGCGCGTACGCTGGTCGCCGCCGGGGACCTTGCGGATCGGGGCGTGGGACGCGGACCCCTCTCCGCCGGAGCCCCCGCAGCCCTTCTCGCCGCTGCTGGAGCGGGAGGACGGACGCGGGCTCGCCCTCGTACGGGCGTGTGCCGACGTGTGGGGCTGGCAGCCCCTCGCCCGGGACGGCAGCCGGGGGAAGTTCGTGTGGTGCGAGGTGGGCGCCGCGTAGACCCACGGGGGTGGCACGCCCAAATCCCCCGCGATCCGTCCGGCCAAAGGCGCGGGCCTGCCCCATGAGGACGTGGTCCGGGACCAGGACCGCGCGGCACCGCCCCCACTCCAGGGTCAACAGGCAGCTAGAACTCCGCGTCTTCAGCGAGCCGGCGTTCGAGTTCACTCGCCCACTGCCGGGCCCACTCCCTGAGCTCCGCGATCTGCTGCTCGGTGAGTCCGTAGGAAGCGAACTCGTCGTCGTCGTACCACTCGGCACCCGTGAGACGGTCGCGCAGATCCTCCGGGCGGAACTCGTCCCGGCCGTGCCGTTCACCCAGCCGCTCGAGTTCCCGCTTCGTACGGTGGGCAGCAGCCGCGTGAACGTCGATCAGATCCCGCACCGCACCACGGTCCGCGAGGGCGCGAACCTTGGTTCCGACGACGTCGTCGAAGGCCAGGACCGGTCCGTACCGGGTTTCGAGCGGCGCAGCCCACAGGTTCTCCTTGAGGACGTCCACCTCGCACTCCTCACCGGTGTCCGGGTCCGCAGCCAGCAGTCGTGCCGACAACGGGTCGACGCCGATCATCGTCACGCGCCAGCCGCGCTCGGCCAGGGCCCGGTGGAGATGCTCGGCGATGTCCGGCATGGGAGCGGGATTCTCCGTCGCGACGTCGAGGTCCTGGCTGAGCCGGTCGACCAGCCCGTGCGCCTGGACGGCATATCCGCCGGTGATGACCAACGGGTAGGGCGTGCCGATGGAGAGGACGTCGGCGAGCAGGCGCCGATGCAGATCGCTGAGGTTCACGCGGCTTCGGACGCCTCACGGGCGAGTTCGGGGAAGGCGTCCTCCCACACGTCCCGGACGTGCCTGCTCACCAGCGTGCGGAGCACGGGCCACTGACCGACCAGCACGTCCCGGTTCAGCAGGGTGGGGAGGTCGTCGCGCTGCCCCTCCGCCAGAACCGTCCGGTACAGGCTCATCCGCTGACGCGGACGGTCCAGGTCGTAGGACCGCAGCCCGGACCAGGCAACGTGCAGCGGCAACTCCACCTGTCCGTGCGCCGGCCCGGTCAGCTCGTCCAGCCCGCCGGGCAGACGGGACGCGTACCGAGCTCGCAGCACCTCTCCGGCGGAAGGCCCCAGGGAGCGGGAGTGCGGCGTATCCATGGCCGCATTATCCCTGCGTTCGTCCCGTTGGTCACAGCTCGCGCGAAGCTGGCACGGATCCACGGCACCGTCGGCTCACCCGGCTTCGCCGCATACCCACGCCCGGGGCGGAGCTCGCCCCCCCCGGTCACGATTCGGTTGCGGCGACCCCCACCCCCTTGCCCACCGCCGGTGTAATCGTTTCCAATCCTCCGTGTAATCGATTCCACGAGGAGGTGGAACGGCGATGGCGAGTATCAAGGACGTCGCCGCCGAGGCGGGGCTGTCCGTCGCCACGGTGTCGCGTGCCCTGAACGGGCATCCGTCCGTCAGCGAGGACGCCCGGCGGCGCGTCTCCGCCGCCGTCGAGGCGCTCGGGTACCGGCCGAACGCCGTCGCCCGCTCCCTGCGCACCGACGAGACCCGCACCCTCGGGCTGGTCATCAGCGACGTGATGAACCCGTACTTCACCGAGCTGGCCCGCTCCGTCGAGGAGGAGGCCCGCGCGCTGGGGTACAGCGTGATCATCGGCAACGCCGACGAGCGGCCCGACCTCCAGGACCACCACGTCACCACCCTGCTGGACCGCCGTATCGACGGCCTGCTCGTCTCGCCCACCGACGGCGGCTCGCCCGGGATGCTCGGGGCCGCGCGGGCGGGGACGCCCATGGTGTTCGTCGACCGGTGGATCCCCGGCGTGGACGTGCCCGTGGTCCGGTCGGACGGGCGGGCCGCCGTACGGGACCTCGTCGCGCATCTGCACGGGCTCGGGCACCGGCGGCTGGCGATCATCGCCGGGCCCGCCGCGACCACCACCGGCCGGGAGCGCGTGGACGCCTTCCGTGAGGCGCTCGCCGCGTACGGTCTTGAGCTGCCCGACGCCTACATCGGGCAGGGCGACTTCCAGGCCGGCAGCGGGCGCCGCGTCACCGAGGGCTTCCTCGACCTGCCCGTGCCGCCCGAGGCCGTGTTCGCCGCCGACAACCTGATGGCGCTCGGCGCGCTGGACGCGATCCGAGCGCGCGGGCTGCGCGTGCCGGACGACATCGCGCTGGCCGCGTTCGACGACATCCCCTGGTTCGTGCACACCGATCCCCCGGTGACCGCGATCGCCCAGCCCACCGGCGACCTGGGGCGGGCGGCCGTACGCGCCCTCGTCGACCGGATCGCCGGGCGGCCCGGCGCGTCGGTCACCCTTCCCGCCCGGCTCGTCGTGCGCCGCTCGTGCGGCGAGCCGGGGACCGGGCGACCCCCGTCCCCCTCCCCCGTACGAAGGAGTACGCCGTGAGCAGCCGCAGTCCTGACGAGTTGCTGCGTATCGAGGGCATCCGCAAGACCTTCCCCGGCGTGGTCGCGCTCGACGGCGTCGACTTCGACCTGCGCCGCGGCGAGGTGCACGTGCTGCTCGGTGAGAACGGCGCCGGCAAGAGCACGCTGATCAAGATGCTCTCCGGCGCCTACACGCCCGACGCCGGCCGGATCACGGTCGGCGGCGAGGAGGTGCGCATCCACGGTGCGCAGGACTCCGAGCGGCTCGGGATCGCCACCATCTACCAGGAGTTCAACCTGGTCCCCGATCTGACGGTCGCGGAGAACATCTTCCTGGGGCGGCAGCCGCGCCGGTTCGGGATGATCGACCGGAAGCGGATGGACGCCGACGCCGAGGTGCTGCTGAAGCGCGTCGGGGTCGACGTGTCCCCCCGGGCGCGGGTGCGCGAACTCGGCATCGCCCGGCTCCAGATGGTCGAGATCGCCAAGGCGCTCAGCCTCGACGCGCGCGTGCTCATCATGGACGAGCCGACCGCCGTGCTGACCTCGGAGGAGGTCGAGAAGCTGTTCGCGATCGTGCGGCGGCTGCGCGAGGACGGCGTCGGGATCGTCTTCATCACGCACCATCTGGAGGAGATCGCCGCGCTCGGCGACCGGGTCACCGTGATCCGGGACGGGCGCAGCGTCGGGCAGGTGCCCGCCTCCACGCCTCAGGACGAGCTCGTGCGGCTCATGGTGGGGCGGTCGATCGAGCAGCAGTACCCGCGCGAGCGCGCCGACGCCGGGGACGCCCTGCTGAAGGTGGAGGGGCTGACCCGGGACGGCGTCTTCCACGACGTGAGTTTCGAGGTGCGGGCCGGTGAGGTCGTCGGCATCGCGGGGCTGGTCGGTGCCGGGCGGACGGAGGTGGTCCGGGCGGTGTTCGGGGCCGATCCGTACGACGCCGGGACCGTGCACGTCGCGAGCGCCCCGCTGCGCCGGCACGACGTGAACGCCGCGCTGGCGGCCGGGATCGGGCTGGTGCCCGAGGACCGCAAGGGCCAGGGGCTGGTGCTGGACGCCTCCGTGGAGGAGAACCTCGGCCTGGTCACGCTCCGGTCCTCCTCCCGCGCGGGGCTCGTCGACCTCAAGGGGCAGCGCGAGGCCGCGGCCCGGATCGCCGGGCAGCTCGGGGTGCGGATGGCCGGGCTCGGCCAGCACGTGCGCACGCTCTCCGGCGGCAACCAGCAGAAGGTCGTCATCGGCAAGTGGCTGCTGGCGGACACCAAGGTGCTCATCCTCGACGAGCCGACGCGCGGCATCGACGTCGGCGCGAAGGTCGAGATCTACCAGCTGATCAACGAGCTGACGGCGGCCGGTGCCGCGGTGCTCATGATCTCCAGCGACCTGCCCGAGGTGCTCGGCATGAGCGACCGGGTCCTGGTCATGGCGCAGGGCCGGCTCGCGGGCGAACTGGACGCGGCCGACGCCACGCAGGACGCCGTGATGGCCCTCGCCGTCAGCACGTCCCCCGACACCCTCGACTCCCCCAGCTCCCCCGACTCCCCCAGCAACGGAACGGAGGCCCCCGGTGGCCACTGACACGCTCACGAGCAAGCCGGGCGCGCAGGGCGGCGCCACCGGCGGCCTGCGCCGGCTGCTCCTCGACAACGGCGCCCTGACCGCGCTGATCGTCCTCGTCATCGCCATGTCGGCGCTGTCCGGGGACTTCCTGACCGCCGACAACCTGCTGAACGTCGGCGTCCAGGCCGCCGTGACCGCGATCCTCGCCTTCGGCGTCACCTTCGTCATCGTCTCGGCGGGCATCGACCTGTCGGTCGGCTCGGTCGCCGCGCTGTCCGCGACCGTGCTCGCCTGGAGCGCGACGGAGGCCGGGATCCCGGTGGCCCTCGCGGTGCTCCTCGCCGTGGCGACCGGCATCGTCTGCGGCCTGGTCAACGGCTTCCTCGTCTCGTACGGCAAACTCCCGCCGTTCATCGCCACCCTGGCGATGCTGTCGGTGGCGCGCGGGCTGTCGCTGGTGATCTCGCAGGGCTCGCCCATCGCCTTCCCTGACTCCGTCTCCCACCTGGGCGACACGCTCAGCGGCTGGCTGCCGGTGCCGGTGCTCGTCATGGTCGTGATGGGCCTGCTCACCGCGTTCGTCCTGGGCCGGACGTACATCGGCCGGTCCATGTACGCGATCGGCGGCAACGAGGAGGCCGCGCGGCTGTCCGGCCTGCGGGTGAAGAAGCAGAAGCTCGCCATCTACGCCTTCTCCGGCCTGTTCGCCGCCGCCGCGGGCATCGTGCTCGCCTCCCGGCTGGCGTCCGCACAGCCGCAGGCCGCGCAGGGCTACGAGCTGGACGCGATCGCCGCGGTCGTCATCGGCGGCGCCTCCCTCGCGGGCGGCACCGGCAAGGCGTCCGGCACCCTGATCGGCGCGCTGATCCTCGCGGTGCTGCGCAACGGGCTCAACCTGCTGTCGGTGTCGGCGTTCTGGCAGCAGGTCGTCATCGGTGTCGTCATCGCGCTGGCGGTGCTGTTCGACACGGTGCGCCGCAAGGCGGGCGCGACCACCCCGGCGGCCGGCGCGTCCAGCGGCGGGAACAGCGGGAACAAGGCCAGGCAGGCACTGACGTACGTGATCGCGGCCGTCGTCGCCGTCGCGGTCGTCGGCGCCACCTCGCTGCTGCACAGCGGCTCGTCCGGGGCGGACAAGCCGAGGATCGGCCTGTCCCTGTCGACGCTCAACAACCCGTTCTTCGTGCAGATCCGGGACGGCGCCGAGGAGGAGGCGAAGAAGCTGGGCGTGGACCTCACCGTCACCGACGCGCAGAACGACGCCTCCCAGCAGGCCAACCAGCTCCAGAACTTCACCAGCGGCTCGCTGTCCGCGGTCGTCGTCAACCCGGTGGACTCCGACGCGGCCGGACCGTCCGTGCGCGGCGCGAACCAGGCCGGCATCCCGGTGATCGCCGTGGACCGCGGCGTCAACAAGGCGGACACCTCCGCCCTGGTCGCCTCCGACAACGTCGAGGGCGGCGCGCTCGGCGCCAAGGCGCTCGCCGAGAAGCTCGGCGGCAAGGGCACCATCGTGATCCTCCAGGGCCAGGCCGGCACCTCCGCCAGCCGGGAGCGCGGGGCGGGCTTCGCGGAGGGTCTGAAGGCCTACCCGGGCATCAAGGTCGTCGCCAAGCAGCCCGCGGACTTCGACCGCACCAAGGGCCTGGACGTGATGACGAACCTGCTCCAGGCGCACCCCGGCATCGACGGCGTCTTCGCCGAGAACGACGAGATGGCGCTCGGCGCGATCAAGGCGCTCGGCTCCAAGGCCGGGACGTCGGTGCAGGTCGTCGGGTTCGACGGCACCCCGGACGGGCTGAAGGCGGTGCGGGCGGGCACGCTGTACGCCTCCGTCGCCCAGCAGCCGAGCGAACTCGGCCGGATCGCCGTACGGAACGCGTTGCGGGCCGCGGAGGACGAAAAGGTGGAGAAGATGGTGAAGGTCCCGGTGAAGGTGGTCACGAAGGAGAACGTGGCCGGCTTCGAAGGCTGACACCGGGCACGGAGTCACGGAATCACGGAGGCACGGGGTCACGGAGGCACAGGAGCCCCACGGGCGCCGGGGCCTCAGGGGCACACGGGCGGGCGGTCACCGGGCCGCCCGCCCTCCTCAGCGGATCGGGGAGCGAATTCATGTACGACTACGACCTCCTGGTCGTCGGCTCGGCCAACGCCGACCTGGTGATCGGGGTGGAGCGCCGGCCGGGCGCCGGGGAGACGGTGCTCGGCTCCGACCTGGCCGTGCACCCGGGCGGCAAGGGCGCGAACCAGGCGGTCGCCGCCGCCCGGCTCGGCGCGCGCACCGCCCTGCTGGCGCGGGTCGGGGACGACGAGCACGGGCGGCTGCTGCTGGACTCGCTGCGCGAGGCCGGGGCCGACACGGTGGGCGTGCTGGTGGGCGGGGCGCCGACCGGGGTCGCGCTGATCACGGTGGACCCGTCGGGCGACAACAGCATCGTCGTCTCGCCGGGCGCGAACGGCCGGCTGACCCCGTCGGACGTGCGCGCCGCCGCGAGCCTCTTCCACGCCTCGCGGGTGGTGTCGACGCAGCTGGAGATCCCGCTGGAGTCGGTGGTGGAGGTGGTGCGGAGCCTCGCGCCGGGCAGCCGCTTCGTCCTCAACCCGTCGCCGCCGCGTCCGCTGCCGTCGGAGGTGCTGGGGGCCTGCGACCCGCTGATCGTCAACGAGCACGAGGCGAAGGTGATCCTCGGCGACAGCGCCCAGGTGAGCGGTGAACCCGAGGACTGGGCGCGGCTGTTGCTGGCGAAGGGCCCGCGTTCGGTGGTCGTGACCCTGGGCGGTGAGGGCGCGCTCGTGGCGTCCTCGGCCGGGGTGACGCGGGTGCCGTCGGTGAAGGTGGAGGCCGTGGACACCACGGGCGCGGGCGACGCGTTCACCGCGGCGCTGGCGTGGCGGCTCGGCACGGGCGAACCGCTCGCCGAGGCCGCCGCCTACGCGGCCCGGGTGGGCGCGGCGACGGTCACCAAGGAGGGCGCGCAGGTGTCGTTCCCGACGGCGGCGGAGGTCGCGGCGCTGTGAAGAAGCACGGAATCCTCAACCGGCACCTGTCCGGCGCCCTCGCCACGCTCGGCCACACCGACGGGGTGCTGGTGTGCGACGCGGGCATGCCGATACCGGACGGGCCCCGCGTGGTGGACCTCGCCTTCACGGCCGGGGTGCCGTCCTTCGCGGAGGTGCTGGAGGGGCTGCTCGCCGAGCTGGCGGTCGAGGGCGCGACGGCGGCGGAGGAGGTACGGGACGCCAACCCGGCCGCGGCGTCGCTGCTGTCGGGCCACTTCCCGGACCTGGCGTACGTCCCGCACGAGCGGCTGAAGCAACTGACGTGCGGGGCGCGGCTGGTTGTCCGCACGGGCGAGGCGAGCCCGTACGCGAACGTGCTGCTGCGGTGCGGGGTCTTCTTCTGAGAGGCGCGGACTTCGCGGGGCGCGCCCGGCTTCTCGGAGGCGCGCCCCCGTTCGCTCCGCGGGAGGCGCCCGCACGAACTTCGAGGGGCCCGGTCCGTCGACCGGGCCCCTCGCTTCCCTCCCCCGCCAGGACCTCCCTGAAGTCCCCCCCCGGGTCCCCACCCGGAAGTCCTGACGCTATGTAGACAGGCGGGGTGGGGGGAGGGTTGTACGGGTGGGGAGTTTTTCTTCCGGCTGTCGAAGAGGGCGGACCGCACTGCCCTCGGGAAGCCTCTGCCGTGTCCGGATCGTGTCACACGGTGATGTTCTGCGTTGCGCGCGCAATGCGGCGTGCGACAACATGTTCGAGTAGGTCTGAGATGTATGTGACGCACGGGGGTGACACACGTGAAGTTCGACATGGGGTCCACGACCCTGTCGGATCTCGGCAAGAACACGGTGGGGTCGAGCACCGACCTGGGTGTGCTCATTCGCCGGCTAATCCAGGCGGCCCAGCCCCTGGAGGGCAAGTTCAACGGCTCGGGCAAGGTTGCCTTCGACTCCTTCAAGCTGCGCGCCGACGAGATCACGGCCGCGCTCAACGAGTCCCTGAGCGCGATCCTCGAAGGCCAGGGCGGCATGGACACCGCGTTCACCACCGGTGAGAGCGAACAGCAGGACAACGCCCACAAGAACATGGGCGCCGCGAACTTCGACGCGGCACGGTTCGGCGCACGCTGACCCGCCGCCAGAACACCGCTCGCGCAACGACAGGGGGAAGAACATGGCCCAGAATCAGGACCGCCGCTCCTACGACACCGGCGCCTCGAGCGAGGTGCAGGGCGGTCTGCAAGGCATCATCGGGCAGTTGGAGCTTGTGCTCGCCGACCGCGACAAGGCCGTGAAGGCCGCCATGGCCGACTTCCAGGCCGATGGCGTCTCCGAGGAGTACCACGGCAAGGAACAGCGCTGGAACCGTGCGGCCAACGAGGTGCGCAGCATCATCCAGCTTCTGCGCACGACCCTCGAGGACAACGACGGGACGGCGCAGGCGACGATGGCGAAGGCGCGGGCAGCGGTCGACAACATCGGCTGACGCACGAGGCGTCCGTGGCGCGACGACGGGACAACGGCACAGGGGAGCACGGGGAATCATGACGGGGTGGGACATCTCGCCGTCCGGAGTGCAGCACGTCCTCACGGAAACGGCGAAGGCAGCCGAGAGCCTGGGCACGATCGGCGAGGCGCTTCAGGAGAACCTGCCGAGCGCGGCCGCTTCCGCGGGAACGATTCAGCAGGGCGGTGTGGAGAAGAGCGGAGTACAGGGACCGGTCGGTTCGGCTCTGGCCGAGTTCTTCAACGCCCATGCGAAGAGGCTGAAGTACATCGCGGTGCGCACCTCGAACTCGCTCGACGGCGCGGCTACCGCGAGCAAAGCGTACGTCCGAGGTGACCTCGAGATGGCGGCGCAGGCGCAGGCGAACGCTCTCAAGGAGCCGAAGATCGACCTGCCGGGCGTGGACGGACAGCAGGGGGGCCGGTGAGCACCAGCCCCATCGACCCGCAGAACATCCCGCAGTTCACCGGGGACCTCGAGCAACTCGGCATCGACACGATGCTGCTGACGGCCGACGCCCTCACCTTCCGGCAGTCCGGTTCGGACGTGCACACGCGCTTCCAGGGGTTGTCGGCGTGCTACTCGGCTCCGGAGGCGGAGCAACTGTTCGCGACAACGGCGCCCGTCGCCACCAAGTCGGACGAGTTCGCCGACGACCTTGAGCAGGTCGCGGCGGCCCTCGGCACCTACGAGGCGGAGGTCCAGCCGCTCGTCGCCAAGCTGAGGAGCCTCAAACTGCGGGCGGAGACCTTCCGGCAGCAGATCGCGGGGGACGACGACTGGCGCGAGGACGAGGACAACGTCCAGCTCAACAACGACCTGATACACGACGTCAACGCCACCACGTCCGCCTTCTGGCAGGCGGAGATCACCTGCCACAACAAGATCACCGCGCTGGTGGGCGGTTCGACGTTGATCCTCGAGGACGGCGCGGAAAAGCGGCTGCTGAAGATCGGGACCACCACCTACGGTTTCACCGCCGACATGCTGAACCAGTCGCAGGAACTGCCCTGGGGCAGCACGGTGGAAAAGGAGCGGCACGGGCTGGACTGGCTGGGTCACCAACTGCTCGAGTTCGGCAAGGGATTCTTCGTCGACGGGGTGTGGGGGACGATCCGCGGTCTCGGCACACTTGTCGGGGTGGACGGCTGGGACGCTGCGGGCGACGCCTGGAAGGGGCTCGGCAAGCTGGCCACCGGCCTGGTCATCACCGCGGTACCGGTCGTCGGCATCGCGTACTGGACGATGCCCGAAGACAAGCTGCCGTCCTACCTGCGCGACTCCCGTAACACGGTGAAGGAGGCGGGCAAGGCGCTGGTCGCCTGGGACCAGTGGGGCGACAACCCCGCCCGGGCCGGCGGCGCCGTCACCTTCAACGTGCTGACGACGGTGTTCACCGGAGGCGCCGGGGCGGCGGCCAAGGGCGGAGCGGTGGCCCGCACGGTCGGCGCCCTCGGCAGGACGGCGCGTCTGGTCGACCCGATGACGTATCTCGGCAAGGCCGCGAAGTTCGGCACCGTCAAGGTGTCCGACCTCTTCGCCAACCTGCGCACCGTGAATGCCGGAGCGTACGCCGACCTGGCCTCCGGCGCGGGGCGGGTCCAGCCGGACGGCAGCGTGGTCCGGGTCACCGACGACACGCCGGTCATCCATGACAACGTCGTGGAGTGGCCGGACGGCACCCGCCTCAACCTGGACGACGGCTCGGTCGTCCGCGCGGACGGAACGGCGGCGCCGGCGAAGGTCGAACTGTCCGCGGCGGACCGGGAACTGCTGGAGCAGAGCCTGCCACGCGAGGAAGGTGCGCTGGTCGGCGCGAGTGAGCGGGCGGGCGTCCACGCAGTCGGCGACGCTACGGCTCGGGGCGGCGGACACACGCCGCCGACCGCTCACGTCGGTGAGCACGCGGGGGCCCGCGGCTCGGACACCGTGCCGGCACACGACACCGGGGGCCACTCCTCTGGCCGCGACGGACACGCGGGCGGTGACGCGGCCGACGGCGCCCGGGTACCCGCCCAGCACGGCGGGTCCGGCGGCGGAGACGGCAGGCCTGGTCCGACGACTTCGCCCGCACAATCGCATGGCCCTGATCACTTCCCCGAGGGAAGGAACCCCGCTGAGGGACAAGAGCTCAGCGCCGCGGAACGAAAGCGCATTCAGGACGAGCATGTCTGGAAAGCCAACAACGATCCGGACTGGCGTGATGAACACTACGACGCTCTCGACCGACGCAAGGATGCCTCACGGATAGTTGACGGTGTCGAATTGCCCATACTGGCCAGGGACGCGGACGGTAACCTGGTAGCCAAGCACGACCTGCCAAGCGGTCCGTCGGACGTCAAGTTCGGTCGGACACCACTGGGACCGGACACGGCGCCCCCAGCGCATCGCCCCGAACTCGACAGGCTGGCGAGAGACCGCAAGGTCGCCGGAGATTTGACCGACGCAAAAAAGGCATACGAAGATTCACCCACAGACCACACACGCGAGGCCTACAAGAGAGCAGAAGAGGCATACACCAGGCAACTCGGCGATGTGCCGAACAACAGCAAAATATCTGAGAAGCTGGGCGAAAAGGCCGCCGAGCTTCACGTGGTTCCACGTCAGTTCTCCGATGCCGAGTGGGTTCCGCTGCCGAAAACCGCCAATGGCGCCGACATGTTCGACCAGGTTTACAAGCTAGGTGATGACGGCAACTATCTGATAGTTGAAGCGAAGGCACCCTCTGCAGACCTGGGCTGGCGTAAGGGAGCGGGTTCCCATGAAGGTATGCTGGTAAAACAGGGAACCAAGGAGTACTTGCTCACCATCCTTGAGAAGATGTGGGCGCGAGGCGGACAGGACGCAAAGATAGCAAACGCCCTCGAAGAGGCCCTGGAAAACCGGAAACTTCAATATGTCCTGGTGAAGGCGCAGGACAACACGGGATCCTATACCGGTGCCGTGTTGGAACATTTCAAGATCTACTAAGGGAGACGCTTCGTGGTCACGAACGTTCCGCGCCATGAATTCCGCACGGACAACGCGACCGAGGACATGGCGCCGCTCATTTCTGGGACTCGCCGTGTTCTCGAGCGACTGGAGACCTCGGAGATGTCTCGCCACCGGGCACTGAGCAGCACCCTGACCATGGCGAAGTGGCGCTGCCTGGTGGACCCCGAGGCAGAGAAATTCGAGACTTGGGAGGCCTGGGTTACCGCCATGCAGGTCGGTTGCGCCCTGTTCGATGCGGCCACGGCCACCGAGGGCCCTGTGGCATGCCGCATAGGAAGCGCGGGTGAAGTGAAGAATCTGCCTGCGACGGGGCCGACAACCTACACACATGCAGGTGCCTGGCTCACCTCGGTCTACCTGGCGACGGTATGCCGCGAGAACGACCGTCTCGATCGTCTGATGCAGGTGCCCGTGTCACTTCTTCGAGCCTCCGTTCCCGAGGGCGCGTCTTTCGACGACTATGTTTACGACTGGGTGGACGCTCTTCAGAATTACTGGGCCGGTCGCGCGACGGACATGTGGGACAGCTTGGTGTCAGCAGTCGAAGGCACCGACCCTGAGAGGGACAGCATCACCGACAAAGAGATGATGCTGAAGATTCAGTACCCGCCACTCAACCTCTTCCATCGCTTCCAAGCCCGGGAGGTCGAACAGTTCAACAGCGCCCTGCTTGACGCCGTCAACGGGCATAAACAGTACTGGTCCGGCGATGCGGCACGCGCCGTCAGCGGCGACGGCCTAGTGGCCCTCGCACCCCTCGCGTTGGCTTGCATGGCCTACGACAATGAATTCCCGATCGAGGTCGAGTCCGACTATTTGCCCAAGCATCTTCTGAGGCGTTCTTGGGTCGGCGAGTACGACACGTGATTGAAGTCGTTCGACCTGACGAAATGAGAATGCCGTCCGTGCCCACCAAAATCACTCGCCCCTCACCGGCAGGCAGCCACCCCGACTCTGACCGGTCTCGGGCACAGCTCAATGAGCGCGTTGTGCAACGGGTTGAGGAGTTGCCGGAGTGGCCTCAGAGCTTCGATCTGGCTTTCAGTAGTGCCATGAACGCCGCAAAAACCCAGTGCTCCCTGGATCCCACTGCGGAGTTGCTCGAAACGTGGGAGGCCTGGGTGACCGCCATGCAGGTCGGATCGGCCCTGTTCGCCTCCGCCACCGCTCCTGCGGGGACCACCGTCGAGTGCGTCATCGCGCACAAGACCCGGGTGATCCCTGCCGTCGGCGTCACTGATTTCACCGACGCCGACACATGGCTCGATGCCTTCTGGTTCGCGGTGATCTGCCGGGATCAGGCCCGTATGACCCAGCTGTGCCAGGTGTCCGTCGACACCCTGCGTGCCTCCGGCGCCGTCTTCGAGGAGTACGTCTACGACTGGGTCGACACGCTGCAGACCTACTGGCTGGAGCGTCCCGGACTCGGTGAGAAGCTCACTGCCGCCATCGAGGGAACCGACCCCGAGCGGATGCGGTTCATGGACCGCGAGACGGCACTCAAGGTGCTCTACCCGCCGGTCAATCTCTTCTTCCGCTTCCTCAGCCGAGATGCGGACGAGTTCAACGAAACTCTCGTGCAATCGCTCGAACTGCACCGTGAGTACTGGACGGCGAACGAGGAACGCCAGGAGACCGGAGACGGGGGAGTCCCGCTCGCCCTCCTCGCCCTCACCTGCCTCGCATACGACGCCGGGCGGCCCATCGAGGTCGAGTCCGAATACCTCCCCGAGCACCTGCTCAAGCGCAGCTGGCTCGGCGAGTTCCCCACGTGACACGAGGTGACGCGGCACCATGACCGCTCAGGATTACGACAGCCAGCTTCTCGAGTCCGTCGCCGTGCGCCGGCGGCGGCTTCGGGACGCCCTGGTCTTCGGGACGCAACGGCAGCGGCGGACCTTGGATGAGCGGGTGGGCAGGGTGATCGCCGGGATGGTGATCGCGGCTGTGCTGTGCGCGGGGTGCGTCGGGTGGTCGTTCGTGTCGCACCGGCTGATGGGGCAGGACCCCTACTCCGACGGTGGCCCCACTCCCTCCAGTAGTCATACAAGCCGGTGATAGGTTCACGAACGTGATGTCTGTGGGGGCTCTGAGCAGGGAGACCGCCGGTGGTCCGGCGATGTTGAGCCGGGTCACGCTCGTCGGTGAGCGACGCCGAGTCGATCTGGTGCTGCCCGCGCGGGAGCCGGTCGGCATCCTTCTGCCGGAGATCATGCGACTGCTGGACGACCGCGTGAACGGGCGGCCCGCATCCCGTCATCTCGTCACGGTGGACGGCTCCGCACTCGACCACGACAGCACCCTCGAGTCGGCGGGCGTGCGCGACGGCGCCGTCCTGCGTCTCGTCCGTGCCGAGGACGCCCCGCCCGCCCCCGTCGTCCATGACGTCAGCGACGAGGTGGCCCGTGACCTGGGCCACCGGACATGGGTGTGGGGACCGTCCGCCCGGCGGACGACGGCGGGTCTCGCGAGCGTTGCCCTGCTGGTCGTCGCCGCCCTGTTCGCACGTGCGCACTACGAACGTTCGGCCGTCGCGGGAGCCCTGCTCGCCGTGGCCGGCGTGGCCGCGGCCGCGGGAGCGGTTCTGGGCCGGGCACGCCGGCACGGTCTCGCGACCGCACTTCTGAGCGCCGGCGGGGCGCTCGGCGTGCTCGGTGCGTGGAGCCTGGCCGACACCCTCCCGGGGTCCTCGACCGGCGCGGTGCGGCTCACCGCGGTGGCCGCCGTGACGGTGGCGACGCTGCTCCTGCTGGGCCTTTTCACCCCGCTGGGGCGAGGCGGGACGGTCGGGGCCGGCGCGGTGGCCGGCGCGACGGCCGTCTGGGAGGCCGCCGTCGTCGTACAGTCCGGTGCCGGCACGGCGGAGCAACAGGCGCGGGTCGGTGCTGTGCTGGCCGTCGTCTGTGTCGTGGCGTTGGGAGTCCTGCCACGACTCGCGCTGGCGGCGTCCGGGCTCACCGGTCTCGACGACCGGCGCGCCGGCGGTATGTCCGTCAGTCGCCACCATGTGTCCACCGCCTTGGCCGCCGCCCATCGCGGGCTGGTGCTCGCCACGGTCACCGTGGCCACGTCCGCCGTGGTGGCCGCCGTGCTCGCGCTGCGTTCCCCCTCCGTGTGGACGGTGTCGCTGGCCGCGGTCGTCGCGGTGGTCCTGCCCCTGCGCGCCCGTGCCTTCCCTCTGATCGCCGAGGTGGTCGTCCTGCTGATCACCGGCGTCGGCGTCGGCGTACGGCTGCTGGCGGTGTGGGCGGACCATGCCCCTGCCGCGGCGCCACTGTCGGTTCTCGTCCTGCTGGCGCTGCTGGCTCTCGTGGTCCTCGCCGTCCAGCCGGCCGAGCATGTGCGGGTGCGGCTGCGGAGGGCCGGGGACCTGCTCGAGTCGGTGGGCGTTCTGGCACTTCTCCCCCTGCTCGTCGGCGTGTTCGGTGTGTACGGGCGACTGCTCGACACCTTCGCTTAGGAGGGCGACGCATGACGCAGCGGGAGCGGCCGCAGTCGCACGACGGCGGCGGTGACTGGCAGCAGGACGTCCTGCGTGAGCTCGGCGGCACCGGAGAAGGCGGCCGGGACACGGCCGGGACCGGACCCGTCCGGCCGCACGACACCCCTCCGCCCGGTGAGCCCTCGCTGCGGTTGGTCCACCCCGCGCCCTCGACGCCCACCGGCACCGAGGAGGCGACCGAGCCCGAGGCACCGGCCGTACCGGACAGTCCCACGCATCCGGTACCCGACTCACGCCATGTCCCGGAGCCTGCTCCGAGGCGGCCCGCTCCGGGTCCCGTGTCCGGCCCACACCTCCCCACGGCTCCCGCTCCCGAGTCGGCCCCCACCCTCGACCCCCGCCTGTTGCTGGCCCTGGGGCGTCCCCTGCACGGCGACTCGGTGAGCCGGCGGACCGGGCGGGCGCTGCGCAAGCTCACCTCGTCGGTGGCGCAGGACGTCACCGAGCGGACCAGGATCGCCCGCGAGGTGCAGCAGCCGGTCACCACAGGCAGGGTTGTGGCCGTCACCTCGATCCGTGGCGGGGTCGGCAAGTCCACCGTCACCGCGCTGCTCGGGCGCACGCTGAATCACTACCGGCACGACCCGGTGCTCACCCTGGAGGCGGACGCCGCCCTGGGCACCCTGCCAGTTCGCATGGGTGCCGAGTCCGTGCGGTGGACGTGCGCCGACCTCGCGCCCGTCCTGCACCCTTCCATGCAACTGACCGACGTGACCGGGTATCTGGTGCCGGTGTCGGACGGCGGCTGGCTGCTGCCGGCCGGCCGGGGCCAGGTCGGCGCACCCCTGGACGTGATGTCGTACCGCAAGGTGACGCTGGCGCTGCGCCGCTATTTCGCCGTCACCGTGGTCGACTGCGAGACGCTGCCCGGCGAGGTGGCCCGCACGGCCATGGACACCGCGCATGCCCGGGTGGTGGTCGCGCCGACCACCGCGGAGGGTGTCGGCGCCACCCGGCAGGTCCTGGACTGGCTGGCCAGGCTGCCGCACTCCGCCCTGGCCACGACCGTCGTGGCGCTGGTCGCCGGCACTCCCGACATGGTGCTGGACGACAAGGCCGCTGCGGGGCATCTCAAGGAAGCCGGTGTCACCGTCGTCACCGTGCCGTACGACCGGCATCTGGCCGGCGGCGGCCCCATCCGCACCGACCTTCTGGCGCACACGACGCAGGAGGCCGTCCTGCGTCTCACCGCCGAGGTGATGGGGCGTGCGGTGAGAGTGCGTTGAGCACCGGTCCGACCATGCGCACCGAAACGCCCGGGCCCCTTCCGTTTCCCGGCAAGGCGTGCCCTCCTTCCGCCGCCGAACCCCGTTCCTCTTCCGTCACGACCCGCTCCGGAGGAGTCCGCCCGTGACCCTGAGCATCGTCCACCGGCCCGCTCGCAGTACGCGTCCCGCCGAGCCGGTCAAGCCACGCCAGGTCGAGGCCCCGCCCAACCTCCCGGACGGAAAGATCGGCAACGCGGCCACGGCCCTGCTGCCGATGGCCGGAGTCATGGGCTCGGTGATCATGATGACCGTGATCCGCAACAGCCGGTTCGCGGTGGTGGGCGCCGTCGTGCTTGTCTTCGCCCTGATCGGGGCCGTCGCGCTGTTCCTCTCGCAGCGCGGCAAGGCCCAGCGGACCCGGCGCACGCAGCGTGAGCGATACCTCGAGTATCTGGAGGAGCTGCGCGAGGAACTCGGCAGCGCCGAGCGGCGGGTGAGGGACGCGGAGCGCGAGCTCAACCCGTCGCCGGACGCGCTGTACGACGTCGTGCGCGACCCGGCCCGGCTGTGGGAGCGACGCCGTCAGGACTCCGATTTCCTGCGGGTGCGCCTCGGCCTGGGTGACGTTCCCGTACAGGGACCGGTGATCCAGCAGAGCGGCAGTGGCGGGGTGCTGACACCCCCGGACCCGTTCATGCTGAACGAGGCCCGCGCACTGCAGCGCCGCTTCTCCACGGTCACCGACATGCCGGTGACCGTTCCGTTGGACCGTGCCGCCGACGTCAGTGTTATCGGGTCCAGGGAGGACGTGCTGAAGGTGGCGCGGGCGCTGCTGGTGCAGACGGCGGTGACGCATGCGCCCGATGACGTCGCGCTCGCCCTGGCCGTCCCCGGCGAGCGGCAGGCCGACTGGGAGTGGGCGAAGTGGCTGCCGCATGTGCTGGACCCGGGGGCCTACGACGGCCAGGTGCCCGCACGGCGCATCGCACCCGATCTACGACAGCTCGCGGGAGGTCTGCGGCACGAGCTGGGGCGAAGGGCCGCCTATGCCGCGGAGGTGCGACGCGGTCTGGCGGACCGGAACGCGCTGCGGCTCGCGTCCCGGATGCTGGTGATCGTCGACGGCCACGGCGAACCGGCCGTCGAACTGCCCCGCCCGGACGCGGCGGTGGGGCCGGCGGACATGGGGGTCACCGTGGTGCACCTGCTGGAGGAGCAGGTGCACGAGCCGGACGAGGTCTCGGTGCGGATCACCGTGCACGGTGATCGTGTGACCGTGGAGAACCTGCGCGCGGCCGTCGCCACGGAACCGTCCGCCGACGGGCTGGGAAGCGCCGTCGCGGAAGGCACCGTCGACCCGGTCGCCCCCTCCTTCGCCGAGGGCGTGGCGCGGATGCTCGCCCCGTTGCGGCTGTCCCCAGAATCCGTCGCCGAAGGCAGCCCCGTCACCGGGCCGGTCGACTTCCCTCTGCTTCTCGGCATCACGGACCCGTCCGACCTCGACCTGTCCGTCCTGTGGAAACCACGCACCGAACGGGACTTCCTGCGCGTGCCGATCGGTCTCACGGACCGCCACGAACCGGTGCTGCTCGACCTGAAAGAGTCCTCCCAGCTCGGCATGGGCCCGCACGGCCTGTGTGTCGGCGCGACCGGTTCGGGCAAGAGCGAGTTGCTGCGCACCCTGGTCCTCGCCCTGGCGGCCACGCACCCGCCCGAGGACCTGGCGCTCGTCCTGGTCGACTACAAGGGCGGCGCCACCTTCGCCCCCTTCACCGGACTTCCGCACACTGCGGGGATGATCACGAACCTTGAGAACCAGGCCGGGCTCGTCGAACGCGTCCACACCAGCCTCGCCGGGGAAGTCAAGCGCCGCCAGCAGGTCCTGAAGGACGCCGGCAACGTGCCGGACATCGGTCACTACGCCGAGCTGCGCGCCACGACCAGGCCCGATCTCGAACCGCTCCCCCACCTGTTCGTCGTCATTGACGAGTTCGGCGAACTACTGACGGCGAAGCCGGACTTCATCGACCTGTTCCTGTCCGTCGGACGCATCGGCCGGTCCATCGGCGTGCATCTGCTGCTGTCCAGCCAGCGCATCGAAAGCGGCAAGCTCAAAGGCCTGGACACCTACCTGTCGTACCGGCTCGGCCTGCGCACCTTCTCCGCCGACGAGTCCCGCACCGTCCTCGACACGACGGACGCCTTCCACCTCCCGCCCCTGCCCGGTTTCGGCTACCTGAAGGTCGACACCTCGACCTACGAGCGGTTCAAGGCCGGGTACGTCTCCGGCGCCCACCACGGCCCGGCCGCGGTGGAACAGCGCCCCGACGAGCCGCTCGTCCTTCCCTACCCAGTCTTCAACGCGCAGGAGCGGGCGCAGGAACGCGAGGAGGAGCCCGCCACCGTCCGCAAGGAAACCGGCCCGACCGTGCTGTCCCTCATGGTCGACCGGCTCACCGACGCCGCACCCGCCGTGCGCCGCATCTGGCTGCCGCCCCTGCCTGACGCCGTCACCCTGGACGCGGCCGCTGGCCCGCCGCAAGTCTCCGAACGTGGGCTGCACCTGGCACGTGCCACGTCCGGAATGCGGGTGCCGCTCGGCGTGCTGGACGATCCCGCCCGGCAGTGGCAGGGGCAGTGGGTGCTGGATCTGACCACGGCCGGCGGTCATGTGGCGGTGATCGGCGGCCCTCAGTCCGGCAAGACCACGCTCCTCCGCACCCTGGTGCTGAGCCTGGCGGTCACTCACACCCCGCGTGACGTGGCGGTCTACGGACTGGACCTGGTCGGCGGGGGGTTGTCGGCGCTGGCGGGCCTGCCCCACGTCGGCGGTGTCGCGGGCCGGGCCGACCGCGAACGCGCCGCCCGCACGGTCGCCGAGGTACGCGCCATGCTCGACGAGCGCGAAACCGTCTTCCGCGAGCACGGCATCGACTCCGTCGACCAGCTCCGCGGCCTCCGCGCGCAGGGGAAGCTGCCGCAGCTCGGCTCCACGGACGTCGTCCTCGTCGTCGACGGGTTCGGGGCCCTGCGTGACGACTTCGCCGACCTCGACGAGCCGGTCGCGGACCTGCTGAAGCGGGGTGGCGGGTACGGCATTCACGTGGTGGCCGGCATGCTCCGCTGGAACGACGTGCGCATCGCCGCCCAGTCGCTCTTCGGAACCCGCGTGGAACTCCGGCTGAACGATCCCGCCGACTCCTCCGTCGACCGCAAGCTCTCCCAGACGCTCTCGCCGGACGTGCCCGGACGGGTACTGACCGACGGCAAGCTGTTCGCCCAGGCCGCCCTGCCCCGGCTCGACGGCTCGCCCGCCACCGGCGATCTGGGCCCGGCCCTCGAGGAGGCGTGCCGGGCCGTCCGTGCCAACTGGCACGGGGAACCCGCCGCCCCGGTGCGTGTGCTGCCCGCACGGCTGCCGGCGACCCGGCTCCCGTCGCCCGTCGCGGAACCGGCGCGCATACCCCTCGGACTCGATCAGGACGCGCTCGCGCCCGTTCTCCTGGACCTCTTCGGGAGCGACCAGCACCTGATGGTGCTCGGGGACAACGAATGCGGCAAGACGAACCTGCTGAAGCTGATCGTCTCCGGGCTGGTCGACCGCTACTCGGACGAGGAGCTGGTGTTCGGGGTGTTCGACCCTCGTCGCGGACTGCGCGGAGTCGTCCCCGAGCCCTACCGGGGCGGCTACGCCCACAACGCCACGCTGGCCGCGGCGCTTTCCACCGGCATCGCCGGTGAACTGCAGAAGCGGATGCCGGAGACCGCCGACCCGGACGCCCCCGAGACGGACGAGCCCGCCTTTCAGGGACCCCGGATCGTGATCCTCGTCGACGACTACGACATCCTCACCACCGCGGGACAGCAGCCGCTCTCCCCCTTCCTGCCCTACGTCTCCTCCGCCCAGGACATAGGGCTGCACTTCGTCCTGACCCGGCGCGCCGCGGGTGCCTCCCGCGCGCTGTACGAGCCGCTGCTCACCACCTTGCGGGAGACAGGCGGCACCGCTCTGGTGATGACCGGGGACCGGTCCGAAGGCCAGCTCTTCCCCGGCCTGTACGCCACGCAGCAACCGCCCGGCCGCGGCACCCTGGTCCGCCGCGGCCGCCGCCATCAGCTCATCCAGACGGCTCTGACCGGAGCCGGGGAGGAGACGCCGTGACCAAGGACGTGATCGCCCTCACCTCGAAGATGCCGAACGCCTGGTCTCTTCTCGCGGGTCTCTACGCGGGCGGACCGCAGACGACCGTGACGGCGGACGCGGAGGGCGGCGTGCTGCGTCTGTGCTCCCCCGACGGCAGGCCCCTCGTGTCGGTCGAGGCGCCTCTGCTGGTCCAGGTCGCGGGGGAGGCGGAACGCCTGCTGGGGCGGGACGTGCCGGTGCCGTTCTGGTGGACCGAGGTCCGGGCGTCCGGTGCCGTCCCCCAGGCAGGGCCTCTCGCGGAGTCCGTGTGCGGACGCCTCGCGCTGCTCCTGGGCGGCAGCACATGGCCCGAGCAGGCCGCTCGTACCGAGGTCGTGGAGGTGCCCGCCACCGCGGCGCCGGACGACGGACAGCCGGTTGTGGACGTCCTGACCGGGAGCACGTCCGTCGTCCTCGCCGACCGCCCCGTTCTGGCCCTTTCCACCTGGCTCTCCGACGTACTCCGGGGCACCGCCCGGTCGGACCGCGCCCTCCAGATCGTCACCCCTCCGCACGTACGGGTCAGCGCAGCGGCCCGCGCGACCCTCCTCCACGTCCCGAACCGCTGGGTCGTGCAGGACGCGGACCAGGGCTACTACGACGGCCTGTCAGGGGCGGTGCTGCGCTGGCAGAACGGCACGTTCGCACCCGCTCTCTCCGCGGACGGCACCTCCACGGTCGCGGATGCCTTCACACGGACCTCCCCGACGGACGAGCGGCAACTCGTGGTGGCCTTCCGCACGGCCGTCCCCGCGAACGAGGACGTCGTCCTGGGTGAAGGCGTCGAAGCCGCCTGGCGCACGCTCACCGGATCCCCGCCTGCCGGGTGGGGAACCGCGGAGCCCGTCAACCTGCCCTGGTCACCGGGCCGTCTCACCGACCTGGCCCGCGGCCGGGCTCCCGAGCCGACCCACCTTCTCGTGACGGGCCGTCCCGGCCGTCCCGCGCTGGGCTGGATCCGGGTCACCCGCACGACCGCCGGAGTCGAACAGGACGTGACCCTGCACATCGGCTACGGCAAGGACGAGGAACCGCCTCTGGACGCGATCGCGCCGCTCGCCGAGGCCCTCGTCACGCGACACGGTCTGACGACGCTGCTCGTTTCCGTACGGCGGGCGTCCCGCGACCTCACCACCCCACCTGTCCTCCAGGCCCCGCCCGTCCCCGTCGCCTTCACTCTCGGCGCACGGGACGTGCGGGACATCGGACTCACCCACGCCCGCCGCCCGCCCATCGGCATTCGTCCCGTTCCTCTGGGCCCCGCCTCCTCACCCGCCCTGCACTACCCGCTGGGTGACGGCTCGGACCCCGGCGCACTGGTGACTCTGCGCCACCTGTCCGCCCACCTCCGGGCCGGAGTGCCTGGGTCGGCCATGGACGGATGACCACGACGGCGCGCCCCGCACGCACCCCTTCCGGCGAGGCGCCCCCTCACACCTCCACGTTCTCCGCCCACCGCCGTGCCGTCTCCGCCAGGAGTTCACGGCCGTCGCGTGCCCACAGGGTCTCGTTGAAGAGTTCGACCTCGACGGGGCCGGTGTAGCCGGCCGCCTCCACATGACCCTGCCACTCCCGCAGGTCGATCGTGCCGTCGCCGAGCTGGCCGCGGCCGTTGAGGACACCCTCGGGGAGCGGGGTGATCCAGTCGGCGAGCTGGAAGGTGTGGATGCGGTTCTGGGCGCCGGCGCGGGCGATCGCCTCGGGGGCCGTGTCGTCCCACCAGATGTGGTACGTGTCCACCGTGACGCCGACCTGGTGCGCCGGGAAGCGTTCGGCGAGGTCCAGGGCCTGGGTGAGCGTGGAGACCACGCAGCGGTCCGAGGCGAACATCGGGTGCAGCGGCTCGATCGCCAGCTTCACCCCGTGGTCCTCGGCGTAGGGGGCGAGTTCCGTGAGCGCGTCCGCGATGCGTTCGCGGGCCGCCCGCAGGTCCTTCGCGCCGGGCGGGAGGCCGCCGGAGACCAGGACCAGGGTGTCCGTGCCGAGCGTGGCCGCCTCGTCGACGGCGCGGCGGTTGTCGGCGAGGGCCGCCGCACGCCCGTCCGGGTCGGTCGCGGTGAGGAAGCCGCCCCGGCACAGCGTCGTCACCGTCAGGCCCGCGTCCCGTACGAGCCGGGCGGCCGCCTCCACGCCGTACTCCTGGACCGGCGCGCGCCACAGGCCGACCGCGGGGACGCCCAGGTCGCGGCAGGCGGCGGCCAGTTCGGGGAGCGTGAGCTGCTTGACGGTCATCTGGTTGATGCTGAAGCGGGTCAGGTCGAGGTCGCTCACGGGGTCACTCCGTACAGGTGCAGCAGGGTCCTCATCCGGTCCTCGGCCAGCTTCGGGTCGGGGAACAGGCCGAGGCGGTCGGCGAGTTCGTAGGCGCGGGCCAGGTGGGGCAGGGAGCGGGCGGACTGGAGGCCGCCGACCATCGTGAAGTGGCTCTGGTGGCCGGCCAGCCAGGCGAGGAGGACCACGCCCGTCTTGTAGTAGCGGGTGGGGGTCTGGAAGAGGTGGCGGGAGAGGTCGACAGTGGGGTCGAGGAGGGCGCGGAAGCCGTTCGTGTTCCCGGTGTCGAGGACGCGGACCGCCTCCGCGGCCAGCGGGCCGAGCGGGTCGAAGATGCCGAGCAGGGCGTGGCTGAAGCCGTGCTCGTCGCCCGCGATCAGCTCGGGGTAGTGGAAGTCGTCGCCGGTGTAGCAGCGCACGCCCTGCGGGAGGCGGCGGCGCAGGGCGACCTCGCGCCGGGCGTCGAGCAGGGAGACCTTGATGCCGTCGACCTTGTCGGGGTGGGCGGCGATCACGTCGAGGAACGTGTCCGTCGCCGCGTCCAGGTCGGTTGAGCCCCAGTAGCCCTCCAGCGCCGGGTCGAACATGGGGCCGAGCCAGTGGAGGATCACCGGTTCCGCGGCCTGGCGGAGCAGGTGGCCGTAGGTCTCCAGGTAGTCCTCGGGGCCGCGGGCCGTGGCGGCGAGGGCCCGGGAGGCCATGAGGATGGCCTGCGCGCCCGACTCCTCGACGACCGCGAGCTGTTCCTCGTAGGCCGCGCGGACCTCGGAGAGGGTCACGGGGGTGTCGGGGAGCTGGTCGGTGCCGACGCCGCAGGCGATGCGGCCGCCGACGGCCTTCGCCTCGGCGGCGGAGCGGCGGATCAGTTCGGCCGCGCCCGCCCAGTCCAGGCCCATGCCGCGCTGCGCGGTGTCCATCGCCTCGGCGACGCCGAGACCGTGCGCCCACAGGTGGCGGCGGAAGGCGAGGGTGGCGTCCCAGTCGACGGCGGCCGGTGAGTCGGGGGAGACGTCCGCGTACGGGTCGGCGACGACGTGCGCGGCCGAGAAGACCGTACGGGAGGTGAAGGAGGCGCCGGGGGTGAGCGCGAGGGGCTCGGTGCGGGGTTCGTAGGCGCGCAGGGCGCCGTGCGCGTCGGGGAGGCGGAGGGTCACAGGGCGATCTCCGGGACGTCGAGGCGGCGGCCCTCGGCGGAGGACCTCAGGCCCAGTTCGGCGAGCTGGACGCCGCGGGCGCCGGCCAGCAGGTCCCAGTGGTAGGGGGCGTCGGCGTAGACGTGACGCAGGAACAGCTCCCACTGGGCCTTGAAGCCGTTGTCGAACGTGCCGTTGTCCGGGACCTCCTGCCACTGGTCGCGGAACACCTCGGTGGCGGGAACGTCCGGGTTCCAGACGGGCTTGGGGGTGGCGGAGCGGTGCTGGACGCGGCAGGTGCGCAGGCCCGCGACGGCCGAGCCCTCGGTGCCGTCGACCTGGAACTCCACCAGCTCGTCGCGGTGGACGCGCACCGCCCAGGAGGAGTTGATCTGGGCGATCGCGCCGCCCTCCAGCTCGAAGATGCCGTAGGCGGCGTCGTCGGCGGTGGCGTCGTAGGGCTTGCCGCTTTCGTCCCAGCGCTGCGGGACGTGGGTGGCGGTGAGGGCCTGCACGGACGTCACGCGGCCGAACAGCTCGTGCAGCACGTACTCCCAGTGCGGGAACATGTCGACGACGATGCCGCCGCCGTCCTCGCTGCGGTAGTTCCAGGACGGGCGCTGCGCCTCCTGCCAGTCGCCCTCGAAGACCCAGTAGCCGAACTCGCCGCGCACGGACAGGATCCGGCCGAAGAAGCCGCCGTCGACGAGGCGCTTCAGCTTGAGCAGGCCGGGGAGGAAGAGCTTGTCCTGAACGACGCCGTGCCGGACGCCGGCCGCGTTCGCCAGGCGGGCCAGTTCCAGGGCGCCGTCGAGGCCGGTGGCGGTGGGCTTCTCGGTGTAGACGTGCTTGCCGGCGGCGATCGCCTTCCTGATCGCCTCCTCGCGGGCGGAGGTCACCTGTGCGTCGAAATAGACGTCGACGCCGTCGTCGGCGAGGACGGCGTCCAGGTCCGTGGAGATGTGCTCGAGTCCGTGCCGTTCGGCCAGCGCCTTCAGCGCGTGCTCGCGGCGGCCGACCAGCACCGGCTCGGGCCACAGCACGGTGCCGTCGCCGAGGTCGAGGCCGCCCTGCTCACGCAGGGCCAGGATGGAGCGGACGAGGTGCTGGCGGTAGCCCATGCGTCCGGTCACACCGTTCATGGCGATACGCACCGTCTTGCGTGTCACGTCGTTCCCTTCGTACGCGGGTTCCGCGCGCCGCGTGCACCGCACCCGCCCCACGCGCCCCTGGAGGGGCGGCGGGACTGGTGAACGTGACAGCAAGCGCTTTCTACGTGTCCGAAGCTAGCCCTTGGACGACGTGTGGACAAGACCACTGCCGGCCCCGGCTTGTTCGAGGGGGCGAACAACGGCACGGATTGGCCTTAAGGTCTGGTCGGAACCACCGGTGTGGGCGTGGGTGTGTACGACGGCGTACGACACGGGGCGGACGGCACGGCGGCGAGGCGGAGGACGAGACATGACGGTGACCCTGGCGGACGTGGCGGCGCGCGCGCAGGTCTCCCCCGCGACGGTGTCGCGTGTGCTGAACGGGAACTATCCCGTGGCCGCGTCCACCCGCGAGCGGGTGCTCAAGGCCGTGGACGAGCTCGACTACGTCCTCAACGGCCCCGCCAGCGCCCTCGCCGCCGCCACCTCCGACCTGGTCGGCATCCTGGTCAACGACATCGCCGACCCGTTCTTCGGGATCATGGCGAGCGCCATCCAGTCGGAGATCGGCGGTCCGGGCGGGCGCGCCGGCGGGGAGAGACTCGCCGTCGTCTGCAACACCGGGGGCTCCCCCGAGCGCGAACTGACCTACCTCACCCTGCTCCAGCGGCAGCGCGCCGCGGCGGTGGTGCTGACCGGCGGGGCCATCGAGGACGCGCAGCACAAGGCCGCGATGGACGCCAAGGTGCGGAAGCTGACGGACGCCGGGACGCGGGTGGTGCTGTGCGGGCGGCCGCAGGCGCCGGAGACCGGGGCGATCGCCCTGACCTTCGACAACCGGGGCGGCGGGCAGGAACTCACCGAGCACCTGATCCGGCTCGGGCACCGCCGGCTGGGGTACATCGCGGGCCCCGAGGAGCGCACCACGACCCGGCACCGCCTGGAGGGCCACCGGGCCGCGCTGGCCGCGCACGGCATCGAGGAGGACCCGCGGTGGACGGTCCACGGCCGCTACGACCGGCGGTCCGGCTACGAGGCCACGCTCGAACTCCTGCGCCGCGACCCGTCGTTGACCGCCGTGGTCGCGGCGAACGACTCCGTCGCCCTGGGCGCGTGCGCGGCGCTGCGCGAGTCGGGACTGCGCATCCCGGACGACGTGTCGGTGGCCGGCTTCGACGACCTGCCGTTCAGCATCGACGCGGTGCCGGCGCTGACGACGGTCAGGCTGCCGCTGACGGAGGCGGGGGCGCGGGCGGGACGGATCGCGATGGGCCGCGAGGAGCCGCCGCCGGGCGGGATCGCGTCGGTGCGGGGGGAGTTGATGGTGCGGGGGTCCACGGCGGGGCCGCGGGCCTGATTCCCAGGAGGGGCTGGGGGTGACCCCCTGAAGGGCCGCGGGGAACTGCGCGCCCAGCCCCCACCGGCCCGCACCCGAGGAACCACCGAGACACGCCCTGTGCGGCACCGGAGTGACGGGGAGGAGTCGGGTCCCGGGGTCGGGGGTAGTCCCGTATCCATGAAACTGGCGTTCTCCACCCTCGGTGTCCCCGGTCTCCCCCTCTCCGAGGTGACGGCCCTGGCGACCGCGCACGGCTATCACGGCGTCGAGCTGCGCGCCCACCCCGAGGAGCCCGTGCACACGGGTCTCACCGCCGAGCAGCGGGCCGACGTGGCCGCCGCGTTCAAGGCGGCCGGGCTCGACGTCCTCGGGGTCGCCGGGTACGCGCGGGTCGCCGCGCCCGGCGACGACGAACCCGTCCTCGCGGAGGTCCGCGCGCTGATCGATCTCGCGCGGGACATCGGCGCGCCGTACGTACGGGTGTTTCCCGGCGGCGGTGACGAGCAGAGCGCGGAGGAGGCCGACGCGACGGCCGCGCGGCGGCTGGGGACGGCGGCGGAGTACGCGGCGGACCGGGGCGTACGGATTCTGCTGGAGACGCACGACTCGCACCGCACCGGTGCGGATGCCATGCGGGTGCTGGGGTTGGTCGGGCACCGGCAGGTGGGGGCGCTGTGGGACGTGATGCACACGTGGCTGGGTGGCGAGCAGCCGGTGGAGAGCTTCGCGGCGTTGTCGCCGCACCTGGGGTACGTGCAGGTCAAGGACATCGCCTCGGCGGACGACACGACGCCCGTCGGGCTGGGGGCGGGGGTGCTGCCGTTGACCGACGTCGTCGAGGTGCTGTCGCGGAACGGGTGGGACGGGTGGCTGTGCTGGGAGTACGAGGCGCGGTGGTACGCCGACGCGGCACCCCTGCCCGGGCTCCTCGCCCCCGGCCGTGAGCACTTGTCGCGCCTGCTGAACGAATCGGCCTGAAGGGCGCGAGCGGCCCGGCACCGGCGTCCCCGTGGAGGGGCGGGGAAAAACGACTCGCCCGTGTTGTGGGCGGGCGGATAAGGTCCCCGCCGTGCCTCAGCCCGTCCGCCGCCGCCCTGTCATGCCCTCGTGAGTGTGTCCCGCGCGTTCATCGACGTGCGTCCGCTGCGTGCCTCACGCGTCTTCCGGCGTCTGCTGATCGGCCGGACGGTGTCCGTCCTCGGCAGCTTCATGACCATGGTCACCGTCATGTACCAGGTCTGGGAGATGACGCACAGCGCGGCCTGGAGCGGGGCGGTGGGTCTCGCACAGGCCGTGCCGCTCGTGTGCTTCGGCCTGTTCGCCGGGGCGTGGGTGGACCGGGGCGACCGGCGCCGGATCTACCTGGCCGCGACGGTCGGCCAGGCGGTGTGCTCGTTGCTGCTGGCGCTGCAGGCATTCACCGGACACGTGCCGGTGGCCGGGGTGCTGGCTCTGGTGGCCGCCCAGTCCGCCTGCGCGGCGGTGGGCGGTCCCGCGGCCGGTGTGTTCGTGCCCCGGGTGCTGCCCAAGGAGCAGGTGGCGTCAGGGCTGGCCCTCTACCAGGTCACCGCCCAGTCGATGATGCTGATCGGCCCGGCGCTCGGCGGGCTGATGCTCGGCTGGTTCGGCCTGGGCGTCTGCTACCTGCTGGACGCGCTGAGCTTCCTCGTCGCCTTCCACGGTGCGTTCGGTCTGCCCGCGCTGCCGCCCGAGGGGGAGCCGTCACGGGCCGGGCTGCACGGCGTGCTGGACGGGCTGCGCTTCCTGGCCGGCCACCGGGTGGTGCGGGGCGCGCTGGTCACCGACCTGGCCGCCACCGTGCTGTCCATGCCGGCCGGCCTCTTCCCGCTGATCAACGAGGAGCGGTTCGGCGGTGACCCGCGCACGCTGGGACTGTTCATGTCGGCCGTCGCGATCGGTGGGGTCGCGGCGTCGGCGCTGTCCGGGACGGTGACCCACCTGGGCCGTCCGGGCCTGGTGATGCTGTGCGGCGCCGGCGTCTGGGGGGCCGCGCTGGCCGCGTTCGGCTTGATGCGCAGCCCCTGGGCGGGCCTCGGCCTGCTGGTGGTCGCCGGGGCGGCCGACGCCCTGTCGGTGCTCTCACGCACCACGATCGTGCAGACCCGTACACCCGACGCCCTGCTGGGCCGGGTCACCGCCGCCGAGCAGATCGTCGGACAGGCCGGTCCGCACCTCGGCAACATGCGGGCGGGACTGGTGGCGGGCGCGACCTCCGGTGCGACGGCTCTGGTGACGGGCGGGCTGCTGTGCCTGCTCGCGGTGGTCTGGGTCGCCGCCGGCACGCCCCAGCTGCGCGCCGGTGTCCCCGTCCCGGAATCGCCCTGACCGACGCCGCAGCGGACCGGGACGGTCAGCCTGTGACCGTCGCCGGCCCCCACCACCCTTTCCCCCCAGGTCCCACGCCGTCGGCGGGGACGGCCGGCCGGGGCGGCGTCACGCGCGGGGGCCCGGCCCGCGACCCCCGCGCAGGCTCACCCGGCCCGGGAGCCCTCGGAGCGGGACCCGGGGAGCCGTGCGGACTCGGTGATGGGCACCGCCGAGGGGCGCCGCGGCGTGACCGACGTCAAAGCCACCCCTCCCACCAGCAGCGCCGCCGCGCACCACCGCAGCGGCGTGACGGATTCGCCCAGGAACAGGGCCGCCGACGTCATCCCGAAGACCGGGACCAGGAGGGAGAACGGGGCCACCGTGGACGCCGGGTGGCGGCGGAGCAGCCAGCCCCAGGCGCCGAAGCCGAAGACCGTCGCGCCCCACGCGACGTAGAGCACCGTGCCCGCGCCCGCCCAGTCGAGGGAGCGCAGGGCCGCGAGGTCCGCCGACCAGCCCTCCAGCAGCAGGGAGAGGGCGAGCAGCGGGAGCACCGGGACCGTGCTGACCCAGATCATGAAATTGAGGGCGTCGGGGGGCGACGCCTTGCGGGTGAGGATGTTGGAGACGCCCCAGCAGGCCGCCGCCGCGACGACCAGGGCGAAGCCGGTCAGCGGGCCCGAGGCGCCCTCGTCGGCCGCGGCCACCCCGATGCCGGCCAGCGCCACCGCCATGCCCGCCACCCGGACGCGCGTCGGACGCTCCCCGAGGAGCACCACGGCGAACAGGGCCGTGAACACCGCCTGGATCTGGAGCACCAGGGAGGACAGGCCGCCCGGCATGCCGACGTCCATGCCGATGAACAGCAGGCCGAACTTGGCCACCCCCAGGGCCAGTCCGACCCCCACGATCCACTTCCACGCGACCTTCGGCGGGCCTACGAGGAACACCGCGGGCAGGGCCGCGACCAGGAAGCGCAGGGCGGAGAAGAGCAGCGGCGGGAAGTGGTCGAGGCCGACCTCGATGACCGTGAAGTTCACTCCCCACACGGCGGCGACGAGGACGGCGAGAAGGACATGTGCGGGTCGCATGCGTCGAGCATCACCGGGGACGACACTTCAGCACCAGCGACGATTACTGCATGGTTGGATGAAGCATCGCTAACCGATGAAGCATCACTCACCGATGAGCATCGCTCACCGATGACAGGAGCGGTCATGCTCGACCTCCAGCGTCTGCGCGCCCTGCACGCCGTCTCCGTGCACGGCACCGTCGGCGCCGCCGCCTCCGCCCTCGGCTACACCTCGTCCGCCGTCTCCCAGCAGATCGCCAAGCTGGAGCGGGAGACGCGGACCGTGCTGCTGGAGCGCGAGGGGCGGGGCGTGCGGCTCACCGACGAGGCGCATCAACTGGTGCGCGCCGCGCGCGAGCTGATCGCCATCGTGGAGCGCGCGGAGACGGAGCTGGAGGAGCGGCGCGGGGTGCCGTCCGGGCGGCTGACCGTCGCCGCGTTCGCGTCGGCCGCGCGCGGGCTGATGCCGCCGGTGCTGGCCGACCTGGCCCGCCGCCATCCCGCGCTGGACACCCGGCTGACCGAGGTGGACCCGCATCTGTCCGTGGACCTCGTCGCCAAGGGCGCGGTCGACCTGGTGGTCGCGCACGACTGGGACATCGCGCCGCTGCCCGCCCCGGCGAACGTGGAGCAGACGGTCATCGGGAACGACCTGTGCGATCTGCTGGTGCCGCAGGGCCACCGGTTCGCGGGGCGGAAGGGCGTGCGGCGGGAGGAGCTGGCCGGGGAGCGGTGGATCTGCCAGCCGCCGGGGCGCGTCTGCCACGAGTGGTTGGTACGCACCCTGCGGGCGGCCGGGCACGAGCCGGCGATCGTGCACACGGCCGACGAGAACCCGACCCTGGTCGCCCTGGTCGCGGCCGGTCTCGGCATCGCCCTGATCCCCCGGCTGGGGCGCGGTCCGCTGCCCGACGGGGTCGTCGAGGTGCCGCTCGACCCGATGCCCGTACGGCGGCTGTACGCGCTGTGGCGCACGGGCGCGGCGCGCCGGCCGGCGATCGCGGAGACGGTCCGCACCCTGGTCGCCCACTGGCCGGCGGTCTCGGCGCACGACCCCCGCTGAGACCGGACGGTCGTACAGCACCCTCACGCGCGGCAGCCGCACGCACAGCACCCGCACGCACTGCCCCCGGCGAGCACCCCCAAGAGGGGAACCCGCCGCCGCCCCCGCACGTCCCAGGTGCGGGCTGCCGGGTGACCCTCCGGGAACGCACCTCACCGTGCCGGCTCCCCGCGCCGGCCGCGGCCGCCGTCCCCCCTCGGCGCCGCGTCCCGGCCGGCGGCCCGCCGCCGTCGGCGCCGCCCCCTCCCGCCGCGCCGGCGGCGGCCCCCTCCGGATGCTGCCCATGCCCTTGACTGGCAGAAACTTCCCGGATATTGGTGACCTCCTGGCAGTTTCCTTCAGCGGATCCCCGGTCCCCCGCGGATCACCTCCCAAAGGAGCGCACGTGCCCGACAGCAGCCCCGGATCCACGGCAAGCACCGCCCGTCCCTCCAGACGTACCGTCCTCGCCGCCACGGCGGGCGTCACCTCCGTGCTGGCGGCCGGCGGCACGGTCCACGCGGCCACCGGCGCGCACCGCCCCGACGACCGCAAGCTGCGCGCCCTCGTCTCCCGGATGACGCTGGAGGAGAAGGTCGGCCAGCTCTTCGTGATGCGGGTCTACGGCCACTCCGCCACCGACCCGGACCAGGCCGACATCGACGCCAACCTGTCCGAGATCGGGGTGCGCACGGCCGCCGAGCTGGTCGCCAAGTACCGGGTCGGCGGCATCATCTACTTCGCCTGGGCGCACAACACCCGCGACCCGCACCAGATCGCCGATCTGTCCAACGGCATCCAGAAGGCGTCCCTCGGGCTGCCGCGCGGGCTGCCCGTGCTGATCTCGACCGACCAGGAGCACGGCATCGTGGCCCGCGTGGGCGAGCCCGCGACGCTGCTGCCGGGCGCGATGAGCGTCGGCGCGGGCGGCTCCCGGTCCGACGCGCGCAACCTGGGCCGGGTCGCGGGCCGTGAGCTGCGCGCCCTGGGCATCCGTCAGAACTACTCCCCCGTGGCCGACGTGAACGTCAACCCGGCCAACCCCGTCATCGGCGTGCGCTCCTTGGGCGCCGACCCGGACGCGGTCGCCGGGATGGTCGCGGCGGAGGTGCGGGGGTACGAGTCGTCCGGCGTGGCGGCCACCGCCAAGCACTTCCCGGGCCACGGCGACACGACCACGGACAGCCACGAGGACCTGCCCACGATCCACCACACGCGCGAGCAGTGGGAGGAGCTGGACGCTCCGCCGTTCCGGGCGGCGATCGCCGCGGGCATCGACTCGATCATGACCGCGCACATCGTCGTCCCGGCGCTCGACGGCGCCGAGGACCCGGCCACGCTGTCCCACCCGATCCTCACCGGCATCCTGCGCGAGGAGCTCGGCTACGACGGCGTCGTGGTGACCGACTCCCTCGGCATGGAGGGCGTGCGCACCAAGTACGGCGACGACCGGGTGCCGGTGCTGGCGCTGAAGGCGGGCGTGGACCAGCTGCTCAACCCGCCGTCCCTGGACGTCGCGTGGAACGCGGTCCTCCAGGCCGTGCGGGACGGGGAGCTGACGGAGGCCCGCCTCGACGAATCGATCCTGCGCGTGCTGCGTCTGAAGGCCCGCCTGGGCCTCTTCGACGACCCCTACGTCAGCCACGCGGGCGTGGACCGGGTGGTCGGCACCCGGTCGCACCTGGCCGCCGCCGACCGGATCGCCGAGCACGGCACCACCCTGCTGATCAACGAGGGCGGCCTGCTGCCGCTGTCCCGCCGCCGCACGCCCAAGGTGCTGGTGGTCGGCGCCGACCCGGCGTCCCCGTCCGGCACCACGGGCCCGCCCACCGGGACGCTCGCGGACGCCCTGACCGAGCTGGGCTTCACCGCGACCGCCCTGTCCACCGGCACGGCGCCCTCCGCGGCGACCGTCGCCAAGGCCGTGGCCGCCGCGGCGGACGCGGACGCGGTGGTCGTCGGGACGTACAACGTCACCGCCTCCAGCAGCCAGAAGACGCTCGTCGAGCAGCTGCTGGCGACCGGGAAGCCGGTCGTCGCGGTGGCCATCCGCAACCCGTACGACGTGGCCCATCTGCCCGGTGTCCGCGCGTATCTGGCGTCGTACTCCTGGACCGACGTCGAACTGCGCGCGGCGGCCCGCGTGATCGCCGGGAAGGTCCGCCCGCGCGGCACGCTCCCGGTCCCGGTGCAGCGCGCCGACGACCCGACGGCGGTGCTGTACCCGGTGGGGCACGGGCTGACGTACTGACACGGTGACGCCTCGTCCGGACCGTGCAGCGTGGACGGTCCGGACGAGGCGTCCTGGTCGGGCGCGGTCACGGCGTCTCCCCGGCCGGGCGTAACCCCCCTACGTCACCCGGCCGACCCGTCGCACCCCATATGCGCAAACGACCCCACTTGTCTGGCGTGTCCGGGCGGCGGGCGGTCACGCTGGAGCCGGGGATCTTCCGGGGGGACGGCGATGCGGGTGCGCGGACGGGGGCCCAGGGCCGTGGGGGCGGCCCTGGCGGGGGTGGTGCTGCTCGCCGGGTGCCGGGACGCGCCGCCGGACGGGGCGGGCGGGACGGCGGCGGTGGCGTCGCCGGTGCGGCCGTCGGGGTACGGGGCGGTGTTCCTGGACGTCGGCGAGTGCAGTTCCTTCGGGCGCACCAGCTTCACCGAGGTGTCCTGCGCGGGCGAGCGGGCGGCGGCCCGGGTGACGGCCCGGCACGACGGCACCGCGCGCGACGGTCCGCCCTGCCCGCCGGCCACCGACTTCGTGCTGCACATCAGCGAGCAGCGGCCGGCCGCCGACGAGGACGGCGACGGGATGGTGCCGCAGGGCTACGCCTGCATGCGCAATCTCCAGCCGCCGCACCCGGGCGACCCGGGCGGCGGGGGCGGACCGCGCACCGTCGTCGGCGACTGCGTGTACGCCCTCGACGGCGGCCGGGTGCGGGAGACCGCCTGCGACGGAAGCGGGCCCGAGGAACCGGAGTTCAAGGTGACGAAGGCCGTGGACGCCCGGACCGGTTGCCCGGCGTCCACGGCCCTCTACGTCCGGCTGGGCGGGGCCGCGCCGGTCGGCTGCGCCGTCCCGGTGTGACCCCGCCCCGCCTCACGGACGCAGCGCGTGCCGGAGTTCGGCGTCCCGCTTGTCGAGCTTGGCGTCGAACGTCGCCAGCGGCCTGGCCGCCGCCGGGTTCGCCTGGACGGCGGTCGGGGCGACGCCCGCCCAGTCCAGGATGCGGGCCGTGGCCAGCGCCTTCTCCTTCTCGACCAGGCCGGCCACGTTCGCGCCGTGGTTCATGCCGGGCGCGGTGAACACGTAGGAGTCGCGCGCGCCCCTGCCGAGGCGGAACGGCTCGGCGCCCCACGGGTCGTTCTCGCCGTACACGAACAGCATGTGCCGGGCGTTGTGGCGGACCCAGGTGTCGACGTCCCGCATGACGTACGGCTGGAACTTCATGTCGATGGAGCGCGGCACGAAGTTGCGCGGCGGCTGGTAGCCGTAGCGGACGTACTTCTTCTCGATGTGCGGGAAGTGGATGGTCGGCGCGCCCATCTGGGTGCCGGCCTGGTAGTAGTACGGCGTGTACGGGTCCAGGCCCTGGTCCGTGTAGAACGAGAAGCCGGAGATCGTGTCGACCGAGGTCCAGATCTCGTCGTCGGTGGCGTTCTTCGCGTCCGCCGGGATGTCCTGGCAGTCGGCGAGGGTGCTGTACTGCCAGAAGCCCCACACGTAGTCCAGGACGACCGCCTCGTAGGCGCGGTCCAGGCTGCCGATGGTGTCGAAGGTGTAGCCGTTCTCGGCGGCGTAGGCGGCGTACTTCTTCTCCAGCGGGGCCCGGCGCACCAGCGCCTCGCGCTGCACGCCGTTGAGCCGGTCGCGGCACTCCTCGGTGCCGACGGTGCGGAAGAACCGGTCGTAGGCCGAGTCCTCCTTGTTCACCACGTCGTTGGGGGCGACGTAGGCGACGACGCCGTCCATGTCACGCGGGTAGAAGCGCTCGTAGTAGGTGGCGGTCATGCCGCCCTTGGAGCCGCCCGTGGAGAGCCAGTTCTCGCCGTAGATCTTCTTCAGCGCGGTGAAGACGCGGTGCTGGTCGCTGGCGGCCTGCCAGATGTCCAGCTTGCTCCAGTCGGCCGGCTCGGGCCGGGACGGGGTGAAGAAGCGGTACTCCAGGGAGACCTGGTTGCCGTCCACGATCTGGGTCGGCTCGGCGCGCCGGGGCGTCGTGGAGACGCTGTAGCCGCCGGTGTAGAAGACGGTGGGCCGCGCGGTGTCCTTGTGCAGCACGGTGATCCGCTGCTGGAACGTGCCCTTGGAGGGCCTGCGGTGGTCGACCGGCTGCGTGTAGTTCAGGACGAAGAAGCGGTACCCGGTGTACGGCTTCTCCTCGATGAGGCTCATGCCCGGGATCGCGAGCAGCCTCTCCTTGATGTCAGTGGTGCCGGTGGCGTCCGGCTCGGCGGCGGTGGCCGCCCCGGCCGTGCCCAGTGTGCCTATGAGCACCGTGAGCGCCAGCAGCCATCTGAGCGCCTTGCGCATGCGCACTCCCCTGTGAGACAGATGTGCGCCGGAAGCTACTCGACCAACTCCTCACCGCACCAGGGGACATAGGGAAAACCCTGTGCGCGACGCACGCGCAGGGGGTGTCAGCACAGGATCCAGCCGGAGCTGACGGAGTCCGCCGCGACCCGGCCGGTGACCCAGACGCAGCGGCGTCCGGCGTGCACGGTCACCGGGCCCGCGTGGTAGGCGAACCGCCCGTCGTCGACCACGGACCGTCCGCCGCGCGCCCGCACGCTCACCGCCATCTTCTGTTTCACGCCCTGCTTCTTGGCGATGGTGACGGCGCAGACGTACCCGCCGCGCTTGTAGACGAGCACCGACCCGGTGGAGAACGGCAGGGTCCGCACCTTGCGTCCGGGGCACAGCGCCGCCGCCTCGGCCTCCTGGGCCGGTGCGGCCAGGGCGAGCAGCCCCGACGCGGTCAGCACCGCAAGGACCGGCGCGAGCCGCCGGTGTATCGCTCCACTGCGCACAGTCGTCCTCCTGTACCGCGCCCGCCGGAACCGACGGCGTACGCGTGTACGGACGCACGGCGTAGGCCGCACGGTTGCGCGAGCCGGTGTGCGCCGGTGGCGCACGGGCGGATCAGGCCGGCGCGGGTACGTCCTCGCCGACGAACGTCCGCCACAGCGCGGCGTACCGGCCGCCCTTGCGCAGCAGTTCCTCGTGGGTGCCGTCCTCGGCGACCCGGCCGTGGTCCATGACGACCACCCGGTCGGCGCGGGCGGCGGTGGTGAGGCGGTGGGCCACGACCAGCGTGGTGCGGCGGCCGGCCAGGCGGTCGGTGGCCGCGTTGACCTGGGCCTCGGTGGCGAGGTCCAGGGCGGCGGTGGCCTCGTCGAGCAGCAGCACGTCCGGGTCGACGAGCTCGGCGCGGGCGAGTGCGATCAGCTGGCGCTGGCCCGCCGACAGGTTGCGGCCGCGCTCGGCGACCTCGTGGAGGTAGCCGCCGTCCAGGGTGGCGATCATCTCGTGCGCGCCGACCGCGCGGGCGGCGGCCTCCACCTCGGCGTCGGTGGCGTCGGGGCGGCCGTAGGCGATGGCGTCGCGGACGGTGCCGGGGAAGAGGTACGCCTCCTGCGGTACGACGCCGAGCCGGTGCCGGTACGCGGTCAGGTCCATCTCGCGCAGGTCGGTGCCGTCGACGGTGACCCGCCCGCAGGTGGGGTCGTAGAACCGGGCGACCAGCTTGACCAGGGTGGACTTGCCGGCGCCGGTCTCGCCGACGAACGCGACGGTCTGCCCGGCGGGGACGGTGAGGTCGATGCCGGTGAGGGCCTCCTCGCCGTCGCCGTAGGAGAAGTGCACGTCCTCGAAGGTGATCTCGCCGCGCAGGGACGTCACCGGGAGCGGCTCGGCGGGGGGCTGGGTGGAGGTCGGTTCGCGCAGCAGCTCCTGGATCCGTCCGAGGGAGACGGTCGCCTGCTGGTAGCCGTCGAAGACCTGCGAGAGCTGCTGCACGGGCGCGAAGAACAGGTCGATGTAGAGCAGGTACGCGACCAGCGAGCCGATGGCGAGCGTGCCGTCGTCCACCCGGCCGCCGCCGACCACGAGCACCGCCGCCGCGGCGACCGAGGACAGCAGCTGCACGAACGGGAAGTACACGGAGATCAGCCACTGGCCGCGGATGCGCGCGCTGCGGTAGTCGGCGCTGCGCTCGGCGAACCGCCGCGCCCCGTCGCCCTCGCGGCGGAAGGCCTGCACGATCCGCAGCCCGGCGACGGACTCCTGGAGGTCGGCGTTGACCACCGACACCCGCTCCCGCGCCAGCTCGTACGCCTTCACGCTGGCCCGGCGGAAGAAGTACGTGCCGGCGATCAGGAGGGGCAGGGTGGCGAAGACGACGAGGGCGAGTCCGACGTCGAGCGCGAGCAGGGCGACCATGATGCCGAAGAAGGTGACCACCGAGACGAACGCGGTGACCAGGCCGGTCTGGAGGAACGTGGACAGCGCGTCGACGTCCGTGGTCATCCGGGTCATGATCCGGCCGGTCAGCTCGCGCTCGTAGAAGTCGAGGCCGAGCCGCTGGAGCTGGGCGAAGATCTTCAGCCGCAGTGTGTACAGCACGCGTTCGCCGGTGCGTCCGGTCATCCGGATCTCGCCGGTCTGCGCCGCCCACTGGGTGAGCACGGTGAGCAGGCCCAGCAGGGCGGCCGCCCAGACCGCGCCCTGGGCGGTGCGGGTGACGCCCTCGTCGATGCCGTGCCGGATCAGGATCGGCAGCAGCAGGCCCATGCCGGCGTCCACGGCGACCAGGCCGAGACTGATCAGCAGGGGGGTGCGGAAGCCTGCCAGCAGGCGGCGCAGGCCGTAGGAGTCCTCGGGGCGGACGGCGCGGGCCTCGTCGACGTCGGGGACGTCGTCGGCCGGGGGCAGCGCGGCGACCTGCTCGAGCAGCTCCGGGGTGGCGGGGGCGCCGTCCAGGGCGGTGTCCCTCGGCTCGCGGTCGCCGGTCCACAGCCGGGGGGTGACGCCCCGCTCGGCGTCGAACTCGGCGTCCAGCTCGGCGCGGACGGAGGTGTCCTCCTCGCGCGGTCCGGCGGGCGGGGTGTGGCCCGGGGAGACGGCGCCCAGCTCGTCGGGGTCGGTGAGCAGCCTGCGGTACAGCGGTGAGCGGCGCTGGAGCTCCTCGTGGGTGCCGATGTCGGCGAGGCGGCCGTCCTCGAGGACGGCGATGCGGTCGGCGAGGTTGAGGGTGGAGCGGCGGTGGGCGATCAGCAGGGTCGTACGGCCCCGCATGACGCTCTTCAGCGCCTCGTGGATCTCGTGCTCGACGCGGGCGTCGACGGCGGACGTGGCGTCGTCCAGGACCAGCAGGCGCGGGTCGGTGAGGATCGCGCGGGCCAGGGCGACGCGCTGGCGCTGGCCGCCGGAGAGGGTCAGGCCGTGCTCGCCGACGGTGGTGTCGTAGCCGTCGGGCAGCTCGTCGATGAACCGGTCGGCCTGGGCGGCGCGGGCGGCGGCCCGGATCTGCTCGTCGGTGGCGTCGGGGCGGCCGTAGGCGATGTTGCCGCGCACGGTGTCGGAGAACAGGAAGGAGTCCTCCGGGACCAGGCCGATGGCGGCGCGCAGGGACGCGGTGGTCAGCTCGCGCACGTCGTGGCCGCCGACCAGGACCGCGCCGCGGGTGACGTCGTAGAAGCGCGGCAGCAGCAGGGAGACGGTGGACTTGCCGGAGCCCGAGGCGCCGACCACGGCGAGGGTCTCGCCGGGGCGGATCTCGAAGGACAGGCCGTCGAGGACCGGCCGCTCCGCGTCGTAGCCGAAGGCGACGTCGTCGAACTCGACGGTCGCCGGCGCGTCGGCGGGCAGGTCCTTGGTGCCGTCGGTGAGGTACGGCTCGGTGTCGATCAGGTCGAGGACGCGTTCGGTGCCGGCGCGGGCCTGCTGGGCGACGGTGAGGACGACGGCGAGCATCCGGACCGGGCCGACGAGCTGGGCGAGGTAGGTGGAGAAGGCGACGAAGGTGCCGAGCGTGATGTGGCCGCGCACGGCGAGCCAGCCGCCGAGGGCGAGCATCGCCACCTGGCCCAGCGCGGGCACGGACTGGAGGGCGGGCGTGTAGCGGGAGTTCAGCTTGATGGTGCGCAGGCGTCCCGCGAACAGCCGGCGGCCGACCTCGCGGAGCTTGCCGGTCTCCTGGTCCTCCTGGCCGAAGCCCTTGACCACGCGGACGCCGCTGACCGCGCCGTCGACCACCCCGGCGACGGCGCCCGCCTGCGCCTGGGCGTACCAGGTGGAGGGGTGCAGCCGGGTGCGGCTGCGCTTGGCGATCCACCACAGGGCGGGTGCCACGGCGAGCGCGATCGCGGTGAGCGGCAGGGACAGCGACGCCATGATCACCAGGGAGATCACGAACAGCAGCAGGTTGCCGATGGTCATCGGCAGCATGAAGAGCAGGCCCTGGATGAGCTGGAGGTCGCTGGTGGCGCGGCCGACGACCTGTCCGGTGGACAGCTCGTCCTGGCGTCTGCCGTCGAGCCGGGCGATCGACCCGAACATCTCGGTGCGCAGGTCGTGCTGGACGTCGAGGGCGAGCCGCCCGCCGTAGTAGCGGCGGACGTAGGTGAGGGCGTAGACGGCGAGGGCGGCGGCGATCAGCAGGCCGGCCCAGGTGCCCATGTCCCGCGTCTTGTCCCCGATGACATCGTCGATGATCACCTTCGTGATCAGCGGCACCAGGGCCATCACGGCCATGCCGGCGAGGGAGGAGCCGAGCGCCAGGACGACGTCCCTGGGGTGCCGCCACGCGTAGGCGGCCAGTCGTCGTGCCCATCCCCGTTGCGCTGTCACGCGGTGTCCTCCGATCGTCCTGATCTTCCGCAAGGCACCAACGCCGCCGGAAGCGGATTTCATCCCTCCGCAACAATTCCGCCGACGCGCCACGACCCCGCACGGTCGTGCGGTCGTCACGCAATCGGCACGTTCCCTCCACGCGCTTGACTGCATGTGCATGCCAGTCTCTCGGGTATCTCCCTTGTGCAACCCGCGTAGATCGGACACCCCACATGCCTGTCGTGCGCATACGCCGCCGGAAGGCGGTGGCGCTGGCGAGCGCCGCCGTCCTCGCCGGACTCGCCGTCCCCGCCCTGGCCCCCGGCTCGGCCGGCGCCACCGCCCCCACGCCCGCCGACGCCCGGACGGCCGCGGTGGCCGCCTACGCCGCCCCCGACGGCTACTACGACGGCGCCGAGGGCAAGACCGGCGAGGCCCTCAGGTTCGCCCTGAACTCGATCGTCAGCGACCAGACGAAGCTGTCGTACTCGGCCGTCTGGGACGCCCTCAAGGACACCGACGAGGACCCGTCGAACAGCGGCAACGTGATCCTGCTGTACTCCGGCGTCTCCCGCAGCAAGAGCGCCAGCGGCGGCGACACCGGCGACTGGAACCGCGAGCACGTCTGGGCCAAGTCCCACGGCGACTTCGGCACCTCCACCGGCCCCGGCACCGACATCCACCACCTGCGCCCGTCGGACGTCCAGGTCAACAGCATCCGCGGCAACAAGGACTTCGACAACGGCGGCAGCGCCGTCGCGAACGGCGGCGGCAGCCTCACCGACTCCGACTCCTTCGAGCCGCGCGACGCGGTCAAGGGCGACGTGGCCCGCATGATCTTCTACATGGCGGTCCGCTACGAGGGCACCGACGGCTGGCCCGACCTGGAGCCCAACGACAGCGTGGACAACGGCAGCGCGCCCTACATCGGCAAGCTCGCCGTGCTCAAGGAATGGAACGAGCAGGACCCGCCGGACGCCTTCGAGCAGCGCCGCAACGACGTGATCTTCGAGTCGTACCAGCACAACAGGAACCCGTTCGTCGACCACCCGGAGTGGGTCGAGTCGATCTGGTGAGCGCGCGGGCGGCGCACGGGCCCCGCGCTCCCCGCGCGTGCGGGGCGGCGCCGGGCGGTCGCGTACGCCCTCGGGCTCCGGGTTCGCTCCATCAGGTGGTGTGGACCGCGGGAGCGGCGGATCACCGGTGACCTGCGGGAACGATGGGGGGCGCCCCGGCCGTGCG